>NZ_JAVREV010000002.1:0-605981 GCF_031845565.1 Streptomyces johnsoniae | reverse complement strand
AAGGCTCCCTGTAGACGACGGGGTTGATAGGCCGGAGATGGAAGCCTGGTGACGGGTGGAGTTGACCGGTACTAATAGGCCGAGGGCTTGTCCGCAGATGCTCGCGTCCACTGTGAATTCTTAGCCGGCGGCTGTAACACTTGTAAAGTGTTCCGGTGGTCATGGCGGAGGGGAAACGCCCGGTTACATTCCGAACCCGGAAGCTAAGCCCTCCAGCGCCGATGGTACTGCATGGGGGACCGTGTGGGAGAGTAGGACACCGCCGGACAATTATTGGTAAGTGGGCCCCGGGGAAAGGATTTTACCTTCCCCCGGGCCCACTGCCGTTCCGCTACCGTGTTCTTCATGAGCGCTGAGGCACGGCTGATGTGGGACGAGGGCGTCACGCGGTACGACTTCGGGCCCGGGCACCCCATGGACCCGGTGCGACTGACCCTGACGATGCGGCTGGTGGAGGCGCTTGGCCTCGACAAGCACATCGATGTCGTCGCCGCGCTGGCGGCCGGGGACGGCACGCTCGGGCTCGTGCACCGCCCCGACTATCTCGCGTCCGTGCGACACGCCTCGGGCCGTCCCACCGAGGCCGACGAACGGTTCGGCATCGGCGCCGGCGACACCCCCGCCTTCGCGGGCATGCACGAGGTGTCCGCGTTGATCGCGGGCCAGTCCGTCGCCGGTGCCGACGACGTCTGGCGCGGCGTCACCGGGCACGCCGTGAACTTCTCCGGCGGCCTCCACCACGCCATGCCGGACCGGGCGTCGGGCTTCTGCGTCTACAACGACGCCGCCCTCGCCATCGCCCGCCTTCTCGAACGCGGAGCCGAGCGCGTCGTCTACCTCGATACGGACGTGCACCACGGGGACGGCGTCCAGGACACGTTCTGGAACGACCCGCGTGTTCTCACCATTTCCCTCCACGAGCACCCGCGCACCCTCTTCCCCGGCACCGGGTGGCCCGAGGAGACCGGCGGCCGGGGCGCGCCCGGGGGCGCCGTCAACGTCGCGCTGCCTGCCGGTACTTCGGACGGTGCGTGGCTGCGCGCGCTGCATGCCGTCGTTCCCGAGCTGCTGGCCGCGTTCCGGCCCCAGGTGCTGGTGACGCAGCACGGCGCGGACACCCACTTCGAGGACCCCCTGGCGCACCTCACGCTCAGCCTCGACGCCCAGCGCGCCGCCGTGGAGTCCTGTCACTCCTGGGCGCACGAGCACGCGGAGGGGCGCTGGCTCGCCCTCGGCGGCGGCGGCTACGCCGTCGTGGACGTCGTGCCGCGGATCTGGGCGCACCTCGTCGCCACCGCGGCGCACGCCCCCGTCGAACCGCAGGCGCCCGTGCCGGAGACGTGGCGGCAGACCGTGTACGCGCTGACCCGGCAGCAGGGGCCGCGGCGGATGACGGACGGGCGCGTCCCGCGGTGGCAGAGCTGGCAGGACGGTTACGATCCGGCGAACGCCGTCGACCAGGCCGTCCTCGCGACCCGGCGGGCCGTCTACCCGCTGCACGGGCTGCTGCCCTGAGCGGTCCAGGCGCGGTTCCGGTAGTCGGGCGCCGTTCGCCTGGCCGCGTGACCACCGGCAACTGCTGGTCCTCTACGCCACATTGCGGGGTGACCTTCGGCGGCGGACCGGGCCTGCCTCCCTCAGGCTGCGCGCCGATCTATCGACATAACGACCCGATTCCGCCTACGCCTCTGCCGTTCTCCTCGCGGCTCAGGAGGGCGGGTCGCCCATGATCCGGTCACTGCTTCTTCACCTCGTTCCGCCGGGTCTCCACACGGTGTCAGCTGCCCGGCGTGGGGCGGCCGTTGAGGCGGCGCCGGGTGATCGTCCGGTGTGATCCGCGCAGGCCGCCGCCGCCGTCGGGACGCTTAGGGGTGCAGGTCAACTGGGTAGGTCAACTGGGTAGGGAGGCCATCGGGCCGGTCGGAGCGGGCGATGCTCCGCCCGCCCGCCGGGCGAGCCGTGCGGTGCGGCTGCGACGGCGGCGGCCGGGCGGGGTGCCGGGCCGGCGGGGTGCCCCCGGCCGCTCACGCGCTATGTGCTCAATCGGGCTTCTCTGTCACGGTAAGAGCATGGTCGCTGAAAAAGGCCGGTTGAGGCACCTCTTCCCCACTCGCATCACCCGCCCCTAATCTGGGGAGGAGCGCACATGCGAGAGGGAGTCACCGGAGGGGAAGCCGGTGTCCGACATGTGCGGAAGGTCAGGTGTGACATGGCTGCTGGTGAAAGGCTTCTGAGCGAGGCCAAGTTCCTGACCGTGGCGGAGGTCGCCGCGGTGATGCGAGTCTCCAAGATGACTGTGTACCGCCTGGTGCACGCCGGTCATCTGCCCGCGATCCGGGTGGGAAGGTCCTTCCGGGTACCCGAGCAGGCCGTCCATGAGTACCTCCGAGAGTCGTTCGTGGGCGTCGAAAGCGCGTAACGGCTGGAAGAGCTCCCGGTTCGACCCTCGATTAACCCGTATCACCCGGTGACCGGTAGGCTGACCCGCATGTAGGTCGTGTGGGCTCGGACGCCCCGCACCGAGTAAGCGAAGTGAGCGAGGGTAGTCGTGGGCTCTGTGATCAAAAAGCGGCGCAAGCGGATGGCGAAGAAGAAGCACCGCAAGTTGCTGAAGCGCACCCGCGTCCAGCGCCGCAACAAGAAGTGAGCGAGCGCCGCTGATCGGCCCTCCCGTCGTGTATGTCGACGGGAGGGCCTGCGCGTCGCCAGGGAGGGTCGTGGGCAAGACCGTGCTTGTGACCGGTGCCGCCCGGCAGCTCAGCGGGCGGTTCGTCCGGCACTTGCGGCGCGACCCCCGCGTCGACCGGGTCATCGGCGTCGACAGCCGGCCGCCCGCACATCCGCTGGGCGGCGCCGAGTTCGTCCGGGCGGACATCCGGCAGCCGTCGATCGTCACGGTGCTCGCCGAGCATGCCGTGGACACGGTGGTCCACCTCGACGTGCACGGCACGCCGGGGCCCGCGGGCGGCGGCCGTTCCGCGGTGAAGGAAGTCAACGTGCTCGGCACGCTGCAACTGCTCGGTGCCTGCCAGAAGGTGCCGGGGCTGCGCGGCGTCGTCGTCAAGTCCAGCACCCAGATCTACGGCACCGCGGCCCGCGATCCCGCGGTCTTCCACGAGACGACCCGCGTGGGCGCGCCGACCGGCGGCGGCTTCGTGCGGGACGTCATCGAGATCGAGGGCTACGTGCGGGGCTTCGCCCGCCGCTGTCCCGACGTGCGGGTGACGGTGCTGCGCTGCGCGCATGTGCTGGGCCCGGCCGCGGATTCGCGGCTGGCCGCGTACTTCCGGCTGCCGGTGCTGCCGACGGTGCTGGGCTACGACCCGCGGTTGCAGTTCGTGCACGAGGACGACGTGCTCGAGGTGCTGGCGCGCGCCGCGCGCGAGCCGGGGGCGCCGGATGCGCTGGCCCCGGACACGTACAACGTGGCGGGCGAGGGCGTGCTGCTGCTGTCGCAGGCCGCGCGGCGCATCGGGCGGCCCACGGTGCCGGTGGTGCGGGCGCTGGCGCCCTGGCTCGGCTCGGCGCTCGGCACGCTCGGGCTCGGTGGGGCCTCCGCGGAGCAGCTGCGGTCCCTGGTCCACGGCCGCGTGGCGCGCACGACGCGGCTGCGGCAGGCCATGGGCGGGCCGCTGGCGTACACGACGGGCGAGACGTTCGCGGAGTTCGCCGCGCTGCACGGTCCCGGTGCGCTGCCGCCCGAGCACGTGGCGCGGGCCGTCGACCGGATCGAGGAAGTGGTGCGCCATGGCTGACGCGAAGGTCATTCCGATCGGCGAGGGCGGCCGGCGGGCCCGGAGCCGGGAGGAGCCGCCCGTGCCGCCGCCGGCCGGGCACGAGGAGGCCGGGCACGAGGACGAGGGGCCCGGGGCGGCCGGGGAAGCCGGCGGCGGCCTGGACAGGGCGCTGGCGCGCGGGTTCGCGTTCCTGAGGCGCCGGCTCAGCGGCGCGTACGAGATAGACGACTTCGGCTACGACCGGGACCTGACCGACGAGGTCCTGATGACCGTGCTGCGGCCGGTGTTCGAGAGGTATTTCCGCGTCGAGGTGCGCGGCATGGAGAACGTGCCGGCCGAGGGCGGGGCGCTGCTGGTGTCCAACCACTCGGGCACGCTGCCGTGGGACGGGCTCATGCTCCAGGTCGCCGTGCGCGACCACCACCCGGCCGACCGGCATCTGCGGCTGCTCGCGGCGGATCTGGTGTTTCAGCTGCCCGTCGTGAACGAGCTGGCCCGCAAGGCGGGGCACACGCTGGCGTGTGCCGAGGACGCCCAGGAGCTGCTGGAGCGCGGTGAGCTGGTCGGGGTGATGCCGGAGGGCTTCAAGGGCATCGGCAAGCCGTTTGCCGACCGGTACAAGCTTCAGCGCTTCGGGCGGGGCGGGTTCGTGGCGACGGCCCTGCGGGCGGGGGTGCCGATCGTGCCCTGCTCGATCGTCGGCGCCGAGGAGATCTATCCGATGCTCGGCAACTCGCGGGTCGCCGCCCGCCTGCTGAACCTGCCGTACTTCCCGATCACCCCCACGTTCCCGTGGCTCGGGCCGCTCGGCGCGGTGCCGCTGCCGACGAAGTGGACGATCCAGCTCGGTGAGCCGATCGAGACGAAGGACCACCCGCCGGAGGCGGCGGATGACCCGATGCTGATGTTCCAGTTGACGGATCAGGTGCGGGAGACGATCCAGCACACGCTGTACAAGCTGCTGGTGGCCCGCCGGTCGGTGTTCTTCTAGGGGCCGTACGGGCCATACCGGCCGCCTGGGGTCGTGGAAGAACACCGACCCGGACTCAGCGCTCCTCGTCCACGTCCAGGCCGAGGCCGGGGAGCAGGTCCTCCACGAGGGGCGGGATGGTGATGTCGGGCTCGGGCAGCGGGGCTTCGGGGGAGGCGGGCGGCGGGGAGTCGCGCTCCTCGGGGGACTGACCGGGGAGCGCCGGGTCGAGCAGTCCCCGGCCGCCGTCCAGCAGGCCGCGGCGCTCCTCGGGGGTCTCCTCGGGCGGGGAGGCGTCCTCGTCGGGCTCCTCCTGGCCGTCGTCGGTGTCGCGGTCGGAGGCGGCGGGGGCCGGGGCCCGGTCCTCGGGTCCCTGCCGCGGGTGGGCGGCGGAGCTGGGCGGGGCCTCGGCGGACGAGGCGCTGTCCCGGTCCTCCGGGAGGAGTGGCTGGAGCGGCGCGATCTCCTCGTCCATCGCGTCGAAGACCCCGGTGACCTCCTCGCTGACGTCGTGCAGCTGAACGGGCAGCCGCTCGCGCACATCGGCCCAGGTGGCGCGGTGACTCTCGGAGAAGGCGGAGAGGGACCGCATCGGGTCGATGGAGCCGTCGGCCTGGTAGGCCAGGGAGAGCAGCCGGTGTCCCTCCGCGGCGTCGTCCCGCATGCTGGAGAGCGCCCTGCGGATGGCGTCGAGGTCCTCGTGGTCCAGGTCGCCGGAACGGCCGCGCTCCAGCAGCCGACGTGTCTCGCTCAGCCGGGTGGAGGCGTGGTCGAGGTAGACCCGGCCGCGGTCCGCGTCGCCGCTGGTGAAGTCGAGCCGCAGGTCCTCCATGCCGCGCTTCAGGCCGTACAGGGTGTCGCCGGGCAGTGCGTCGGTGCTGGCCGCCGCGACGCCGCCGAAGGCGCCGGCGGCCACGCCCATGGTCAGGCCGCCCGCGGCGAGGCCCTTGGTCAGCCGGGTCCTCGGGCGCAGCCGACCGAGGCCGCTGCCCGGGGCGGCGCGGTGGGTGCCCCTGCTGCTGCGGGCGCGGCGCTGCTCCGGCACGCGCTCGGCGCCCCGTGCGCCGGGGCCGGAGGGCGCGCGGGTGCGGGCGGGGGCCGCCCCCTCGCTCCCTCCGCTCCCGTGCGCGCCCTGTGCTCCGGTGTCGTCCGCCGGGGCGGCCGCGCCTGCCGTGCCCGCCGCGGCCATCGCGGCGACGAGCAGCGCCCGCTGGGTCGATCTCGTCTCGGCCGACAGCTCGGGCCGTGGCACGGCCGCGAGCCGGTCCACCACCGACAGCAGGGCGGCGTGCTCGCCCCCGTCCCCGGCCGGGGCCACCGCCGTGTCCCCGTCGGCGGGCCGCGGCCGACCGGGCCGCGACTCGTCGAGGAGATGGGCGAAGGCGTTGGCCCGGCGGCTTGCCGATGCGGAACCGATCACGGGCGGCACCTCCTCTCGCTCTCGTCACACGAAGGACTCCCCACTACGGATAGAAGTTTCTGGCGCTGCCCAAGTGCACCCGATCGAGTGGCGGGAGACCTGGGCTGAACCTGGCCGTAGGGAGCCTGCGAACCCGACAACGAGCGGACACGCACTCGGGTTACGGCTGGCAGATTATGTGACTGATTGGAAGAGGTCGCTCACTAAGGGTGCACTTACCTGGCGTCGTCCGGCAGCAGCCGGGCGAGGGTGCGGACCGCCCGGTACTGCAACGTCTTGATCGCCCCCTCGTTCTTTCCCATGACACGCGCCGTCTCCGCCACCGAGAGGCCCTGGAGAAATCGGAGCGTGACGCATTCCTGCTGCTGAGGGTTGAGCTTGCGAACGGCGTCGAGGAGGGCTGAGTTGGCCAGGGATTCGAGAACGGACTCCTCGGGGCTGCGCTCCACTTCGTTGGCGTCGAGCATTTCGCCCGTGGTCACTTCGAGCCTGAAGCGGCTGGACTTGAAGTGATCTGCCACCAGGTTCCTGGCGATGGTGACCAGCCATGCCCCGAAGTCGCGGCCCTGCCAGGTGAACGTGCCGATGCGGCGCAGCGCGCGCAGGAAGGTCTCGCTGGTGAGGTCCTCGGCGGTCGCCCGGCCGCCCACGCGGTAGTAGATGTACCGGTAGACGGTGTCGGAGTAGTGGTCGTAGAGGCAGCCGAACGCTTCGGCCTCTCCGGCCTGGGCGCGCTCCACGAGGTCCATCATGCGGCGGCTGTCGCTGGGGGCCGTGGGGCGGGCCGCGGAGGCGCCGGCGGCGCCGGAGCGGGCGCGTCTGCCCATGGTGGCGGCGCCGGCGGCGCCGCTGTTGGCCAGGGTGTAGGCGGGGCCTGCGGGGACAGGTGCGGCGAGGGCGGGGACGGCGTACGCGGTGGGGACGAGGGTGCGCAGCCAGTCGATGACCGACGTGCGCAGCGTAGCCAGGCCCGAGGCGTCAACCCCGACGTGTGGGTACACGGGACTCCCAGAGGCAGAGCTTCAACACGTGCAGTGGCGGTTCCGTCACATGCGTCTGAGGAGAATAACCCTTCGTACTGAGAGTGCTACGCCCAGTTGCGAAAATCGCCGATTCGGTTTGGAGTGTTACCGGTTGTGTCCGCCGCGCCACGCAAACGCCATGGCAAGGTTGATCGCATAATGATGTGATTTGCCAACGTGCTGACCGAGTTTGATCGATCGCACTGTTTCGCGGAGGCGGACGCCCCGGCTGCCGCGGCTACCTGCGGCGGCGCTGGATCGCCAGTGCGGCCACGGCCCCACCGGCAACGGCGCCCGCGCCCGCCGCCGCCGGCACCCCGACGCGCACCGCTTTGCGGCCCGTCCGGTAGTCCCGCAGGCGCCAGCCCATTTCGCGGGCATGGGCGCGCAGTGCGCGGTCGGGATTGATCGCGTATGGATATCCGACGAGCGACAGCAGCGGGATGTCGTTGGCCGAGTCGCTGTAGGCGGCGCAGCGTTCCAGATCGAGATCCTCCGCCGCGGCGAGGGCCTCGACGGCCGCCGCCTTGGCCGGGCCGTGCAGCGGCTCGCCCACGAGCCGGCCGGTGTACACGCCGCCGACCGACTCGGCGACCGTGCCGAGCGCCCCGGTCAGCCCGAGCCGCCGCGCGATGATGGTGGCCGTCTCCACCGGGGCGGCCGTGACGAGCCACACGCGCTGGCCCGCGTCCAGGTGGGCCTGGGCGAGCGCGCGGGTGCCGGGCCAGATGCGGCCGGCCATGTACTCGTCGTAGATCTCCTCGCCGATCGCCATGAGTTCGGCGACGCGGTGCCCCGCGACGATCGACAGCGCACTGTCCCGCGCGTCCGCCATGTGCCCCGCGTTCTCCGCGCCGGCCAGCCGGAAGTACGCCTGCTGCCAGGCGAACTTCGCCAGCTCGCGCTTGCGGAAGAACTTCCGCTTGTACAGACCGCGGCCCAGGTGGAAGATCGCCGCGCCCTGCATCACGGTGTTGTCCAGGTCGAAGAACGCCGCCGCCTTCGGGTCGCCGGGAGCCGGGAACTCCGGCTCCGCCGCGGCCTCACGGGCGGCCTGGGCGGACGCCTGGCCGGCCAGCTCGCTGCGTTCCGTGGGCACCTGCTTGCGGGCGGTGAACCAGGCCCGGCGGGCGCCGGCCGGTGCGGAGTCGGGCGCGGAGGGGCGTGGCCTGGCCATGCTCCGAGCATAGCCAGTGCCCGCGGTGCTTCCGGTTGCGCGGGAATGACGCGGGAGTGGCCGCGGGCGGCACAATGGGCGGCATGACACCGTTGCCCCGCATGTCCCGCAAGGCTCAGGCGTCCGGCCGCCGCCGACCGCCTGAGGAACGTCTGGTCACGCTGATCGGCAAGCCCGGCTGCCACCTGTGCGACGACGCGCGCCGGATCGTCGCCGAGGTGTGCGGGCGGACCGGGGCGGCCTGGGAGGAGAAGGACATCACGCGGGACGCGGAGCTGCACCGCAGGTACTGGGAGCAGATCCCCGTCGTCCTGGTGGACGGTGAACAGCACGACTTCTGGCGGGTCGACGCGGAGCGGTTGCGCCGGGCCTTGGGGGCTTGACCCGGTTTGGATTACGATGCGAGGTCGTTTGCCCCGGGCTTCCGCCCGGGTTTCCCCCTGACTTTCCGCCCGAGGGTGCATACGTGAGGAGCGTGGCCCGGTGTCCCTGTTGTTGTATGTGGCACCGGTCACTTTGGGCGGGCAAAACGGACACCATCTTTGTGCACGCGTTCACAAAGACATAGCCTGGGCGCGACGGAGCGGTCCCGGCGTACGCGCCGCGCACAGCCGCCTTCCGCTTGGCCCGACCGGCAGGAGCACCGTGGCAACTGGCCGAAACCACCGACCGGCGACCCGCAGCCGGGGAATTCCCGAGGCGACAGTCGCCCGGCTTCCGCTGTATCTCCGGGCGCTGACGGCGCTTTCCGAGCGCTCGGTGCCCACGGTCTCCTCCGAGGAGCTGGCCACGGCCGCCGGCGTCAACTCGGCGAAGCTCCGCAAGGACTTCTCGTACCTGGGCAGCTACGGCACCAGGGGCGTGGGCTACGACGTGGAGTACCTCGTCTACCAGATCTCCCGCGAGCTGGGTCTCACGCAGGACTGGCCCGTGGTCATCGTCGGCATCGGTAACCTCGGGGCCGCGCTGGCCAACTACGGGGGCTTCGCGTCCCGCGGCTTCCGCGTCGCGGCCCTGATCGACGCCGACTCGTCCATGACCGGCAAGCAGGTCGCCGGCATCGCCGTGCAGCACGTCGACGACCTGGAGACCATCATCGACACCAACGGCGTCTCGATCGGCGTCATCACCACCCCGGGCGGGGCCGCGCAGCAGGTGTGCGACCGGCTCGTCGCCGCGGGCGTGACCTCCATCCTCAACTTCGCGCCGACGGTGCTGACCGTTCCCGAGGGCGTCGACGTCCGCAAGGTGGACCTGTCCATCGAGCTCCAGATCCTCGCGTTCCACGAGCAGCGCAAGGCCGCCGAGGAGCTGGCGCAGGAGCCGCCGTCCGCGGCCGGGCTGCCGGCCGCGTCCGAGGGCCGCCGCGGCGACCAGGGCCCGGACGGGGACATCCCGGCGGTGATGCCCGCATGACCCTGCTCGTGGTCGGACTCAGCCACCGCAGCGCGCCCGTCAGCCTCCTGGAGCGCGCCGCGCTCCAGGAGGACACCCGCGGCAAGCTGCTGCGGGACGCGGTGGGCGCGGTGAGCGCCGTCGTGGAGGGCGCGGCCGTCGCCGAGGCCGCGGTGCTCTCCACGTGCAACAGGATCGAGCTGTACGCCGAGGTGGACCGCTTCCACGCCGGGGTCTCGCAGCTGTCCGCGCTGCTCGCCCGGCACAGCGGCGTTCCCCTGGACGAGCTCCAGCCGTACCTGTACGTGCACTTCGAGGACCGGGCCGTCGCCCACCTGTTCACCGTGGCCTGCGGCCTGGACTCGATGGTGGTGGGCGAGGGCCAGATCCTCGGGCAGATCAAGTCGGCGCTGGCGCACGCGCAGGACGAGCACACCGCGGGCCGCCTGCTGAACGAGCTGTTCCAGCAGGCGCTGCGGGTCGGCAAGCGGGCGCACAGCGAGACGGGCATCGACCGGGCCGGGCAGTCGCTGGTCACGTTCGGGCTCCAGCAGCTGGCGGCGGGCCGCGATGTGCCGGATTGGCTGCGCGGCAAGCGCGCGCTCGTCATCGGCGCGGGCTCGATGTCCTCGCTGGCCGCGGCGACGCTGGCCCGTACCGGTGTGGCCGAACTGGTGATCGCCAACCGGACGCTGGACCGTGCGGAGCGGCTGGCCGCCGCGCTCGGGCAGGAGGGCCTGAAGGCGCGGGCCGTGCCGATCAACGCGATCTCGGTGGCGGCCGAACTGGCCCTCGCCGACCTCGTCGTCTCCTGCACCGGCGCCGCCGGTCTCGTGCTGACGGCCGACGCGGTCGCGGACGCGTCGGCGCACGCGCCCTGGGCGCGCAAGGGCGAGGACCTCGCCGTGCTCGACCTGGCGATGCCGCGGGACGTGGACGCCGGGGTGCACCGGCTGCCGGGGGTCCGGCTGGTCGACATCGAGTCGCTCGCCGCCGCCTCGGCGGACGCGCCGATGGCCGCCGACGTGGACACCGTCCGGCAGCTCGTCGCGGACGAGGCCGCGGCGCTGGCCGCCACTCGCCGCGCCGCGCACATCACCCCGACCGTGGTCGCGCTGCGGGCCATGGCCTCCGATGTGGTGTCCGCCGAGCTGGCCCGCCTGCACGGGCGGCTGCCCGACCTCGACGAGAAGGAACGCGGCGAGATCACCAGGACCGTGCGGCGTGTCGTCGACAAGCTGCTGCACGCCCCGACCGTGCGCGTGAAGGAGCTGGCCGGGGAGCCGGGCGGCGATCAGTACGCCGCCGCCCTCCGGCAGCTTTTCGACCTCGAACCCCGGACGGTGGCCGCCGTCCGCAACCCGGAACAGGAGCGGTCATGAGTGCCCTGCGGCTCGGAACGCGGCGCAGCCAGCTCGCCATGGCGCAGTCCAGGGGCGTGGCCGAGCAGGTGACGCGGCTGACCGGGCGACCGGTCGAGCTGGTCGAGATCACCACCTACGGGGACGTCTCCCGTGAAGCGCTGGCGCAGATCGGCGGCACCGGGGTCTTCGTCTCGGCGCTGCGCGACGCGCTGCTCGCCGACGAGATCGACTTCGCCGTCCACTCCCTGAAGGACCTGCCGACCGCGCAGCCCGACAGCCTGGCGCTCGCCGCCGTGCCGCGGCGCGCCGACCCCAGGGACGCGCTGGTCGCCCGCGACCGGCTTACGTTCGAAAAGCTGGCCGTGGCCCGCGGCAGGGCCCGCGTCGGCACCGGCTCGCCGCGCCGCATGGCGCAGCTGAACGCCTGGGCGCGCGCGCTCGGTTGCGAGATCGAAACGGTTGCGATCCGGGGGAATGTCGACACCCGGATCGGGTACGTGCGCGACGGCGGGCTCGACGCGGTCGTGCTCGCCTCCGCCGGGCTGCACCGTCTCGGGAGGGAGGGGGAGATCACCGACCTCCTCGCGCCCGACCTCGTCCTGCCCGCCCCCGGCCAGGGGGCACTCGCGGTCGAGTGCGTCGCGTCGAACGCGGACCTCACCGCAGCGCTCAGCGCTCTCGACGACCCCCACACCCGGGTCGCCGTGACCGCGGAGCGCGCCCTGCTCGCCGCCCTGGAGGCCGGTTGCAGCGCCCCGGTGGGCGCCTTCGCCGACCTCTCGGCCGACGGGCGGGACATCACCGAAATGCGCCTGCGCGGCGCCGTCGGCACCCCCGACGGCTCCACGCTGGTGCAGCTGTCCACCACCGGCCCCGTACCGGGGTCCGCCGACGAGGCGGCGGCCATCGGCCGCGAGCTCGCCGAGGAGATGCTCGCCAAGGGCGCGGCCGGTCTTATGGGGGAGCGAGCACATTGAGCCCCACCACCGCACGTACCACGCACGCCGCACGCGCGCAGCCGTCCGGCACCGTTCACGGGCACGTCACCTTCCTCGGTGCCGGACCCGGCGACCCGGGTCTGCTGACGTTGCGCGCCGTCGACGTGCTGGCGCAGGCCGACGTCCTGGTCGCCGACACAGAGGCCTACGAAGTGGTGCGCGGGCACGTCAGGCCGGGCACCCACACCCCGCTCCAGAGCGCGGACGACGCCGACGCGTCCGGCTCCCCCGCAGGCGGGAAGGGCGCGGAGCCCTGCGGAACCGGCGATGTCGCCGATCTTGTCATGCGGGCCGCGCGGGGCGGCAAGCGGGTGGTCCGTGCGGTCGCGGGCGACCCCGGCATGGACACCGACGCGACCGCCGACATGCTGGCGCTGGCCGCGGAGGGCATCACGTTCGAGGTCGTGCCCGGCATCGCGCAGGCCGTCGGGGTGGCCGCCTACGCCGGGGTGCCGCTGCGTGATCCCGAGGGCGGTGACGTGCGGTTCGTCAACGGGCTGACCGCCGACGACCGTTGCTGGACGGAGGTCGGCGCGAGCGACGCGACGGCCGTGGTCAGCACCACGCTGGAGTCCGTCGCGGTCACCGCGACCCGGCTGATCGCCGCGGGCCGCAAGCCCGACACCCCGGTGTCCGTCACCGTCGCCGGTACCACCACGAGGCAGCGGACGTGGTCCGCGACGCTCGACACCGTCGAGCGCGCCCTGAAGTCCGCGAAGGTGCTGCCCTCGGCGGACGGGGACCGGCCGGTGATAGCCGTGGTGGGCGAACGCAGCGCGCCTGCGCAGCGGGAGCAGCTGGCGTGGTTCGAGTCCAAGCCGCTGTTCGGCTGGAAGGTGCTGGTGCCGCGTACCAAGGAGCAGGCCGCGTCGCTTTCCGACCAGCTGCGTTCCTACGGTGCGGTGCCGAGCGAGGTGCCGACGATCGCGGTGGAGCCGCCGCGTACTCCGCAGCAGATGGACCGCGCGGTCAAGGGCCTGGTCACCGGGCGGTACGAGTGGATCGCGTTCACCTCGGTCAACGCGGTGCGTGCCATCCGGGAGAAGTTCGAGGAGTACGGCCTTGACGCGCGGGCGTTCGCGGGGATAAAGGTCGCGGCCGTCGGCGAGCAGACCGCGCGTGCCCTGCTGAGGTTCGGGGTGCGGCCGGATCTGGTGCCGAGCGGCGAGCAGTCCGCGGCGGGCCTGCTGGAGGACTGGCCGCCCTACGACCCGGTCTTCGACCCGATCGACCGGGTTTTCCTGCCGCGCGCCGACATCGCCACCGAGACGCTGGTGGCGGGCCTGGTCGAGCTGGGCTGGGAGGTCGACGACGTGACCGCGTACCGGACGGTGCGCGCCTCGCCGCCGCCGGCGGCGACGCGGGAGGCGATCAAGGGCGGCGGGTTCGACGCCGTGCTGTTCACCTCGTCGAGCACCGTGCGGAATCTGGTGGGCATCGCGGGCAAGCCGCACAACGTCACGGTCATCGCGTGTATCGGCCCGGCCACCGCGCGGACCGCGGAGGAGCACGGTCTGCGGGTGGACGTGATGGCGCCCGAGCCGTCGGTGCACAAGCTGGCGGAGGCGCTCGCGGAGTTCGGCGCGGACCGGCGGACGACGGCCCTTGAGGCCGGTGAGGTACTGAAGCGGCCGAGCGAGAAGCGGCCGCAGCGCAGGAGGGCGCGGACGCCATGAGTTTTCCCGAGACGCGGCCGAGGCGGCTGCGCACGACACCGGCGATGCGGCGGATGGTGGCGGAGCACCGGCTGCATCCGGCCGATCTGGTCCTGCCGGCGTTCGTGCGGGAGGGCATCGACGAGCCGGTGCCGATCGGTTCGATGCCCGGCGTCGTGCAGCACTCGGTCGCGTCACTGCGGAAGGCCGCGGCCGAGGCGGCCGAGGCGGGCGTCAGCGGCATCATGCTGTTCGGGGTGCCGGTGGACGGCAAGAAGGACGCGGTCGGCTCGCCCGGCACGGACCCGGACGGCATCCTCCAGGCCGGGCTGCGCGCGGTGCGCGCCGAGGTCGGTGACGCGCTGGTGGTGATGTCCGACCTGTGCCTGGACGAGGTCACCGACCACGGCCACTGCGGGGTGCTGGACGAGCGGGGCCGCGTGGACAACGACGCGACGCTGGAGCGGTACGCGGAGATGGCCGTCGTGCAGGCCGAGGCCGGGGCCCAGGTGCTGGGCCCGAGCGGCATGATGGACGGTCAGGTCGGGCACGTGCGGCGGGCGCTGGACGCGGCGGGCCACCAGGACGTGGCGCTGCTCGCGTACACGGCGAAGTACGCCTCGGCGTTCTACGGCCCGTTCCGCGAGGCGGTCAACTCCTCGCTGAGGGGCGACCGCAAGACGTACCAGCAGGACGCGCCGAACGCCCGCGAGGCGCTGCGCGAGCTGGAGCTGGACCTCGCGGAGGGCGCGGACCTGGTGATGGTGAAGCCGGGCCTGCCGTATCTCGACATCCTGCGCACGGTCGCGGACGCGTCGCCCGTGCCGGTGGCCGCGTACCAGATCTCCGGCGAGTACGCGATGGTCGAGGCCGCCGCCGAGCGCGGCTGGATCGACCGGGAGCGGGCGATCGAGGAGACGCTGACCTCGTTCAAGCGGGCGGGCGCCGATCTGGTGCTCACCTACTGGGCGACCGAGTACGCGCAGCGGCTGGGCGCGGCCGGGGCGTGACGCCCGTCCGGCCGCCGGCGCCGGGGCGCTGAGCCGTCCGGTGGTGGCGGCCGTCATCATGGACGTGCCACGCGAGGGCTGACCGCAGCACACCGACGTCAGGAGGCGCACGTGTCCACCCCCACCGCCGTCATCACCGGGGCCGGCAGCGGCATCGGGGCCGCCACCGCGCGGCGGCTGGCCGCCGCCGGGCACCGGGTGGTGCTGGCCGCCCGCAGGACGGACCGGATCGAGGCGCTCGCCGCCGAGCTGCGGGCGGCCGGGCACGCGGCCGAGGCGCGGCCGCTGGACGTGACGGACCGCGCGGCCGTGGACGCGTTCGCGGCGGGCCTCGACCGCTGCGACGTGCTGGTCAACAACGCGGGCGGCGCGTTCGGCATGGACTCGGTGGCCGGGGGCGATCCGGCGGACTGGCGGGCCATGTACGAGGTGAACGTGCTGGGCGTGCTGCACATGACGCAGGCGCTGCTGCCCGCGCTGGAGTCCTCGGGCGCGGGCACCGTGCTGGTGGTGTCCTCCACGGCGGCGCTCGGCGCGTACGAGGGCGGCGGCGGGTACGTGGCCGCGAAGCACGGCGCGCACGCGCTGGCGGAGACGCTGCGCCTGGAGATCGTCGGCCGGCCGGTCCGCGTCATCGAGATCGCGCCCGGCATGGTCCGCACCGACGAGTTCTCGCTCGTGCGGTACCGCGGGGACGAGGCGAAGGCGGCGAAGGTGTACGAGGGGGTCGCCGAGCCGCTGACGGCGGAGGATGTCGCGGACACGATCGCGTGGGCGGTGACGAGGCCGCCGCACGTGAACGTCGACCTGCTCGTCCTGCGCCCGCGGGCCCAGGCGTCCAACACGAAGGTGCACCGGGAGGCATGAGCGGGGCGGCGGCCGGTCTGCGGTACGGGGAGGCGGCCGAGGCGGGCCTGGACGCCGGGCGGGTCGCGCGCCTGGTGCCGGCGGCCGAGCCGTTCCTCGCGGGCCCCGAGCCGTCCGCGGCGGGTTTCGTGCTGCTCGCGGCGCGCGGCGGCGTGATCGTCGAGCACGCGGCGCGCGGCTGGGCGGTGGCCTTCGGGGAACGGGACGGGCGGACGGTGCCGCTGCCCGCGGCGGAGCGGGTCCCGATGGCGCGGGACACGGTGTTCGACGTGGCGTCGCTGTCGAAGGTGTTCACGGCGGTGGTGGTGGTCGCGCTGGCCGAGCGCGGCCTGCTCGGGCCGCTCGGCCTGGACGCGCCGGTGTCCCGCTGGCTCGCGGGCTTCCCGGCCGTTCCGCTGCGGGATCTGCTGACGCACACCGGGCGGTTCGAGCCGGAGATGGACCTGGGGCCGTTCGCGGGGCGCGCCGAGCGGCTGGCGGCGATCGCCGCGCGTCCGCCGGGCCCGCCCGGCTACCGGTACTCGGATCTGGGCCTGATCGCGGCGGGGGCCGCGGCCGAGGCGGCGGCGGACCGGCCGCTGGACCGGCTGGTCGCCGAACTGGTCACCGGGCCGCTGGAGATGCACGACACCGGGTACCGGCCGCCGCGCGCGGTGTGGCCGCGCGTCGCCGCCACCGAGTACCAGCCGTGGACGGGGCGCGGCGTGGTGCGCGGCACCGTTCATGACGAGAACGCGTACCACCTGGGTGGCGTCGCCGGGCACGCCGGGGTGTTCTCCACCGCGCGGGATCTGGCGGTGCTGGGGCAGGCGATGCTGAACGGCGGCCGTTACGGCCCGGCGCGGCTGCTGGGCGCGGACCTGGTGCGGCGGATGCTGTCCGACCACAACGCGGGCCTGGGCCCCGGCACGGCGCGCGGCCTGGGCTGGCAGCTGAACCAGCCGGACTGGATGGGGGAGTTGGCCTCCCCGACGGCGTTCGGGCACGCCGGCTTCACGGGTACCAGCCTGGTCGCGGACCCGGCGAACGGGGCGCTTCTGGTGCTGCTGGCGAACCGGGTGCACCCGACGCGGGAGCGCGGCACCGGCAACGCGCTGCGGCGCGCACCGGCGCGCGAGCTTGCGCGCGCGCTGCGGGGCGGCCGTTCGGATGGCCGTTCGGATGGCCGTTCCGGCTGAACGCGCCGTGGCGGGCCCACGGCGGCGGGAGCGCCGTGGACCCGCCGGTGGAGCGGGGAGGTGCGGTGGAACGTCAGCCGACCTGGAGCAGGTTGCTCGTGGTGCTGCTGCCCGGGTTGCTGATGGTGCCCGCCGCGTCCGCGACCAGCGCGTTGCGGACGGCGGCCGGTGAGGCGCCGGGGTTCTCGGCGAGGTGGAGGGCGGCGGCCCCGGCGACGTGCGGAGAGGCCATGGAGGTGCCGGAAATGGTGTTCCTGGCGGTGTCGCCGGTGCTCCAGGCGGACGTGATGCTGGTGCCGGGGGCGTAGATGTCCACGACGGAGCCGATGTTGGAGAAGCTGGACCTGGCGTCGGTGCTGGTGCTTGATGCGACGGTGATGGCTTCCGCCACGCGGGCCGGGGAGTAACCGCTCGCGTTGGCGCCGTAGTTGTTGCCCGCGGCCACGGCGAAGGTCACGCCGGAGGCGATGGAGGCGCGGACCGCGGCGTCGATGGTGCTGTTGGCGCCGCCGCCGAGGCTGAGGTTGGCGACGGAGGGTCCTTCGGCGTTGGCGGTGATCCACTCGACGCCGCCGGCGACGGACGCGGTGGTGCCGGAGCCGGAGTTGTTCAGGACCCTGACGGAGACGAGGTCGGCGTCCTTGGCGACGCCGTAGGAGGCGCCGGCCGCGGTGCCGGCGACGTGGGTGCCGTGGCCGTGGCCGTCGCTGCCGTTGCCGCCGAAGGCGTCGAAGCCGAAGGAGGCCCGGCCCTCGAAGTCGACGTGCGAGTAGCGGATTCCGGTGTCGACGACGTAGACGGTCACGCCGTCGCCGCCGTGGTCCGGGTAGGTGTAGGAGTCGTCCAGGGGCAGGTTGGCCTGGTCGATGCGGTCCAGGCCCCAGGACGGCGGGTCGGTCTGGGTGGCGGCGACCCGCACGGTCTCGTTCTGCACGACCTCGGCGACGGCCGGGTCGGCGGCGAGGGACAGGGCCTCCGCCTCGGTGGCCGTCACGGCGTAGCCGTTGAGGGTCTGTTCGAAGGTGTCGGTGACCTCGGCGCCGTAACGATCCGCCAGTCTCTCGGCGCGGGCCGAGCCGGCGTCGAGTGCCGACTCCTTGAGCAGAACGATGTAGCTGTCGTCGATCGTGCCGGGCGCGTCAGCGTTGGCTATGAGCGCGCGGGCGTCGGTGGTGGTGCCATCCGCGTCGGCCGCGGCGGGCAGGGCGAGGCCGACACCGAGGGCGAGTGCCGCGGTGGTGGCCAGGGCGGCCGAACGGGTGGTACGCATCACTGTCATCGAGGGGTCCTCCTCATCGGTGGTGCGCGGGAGTTGGCGCGCGACTGCGCTGAGTGGAGCTGGGTGGAGCTGGGTGGTTCTGAACATGACAGCTCGGGGCCGTCAGCACGAAAGATTCGCCCAGGCAGAGGAATCCGGCAAGGGCGCATCCCCGCATGACATTTGTTTGTCATGCGAATGTCACGCCGGGGAGCGTGCGGGAAACATGCCCGTCACAGGCGCTCGGGCACGGCGGTGCCGGGCGGGAACCGGCCGCGGCGCCGGGCGCGCGCCTTCGGTCCTGGCGGGAACGGCCGGTCGGCGGCCCCGTCCCCGCCGTCCGCCCCCAGAACCGCTCGCGGAACGCGGCGAAGTACGAGGCCAGCGCGCACGGATACGCGGCGCGCCGGTGCCGCCCGCCGGTCCTGGCCGTATCGGCGACCGCCCGCCGCACGCGTCCGGACGCGTGCGGCGGGGGCCCGTTCGGCGGGCGCGAGCGGCCGCGCCGGGCGGGACAGGCCGGGCCCGGTGCGCGACAGAACGGATGTGGGCATGGCCGTACGGGAGATGGACGCCGGTGTTGCCGCCGGAGGACACCATCCGGTCGACATCGCGCACGTAATCCGCGTACGCGAGGCCGACGGATCGGCGTACGCGACGGCGCCGTCGCCGGGGCCGGGCGGGGCCGCGTCGGTGACCGTCCCGCGGTGCCGCGAGCCGCTTTCCGGGTGGGACAATGGGCGCGTCAGTCATCACCTGAAGGAAGTGCCGAACAGTGGCTCCAATCAGCCCGGAGGCCGACTGGGTCTCCCGACTCGCGGACGAGGTCATCGCCGAGGCGGAGCGCCGCGCGCCCGGCAAACCCGTCGTGTGCGCCTCGGGGATCAGCCCGTCCGGGCCGATTCACCTGGGCAACCTGCGCGAGCTCATGGTGCCCCACCTCGTCGCCGACGAGATCAAGCGGCGCGGCATTCCCTGCGAGCACCTGCTGTCCTGGGACGACTACGACCGGTTCCGCAAGGTTCCGGCGGACATCGACCCGGCGTGGCAGGAGCACATCGGCAAGCCGCTGACCTCGGTGCCCGCCCCGCCCGGCAGCACCCACCCCAACTGGGCCGAGCACTTCAAGGCGCCGCTGGTCGCCGCCCTCGCCGAACTGGGCATCGAGGTGCGGGCGGTCAGCCAGACCGCGCAGTACGGCGCGGGCGCCTACCGGGACCAGATCCTGTTCGCGATGCGGGAACGGCGCCGGATCGACGCCGTGCTCGCGCGGTACCGCACCAAGCAGGCCGGTCAGGACACCGACCCGGCGGACGTGGCCGACGAGGCCGAGCGGGCGGCGGTCGAGGGCTCGGGCGCCGCGGTCGAGGACGACGGCAGCGCGGGCAGCGCCGGGTACTACCCGTACAAGCCGTACTGCTCCGTGTGCGAACGCGACACCACGACGGTGACCGCGTACGACGACGAGACGACCGAGCTGAGCTACACCTGCGCCTGCGGGCACGGCGAGACGGTGAAGCTGTCGGAGCACCGGCGCGGCAAGCTGGTGTGGAAGGTCGACTGGCCGATGCGCTGGGCCTACGAGGGCGTGATCTTCGAGCCCTCGGGCGTCGACCACCACTCACCGGGCTCCTCCTGGGTCGTGGGCGGACAGCTCGTGTCGGAGATCTTCGGCGGCACGCGGCCGATCGGCCCGATGTACGCGTTCGTCGGGATCAGCGGCATGGCCAAGATGTCGAGTTCGAAGGGCCGGGTGCCCACCGCGGCCGACGCGCTGAAGATCCTGGAGGCGCCGGTGCTGCGCTGGCTCTACGCGCGCCGCAAGCCGAGCCAGTCGTTCAAGATCGCGTTCGACGGCGAGATCCAGCGGACCTACGACGAGTGGGACGCGCTGGGCCGCCGGGTCGCCGAGGGCACGGCGCAGCCGGCCGACGCCGCCGCGCACCGCAGGGCCGTGGGCACGGCGGCGGGCGCGCTGCCCGCGACGCCGCGTCCGCTGCCGTACCGCATGCTCGCCTCCGTGGTGGACATCACCACCGGGGACGAGGAGCAGACGCTGCGCATCCTGAGCGACCTGGACCCCGCGCACCCGATCAGCTCGCTGGACCAGACCCGGCCGCGCCTCGACCGGGCGGCGCACTGGGTGGCGACGCAGCTGCCCGCGGAGCAGCGCACGCAGGTGCGCGGCGAGCCGGACGGCGAGCTGCTCGCGTCGCTCGGCGAGCGGCAGCAGGAGTCGCTGCGGCTGCTGCGGGAGGGGCTTGACGACCACTGGTCGCTCGACGGCCTGACGACGCTGGTCTACGGCGTGCCGAAGGCGCAGGCGGGGCTCGCGCAGGACGCGAAGCCGACGCCGGAACTGAAGGCGGCGCAGCGGGAGTTCTTCGCGCTGCTGTACCGGCTGCTGGTGGGGCGGGAGACCGGCCCGCGGCTGCCGACGCTGCTGCTCGCGGTCGGGGCCGACCGGGTGCGGACGCTGCTGGGCGGGCCCGGTTCCGGGTCCGGGGCCGGTGCGGAGGGCTAACCGCCGGTGCCCATCTCGGCGTTGTAGCGCTCGCGGAAGCCGCGGGTGAACTCGCGCAGGTACGCCTCGCTGAGCAGTGAGCCGTCGGCGTCTGTGGTGCCGTGGCGCTGGTGCAGGAAGCGGGAGAGCTGGCGGGCGTTGGGGTGGGCGCCCTGCTCCAGTATGTACTCGCGGTAGGCGGTGTAGAACGCGTCGCCCGGCGAGGCGCCGGCGCCGTTCGCGGTCGGCTCCTCGGGCCGGGCGCGCGGCGGGGGTTCGGGGGCCGGCTCCGGCGCGGGTTCCGCTTCGGGCCGGAGCTGCGGCTCCTCGGCGGTGCGCTGACCCACGGGGTAGCCGGGGGTGCTGCCCAGGTTCCGCCGCCGCCCCGGGCTCACCGGCACGGTGACCTGCGCGGCGTCCGGCACGGCGGCCGCTTCGGCGGCCGGTTCGGCGGCGGGCCAGGCGTGGGGGGTGCCGTTCCCTGCGGGCTGCTGGGCGAGGTGCGGCGCGGCGGCCGGTTCCGGTTCCGGCGCGGGCTGGGTGGCCTGGGTGGCCTGGGTGGCCGGCCAGGCGTGCGGGGTGGTGCCGTTCGCGGCCGGCTGGGTCAGGTGCGGCGTGGTGAACCAGGCCGGGACGGCCGTGTCCTGCCGCGGCTCGGCGGGCAGGCCGCCCGGCCGCGCGGGCTCCTCGTCCCGCGGGCCCGCCGCCTCGGCCGGCAGCGCCTGCGGCGCCGGGCCGGCCAGGGCGGCCGGGGCGCCCGCGGCGGCGAGCCCGGCCGGGGCGGTCTCGCGCAGCGGAACGCCGTAGCGGGCGAGCTTCAGCGGCATGCGCGCCTCGACGGGAGCCCGGCGCCGCCAGGCCCGCCCGTAGGAGGCGCGCAGCTGCGCCTGGTAGACGAGGCGGTCGCGTTCCATGCGGATGACCTCCTCGTAGGAGCGCAGCTCCCACAGCTTCATCCGCCGCCAGAGCCGGAAGGTGGGGACGGGCGAGAGGAACCAGCGCCAGATCCGCACGCCCTCCATGTGCTTGTCGGCGGTGATGTCGGCGACCCGGCCGATCGCGTGCCGCGCGGCCTCGACGGTGATGACGAACAGCACCGGGATGATCCCGTGCATGCAGACCGCCAGCGGGTCGCCCCAGGCGGAGGCGGCGTTGAACGCGATGGTGGCGGCGGTCAGCAGCCAGGCGCTCTGCCGCAGCAGCGGGAACGGGATGCGCAGCCAGGTCAGCAGCAGGTCGAGGGCGAGGAGGACGACGATGCCCGCGTCGATGCCGATGGGGAAGAAGGGCGCGAACGCGCCGAAGTCCTTGCGCTCCGCGAGGTCGCGCACCGCGGCGTAGGAACCGGCGAAGCCGATGGCGGCGATCACCACGGCTCCGGCCAGGACGACGCCGACGAGTATGCGGTGTGAGCGTGTCAGCTTGATCGCGGCCACGCGCGGTCCCTCCCGGACTCGACTGGGAATGCTTTCGCGGCCCAAGACTGGCACACCTGTGCGGACATGGCCGCGCCCCGCCCTTATCGTCCGGGAATGGGCGGGGCGTTGACGGGGCGTCGGGGCGGGCCGCCGCGGTGCCCGTCAGAGGTCGTCGTTGCTCGGTGGCTCGTCGCCCTGCCCGCCGTCGGCCTCCTGCTGCTCCTCCTGCTCCTGCTGCTCCTCGCCGCCCTCGTCGTTCGCCGCGCCCTCGGTGGCGTCGACCGCGGCGACCGCCTCGCGGGCCGCGGTCTCGGCGGCCTCGCGCACGCTGTCGGCGCCGGGCATGTCGTCGCCCTCGAAGCCGGCGCCGGAGTAGTCCACGGTGACGACGACGTTGCCGGTGCGGGCGACGACCCGGTGCTGCCGGTAGTCCTGCTCGCCGTCCTCCGACTCCTTCGTCACCGAGTAGCCCATGGTGACGGCCGCGTCGCCGGTCTCGGCCAGCTCGGCCGACTCCACGTCCCGGTTGGCGTCGTCGCCTGAGACCTCCTCGGCCATCTGCTGGAGGTACTCCCCGGCGCGCTCGTCGCCGCTGCCGATGGAGAGGTCGGAGTCGAAACGGCGCAGCGCAACGGTCAGCGAACGGAACTGGTAGTCGTCCAGGCCGCTCCACAGGCAGGCGCCAGAGGCGGAGGTGTCGCTGGAGCTGAGCGTCTCGCCGGCCGCGGGGTCGGCTTCGGGGACCGTCTCCCCGACGGTCTCCTCGCCGACCGTCGAGCAGGGCTCGGGCAGGGTGGCGAACCGGACCGGGTCGGGGGTCGGCGAAGCGGACGGGGCCGGTTCGTCGTCCGTGGTGTCGTCGCCCGAGTCGGATGAGCAGCCGGCGACGAGCATGACGGGCAGGGCCGCCCACGCGAGCGCGCGCACGGCGAATCGCGAGGTGGGCCGCGAGGCTTTACGGTCCATGTTTTCTTCGCTCCAGTTACCGGTTACGTTGCCAGGCCACGGTACGCCCGGCCGCGGGTGCGGCCGGGGCAGGCGCGCGCTCAGCCGTCGAGGCCCTCCGCGAGCTGCTGTGCCACGGTCTGCGTTCGCTGCTGTAGCTGAGTGCTGTCCAGCGGGAGGTCGGTCATGGGGGTCGACACGGTGTAGGTGACGGTGACGATCACGTTCGCGTTGCGGAACGCCAGGGTGATCTCCCGGCGTTCGCCCGGGTCGGTGCCGGTCTGCCGGTCGTCGATGAACGCGGCCTGGCCGATGCCGTCGAGGGTCCTGGGGGCGCCGGTGTCCTCGGCCGGGGGCGTGGCGGCGGGGAGGCCGGCGTCGGAGGCGCGTTCCTCGAAGTCGAGTGCGGCCTGGTCGTCGTCGCTGACGTCCGGGTCGTAGGAGATGACGCGCTGGAAGTCCACGGCCAGCCGCTGGGTGCCGGAGTCCGCGGTGTTGTTCCACTCGCAGCCGACGCGACGGCCGGTGTCGTAGGTCACCATCGGCTCGCCCGCGTACACCTCGGCCTCGGCCCCGGGCAGCAGATCGCGCAGCGTGTCGCCGTTGACCGCGCCGCACGGCTCGGGCAGGCCCGAGTACCTGCCGGGCTGGGCGGAGCCCTGCGAGCCCCCGGGGGTGCCGGAGTCCGCCGTGTCGTCGGCATCGCCGTCGGCGGTACAGGCGGCGAACCCGCATACGGCGGCCAGGGCGAGCCCGGCCCACCTCACGGCCATCGTGCGCTGCACGCGTCGCCTCCCAGGTTTCCTCGGCATCACTCGCGGCACAGGACCATGTCTACCGCAGAGATCAGCCGCCCGTCCGCCCAAGGACCGCGGTACGGGGGCTATGCCGGGAATCTCCCCGGTGGGTCAGGGCCAGACCAGGCAGTACGGCTGGTGGCCGGCCTCGTGGAGGCGGCGGGAGAAGTCCTGCCACTCGTTGAGCAGCTTGTAGACGCCGAACGCGTCGCTCGGGCCGCTGCGGTCGGGGACCGTCGACCAGATGAACGCGGCGGCGCCGACGGTCTCGTCGCCGATGCCGCGCAGGGGGTCCACCACGGTTGTGGGCAATTTCACCACGGCGTAGTCGGGGTGCAGCACGACCAGCTCCAGCGGGGGCACGCGGTGCAGCGGTATGCCCTCGATGCCGGTGAGCACCATCGCCGCCATCGTCTCCGGCTTGATGCGCGTGAACATGCCCTGCCCCAGCTCGTCCCCGCCCAGCTCCTCCGGCCGCATCGACAGCGGCACGCGGGCCGCGGTGGCCCCGTCCGGGGCGCCGAAGTACTTGTAGGTCACGGCCATTCGGCCGCCTCGGCCACGGAACTCGAAATCGCCGTTCTCCGCCTTCCGGCGGTGCCGTCCGCGTCGGGACCGTGCGCGCGGCGTGGGCTCAGGACCGACGCCCCCGGTTCCCTCGCCGACGTCGCCTCCGCGCTGCATGTCACCACCTGACTGTTCGCGACCCCCGCCGCGCAACCCGATCATCGTTTCAGACACCTCCCCCGCCAGACGGCTGCGAAACGCCCTGACACCGAGCTGTAAGGGGCTGAATGTCACCATGGACCGCGTGACTCAATCCTATGAAGCCACAGTCTCCCAGACGCTCTTCGCCCGTGCCGCCCGCGTCACCCCCGGTGGCGTGAACTCTCCGGTCCGCGCCTACGGCGCCGTGGGCGGTACGCCCCGGTTCATGGTCTCCGGCTCCGGTCCGTACCTCACCGATGCGGATGGCCGGGAATACGTGGATCTGGTGTGCTCGTGGGGGCCGATGATCCTGGGCCACGCCCATCCCGCCGTCACCGAGGCGGCGCTCGCCGCCGTCGCGCGCGGCACCTCCTTCGGCACGCCCACGCCGGGCGAGGTCGAGCTGGCCGAGGAGATCGTCGCCCGCGTGACGCCGGTGGACCGGGTGCGCCTGGTCTCCTCCGGCACCGAGGCGACCATGTCCGCGATCCGGCTGGCCCGCGGTTTCACGGGCCGCGCCAAGGTCATCAAGTTCGCGGGCTGCTACCACGGGCACGTCGACGCGCTGCTCGCCGCCGCGGGGTCGGGCGTCGCCACGTTCGGCCTGCCCGACACGCCCGGCGTCACCGGCGCCCAGGCAGGCGAGACGGTCGTGCTGCCCTACAACGACCTGCCGGCCGTGCGCGCCGCCTTCGCGGCGCACCCGGGCGAGATCGCCTGCGTGATCACCGAGGCGGTGCCGGGCAACATGGGGGTCGTGCCGCCGCGCGAGGGCTTCAACCAGGGGCTTGCCGACCTGTGCCGCGAGCACGGCGCGCTGCTGATCTCCGACGAGGTGATGACGGGCTTCCGCGTCGGCCGGCAGGGCTGGTACGGCATCGAGGGCGTCGTGCCCGACCTGATCACCTTCGGCAAGGTGATGGGCGGCGGCTTCCCCGCCGCGGCCTTCGGCGGGCGCGCCGAGGTGATGGCGCAGCTGGCCCCGGCCGGGCCGGTCTACCAGGCGGGGACGCTCTCGGGGAACCCGGTGGCCGTCGCGGCCGGCCTCGCGCAGCTGCGGCTGCTCGACGACGCGGCGTACGCGCGGCTGGACGCGGTCTCCGCCGAACTGCGCGCGCTGGTCGGGCAGGCGCTGGCCGGGGCGGGCGTCGCGCACACGGTGTCGGCCGCGGGCAACATGTTCTCCGTGTTCTTCCGGGAGGGCGCCGTCACGGACTTCGCCTCCGCGAAGGCGCAGGAGACGCACCGCTTCACGGCCTTCTTCCACGCGATGCTCGCGGGCGGCGTGCACCTGCCGCCGTCCGCGTTCGAGGCGTGGTTCGTCTCCACCGCCCACGACGCGCGGGCCATGGAACGCATCGCCGCCGCGCTGCCGGCCGCGGCCAGGGCGGCGGCCGAGGCCGGCGCGTCATGAGCGGCGACGCGATAACGGACACGGGCGGGAACGGGAACATGAGCAGCAGCAGCGGCGAGCGGACCGTCGTCCACGTGATGCGGCACGGCGAGGTGGCGAACCCGGAGGGCGTCCTCTACGGCCGGCTGCCCGGCTACCACCTCTCCGATCTCGGGCGGCGGATGGCCGACCGGGTCGCCGAGCACCTGGCCGGGCGTGACATCCGCCACGTGGTGGCCTCGCCGCTGGAGCGGGCCCAGGAGACGGCGGAGCCGGTCGCCGAGGCCCACGGCCTTGAGGTGGCGACCGACGCGCGGCTGATCGAGGCCGGGAACGCGTTCCAGGGCAAGGAGTTCGGCGTCGGCGACGGCGCCCTGCGCCGCCCGGCGAACTGGCCGCTGCTGCGCAACCCGTTCCGCCCGTCCTGGGGCGAGCCGTACGCCGAGCAGGCGGTGCGGATGCGCGAGGCGCTGGCCGGGGCGCGGGACGCGGCCCGCGGGCACGAGGCGGTCGCCGTCAGCCACCAGTTGCCGATCTGGACGCTGCGCGGCTCGGTGGAGCGCCGCCGCCTGTGGCACGACCCGCGTAAGCGGCAGTGCACACTCGCCTCGCTGACCAGCTTCACCTTCGTGGCCGACGATCTCGTGGCCGTCACCTACACGGAACCCGCACTCGACCTGGTGCCCGTGCACCTGCGGGCCGGTGCGCGGCCCGTGAAGGGCGCCCGCGGATACGGCGCCTGACCAGCGTGCCAATCCGGACAAGGGGGGCGGAGAAGATCGTCCGTGGGCGCATGGGAAACTTTTCACATGATCCAGTTCCGGGCTGTCAAGGTGGCCCTGGCCGGGGCGGTGACCGGGGTGCTGACGCTCACGGCCTGCACCGGTGACGGGGCCGGGCCCTCGGGCGGCGACACCAACATCGTCCAGGGCACGGGTGAGATCACGCACGTGCCCCCCGAGGAGCGGCAGGACGTTCCCGATCTGAGCGGTGAGACCGTCGACGGGGACCAACTGGCCCTGTCCGACTACCGGGGCCAGGTCGTCGTGCTGAACGTCTGGGGCTCGTGGTGCGCGCCGTGCATCGCGGAGGCCGACGACCTGGTGCGGGTGGCCGAGGCCACGGCGGACCAGGGCGTGCAGTTCGTCGGGATCAACGCCCGCGACCCCTCCAGGGCCAACGCGGTGGCCTTCGAGGACAACCACGGAGTGACCTACCCCAGCCTCTACGACCCGGACGGCAGGCTGCTGCTGGAGTTCCCCCGCGGCAGCCTCAATCCGCAGACCATCCCCTCCACGCTCATCATCGACCCGGAGGGCCGCATCGCCGCCAGGGCCCTGACCGCGCTCAGCGAGGAGGCGCTCACCGAGGCGCTCGCCCCGGTGCTGGCGGAGGGGTGACCCGGGTGTGAACGGCAACGAGACGATCCTCAGCGGCGCGCTGCTCCTCGCGCTGCCCGTGGCCCTCTTCGGCGGCCTCGTGTCGTTCTTCTCCCCGTGCGTGCTGCCGCTGGTGCCCGGATACCTCAGCTATGTCACCGGCGTGGGCGGCGCCGACCTCAAGGAGGCGCGGCGCGGCCGGATGTTCACCGGGGCGCTGCTGTTCGTGCTCGGCTTCTCCGCCGTCTTCATCTCCATGGGCGCCCTTTTCGGGAACGTCGGCAACGAGCTGCTGGAGCACCAGAAGGGCCTCACCCAGATCGCCGGGGTGCTCACGATCGTCCTCGGCCTGCTGTTCACCGGCCTGGTGCCGCGGCTGGCGCGGCGGGAGTTCCGCTTCCACATCAAACCGGCGATCGGGCTCGCCGGGGCGCCGATGCTCGGGCTCGTCTTCGGCATCGGCTGGACGCCGTGCATCGGGCCGACGCTGGCCGCCGTGCAGACCCTGGCGTTCACGGAGGCCACCGCGGGCCGCGGCGCGCTGCTCTCGCTGGCCTACTGCCTCGGCCTCGGGCTGCCGTTCATCGTGGCCGCGCTCGCCTTCCGGCGGACCCTCGGCACGTTCGGCTGGGTCAAGCGGCACTATGTGTGGGTGATGCGCCTGGGTGGCGGGATGCTCGTCGTCACCGGGCTGCTGCTCGTCACCGGAATCTGGGGGGATCTCGTCTACGAGATGCAGGTGTGGTCCGCCAACTTCCAAGTTTGGATCTGACAGCGATGAGCGACGACGACCGACAGGCCGGCCCCCGGACCGGGCCGGCCACCGCCACCGCCGGGCAGGCGGCCGACGAGGCCGACGCGGCGGCCGGCCTGTCCACCGCGCCCGTCGAGGGCGCCGAGGAGCCGGCCGCGGGCGGCGGCTCGTTCGGTGGCGCCCGCGAGCCGGGGGCCCGCGGCGCGGCGGCCTGGTTCGGCCGCGAACTCACCGGCTGGGCGCGGTGGTTCTGGCGGCAGCTGACGTCGATGCGCGTCGCGCTGATCCTGCTGTTCCTGCTGGCCCTCGCCTCGATCCCCGGCTCGCTGATCCCGCAGGACGACGTCGACTCGCTGCTCGCCGACGACTTCCGCGCGAACAACCCCGGCCTCTCCGACGTCTACGAGCGGCTCCAGCTGTTCGACGTCTACTCGTCCGTGTGGTTCTCCGCCATCTACCTGCTGCTGTTCATCTCGCTGATCGGCTGCATCGTCCCGCGCACCTGGCAGTTCGTCGGGCAGTTGCGCGGCAGGCCGCCGCGCGCGCCGCGGCGGCTGACCCGCATGCCCGCCTACACGACGTGGCGCACCGACACCGCGCCGGAGGACGTCGTCGGGGCGGCGGGGAAGCTGCTGAAGCGCAAGCGGTTCCGTACCGACCGCGGGGAGGACGCCGCGGGCGCCGTCCACGTGGCCGCGGAGAAGGGCTACCTGCGCGAGGCGGGGAACCTGGCCTTCCACCTGGCGCTGATCGTCATGCTGGTCGCGTTCGCCGTCGGGCGGCTCTACTACTCGGAGGGCGGCAAGCTGGTCGTGCAGGACCAGGGCTTCTCCAACGTCCTGCCGCAGTACGACGACTACGAGTCCGGCACCCTCTTCGACGTGAACGACCTGGAGCCCTTCGGCTTCCGCCTCGACGCCTTCCACGCCGACTTCTCCCGCGAGCGCGTCGACCTGGGCACGCCCACCGAGTTCCGCGCCGACATCACCTACTGGGACGCGGAGGGCAACGAGACGCCCGCCGAGGTCGAGGTCAACGACCCGCTGCACGTCGGCGATTCCCGGGTACGGCTGCTCGGCCACGGCTACGCCCCTGTCGTCACCGTCACCGACGCCGAGGGGAACGTGGCGTTCAGCGGCCCGGTGCCGTTCATCCCGCAGGACAACGCGCTGACCTCCACCGGCGTGATCAAGGTCAGCGACTACGTGGGCCCGGACGGCGAGCGCGACCAGCTCGGCTTCCAGGGCTTCTTCAACCCCACCTACGCCATCGACGAGGTGCGCGGCCCGCACTCCACGTTCCCCGAGCCCGACCTGCCGGTGCTCACCCTCAACGCGTTCCACGGCGACCTGGGCATCAACTCCGGGCTGCCGCAGAACGTGTACCAGCTCGACACCACCAACATGGAGCAGCTGCAGGACGGCACCGGCGACCTGTTCCGCTTCGACCTGCTGCCCGGCGAGTCCATCGACCTGCCCGAGGGGCGGGGCACGCTCACCTTCGAGCGCTTCGACCAGTGGGCCAGCTTCCAGATCACCACCAAGGCCGGCAACGAGTGGGCGCTCGGCGGCGCACTGGCCGCCGTCGCGGGGCTCGCCGCGTCGCTGCTGCTCCAGCGCCGCCGGCTGTGGGTGCGCGCCAGAACGGACGCGGACGGCCGCACGGTCGTCGAGATGGCCTCGCTCGGGCGCACCGAATCCGCCAAGATCCCCGCCGAGCTGGCCGCCCTGGCCGCGGCGCTGACGCACAGCGCCCCCGTCCTGCCGGACGGCGGCCCCGATGAACCCGCCGAGTCCGCAGCCGCGGAAGGAGCACGCTCATGATTCTCGCCGCCGCAGACGAGGGCCTCGCCGATCTCAGCAATCTGCTGGTCTACTCGTCGATGGCCGTCTACGTCCTGGCGTTCCTCGCCTTCACCACCGAGTGGATCTTCGGCAGCCGCAGCAAGGTGGCCCGCACGGCCGCCGCGCTGACCGCGGAACGGGACACCGCGGAGGCCGCGGTCCCGGCACAGCGGCCGGTGGTCACCGTCCGCAAGGCGGGTGCCACCGGCGTGCTCGACCCGCCGAAGGTCGTCACCCGTTCCGCCACGCCGGCCCGCGACGCGGTGCCGGACGGCCCGGGGGCCGCGGGCGGCGACGAGCAGGGCGACATGTACGGCCGGATCGCCATCTCCCTGACGGTCCTCGCGTTCCTGATGCACCTGACCGCGGTGGTCGTCCGCGCCATCTCGGTGGAACGCGGGCCCTGGGGCAACATGTACGAGTTCTCCACCGCGTTCTCGATGGTGGTCGTCGGCGTGTTCCTGGCGCTGCTCGCCGCGCGGCGCAACGTCCGCTGGCTCGGCCTGCCGCTGGTCACCACCGTCCTGCTCGACCTCGGGCTCGCGACCACCGTGCTGTACACGGAGAGCGCGCAACTGGTGCCCGCGCTGGACTCCGTGTGGATGTGGATTCACGTGCCGCTCGCGATCCTGTGCGGCGGCCTCTTCTACGTGGGCGCGGTCGGCAGCGTGCTGTTCCTGGTGCGCGACCGGTACGAGGCGAAGATCGCCGCGGGCGGCACCCCCCGGCCGCTGACCACCTCGGTGCTGGAACGGCTGCCCTCGTCCGTCTCGCTGGACAAGTTCGCCTACCGCATCAACGCGGCGGTCTTCCCGGTGTGGACGTTCACGATCATCGCGGGCGCGATCTGGGCGGAGAGCGCGTGGGGCCGTTACTGGGGCTGGGACCCCAAGGAGGTCTGGTCGTTCATCACCTGGGTCGCGTACGCCGCCTACCTGCACGCCAGGGCCACCGCGGGCTGGAAGGGCCGCAAGGCCGCCTACCTGGCGATCGCCGGCTTCGTCGCGTTCCTGATCAACTACTACGGCGTGAACATCTTCTTCGACAGCCTGCACTCCTACGGCGGCGTCTGAGCGGCCCGCACGGCAGCGCGGTCAGGAAGGCAGCGCGGCCCGCACGGCAGCACGGTCAAGGAAGCGGAAGGCCCCCGCCGGTCGGCGGGGGCCTTCTCGCGGTCGGAAGGGGTGGTCAGCCTGGTCAGCCCTTGCCGCCGGGCGGATTGTCCTCGTCGCCGCCTTCGCCCTTCCGCAGATCCTCCTCGCGGCGGCGGAGGTCCTCCTCCCAGCTCTCCAGCAGCTCCCGCTCCTGCGCGGTCTCCGGACGCGGCGGCCCGGGCTCGTCGTTCAGCGAACGCAGGAACTCGGGATTGTCGTCGGGGGCGACCCATCCTCCGCCGCCGCGGCGGCCCACGCCGCCCCGGCCGGGCACACCGCGCTTGCGCCCCACGAAGATCCAGGCGAGCGGCCCGATGACCCAGGCCAGCACGATGAGCAGGATCCACACCAGCTTCGGCAGATGCTTGACGTCCTCATCCTTGGAGCTGATGCAGTCCACCAGGGCGTAGATGGCCAGCGCTAGCGGTACCAGAAACAGCAGCACCCTCAGCATGGTAGTCCCCCTGGACGAAGTGAGCCGGGCCGGAAGGTGAGGCCCCCTGACTAAAGCCAGGGTAATGCGTCCGCAATACTGAGCGGCATGGCATACGACGACCTCCGTGCCCTGCTGAAGGCCCTGGAGCGGGACGGCGACCTCAAACGGGTCAAGGCCGAGGTCGATCCGCACCTGGAAGTGGGGGAAATCACCGACCGCGTCAACAAGACGGGCGGTCCCGCGCTCCTCTTCGAGAACGTCAGGGGCTCGGACCTGCCGCTGGCCATGAACGTCTACGGCACCGACCGCCGCCTGCTGAAGGCGCTGGGCCTGGCCTCCTACGACGACATCGCGGAAAAGATCGGCGGCCTGCTGAAACCGGAGATGCCGCAGGGCTTCGTGGGTTTCCGCGAAGCCTTCGGAAAACTCGGCTCGGTGTCGCACGTGCCGCCGAAGAAGGTGAAGAACGCGCCGGTGCAGGAGATCGTCGTCAAGGGCGAGGACGTGGACCTCGACCGGCTGCCGGCCCTGTTCACGTGGCCCGAGGACGGCGGCTCGTTCTTCAACCTCGGGCTGACGCACACCAAGGACCCGGAGTCCGGGGTGCGCAACCTGGGCCTGTACCGGCTCCAGCGGCACGACCGGCGCACCATCGGCATGCACTGGCAGATCCACAAGGACAGCCGCAACCACTACCAGGTCGCGGCGCGGCGCGGCGAGAAGCTGCCCGTCGCCATCGCCTTCGGCTGCCCGCCCGCTGTGACCTACGCCTCGTCCGCGCCGCTGCCGGGCGATATCGACGAGTACCTGTTCGCGGGCTTCGTGCAGGGCAAGCGCGTCGAGCTGGTGGACTGCGTGACCGTGCCGCTCCAGGTCCCGGCGCACGCCGAGGTCGTGCTGGAGGGCTGGCTGGAGCCGGGCCGGATGCTGCCGGAGGGCCCGTTCGGCGACCACACGGGCTTCTACACGCCGCAGGAGGCGTTCCCCGCGCTGACGATCGACTGCGTCACGATGCGCAAGCGGCCGGTGTTCCAGTCGATCGTCGTCGGCCGCCCGCCGACCGAGGACGGGCCGCTCGGCCGCGCCACGGAACGGTTCTTCCTGCCGCTCCTCAAGATCATCATTCCGGACGTGGTGGACTACCACCTGCCGGAGGCCGGCGGTTTCCACAACTGCGCGATCCTGTCGATCGACAAGAAGTACCCCAAGCACGCGCAAAAGGTGATGTCGGCGGTCTGGGGCGCCCACATGATGTCCCTGACGAAGCTGGTCATCATCGTGGACTCCGACTGCGACGTCCACGACCTCCAGGAGGTCGCCTGGCGGGCCCTGGGGAACGTGGACTACGCCCGTGACGTGCTGCTCACCGAGGGCCCGGTCGACCACCTCGACCACGCCTCGTACCAGCAGTTCTGGGGCGGCAAGGCGGGGATCGACGCCACCGCCAAATGGCCCGAGGAGGGCTACACGCGCGACGGCGGCTGGCCGCGGGAGATCGTTTCCGATCCGGACATCGCCGAACGCGTCACCCGCCGCTGGAAGGAATACGGGCTGTGACGGCCGAGGCGTCGCCCGTCACCGGCAGCTCGGGGCAGGGAACGGGGCGCGTGCGGGCGTTCCTGCGCCTGGTGATGATCGAGCACTCCGTCTTCGCGCTGCCGTTCGCCTACATCGCCTCGCTCACCGCGATGTGGCTCGATGACGAAAGCGGCGGAGGCGAAGGGGACGACGGGGGCGTGCGGTGGCTCACGCTGCTCCTGGTGACCATCGCCATGGTGGGCCTGCGCACGTTCGCGATGGCGGCCAACCGGATCATCGACCGCGAGATCGACGCGCGCAACCCGCGCACCGCGGGCCGTGAGCTGGTCACCGGCGCCGTGTCCGTGCGGACGGCGTGGACGGGCGCGCTGATCGCGCTCGCCGTGTTCCTCGGCGCGGCCGCGCTGCTCAACCCGCTGTGTCTGGCCCTGGCGCCGCTCGCGGTCGTGCCGATGGTGGTCTACCCGTACGGCAAGCGCTTCACGGACTTCCCGCACGCGATCCTCGGCCTCGCCCAGGGCATGGGCCCCATCGGCGGCTGGCTCGCGGTGACCGGCGCCTGGTCCTGGGAGGCCGCGCTGCTCGGCCTCGCGGTGGGCCTGTGGATCGGCGGCTTCGACCTGATCTACGCCTGCCAGGACGTGGCCGCCGACCGCGCGCACGGGGTCCGTTCCGTCCCGGCGCGTTTCGGCATCGCGGGCGCGCTGTACGGCGCGCGCGCCTGCCACGTCGTCACGCTCGGCCTGCTGGTCTGGTACGCGGTCGCGACGGACGGCGGGCCGCTGCTGTGGGCGGGGCTCGCGGTGGTCGCCGCGGCGTTCGCCTACGAGCACGCGATTGTCCGTCCGGACGATCTCAGCCGCGTGAACCGGGCGTTCTTCACCGTCAACGGCTTCGTCTCCATCAGCCTGTTCGCGTTCGCGCTGCTCGACCTGGCCGTGCGCGGCCTGTCGTTCTGAGGTTCTGACTCGCTGTCGCCCGGTCGCCCGGTCGCGCTCGTCAGGGTTCGGCGAAGTGGTCGAACTCGTCGTCCCGTACGCCGAGTACGAAGACGTCCCACTTCGCCCGCGTCGTGGTGACGATCCGGTCCGGCTCGTCCGTCTGCCTGATGTGGATGAGGTCCCCGTCGCCCGCGGCCACCTCTAAGCAGTGCTCGTCGCTGCCGTCCTCGACCTCGGCCCTGACCCACTCCAGCCGATCGGCGTTGATCTGCGGCATGCCCGCCGTCCTCCCGTCCCTGGGTCCGCGACCCGCCAGCCCGTTCGAACGGCACTACGCTACTCGGCCGCGTGTGCGACCCGGAGGTGGGCGGCGGCCCACGACGTATGGTCGTAGGAGTTGTCGCCGTTCGCGTCGCGTACCACGAGCCGCAGCAGTGAAACCCCCGTCACGTCCACCTCGACGGCGCGCGGCCCGCCGGCCGCCGTCAGCGTGCCGCTCGCCCAGCGCAGCGTCCCGTCACCCCACACCTCGGCGACCGTGGCGCCCGCCGGGCTTTGGCGCGCGGAGAAGTCGTCGATGCCGACCACGGCCGTCAGGCGGGCGGCCCGGCCGCCGAGGTAGTAGACCAGCTCCGACGGCGCGTGCACGCCCAGGCCCTTGGCGTGCACGATGCCACCGAAGCTGATCGGGGTGCCGTCCCCCGCCTCCTTGCGGCCGTTGCTCGTGTCGATCTCCACCGGACCCCAGCCGTTCGCCGCCGACACCCAGTCCAGATCGGACAGATACGCGTCCGCGACCGGCGCGGGCGGCGGCGTGCGAACGGTACGGGCGCCGGTGTAGCGCACCGGCGTGCGGCCGTTCCGCGCCGCGCCCTCGGCGCGCACCTGCCACGAACCCGCGGCCGGCCGCGCGCCGGGGAAGACCCGCCAGACCGCGGTCAGCGCCGCCCCGGGCGCAAGACGGCGCGCGGCCACCGGCGACAGCGGCCGCAGCCGCCAGCCCTCGGGAACGGTCAGCCGCAGCCGGGCGTCGGTCCAGGCCGCGGCCGTCGCGTTGGTGAGGGTCACCGTCACGTCGAACGCCTCGCCAGGCAGGGCAAGACCGGGCGCGCCGACCCGGATGCCGAAGCCCTCCCGCCGGTAGTCCGCCACCCACGACTCGCGCAGCAGCGCCGTCAGTTCGGCGACCCGCGCCGGATGGGCCGCGGCGAGGTCGGTCGTCTCGCCCGGATCGGCGGCCAGATCGTACAACTCCAGCTGCCACTCCTCGTCCGGCGCCGTGCGGTCGCGGGCGGGCGCGAACCTGACGGCCTTCCAGTCCTCCCGCCGCACCGCCTCGCCAAGTCTGAGAATCCGGCCGCCGTCCTCCGCGTTGGCCCGGCGCGTCGAGCCGGGGTCGTTGCGGTACCAGTACAGGTGCCCGTGCCGCGCGGGCCGCCCGCCGCGGCCCAGCAGCCCGGCGACGGACAGGCCGTCGATGTCGCGCGGCGCGGGGGCGCCGCCCAGGTCGGCCAGCGTCGGCAGCAGATCCGTCAGCTGTGTGGGCCGTTCGCTGACCGCGCCCGCCTCGACCGTGCCCGGCTGCCACGCCAGCAGCGGAACGCGGACCCCGCCCTCGTACAGGTTGCGCTTGTAGCCGCGCAGCGGGCCGTTCAGATCGAACAGGTCCGGGTCGGTACCGCCCTCCTCGTGCGGCCCGTTGTCGCTGGTGACGAGCGTGAGGGTGCGCCGGTCGAGACCGAGGCGCCGCAGCCGGTCCAGCACCGCGCCCACCAGCGTGTCGAGGCGGGTGATCTGCGCGGCGTGGCCCTTGTCGGCCTCGCTCCAGGGCCGGTCGGCGTACTCGCCGAGATCCGGGATCTCGCTGGGCGCGTGCGGCACGTTGGGCGCCAGGAACAGCAGGAACGGCGCGTCGGCGTGCGCGCCGGCGTGCGTGTCGAGGAACGCCAGCGCGCGTTCCTCGATCAGGTCGACGGCGTACGCGCCCTCGGGCACTTCGACGCGCTCCCCGTTGTGCCACAGGTGGGTGGGAAAGTACTCGTGCGCGTGCCCGTGCGTGAGGTAGCCGAAGAACTCCTCGAAGCCACGGGCGTTGGGGTGGCTCGGCTGCGCGGCCTCCTCCGGGCCGAATCCCCACTTCCCGATGCACGCGGTGCGGTAGCCGCGGGCCCGCAGCACCTCGGCGAACGTGGTGTCGTCGTCACCGAGCGAGCCCTGCGGCCCGTTGAACGGATTCTCGCGGACCGCGGCATGCCCGCTGTGCAGGCCCGTCAGCAGCGAGCAGCGGGACGGCGCGCAGACGGCGGCGGTCGAGTACGCCTGCGTGAAGCGCAGCCCCTCGGCGGCCAGCCGGTCCAGGCGCGGGGTGCTGACCAGGCGCTGCCCGTACGCGCCGGGACCGCCCCAGCCGAGGTCGTCGGCGAGGACGACCACGAAGTTGGGCGGGCGGCCGTGGCGTTCGGCACCGCGCTCCGCGCGCTCCGCGCTGTCCGCGCCTTCCGCACGGGTGCTGGGCAGCGCGGCGGTCACACCGCCCGCGGCGGCGGTCAGGGCCGAACCGGCCAGGAACTGACGACGAGTGGCGGACAACGGGACCCCCTGGGCGGCAGGCGCGGCGATGGCGACCACCCGATCATGGGGCAGTTGTGTTGACACGGTGTGGACACCGTGTGGCACACCGGCCGCACGACCCCGCCCGAACGCCGGGCAGCCGCGCGCCCGTTCCCCGCCGCCGCCGGAAAACCCCTCGTCAGCCGCCCGCCCGGCACCGGACGGCCGCCGACGCTACGACGTGCATTCGGAAGAGGCGCGGAGCTGCCCAGGAACGACACGGCGCCGCCCCGGGCCCTAGGTGACGTCGAGCCGCACCAGGTCGTCGCCCGACAGCAGCCGCAGCTCATCGCTCCCCGCGACGGGGAAGATACCGCGCGGCTCCGTAACGTCGAGCACCTCCTGCGGGTCAGACACCAGACCGGTGCCCCCGTTCAACGGGATGCGCCACAGCTGCCCGCCGTCGGAGCCCGGCATCCACAGAGACCCGCGGGAGGCGGCCAGCCCGGCCGGTGCCTCGTCCGCGGTCTCCCACTTCTCCACCGGCTCGCCCCCGGGCACCACGGACAAGAGCCGCGTCCCGCCGTCCTCGCCCGCGTCGACGGCCCACATCCGGTCGCCGTCCCAGGCGAGGCCGCGCACGTCGGTGTAAGGGCCGGGGGAGTGAACGGTGGGCTGCTGCCTGCTCTGGTTCGGATCGATCTGGAGGATCTTCCCGGCCAGGGACGTCTCGTCGGCCGCCAGCTCCGGGTCCCCGGCGTCACCCGTGCCCGCGTACAGCTCGCCGTCCGGCCCGAACGCCAGCACCGCACCGCCACGCCCCGCATCCCCGCCGAGCGGGATCGGCTCGCGGAGCAGCGTGGAGCCACTCTGGCCCCAGGGGTCCGAGTCCTTATCGGGGTAGTACAGGTAGCTCACGATCTCGCCGCCCTCGGGCCCGGCATAGAAGGCGACGACTCTCACCTGGTTGCCGGTGGCCTGCGACGGCACCGCGAGGGCCAGCAGCTCGCCCGGCACCGTGCCGATCTCCGCCAACTCACCGTCGCCGTCCGCCCGGTGCAGCAGAACGGTGTCGCCGGAGCCGACCAGCAGATCCTCGCTGTCCGGCAGGCCCGCCACGCAGCACGCACCGGTGAGGCCCGTGGCCTCGGTGTCCGTCGCGGTGGCGGTGCCCGTCGCGGGCGCGGGGCTCGGCCCCGGCCTGGCGTCCTCGGTCGCGTCACCGCCCGGCTCCGGCACGGACGGATCTCCGGTCGGCGTGGGCCGGGCCGACGAGCTTTCCCGCTCCGCCCGGTCGGCGGCGGGGCCGATGCTGCACCCCGCGGCCAGCGCCCCGGTCACCGCGACGACCGCCACGCGGCGCCCCATGCGCCATCCCCGCATGCGCAACTGCCTAAATGGACATGCCGTAGATGATGGTGAACAGCGTGCCGAGCGACCCGATGATGAACACCCCGGTCAGACCGGCCACGATCAGCCCCTTGCCCTGCTCGGCGCTGAACGAGTCGCGCATGGCCGTCGACCCGATGCGCTGCTTGGCCGCGCCCCAGATCGCGATGCCCAGGCAGATGAGAATGGCCAGCGCCATGATCACCTGAATCATCGTCCGGGCCGAGTCGCCCACCGCACCGAACGGGCCCCAATCAGGGGCGATGCCGCCAATGATGTTGTTGATGTCATCTGGCTGTTCTTCGTCTTCCACCGAACTCACCACCCAACTGGCTGCCAACGGTGCTCACTCCGGATTGTGCCACGCCGCGCAGACAGACGAGGACCGCGAGTGAGTGCCTTTCGGGCCGTTGTCCGGCCCCGGGCCGCATCAGGTCGCGCAGCGGGCCGCCCGCAGCTGCAAGTAGCGCCGCTCCGGCACGCTCAGCGTGCGTTCGGCCGCCAGGCGGTACGCCTCCGCGGCCGCGGCCGGGCGGCCGGCCCGCTCCAGCAGGTGGCCGCGGACCGCCGCCAGCCGGTGGCCTGTGGCCAGCCGCTGATCCTCCGCCAGCCGCTCCAGCAGGTCGAGGCCCGTTTCCGGGCCGTGCACCATCGCCACCGCGACCGCCCGGTTGAGGCTCACCACCGGTCCTGGCGAAAGCTTCTCCAGCAGCTCGTAAAGCCCCAGGATCTGCGGCCAGTCGGTGTCCTCGGCACGTTCCGCCTCGCCGTGGACGGCGGCGATGGCGGCCTGCACCTGATACGGGCCGGGCCTGCGGCGCGAAAGGGCCGCGGTGACGAGACTCACGCCCTCCTCGATCGCCCGCCGGTCCCAGCGCGTCCTGTCCTGCTCGTCCAGCGGCACCAGTGCGCCGCCCGGTCCGGTCCGCGCCGCGCGGCGGGCATCCGTCAGGAGCATCAGCGCGAGCAGGCCCTCCACCTCGCCGTTCCCCGGCAGCAGGCCGTTCACCGCGCGGACCAGACGGATCGCCTCGGCGGCGAGGTCCGCCCGGCGCAGCGTGGGACCCGATGTCGCCGTGTGGCCCTCGTTGAAGACCAGGTACAGCACCTGGAGCACGCCGGTGAGGCGGTGCCCCGCCTCCTCGCCCGCCAGGCGGCCGAAGCGCGCGCCCGAGTCGGCGAGCGTCCGCTTGGCGCGGCTGATGCGCTGCGCCATCGTCGGCTCGGGCACGAGGAACGCGCGGGCGATCTCCGCGGTGGTGAGGCCGCCGACCGCGCGCAGTGTCAGTGCGACGCGGGAGCCCTGACTCAACCGCGGGTGGCAGCACAGGAACAGCAGGGTGAGGGTGTCGTCGGCCGAGGGGTACCTGGCCTCGCCGGGCGGCGGCGCGCTGAACTCGTGCCGCGGGGTGAGCGCCGCGGCCCGTTCCTCCCGGCGGCGGCGTGCCTCCTCGGCGCGCAACTGGTCGGTCAGCCGGCGGGCCGCGACGCGGATCAGCCAGCCGCGCGGGTTGTCGGGCGTGCCGTCCCGCGGCCACTGCTGCGCGGCGGCGAGCAGCGCGTCCTGAACGGCCTCCTCGGCCGCGTCGAAGTGGCCGTGCCTGCGGACGAGCGCGCCGAGGACCTGCGGCGCCAGGCGGCGCAGCAGGTCCTCGGCGGGGTGCGGGCCGCTCATGCCTCGGACGGGGTGTCCATGATCTGGCGGATGACCACGTCTGTGACGGGGGCCCCGGCGGGGGCGGGACACGCGTGGACGCGCTTGGCGATCTCGGTGACGCGGTCCAGGCTCTCGCACTCCAGGACCCAGTATCCGGCGAGGAGTTCCTTGGTCTCGCCGAACGGGCCGTCCGAGACGACCTGCGTGCCGTCCGTGCCGCCGCTGACGACGCGCGCCTGGCTGGGGGCGGACAGGCCAGCTCCGTCGAGGACTTCGCCGGACTCGGCCAGGTCGTTGTTGAGGGCCTCCATGTGCGCGAACATCGCCTGGAGGTCCTGCTCGCTCCACGCCGGGTAGCCCTCGGACGGCTTGCCGCTCATCGCGTTGTAGTCGGCCTCGCTGGCGTAGATCATGACCAGGTACTTCATTGCGCTCACTCCCGGGCGGGTCCGTCCGGCGCCCCTCTCGGGCGCCTCTCACAGGGAACGTCGGAGCGGCGGCCGCGTCCTCGACACGGTGCCGGACTTTCTCTGGAACTTTTTTGGCGAGCCCCGCGGCCGGCGCGCGCCGGTCCGTCCAGTCGCCCGCGGTCCGGTGCGCACCGTCGTGCGCGGCCCCCATGCCGTGTCATAGTGCTGATGGACGACCGTAGTTGCCGGGGAGGGCGGGCCGATGCGGCGGGTTGTGTGGGTGGCGGGCGGCGGGTTCGGCGTCCTCGGCCTCTTCGTCGCCTTCCTCGTCATCGGCGTCTACACCGCGGGGACGGCCCCGGTGACCGGCTCGGGACGCGGCGGCGGCCAGCTGGCCAGGGACACCGTGCCGCCGGAGTACGAGGAGCTGGTCCAGCACTGGGGCAACCTGTGCGAGACCCTGTCACCGGCGATACTCGCGGCGCAGCTCGGCCAGGAGAGCGGCTGGCAGACGCATGTGGAGAGCCATGCCAACGCGCAGGGCATCGCCCAGTTCATCCCGAGCACCTGGGCCACGCACGGCATCGACGCGAACGGCGACGGCGAGGCCAACGTGTGGGACCCGGGCGACGCGATCCCGTCCGCGGCCTCCTACGACTGCTCGCTCGCCGGCTACGTCGAGGACGTGCCGGGCGACCCGGTCGACAACATGCTGGCCGCCTACAACGCCGGTCCCTACGCGGTGATCCAGTACAACGGCGTGCCGCCGTACGAGGAGACGCAGAACTACGTGCGCATCATCCGCGGCGCGGAGGCGAGTTTCGCGGCCCCGCCCGAGGACACCGTGCTGCCGCCGCTCGAACAGGCGGCCACGGCCGTGCACTTCGCGCAGGAGCACCTGGGCACTCCGTACAAGTGGGGAGGTGATGGCACGCCGGAGGACGGCGGGCGGTTCGACTGCTCGGGGCTGACCAAGGCCGCCTACGCGGAGGCCGGCATCGAGCTGCCGCGCGTCGCCAACGACCAGTGGAACGCGGGCCCGCATCCCGAGCGGGACCAGCTGCTGCCCGGTGACCTGGTCTTCTTCGCGTATGATCTGGAAGATCCACGGAGCATCCACCACGTCGGCATCTATGTCGGCGGGGGGTACATGATCGACGCGCCGTACACCGGGGCGACGATCCGTTTCGACCCGATCGACTCCCCGGATTACTTCGGGGCCACGCGTCCCGTGGCAGGGTGACGTCTGCGTCACATCAGGTGAAGCCGTGCCCAATGCTTCCCCGCTGAACTGCGGTGACGCGTTGCTGTTCGATAACGCTGCGGCTGTCATTCGATGGACGTCGGCACACCAGGGGATGTTCGTGGCGTTACCTGTACCGGTACAGGGGCTCCTCCGCCTTGCCCGCCTCGGCAAGGTCCCCCACAGCATGAAGGGGCCGCAACGGCACATGGCTGGACTCGACAACATCGACAACCCCGAAGTCGACCGGGACCTCCTCTACGACATCAACGGCCTCGCCGACGGGCTCCCCGGCTGGGGCGAACGCCTCGTCACCTTCCTCGGTGAGTACGGCATTCCGGTAACGCTGGTGCTGCTCGTCGTCGCCGCGTGGGCCCTGGTGCGCCGCCGTCCCGACGCTCCGCAGGCGGTGGCGGGGGCCGCCTGGGCGGGGATCGCCGGTGCCGCCGCCTACGCGGCGAACGCGCCGATCCGCGAGTTCGTGGCCAGGCCGCGGCCCTTCGAGGACCACGAGGGGATCAACGTGCTGGTGGAGGGCAAGGGCGGGTACTCGTTCGTCAGCGACCACGCGGGCGTGGCCATGGCCATCGCGGTGGCTCTCTTCCTCGTCCACCGGCTGCTCGGGGTCGTGGCCTTCTGCCTCGCGCTGACCCAGGGCTTCGCCCGGGTGCTGGTCGGCGTGCACTACCCGACCGACATCGTCGGCGGGTTCGCGCTGGGCACCGCGGTGGCCCTGCTCCTGGCGCCGCCGGCGATGGCGGCGCTCACGCCGCTGTTCCGCGCGTGCGCGGGAACGAGACGGCTCGGCTGGGTCGCGAACCCCCGGCCGGCGGCCGCGGAGCCGCCCCCCGCGGCGGACGACGCGCCCGGCGGCGGCGAGCGGGAGCCGGAACGGGAGCCGGAGCCGGAGCAGCCCCAGGCGGCACCGCGGGGCCGGCTGGCGACCTGACGGGGTCAGCCGGGGTGGGCGATGTGGGCCGCGGCTTCGGCTCTGGCCAGGGGGCGGGAGCGGCGGGCGGGGCCCGACCAGCCGCAGCTGCACCGCGGGGCGATGAACGGTCCGCGCTCCGCGAGGACGACGTGGTGCTCCGGCGCGGCAGGCCCCTGCTGTTCACCCTGGTCGTACACCCCCCTACCGTAACGGCCGCCGTCAGGTCTCGTTAGGCGGTGCGAGGACGGACGACGGTGCTGGGGGTGTCGCAGACCATGACGGTGCGGCGGCGCGAGCGGAGAATCGGGGCGGCCCCGGGCGGGGCCGGCTGTGCCGGGCTGCTCGTGGCCCTGGCGGCGGTGGCCGGCTGCTCGGGGACGGGCGCCGCGGCGGAGGGCGATCCGCGGGCGGCCGTCCGGCAGGCGGCGGACGTGCTGGCCGAGGCGGGCACCTCGCGGGCGCGCACCGCGATGGAGATGGCGTCGGGTGGGACGCGTATCACGCTGAGTGGCCGCGGCGGGTTCGACTACGCGGCGGGCACGGGCGAGCTGCGGGTCAGCCTGCCGGAGGGCAGGCGGGTGACCGAGGTATTCGTGCCGGGGCGGCTGTTCATGAAGAACCGGGGCGCGGGCGTGCCCGCGGACAAGTGGGTGCGGGTGGACGTCACCGGGCTCCCCGACGGGAATCTGGTGACCGGCGGCGCCACCGATCCGATCGCGGCGGCCGAGCTGCTGCGCGGGGCGCGGTCCGTCACGGACCTGGGCGACATCCGGATGGACGGGGAGACGCTGCGGCACTACCGCGGGGTGACCGATATCGCGGCGGCGGCCTCGGCGGCGGCCGGGGAGTCGAGGAAGCAGCTGGCGGCGGCGGTGGGCGGTTTCGCGCGGACGGAGGTGCCGTTCGACGTCTATCTCGACGATCAGGGGCGGCTGCGGAAGGTGCGCCACGACTTCACGTTCGCCGATGGGGCGGGGCGGGGCGTGGACGTCACGTCGACCGTGGTGCTGTACGACTTCGGGGTGCCGGTGGAGGTCGTGCTGCCGGGGGCAGGTGACGTGTTCGCGGGTGCCGTCGGCTGACCGCGGGGCAGGCGCCGGCGGTGGCCCGGTCAGGTGCGCAGCAGGCGGGCGATGGCGGCGGTGGCCTCCTCGACCTTGGCGTCGATCTCGGGCCCGCCCTCCTCGGCGGCGTGGGCCACGCAGTGCCGCAGGTGCTCTTCGAGGAGCTGGAGCGCGAAGGACTGGAGCGCCTTGGTGGAGGCGGAGACCTGCGTCAGTATGTCGATGCAGTAGGTGTCCTCCTCGACCATGCGCTGGAGGCCGCGGACCTGGCCCTCGATGCGGCGCAGGCGCTTCAGGTGCGCGTCCTTGTCCTTGCTGTAGCCGTGCGGACCGCTGGGCGCACTGCCCGATTCCGGCGTTACCGTCTCAATTGTGGCCATTGATGCCCTCCTGGGACTCTTATACCCCTGATGGGTATAGCGTAACGAATGGACAATGGGGCACGCAGTATCGTGCAGCCTCCAGGCCACCTGTCTGCCTGATTGGGTTCATTTTCTATTCACTTATGACCGTCACTCACTTCACCTGATCAACCTACTTTCGGGGGCGAACGGCGACGGGAAGGACTGACGACAGTGAAGCTAAGGCTCGGCGCGGTGCTGGTCTCCGGCGCTCTGGTCCTCCTCACTGCCTGTGGAACAGACGACAACTCGGGCCTTCCCGGCGCGGTCGACTTCTCCGTGGAGAATCTTCGCTGTGCGCCCAGCGGCACGCTGCTCGCCTCGGGCTCCAGCGCACAGGCGAACGCGATGGAGGTCTGGGTGAACACTTACCAGGCCAACTGTGAAGACAGCCAGATCAACTACAAGGCGACCGGTTCCGGCGCCGGGGTGCAGGAGTTCCTCCAGGGCACCACGGCCTTCGCGGGCTCGGACTCGCAGCTGACCGAGTCCGAGGTCGAGGAGTCCCGGCGGGTGTGCCGGGACGGCGGCCGGGCCGTTCACCTGCCGATGGTGGCCGGGCCCATCGCCGTCGCCTACCAGCTGCCGGGCGTGGACGACCTGGTCCTCGACGCGGAGACGCTGGCGCGGATCTTCGACTCCGACATCCGCCGCTGGAACGATCCGGCCATCGCCGAGCTGAACCCGGACGCCCGGCTGCCGGACATCCCGATCACGCCCTTCCACCGCTCCGACGGGTCGGGCACCACCGACAACTTCACCTCCTACCTGAACGCCTCCGCCCCCGAGGCGTGGCCCTACGAGCCGGACAAGAGCTGGCGGGGCCGCGGCGGGCAGTCCGCGGACGGCTCCTCGGGCCTGGTCGGCATGGTGCAGCAGAACCCGGGGGCCATCTCCTACTTCGAGCTGTCCTACGCCCACCAGAACGATCTGGACACCGTGCGGCTCGACACCGGGGCGGACGAGCCGGTCGAGGCCACCGTGGAGAACTCCTCGAACGCCGTCGCCCAGGCCGACGTGACCGGCGAGGACGGCGACCTCGCCCTCGAACTCGACTACGCGACGCGCGAGACGGGCGTGTACCCGATCGTGCTGGTCACGTATGAGATCGTCTGCGACCGCGGGAACGACCCGGCGACCCTCGACCTGGTCAAGGCGTTCCTCACCTACACGGCCGGGGAGGACGGCCAGCGGGCGCTCGGCGAGATCGACTACGCGCCGATCTCCGACGACATCATCCAGCAGGTGCGCCAGCGCATCGACGCGATGGACTGAGGATCGAGGACGAGGACCGGGACCACTCATGCCGTCTCACACCAAGAGCACCGCCCGCCTCGGCGACCGGGTGTTCAGCAACCTGTCCAAGGGCTCCGGGATCGCCCTGCTGGCGATCATGGCCGCCATCGCGGTCTTCCTCGCGATCCGCGCGGTGGTCGCGATCCGGGCCAACGAGGGCAACTTCCTCACCACCTTCGCCTGGGACGCCAACGCGGACCCCCCGTACTTCGGCATCGCCGTGCTGCTGTTCGGCACGGTCGTCAGCTCCGTCATCGCGATGGTGCTCGCCGTGCCGGTCGCGGTGGGCATCGCGCTGTTCATCTCGCACTACGCGCCGCGCCGGCTGGCCGCCGGGATCGGCTACGTCGTCGATCTGCTGGCCGCCGTGCCGAGCATCATCTACGGCCTGTGGGGCGCCCTCTACCTGGTGCCGCAACTGACCGGTCTGTACGAGTGGCTGGACCAGTTCTTCGGCTGGACCGGGGTCTTCGCCTACGACGGCACCCCGGCCCGTTCGCTCATGACCGTCGGCATCCTGCTGGCCATCATGATCCTGCCGATCATCACGAGCGTCACCCGCGAGGTGTTCCTCCAGACCCCGAAGGCCAACCAGGAGGCGGCCCTGGCGCTCGGTGCCACCCGCTGGGAGGTCGTCCGGATGACGGTGCTGCCGTTCGGCCGCTCCGGCGTGATCAGCGCCTCCATGCTCGGCCTCGGCCGGGCGCTCGGCGAGACGATGGCGGTCGCGACCGTGCTGTCGCCGAGCTTCCTGATCAACGCGAGCCTGCTGGAGTCCGGCGGCGGCACGTTCGCGCAGAACATCGCCAGCCAGTTCAAGGAGGCGGGTTCCATGGGCCGGGACGCGCTGATCGCCTCCGGGCTCGTGCTGTTCCTGCTCACCCTGCTGGTCAACGGCGCGGCGCGGCTGATCATCGCCCGCCGCAAGGAGTACTCGGGAGCCAACGCATGAGCCGGCCCGAAGCACACACCGCCACCAGAGCCCCCGCCGTCGAGCGCGTCACGCTCCGGCCGCCTCGGCTGCCCAGCTGGTCCGTGGCCGCCCTGGCCGTCGGCTCGCTCGCGTTCGGCATCGCGATCGGCCTGATCGGCGGCTTCGAGAGCCGCGTGCAGTGGGGCCTCATCGCGGCCGTGGTTTTCGTGGTTGCCACGTTCTGGCTGTCCGCCGCGATCGAGGGCCGCCGCTTCGCGACGGACCGGATGGCGGCCATCCTCGTGTGGGCCTGCTTCATCGTGGCCGTGCTGCCGCTGGCGTCCCTCATGTGGGAGACGGTCGCCCGCGGCCTGCCGGGCGTCGACTGGTACTTCCTGACCCATTCGATGAACGGCGTGCTGAGCTGGCAGGACGGCGGCGGGATCTACCACGCCATCCTGGGCACGGTGCAACAGGTGCTGCTCGCCTCCCTCATCGCGCTGCCGCTCGGCCTGCTGACGGCCGTCTACCTGGTGGAGTACGGGCGCGGCCGGCTGGCCAAGGCCATCACCTTCTTCGTGGACGTGATGACCGGCATCCCGTCCATCGTCGCCGGCCTGTTCATCCTCAGCCTGTGGATCATGATGCTCGACTTCGGGTACTCGGGCTTCGCCGGCGCCATGGCGCTGGCCATCCTGATGATGCCGATCGTCGTCCGTTCCACGGAGGAGATGCTCAAGCTGGTGCCCAACGAGCTGCGGGAAGCCTCGCTCGCCATGGGCGTGCCGAAGTGGCGCACGATCCTGAAGGTGGTGCTGCCGACCGCGATCGGCGGCATCACCACCGGCGTCATGCTGGCCCTGGCCCGCATCGCCGGCGAGACCGCCCCGATCATCCTGCTGGTCTTCGGGAACAACATGATCAACGGGAACGCGTTCGAAGGCGCCCAGTCCTCCCTGCCGCTGTACGTCTACGAGCAGTGGGGCTACGGAACGGAAGCGGCGTACGACCGGGCCTGGGCGGCGGCGCTGGTGCTGATCGCGTTCGTGATGATCCTCAACCTGGCGGCCCGCGGCATCGCCCGCTGGAAGGCCCCGAAGACCGGCCGCTGACGAGCGCCGACGAGAGCGGAAGAAAGAGAAGCCCCCACCATGGCCAAGCGCATCGACGTCCAGGGACTCACCGCGTACTACGGCTCCCACAAGGCGATCGAGGGCATCACCCTTCAGGTGGAGCCCCGGTCCGTGACCGCGTTCATCGGCCCGTCCGGCTGCGGCAAGTCCACCTTCCTGCGCACGCTCAACCGCATGCACGAGGTCACGCCGGGCGGGCGCGTCGAGGGCAGGGTGCTGCTCGACGAGGAGGACCTGTACGGCCCCGGCGTCGACCCGGTGTCCGTGCGCCGCACGGTCGGCATGGTCTTCCAGCGGCCCAACCCGTTCCCCACCATGTCGATCTACGACAATGTGGCGGCCGGGCTGAAGCTGAACGGGATCAAGTACCGCAAGTCCGAGCTCGACGACATCGTCGAGAAGAACCTGCGCGGCGCCAACCTGTGGAACGAGGTCAAGGACCGGCTGAACAAGCCCGGCTCCGGCCTGTCCGGCGGCCAGCAGCAGCGGCTGTGCATCGCCCGCGCCACGGCCGTCGAGCCCGAGGTGCTGCTGATGGACGAGCCGTGCTCCGCGCTGGACCCGATCTCCACCCTCGCGATCGAGGACCTGATCGACAAGATGAAGGCGCAGTTCACCATCGTCATCGTCACCCACAACATGCAGCAGGCGGCCCGCGTGTCCGACCGCACCGCGTTCTTCAACCTGTCGGCGATCGGCGAGCCAGGGCGGCTGATCGAGGTCGACGGCACCGAGAAGATCTTCTCCAACCCCTCGGTGCAGGCCACCGAGGACTACATCTCGGGCCGCTTCGGCTGAGCCGGCCGGCCGGCCGGAACGCGCGGATGCCCGCCCCCTCCGGTGAGCGGGGGCGGGCATCCGCCGGTGGATCAGGCCGTGCGGTAGGCGTCGATGATCTCCTGCGTCACCGTGTTGCCCGCCGCGTCCTCGGCCGCCGCGCGCAGCGAAACCGAGCCGCCGGCCTCGGGGTTGGCGATCTGCACCGCGTCGCCCTCGACGGGCGCCTCGGTCCACGTCTCGCCGCCGTCGGCCGACCAGGAGACGGTCAGCGAGGCCAGTTCGCCGTCCGCGCCCGCGCCCTGCACGGTGACGGGAACGGTCACCGTCTCACCCGCGGGCGAGGTGCTGTCCAGCGCCAGCTCCGGGGTGAAGCGGACCACGGTCGCCGGGACCGGCACCGGCCCGTCCTCGGGGCCCGCCGCGGAGGTGAACGTGTGCGAGACGGTGATCTCCGTGCTCACCGACGCGACCGGCAGGGGGCCGGCCGGGTCCCGGGAGACCGTCGTCACCAGCTCGTACTCGGCTTCCTCCGCGGGCAGTTCGAACTCCACGACGTCCAGCAGGTCGTCCGCGGTCGCGAACTCCTCGCCGTTGCGGTACAGCGTGGTGCTCGCGCTGTCGTACGCGCTGTAGCCCAGGTGCCCCGCGCCGTCGGAGAACGGGCGGATCGTGCCGTAGAGGGTGTCGCCCAGCCGGTACAGGCCGTCGTCCGGGCCGAGCGCCGGGCCGAAGACGCCCACGTTGAACGTCGCCTCGTAGGTGCCGCCCGCCTCGTACGCCGTGAAGTCGGACGTGCCGCCCGCGACGCTGAACGCCTCCGGGTCGGTCTGCATGAAGTCCTGGAGCCACTCCCCGCCCGCGGTGTCCACGAACACCTCGGTGGTGCGCGGCAGCGCGTGCTCGGTGGCCGAGGCCCACCCGATCTGCGAGGAGGCGGTGAACAGCACCCCGGTCCGCTCCGGCAGCGAGGCGCCCTCGTGCGTGGTGATGGACGCCAGGTCCGCCGCCTCGGTGTGGTCCGTCAGGCCGGTGTAGAACGAGCCTTCCCGCAGGTCGGCGGCGTGGTACTCGACGCCCTCGCGTTCCCAGGCGGCGCCCGCGTAGCCGGAGACCGACCAGCCGGCGCCCGGCTCGCCGAGCTGCGCGGTGCGGAAGCCCTCCGGCAGCCCTGTGGCGTTCCACGCCGAGTCGAACGAAATTTCGCCGTTCTGCCCCAGCTGGTAGCCGACGGTCAGGTCGCTCTGCACGGCCTCCTCGTCCGGAACGGTCATCACGACCTCCTCGGCCGTCGAGGCGTCCACGGCGATGGCCGTGTCCTCGGTCAGCGTCAGGCCGGGCTGCACCAGCCAGTCGACGCCGGCCATCTCGCCCGCCTCGTCGCTGACGAAGACGCTGGCGTCCACCTGGTAGTCCCCGGCGGGCAGCCGCACCGTGCCGGTGCCGCCCGTGCCGGACACGTCGTGGAACTCCTGCGTCTCCAGGTCGATCACCGTGGCCCACCAGTCGGTGGCGGGCGCGCCCGAGCGGTCCGTGGCCTCGATGGACAGCTCGAACTTCTGCTCCTCGCGGTCCACCGCCCCCGCCGTGCGGACGGTCTGCCCGGCGTCGCCGGTCGCGGTGATGTACGTGCTGTACGCGCCGTACAGCTCACCGCCCGGCGTGGTGTCGGCGGTGGCCTGCACCGTGGCGGTGCCGTGGGCGGGCACGGTGACCTCGGTGGCGCTCAGCTCGAACATGCCCTCGGGCGCCGCGTTCCCCTCGGGGTCGGTGCCGGTGGCGGACAGCTGGAGGGTGACGTCCGTGTCACCGTGGTTGGTGTACGTCAGGTCCCGCGCCACGGGCTCGGCGTCCTCGTGCGGCCACGGAACGGTGCCGAAGCTGAGGGACACCGGGTCGGCGGTGACCGTCTGGCCGAGCGCGGCCGGCACGTCGATGCGGCCCGAGCCCTGCTGGAACGCGCTGTAGCCGTCGCCCGGCTGCGCCGACGAGGTCAGCGCGGCCTTGATCTGCTCGCCGGTCCACTCCGGGTGCGCCTGCGCGAGGAGCGCGGCGGCACCCGAGGCGTGCGGGGTGGCCATGGAGGTGCCGGAGATCGCGACGTAGCCGTCGGCGACGGGCTCCCCGTACTCCCAGATGGCGGCGCCCTCGGCCCCGGCGGCGCCGATGTCGACGCCGGGCGCGGTGACGTCCGGCTTGACGGCGCCGTCGCGGGTGCGCGGGCCCACGGAGGAGAAGTCGGCCAGCACGTCGGACTTGTCGACCGCGCCCAGGGTCAGGGCGGCGTCCGCGGTGCCCGGCGAGCCGATCGTTCCGGCGCCGGGGCCGCTGTTGCCCGCGGCGATCACGAAGAGGGCGTCGGACTCGGCGGAGAGGTTGTTGACGGCCTCTTCCATCGGGTCGATCTCCGCGGTGGCGAAGCCGCCGAGGCTCATGCTGACGACGTCGGCGCCCTGCTCGACGGCCCACTCCATGCCCTCGATGATGTCCGACTCGAAGCCCGAGCCGCTGTCGTCGAGGACCTTGCCGTTCAGCAGCGCGGCGCCGGGTGCGACGCCGCGGTAGGCGCCGTCCGAGTGGGCGCCGGTGCCCGCGGCGGTGGAGGCGACGTGCGTGCCGTGGCCGTCGCGGTCGCCCGCGTCCGCGGACTCGGAGAAGTTCTGTTCGGCGACGACCTGACCGGCCAGGTCGGCGTGCTCGCCGCTGACGCCGGTGTCGAGGACGGCGATGGTGGTGCCCTCGCCGTCGTACCCGGCCTCCCACGCCTCGGGCGCGCCGATCTGCGGAACGCTCTCGGTCAGGGTCTTCGTCGCGATGCCGTCCAGGGCGATGGCGGCGATGCCGGGGGCGGCGGCCAGCGGCTGGTCGCCCTCGGCGGGCTGTGTGAGCGTCTCCCACATGGCCGCGACCCGCTCGTCGGCGACGGCGAACGCCTCGCCGTTGATGGCGTCGAGCGCGGTACCGCCGGTGTCGTTCAGCGCCCGGGGGCGCTCCTCGTCGTAGGTGACGATGAGCGGGAGCCCGTCGGCGGAACGGTACTCCTCGCGGCTCAGCTCGGTGACGTTGAACAGGCGGCGGTCCAGCGTCCCGTTCTCCAGTAGCGGCAGCACGTCCGCCGGCAGGACGTGGGTGAACTCGCCGCTGTTCAGCACCCGGACCGGTACGGACTCGCGGCCCGGGGCGCGGACGAGGCCGGTGACCTCGCCGTTCGCGTCGAGCACGACCCGGTCGCCGGTGATCAGCGTGACGGACACGGCACCGGCTCCGGCGCGGTCGGCCGCTTCGGCCGCGGCCGCGGCCGCGGGGCCGGTGGCCGCGGGGCCGGGGTCCGCGGCGGCCGGGCCGGTGGCCCCCGCCGCCAGCGCCGCCGCCACGACGGCCCCGGCTGCGGCTGTCGTGGCACGCGATATGCGCGTTCTTCTCGGTTTCTTCGTCAACTTTCCCCCTGGAAAGTGGTGTGGGGAGGGGGGAGTCGTCCACCCCCTCCCGAATCCTGTCCGGGGGACCGGCCGCGGATCCGCGCGGTGGGCGGGGGGATGGGTGAGGGGTTTGTGAACCAGTGGGGTGCGGCTCAGGCGAAGGGTTCAGGCGAAGGGTTCAGGCGAAAGCGAAGTGGACCAGCACGTAGCTGACGGCGGCCACTCCGGCCGCGGCGGGCATGGTGATGAACCAGCCGAGCACGATGTTCTTGGCCACCTGCCAGCGCACCGCGCTGAGCCGCCTGGTCGCGCCCGAGCCCATGATCGCGGCGGTGATGACGTGCGTCGTGGAGACCGGCGCGTGGAAGATGTACGAGGCCGCGTACAGCACGGACGCGGCCGTGGTCTCCGCGGCGAAGCCGCGCGGCGGGTCAAGCTCGATGATGCGGCGGCCCAGCGTTCGCATGATGCGCCAGCCGCCCACGTAGGTACCGAGCGACAGCACCCCGGCACAGGTGATCTTCACCCAGACGGGGATGCCGCCGCCCTCCTCCTCGACGTCCGCGATGACCAGGGCCATCACCACCACGCCCATCGTCTTCTGCGCGTCCTGGAGCCCGTGCCCGAGGGCCATGCCCGCGGCCGAGACGGTCTGCGCCATGCGGAAGCCGCGCTGCGCGCGGTGCGGATTGGCCCGCCGGAACGTCCACAGGATGGCGACCATCAGCAGGTAGCCGACGATCAGGCCGATGACGGGGGACAGGAACATCGGCAGGATGACCTTCGTCAGCACCCCGTCCCAGTACACCGTGGAGGTCCCGGCGAGCGCGGCGCCCACCAGGCCGCCGAAGAGGGCGTGTGAGGAGGACGACGGCAGGCCCAGGTACCAGGAGACCAGGTTCCACACGATGGCCCCGACCAGCGCGGCGAAGAGGATGATCATGCCCTCGTCGCCGGTGGGCGCGTCGATCAGCCCTTCGCTGACGGTCTCGGCGACCTCCTGGCCGAGGAACGCGCCGGCCAGATTCAGACAGGCGGCCATCCCCACCGCGACCCGCGGGGTCAGGGCGCGGGTGGAGATCGACGTCGCGATGGCGTTGGCGGAGTCGTGGAAGCCGTTCGTGTAGGTGAAGAACAGCGCCGCGCCGATGACGACGACCAGGGAAAGAGTCTCCACGGCGTGCTCAGGACTCCTTGACCACGATCGTCTCCACCGTGTTGGCCACGGACTCGAAGGCGTCGGCCGCCTCCTCAAGCACATCGACGATCTGCTTCAGCTTCATGACCTCGATGGCCTCGTAGCTGCCGTTGAACAGATGTGCCAGAAGTCTTCGGTGGATCTGGTCCGCCTGGTTCTCCAGGCGGTTCACCTCGATCCAGTACTCGTTCAGATTGCGCATGGTGCGCAGGTGCGGCATGGCTTCCGCGGTCAGCTCCGCGGCGCGGCCGAGGACCTCGATCTGCTGCTCGACACCCTTGGGCAGCTCGTCGATCTCGTACAGGACGACGAGGTCGACGGCCTCCTCCATGAAGTCCATGATGTCGTCGAGCCGCGAGGCGAGGCGGTAGATGTCCTCCCGGTCGAACGGGGTGATGAACGACGAGTTCAGCTGGTGGAAGATGGCGTGCGTCGCGTCGTCCCCCGCGTGCTCGGCCGCCCGCATCCGGTCCGCGATCTCCACGCGCGTAGCGGGATCGGCCCCGAGCAGCTCCATCAGCAGTTTCGAGCCACTGAGAACATTGTCGGCGGCGGTGGCGAACAGTTCGTAGAAGCTTGTCTCCCGGGGCGTCAGGCGAAAGCGCACGGCAGTTCCTCAAGCGTTCATCAGCGGGTGTCCCCGTCGATGCTAGGGCAGAATCAAGCCACGGCTAACCCCCGCCGTGCGGCCAGGACGCGCTCCGTGGCCGGTGCGCTACCGCCCGCCGTTGTACGGCCCGTACGGACCGTCGCTGCTGCTGCTCCGGCCGCCACGCCTGCCGCCGGACACCGACTGGAGGGCCGGGCGGACGTCCACGAGGTAGACGATGGTCGCGATGGCGCCCGCGAGCACCAGCAGCAGCCACGGGATCAGCAGCTGCACCGCAACCGTGACGCCCAGGATGACCAGCCAGAACGGCTTGGTCTGCTTGTCGGCCGCGCGATAGGCGTCCTCGCGCTGGAGAGCCGCGTTCACCAGGGCGTAGACGCTGAGGATCAGCAGCCCCAGGAAGATGAAGCTCACGATCGAGCTGAATCCTTGCAACAGCATCCTGTCACCACCATGTCGGTACGCTGACGTCCCTACCCACGCTACCGGCCGGGATGCCGGGTGCGTAATGTCTGCTGCCTCCCGGCCGGCTGCGCCGCCCGCGCGGTCACGCCCGCGGGGGCATCTTCTTCGGCGGAGTCTTGCGGGGCGCGGTCTTCCTGGCCCGCGGCTTCGGCGACTCGTCGGCCGCCTCCGCCGCGCCGGGCTCGGTCACCGGCTCCGTAACGGGCTCGGTGACGGGCTCCGTAACGGGCTCGGTCACCGGCTCGGCGCGCTTGACGGTGACCCGCGTCTCGGGCTCGGCGGTCTCGCGCCGGCGCTCGACGACGCTCTTGCCGCGCTCCGCGAGCCCGTCGTACGCCTCGCGCGCCTTCACCGCGTACTCGAGCGCTATCCCGACGCCCTGGAGCGCCGCGCTCTGTGCCTGCTCGCGCAGCTTCGGCAGCCGCTCGGGCGCCTCGGCGCGCAGCCGGTCGAAGGTGGCGGGCAGCTCGCGCAGCTTCTGCGCGGCGAGATCGGCCGTGCCGGCGGCGAAGTAGACGGGCGTGGTGCTGGTCAGGGTTTTGCGAAGGTCGTCCGTGATGGCCATGTCAGGGGTTCTCCTTGCGGAACGAGTCGTAGATCTGGAGCAGCGCCTGCTGCTGCTGCTCGGTGAGCCCCGGGTCGGCGAGCACCGCCTCGCGCACCCCGGGCGGCTGCCCGGCGCCGTCCTCCTGCCCCCGTTCGTCGAGGATGCCGGCCTGCACGTACAGCGTCTCGGCGGAGATCCGGAGCCCCTTGGCGATCTGCTGGAGGATCTCCGCGCTCGGCTTGCGCAGCCCGCGCTCGATCTGGCTGAGATAGGGATTCGACACGCCGGCGGCCTCCGCGAGCTGCCGCAGCGACAGCTGCGCCTGACGGCGCTGCTCCCGCAGGAACGCGCCGAGATCACCGACACCGAGCGAAGCCATGTCTCCAGCGTGCGACATTCCGCTAACTATTGCAAGCGACCGCTTACCAGCGCGAGCACGGCCCCGAAGCGACCGGCTGTGTGCCGGGCCGCGACGGTTGGCATCGGGCCAGGCCGGCTGGCATCGCCCTCGCTCGTCTGTGCCAGGATTCGGAGATGGAGATGACCGACATCACGCGCGCGATCGCGGCTGCGACGTCGGCCGCCGCATCGCTCGGCCTGCCGGTCAGCGGCGCGACCGTGCTCCACAACTCGAACAAGCTGGCACTGCGGCTGACGCCGTGCGACGTCTTCGCCCGGGTCGCCTTCGTGGGACAAGAGGTCGCACAGTTCGAAGTCGAGCTCGCCCAGCGGCTCGCCGAGGTCGGATGCCCGGTGTGCCCGCTGGAGCCCCGGGCGGACCCGCGTGTGTATACGCGCGACGGCTTCGCGGTGACGCTGTGGACCTACTACGAGCCGGTGACACCGCACGTCTCACCGGTCGACTGCGCCAAGGCGCTGGAACGGCTGCACGCCGGCATGCGCAAGGTCGATATGCCGAGCCCACGGTTCACGGACCGGATCACGGAGGCGGAGGCAGTCGTTGCCGACCCGGCTCGCTCGCCGGAGCTCGCCGACGCGGAACGCGTCTTCCTCGGCGGCAGACTGGCAAGCCTGCGACGAGCGATCGAGGAGCGCGGCGCCGCGGAGCAGCTGCTCCACGGCGAGCCCCATCCGGGCAATGTGCTCAGCACGGAAGACGGCCCGTTGTTCATCGACCTTGAGACGTGCTGCCGTGGGCCCGTCGAGTTCGACCTCGCCCATGTCGCAGAGGCGGTCTGCGAGCACTACCCGGACATCGACCAAGGGCTGCTGGACGAGTGCCGGCAGCTCGTCCTCGCGATGGTCGCAGCGTGGCGTTGGGAGCTCGGCGACGAGTTTCCGAACGGGAGGCTGTTCGGGGAAGAGCTTCTGCGCGTGCTGCACGACGGTCCTCCTTGGCCGACACTCGACACGGTCACCAGGCGACTGGACGGCCCATAGGAAGCGCCGAACGAGACCGTCGCCGTTGCAACCCGCCGCGCGAAGGTCAGGGAACCCGTCGTGGTCGTCCACGACCGGTGGCCGCGGGGTGCGGGGCGATCCGGCCCCGTACCCTCTCCACCGTGCCAGCCTCCCGCCTGCATCGTGTCGCCGTTCTCGTGCTCGAGGGTGCGAAGCCGCTCGATGTGGGGATTCCGGCGCAGGTTTTCACGACCCGCGCGAGCATGCCGTACGAGGTCCGGGTGTGTGGTGCGGCGCCCGGCCTCGTGACCGGCGGCGACGGGCTGTCGTACGACGTCGCCCACGGTCTCGGCGCGCTTGCGTGGGCCGACGTCGTCTTCGTACCCGGCTACCGGTTCCCGGACCGGGACGACCCGCCGCGGGCCGTCGTCGACGCCCTGATCGCCGCGCACGATCGCGGCGCGCGGCTCGCCGCCATCTCGACGGGCGCCTTCGCGCTCGCCGCCACGGGCCTGCTCGACGGCAAGCGTGCCACGACGCACTGGCACTACACGCGGGCGCTCGCGGCACGGCATCCGCTCGTGCACGTGGACGAGAACGTGCTGTTCGTCGACGAGGGGAACGTGCTGACGTCGGCCGGTGCCGCCTCGGGCATCGACCTGTGCCTGCACATTCTGCGCGGCGACATCGGGGTGGCCGCGTCGAACCACGCCGCCCGGCGCCTCGTCGCGGCCCCCTACCGCAGCGGGGGCCAGGCGCAGTACGTGCCGCGCAGCGTGCCCGAGCCACTCGGTGAACGGTTCGCCGCCACCCGCGAGTGGGCGCTGCACCGGCTCGGCGGGCCCCTCACCCTGGAAACGCTGGCGCGGCACGCGGCGGTGTCGCCGCGCACGTTCTCGCGGCGCTTCGTGGAGGACACCGGGTACACGCCGATGCAGTGGGTCATGCGCGCCCGCATCGACCTGGCCCGCGAGCTGCTGGAGCGTTCGGAGCGCAGCGTCGAGCAGATCGCCGCGGATGTCGGTCTCGGCACCGGCGCCAATCTGCGGTGGCACTTCCAGCGGGTCCTCGGCACGACGCCGAGCGAGTACCGGCGCACCTTCACCCGGAGCGAGTGACCCGCCGCACCGCCGCACCCGTGGCGAGATCCTTGGGCACCGTGGCGATCACGCCGCTGTCGCGGCCGGACGCGGCGCGCGACATTGGTGGCGAACTGGCGAACCGGCAGGAAAACCGAAGGGACACCGCTCATGACGCGCATCGCCATCAACGGATTCGGCCGCATCGGACGCAACGTGCTGCGCGCGCTGCTCGAACGTGAAAGCGACCTTGAGGTCGTCGCCGTCAACGACCTGACGGAGCCCGCCGCCCTCGCGCGGCTGCTCGCCTACGACACCACGGCCGGCCGGCTCGGCCGCCCGGTGACCGTTGAAGGGAACGTCCTCGTCGTCGACGGCCGCCGCGTCTCGGTGCTCGCCGAGCGCGAACCGGCGCGGCTGCCGTGGGCCGATCTCGGCGTCGACATCGCGCTGGAGGCGACCGGCCGCTTCACCTCGGCCCCGGCCGCCCGCGCCCACCTGCGGGCGGGCGCGAGGAAGGTGCTCGTCAGCGCGCCGTCGGACGGCGCCGACGTCACGCTCGCGTTCGGCGTCAACACCGGCGCCTACGACCCGGCCGCGCACACGGTCGTATCGAACGCCTCGTGCACGACCAACGCGCTCGCGCCGCTGGCCGCGGTACTGGACGAACTCGCCGGCATCGAGCACGGCTTCATGACGACGGTGCACGCCTATACGCAGGAGCAGAACCTCCAGGACAGCCCGCACCGTGACGCCCGCCGCGCCCGCGCCGCCGCGGTCAACATCGTGCCGACCACGACGGGCGCGGCGAAGGCGATCGGCCTCGTGCTGCCGGGCCTCGACGGCAAGCTGTCGGGCGACTCGATCCGCGTGCCCGTTCCGGTGGGCTCGCTCGTGGAACTCAACACGACCGTGGCCCGCGAGGTGACGCGCGACGACGTGCTGGCCGCGTACCGCGCCGCGGCGGAGGGGCCCCTGGCCGGCGTGCTCGAGTACTCGGAGGACCCGCTCGTCTCGTCCGACATCACGGGCAATCCGGCTTCGTCGATCTTCGACTCGGCCCTCACCCGCGTCGACGGCCGCCACGTCAAGGTCGTCGCCTGGTACGACAACGAATGGGGCTTCTCGCACCGCGTGATCGACACGCTCGAACTCCTCGCCACCGGCTGACCGGTCACCGGCCGGACATGGCCACTTTTTTGTGGGTACTTGTGGGCGGGCAGGGGCCGGGTGAGGCTGAACGCGGGTGGCCGGACGGGCGCCCGCACCGGACGGGGACGCGGAGGTCCGCCATGCGTCAGGAGGCCGGCTGGGCCTCGGTCAGCTTTTCGAGCCGGCGGTGGCCCCAGTCGGACAAGGGGGCCAGCGCCTCGGACAGTTCCCGGCCGAAATCGGTCAGGGAGTACTCGGTCCTCAACGGCAGCACGGCGTGCACCTCACGGTGCACGAGACCGTCGGCCTCCATCTCGCGGAGCGCCTGAGTCAGCACCTTCTCGGTGAGGCCCGGCAGTTGCCGACGCAGCGCGCCGGGCCGGTGCGGGCCGGATTCGAGCCGCCACAGGAGGGCGGTCTTCCACTTGCCGTCGATCACGGCGATCGCGGCGGTCACTCCGCAGACGTTCGTGTCCATGGCGCGGCTGCGCGTCATCTCCGTCCGTCCCTTTCATCACAAAGGTCCACTTGCAGCAGGGAGTTGTCTCATGTCCTCGTACACCCACCAGTCTGCCGTCACCGTGCTCGGTCTCGGCCCGATGGGCCGGGCCCTGGCCGGGGCGTTCCTCGGCGCGGGGCTGCGCACCACCGTCTGGAACCGGACGCCGGGGCGCGACGCGGAGCTGGTCGGGCGGGGCGCGTCCGGCGCCGCCTCGGCCGAGGCAGCGGTGGCCGCGAGCCCGTTGACGGTGGTCTGCGTCGTGAACTACGACGCCGCCGACGCCGTGCTGCGGAGCCCGGCGGTCGCCGGGGCGCTGGCCGGCCGGACGGTCGTCAACCTGACCGCCGACATCCCGGACCGGGCCAGGGATCTGGCGGCCTGGGCGGCCGGGCAGGGTATCCGTTACCTGGACGGCTCGATCATGACGCCGACCACGACCATCGGAACGCCGGACGCGGTGTTCATCCACAGCGGCCCGCAGGAGTTGTACCGGGAGCACCAGGCGGTGCTGGAGGCGCTGGGCGGCACCCACACCCACCTCGGTGAGGACATCGGCCGGGCCGCGGCCTACGATCTCGCGCTGCTCGACATCTTCTGGACCGCGATGGCGGGGTACGCGCACGCGGTGGCGCTGGCGAAGGCGGAGGGGGTCACGGCGCGCGAACTCGCGCCGTTCGCCCGGGGCATCGGCGCGCTCCTGCCGCCGTTCTTCTCGGAGGGCGCGGAGGACGTGGACAGCGGAACGTTCTCGGGCGAGGTCAATCCGATGACCTCGACGGTGTCGTCCATGGCGCACATCGTGCACGCCTCGGAGGCGCACGGCATCGACGCGGGCGTCATGCGCGCCGCCGAGGGGTTGGCCCGCCGCGCCATCGGCCTCGGCCACGGAGCCGACGGGTTCCTGCGGGTCAGCGAGGTGATGGCCCGCCGCTGAGCGGTCGGGCTTCGCGGTCCGGACGGCGGGCGCGCGGTACCTCGGGGCGTTCTCGGCCGATCCGGTCGGCATCGCGGGCCTGACGTGTGGGTGGGGGGTGGGGGGCTCCCCACCCTCGCGCCACGGCCGTGGCCTGCATGCTCCGCCCTGGGGCCGGGCCCGTCGCGGGATGTGATCTGGGTCACATCGTGTCATGAGCCGAGGTGCTGCCTCGTCGTGATGCCGAGAAGAACACATCCCCATCGAGTTGGGAGCTACCGTGACACGCACGAAGAGGTTCATCGCGGCGTTCTGCCTCGCACTTGGTCTCCTGGGCGCCCTCGCCACTCCCTCCCTGGCCGACAAGCAGAAGCCCGCCCCCGGCGCCGACGCGGCAGCATCCCCCGCGACGGACGTGGGGATCACAAACGCGTCTGACTGCATCCTGTACCTCTCGGACCAGGGGTACACCGTGGGGCCCGGGGTGAGGAGTGCATGCACGACGGGGGCTTCGGGGTCCCTGCCCGGCAGGACGTATTGCATAGTGAATCTGGTCAGCCTCGGAGTTTCCGAGAATCACGCCGGCGACGCCTGCCGTTGGGCTGCCAGGTGACCGGGCAGTCGCAGGAGGGCCGCGGGCTCTCCGGGCAGGCGCCGCCACTCGCGCGTTGAGCGTTCGGGCGCCGAGGAAGAGCTGACGCAGCCCGGCCGGCCTCTCCGGCACCGCCGCGTGGCCGGCCGGGCCCGCGACCGACCCGAGCGGGCGGGCCTCCCCGAGCCGTTCGGCGGTGTTGCCCGCCCCGACCCCGTGGTCGCGGACCGGGTTCGCCCCTTGCCGCGGACAGCAGGGGCCGCTTCACGTACGGCTCGGCGACGGTCCCCGCGGGTCGCGCACGGCGAAGCCGCAGACGGTAGGGCGTTGTCTGCGGCGAGACCTCCAGCCCACCCGGGCCACCAGCGGCGCAGCGCCGCCTGGGCGCCTTCCCCGTGAACGGTGCTGACACCGTAGAAGTCATGCGAGCAGAAGGAACGACACCAGAACCGGAAACCTCGGTGCGGAGTGGGCTCTCATCTCTGGGCGAGGTGGCGTGCCGTTACCAGGCGGATGAGATACGCCCGGAGGATCTGCCGATGATCGCCGCCGAGGCGCTCGCAGCCGGACTGGACACCCCAGCATTGGGCGAACTCGCCGGCTGGCCTCGCCATGCGGATGCCCGCGATATCCGCGACGCGTTCGAGCAAGCACTTGCCGAGTCCGGGATCGAGTTGCCGGATCGGGGTCTGGCGCGACGCCACGCGCTGCGCCGGATGGCGGCGAGACTCATCGATGGCGACATAACTCCCGCGGACCTGGCGACGGACGACTGGTGGGAGACGGAGGTCGAGACCGCGGCGGAGCAATCGTTCGTGGCGCTGATCCCGCATTGCGATTGCTGCATCGAGTACACGCTGGGGCTCGACCAGCAGGCGTGGGCGGCCCAGCTGCGGAACGCCGCCCTCGCCCTCGCATCGTCTCCGCCGGTCGGCCCCGGATGCTGACTCTGTTTCCGGCGTGCCCATCCTCGGCATCTCGTCCGTTCGTCCGTGGGCGGCGGTAGTTCCACTGCAACGGCTGGGCGCGGGGGGAAGACTCGGCCGCTTGATGTAGCCCAGCGGTTTCCGCGCCGAACCGTGGCCCGGAAGGCGCGGGAGGTCGCGGTTCGACGGGGCTCGGTCCCGCCGTCGCCATGCGCGCCGCCCCGTCCCGTCCCGCCCCGTCCCGTCCCGGGCAGACGACGCATCGGCATTTGCCTAAAGGGTTTAGGTGAATGCATAATCGGCTTCGTCGAATGGGAGGAGCGTTATGGTACGCGCGGGGCTGACCCGGGAGCGTCTGGTCCGGGCGGGGGCCGAGCTGGCCGACGAGGTCGGGTTCGCGGAGGTGACCGTCTCGGCGCTCGCCAGGCGGTTCGAGGTCAAGGTCGCGAGTCTGTACTCGCACGTGAAGAGTTCCCACGACCTCAAGACCGGGATCGCCCTGCTCGCCCTGGCGGAGCTGGCCGACCGGGGCTCCGCCGCGCTGGCCGGGCGGGCGGGCAAGGACGCCCTCGCCGCCCTGGCGAACGTCTACCGCGACTACGCCACCGAGCACCCCGGCCGCTACGCCGCGGCACAGCTGCGGCTCGACCCGGCGACGGCCGCGGCCAGCGCGGGCGGCAGGCATGCCCAGATGACGCGGGCCATCCTGCGCGGCTACGACCTGGCGGAGCCGGACCAGACGCATGCGGTCCGGCTGCTGGGCAGCGTCTTCCACGGCTACGTGAGCCTGGAGCTGGGCGGCGGGTTCAGCCACAGCGCCCCCGACACGCAGGAAACCTGGTCGCGCATCGTGGACGCGCTCGACGCCCTCCTGCGGAACTGGCCCGCGCCCTGACCGGGCCACACCGGCCGACCACGTCGATCAACAGGTTGAGGACATGCACACCGAGTACCGCTGGATCACCACGCCCGTCACCGCGGAGCTCCTGCGCGGCGCCCTGGAGGTGGAGCGCACCGAACGCGGTGTGCTGCCGCACCGGCTGCCCGCCCGCGCCCGCGCCCAGTGCGCCGACCCGCAACTGGCCATGGCCGAGGCCCAGCCCTCGGGCGTCCGGCTGGCCTTCCGCACCCGGGCCACCGCCATCGAGCTGGACACGTTCCCCACCAAGCGGGTCTACGTCGGGGCCCCGCCCCGCCCGGACGGCGTCTACGAGCTGCTCGTCGACGGCCGTCTGACGGCTCGGGGGTCCGTGACGGGCGGCAACACCCTGACCATCGACATGCTCGCCGGCACCTTCGAGACCGAGCCGGGACCTCCCGGCACCCTCCGCTTCACCGGCCTGCCCGGCGGCACGGCGGACAAGGACATCGAGATCTGGCTGCCCCACAACGAGACGACGGAGCTGGTGGCCCTGCGCACCGACGCCCCCGTCGAGCCGGCGGCGGACCGGGGCCGCAGGGTGTGGCTGCACCACGGCAGTTCGATCAGCCAGGGTTCCGACGCCGCGGGCCCCACCGGCACCTGGCCCGCCCGCGCCGCGGCCCTCGGCGGGGTGGACCTGATCAACCTGGGCCTGGGCGGCGGCGCCCTGCTCGACCCGTTCACCGCCCGCGCGCTGCGGGACACGCCGGCCGATCTGATCAGTCTCAAGATCGGCATCAACGTGGTCAACGCCGATCTGATGCGCCTGCGCGCCTTCACCCCCGCCGTGCACGGTTTCCTCGACACCATCCGCGAAGGCCACCCGACCACCCCGCTGCTGCTCGTCTCGCCCATCCTGTGCCCCATCCACGAGGACACGCCCGGGCCGGGCTATCCGGACTTCAGCCGTCTCGCTGAAGGACAGATCCGCTTCGCGGCCGCGGGCGACCCCGCGGAACGCGCGAACGGGAAGCTGACCCTGGGCGTCATCCGGGCGGAGCTGGCCCGCATCGTGGCACAGCGGGCCGGCGACGACCCGCGGCTGCACTACCTCGACGGCCGCGCCCTCTACGGCGAGGCCGACGCCGCCGAACTGCCGCTGCCCGACGAGCTGCACCCGGACGCCGCCACCCACCACCGCATGGGCGAACGTTTCGCCGAGCTGGCCTTCGCCGCGGGCGGCGCCTTCGCCGACCGCGGGGGCACTAGCTAGCCGGAGCGGCGCGCAGCGCGAGGCGGCCGGGGACGGCGGTGGCCGCCATGGCGAGTGCGGCGGCCGCGGCCAGGATGGCGAGGTGGGTGCCGGGCACCAGCGAAGGCGCCGCCTCGCCCGTCATGCCGCTGCTGAACGCCGTGAGCGTGGCCAGGCAGATGGCGGTGCCGAACACGGCCGCGGTCGCCGCGACGGTCAGCGATTCGAGCCGCAGCATGCGCAGCACCTGCCGCCTGGTGGTGCCGACGCGGCGCAGCAGGGCGAACTCGGCCGCCCGGTCGGCGGTCGACATGGCCAGGGTGTTGACGGACGCGATGGCGGTGAACGCGAGGACAAGACCCATGCCGAGGAACGCCACCTCGGCGTTCGCCGCCTGCCGCGTGGCGCGCACCTCGGCGGTGTGCCCGCCGTCCCGCACGGCGAGGCCCGGCAGGTCCGCGAGGGCGTCGGTCAGGCGGTCCGCCTCCGCGCCGGCCACCAGGACGGAGTCCGCCAGCGGGTTGTCGAGGTGGGCGGCGAGCCGTTCGTGGGCGAGAGTCAGGTCGCCGAAGCCCAGGCCGCGTTCGTAGACGGCGACGACCGTGAGGGTGGCCGGGGTGCCGTCGCCGAGCACGAGTGCCAGCTCGTCGCCGGGAGCCAGGCCCCGGCTGTCGGCGACCTGTTCGCTGACGGCGACGCCGTCCGCGGTGAGCCGGCTCAGCGAGCCCGCGGTGACGCCCGGATCGAGGGTGGCGCCGATGCCGTCCGGCGTGACGCCCTGCACCGTGTACTTGTCGAGCCCCGGGGTGCGGACCGTGCCGTGCACGACCTCGGTGACCGCGGCCACGCCTGGCACCTCCCGCAACCGCCGCGCCGCCCCCGGCGGCACGCCCGGCCCCTCCGACGTGACGGTCCAGTCGGCGAGCACCCCGTCCGCCGCCTGCCGTTCCGCCGCGTCGCCCAGCGTGGTCTGGCTGAAGACGACGGTGCCGGTCAGGGCGACCAGCAGCGTCAGCGGGGTGATGACGGCGGCCAGCCGGCGGGAGTGCGCGCGGGCGTTGTGGGCGGCCAGGTGGCCCGGCACGCGCGACAGGCGCAGCGGCGCGCCGAGGACGGCGAACGCGGCGCGGGCGAGCAGCGGGCCGAGGAGCGCGACCGCGACGCAGAGCAGCAGCACCGTCAGATAGGTGACGGGGGTGGCGGCGGGCTCGGTGCGCAGGCCGGAGAGCACGGCGAGCAGCACGGCGCCGCCCGCCAGGGCCGCCAGCCCCGCGATCAGGCGCCCGAGGGGAACGCCGCGGGGTATCCCGGCGGCCCCGGTGAGCGCGCCCGCGGGCCGGATGCGGGCGTAGCGGCGGGCGGAGACGCGGGCCGCGGCCCATGCGGCGAGCAGGGTGGCCGGCAGCGCGGCGGCCGGGGGGAACGGGCTGCGCACGGGGGCCAGCGTCTCCGGAACGGCGCCGAGTGCGGTGAACCTGTCGTGCAGCAGGTCCGCGAGCGGCAGTCCGGCGAGTGCGCCGAGCAGCCCGGCGGCGAGGCCGACGAGCAGCGCCTCGCGGCCGATCAGCCGCCGCACCTGGCGCGGGGTGGCGGCGACGGCGCGCAGCAGCGCGAGTTCGCGCCCGCGCTGCTGCGCGGTCAGCGCGAAGGTGCCGGCGACGACGAGCACGGCGACGAGCAGCCCGGTGCCGCCGATCGCGCCGCCCATGCTGATGAGTCGCACGCGCGCCTGTTCGGCGGCGAGGAACTCGACGGGACCGCGCCCGTCGCCCGTGTGCACGCGGACGGGGGTGCCCGCCAGGGCCTCGGCGACGCGGTCGGCGAGCTGTCCGGCGCCGACGCCGTCGGCGGGGAAGACCCCGAGGACCGTGTCCTGCCCCGGGTGCCCGGCGAGGCGGCGGGCCTCGGCGTCGGTGAAGAAGACGGCGGACTGCTCGGCGGGCGCGCCGCGCGGGGTGGTGGCGATGCCGGTGACGGTGTAGACGGCGGGGTCGCCGGTGGACTGCACGGTCACGCGGTCGCCAGGGGCGAGGCCGGCGCGCCCGGCCAGCCCGCGGTCGATGACGACGTCTCCGTCGGCCCGCGGCGCGCCGCCCTCCTCGACGCGGAACGGGGTGAGCGCGGCGGAGGACCAGGCGTGGCCGAGTGAGTTCTCCGGGTCATGGCCCACCAGGGCGGCGGGGAAGGTGAGTTCGGGAACGACGGCCCCGACGCCGGGAACGTCCGCGACCAGTTGTGCGGTGCCCTCGGGCAGCCAGACCCGTTCGGCGAGCGGCTTGGCCTTGTGCTTGGTCTTGTCGCCCTTGCGCTCCTCGTGATGCACGTTCTGATCGCCTGCGACCAGAACGGGGGTCGCGGCGTAACGTTCGGTGCGGATCTCGCCGCGCAGCCCGGTCTCCAGTAGGGCGCCGCAGGCGGTCACCAGGGCGGCGGCGCACAGCAGCGCGACGAAGGCGCCGGCGAACGCGGCCTTGCGGGCGCGGAGAGTCTGGAACGCGTAGCCGAGCATCAGGCCCACGCCCCCAGGTGCGTCATGCGGTCCGCGACCCGGTCGGCGGTGGGCGCCTCCATGCGGTCGGTGAGGCGGCCGTCGGCCAGGAACAGCACCGTGTCGGCGTGCGCGGCGGCGACCGGGTCGTGGGTGACCATGACGACGGTCTGGCCGCCGGTGTCGACGCAGTCGCGCAGCAGGGCCAGGATCTCCCGGGCGGTCACGGTGTCCAGGGCGCCGGTCGGCTCGTCGCCGAACACGACGTCGGGGCGCGTGATCAGGGCGCGGGCGATGGCGACGCGCTGCTGCTGTCCGCCGGACAGCTCCGCGGGCCGCGCGGACGCCTTGCCGGCGAGCCCGACGCGTTCCAGGATGCCGTCCAGCCGGCGCCGGTCGGTGCGTTCGCCGGCGAGGCGCAGCGGGAGGGCGATGTTGTGCCGGACGGTGAGGGCGGGCACCAGGTTGAAGGACTGGAAGACGAACCCGACGCGGCGGCGGCGCAGCCGCGTCAACTGCGTTTCGTTCAGGCCGCTCAGCTCGGTGTCGCCGATCCAGGAGGTGCCGGAGGTGACGTGGTCGAGGCCGGCGGCGCAGTGCAGGAACGTGGTCTTGCCCGAGCCGGACGGGCCCATGACGGCCGTGAACGAGCCGCGCGGCAGGGCGGCGGTCACGGCATCGAGGGCCACGACGCCCCCGCGGCCGCGGCGGCCGTAGATCTTGGTCACGGCGTCGAGCCGGACTGCGGTGCGAACGGTCACGGTGGTCTCTTTCCTGGTCGGGACGCGGTCAGGACGCGGTCGGGACGCGGTCAGGACGCGGTCAAAACACGGTCAGGACGCGGGGAAGGCGAGGAAGCGGGTGAGGACCGTGCGCGAGTCGGACGGGGCGTCCTCGTGGGCGCGCTTGTAGCGGTTGACCAGCGCGATGTACTCCTCGAAGAAGCCGCGGAGTTCGGCCGGGGTGACGCGGATGGTGCCGCGGGAGTAGGGGAACGCGGCGTCCTGCCAGTCGGCGTCCTCGGGGTCGCCGACGGCGCCGGTGCGCTGCCGTTCCTCGAACAGCCGCAGGTCGGAGGCGTAGGCGAGCCGGTTCATCTCGTCCACCACGGCCCTGGTCTCCGCGTCCTGGCGGCTGCGCGGCGGCAGGCGCAGGTCCTGGGAGACGGCGCGCCACCAGCGTTCCCTGCCGTGTCCCGTGCCCGCCGTCTCCTCGACGAAGCCGTGCCCGGCCAGAGCGCGGAGGTGGTAGCTGGTGGCGCCGGTGTTGAGGCCGAGCGCGCGGGCGAGCCTCGCGGAGGTGGCCGGGCCATGGTGGGCCAACTGCTCCATGATCTGCAGGCGCCTGGGGTGCGCGAGGGCTTTCAGCCCGCTGAGGGAAGGTGTGAACGGCATGTGCACAGGCTCCTGTGCACAGGGGCCCATGCACGATCCGGCACACACCAGAACCGGCGGTGGGGACAACCCCACCCCCACCGACCGCCGTTCACGGCCGGGGGTCAGGAAAAGGCGGAGGCGTACAGGCCGAGGTCGGCGTTCGCGCCGGTGATGACGGTGGCCGCCACATCGCCGGGCACGCCGCCGCCCGCCAGGGCGGCGAGTCCCGCCACGCCGGCCGGTTCGGGGAGAATGCCCAGGGTCTCCGCGGCCAGGCGCATGGCGGACAGCAGCTCCGCGTCCTCGACCAGCACCATGTCGTCCACCAGCGCCCTGGTGCGCGCCACCGCTTCCGGCTCGGGCGCGTCGATGCTGATGCCCGCGGCGAACGCGTTCCGCCGCTCCACCGCCACCACCCGGCCCTCGCGCCAGCTCCGCACCAGCGCGGGCGCCGCCGCGGCGGCGGCCCCCACGATGCGCACGCCGGGCGCGTGCGCCTTCAGCCACCGGGCGACGCCGGTGATCAGCGCGCCGTCGCCGACCGGCAGGACGACCGTGTCGTAGCCGCCGGTCCGCAGCAGTTCGACGCCGATGGTGCCCGCGCCCTCCGCGACCGCGGCGTCCCGGCCGTCCACCACGAACACCCGGTCAGGACCGGCGGCGGCGTGCGCCTGGGCGTGCGCCTTCGGCGCGCCGCCGACCCGGTGCACCCGGGCGCCGAGCGCGGCCATCCGGTCGGTCTTCACGGCGGAGGCGCCGGAGGGCACGAACACCTCGGCGCGCATCCCGTGCCGGGCCGCCGCGTAGGCGACGGCCTGTCCGAAGTTGCCGCCGCTCGACCCGCACACCACGGTGCTGCCCGGGGCGAGGCCGCGGACGAGGAAGTCCGCGCCGCGCCCCTTGAAGCTGCGCAGCGGGTTCAGCGTCTCGACCTTGACCAGGACGCGGCGGCCGAGGCGCGCGCACAACTGCTCGTCGACGTACTGCGGACTGTGGAGGAACACCGGGTCCACGACCCGCGCCGCCTCGGCGATGAGGTCGAGGTCGAGGTCGAAGCCGGGGCCGGGTGCTGAGTCGCGTTCGGACATGGGCGCTCCGGAAGACGAAGGGAGGGAGGCGTTCCGACGCTGGAACGGACGCCGTAGGACGTGGCGGTGCTCGATCCGGCGGTGGCCCGAAGGCTCAGGGTAGGGGTGGCAGTGGGCGGGTGGCGATTTCGTGGGCTTCGGTGACCGGGAGGCCGAGCATCCGCAGCAGCAGCTCCGCCATGCGCTCGCCGTCGTCCCGGCCCGCGGTGCCCGGCCGGCGCAGCCGCAGGTCGACCAGGCCGAGGACCGCGCCGCACGCCGCGGCCAGCGCGACGGCCGGGTCCGCCACGGCGAACCGGCCGCGTGCCGCGCCCCGTTCGATGTCGCGCAGGACGCGCGGTGCGAGGCCGCGGTCCGCGCCGATCTGGCCCAGGCCGCTGGTGCGCAGCACCCGCATCAGCTGCGGGTGCGACTCGACCATCGCGACGGTCAGCCGGACCCCGGCGCCGAACTTCTCGGCCGGGTCGGCGATCCCGCCCGTCGCCGCGTCGAGCCGCCGCCCGTAGTCCTCCAGGGCCTCGGCGACCGCCGCGTCGAACAGCTCGGCCTTGGAGGAGAAGTGGTTGTAGAACGAGCCGAACCCGACGTCCGCACGGTCCGCGATCCGCTGGATGCTGACGTCGCCCGCGCCCCGTTCGGCGAGGATGCGCTGTGCCGCGTCGATCAGGGCCCGCCGGGTCGCGGCCCGCCGCCGGGCGAACCGGTTGGGTGCGGACCGCTGTTCGGGCATGGCCTCATCATCACATCCGCCGCCGCGCCAGCGACACGTCGAGCGCCGCCGTCAACCGCGCCTCCGGGTCCTGGTCCGCGCCGGCGGCACGCCAGCCGATGAACCGGTCCGGGCGCACCAGAACGGCCCCGGCCGGTCCGTGCCCGCGCCAGCGCGTCCACGTCGAACGCGGGTCGAGGTAGTCGCCGTCGAGGTAGTCGCCGTCGAGGTGGCCGACCCGCACCGCGTCGAGCGGCAGCCCGGTCCGCGCCGCGGCCTTCTCCGCCGCCCGGCACCAGTCGTGGCCCTCCTCGCCCGCGATGAGCAGGAAACGGCCGGGCGTCACCAGCCGGGCCACCGGCAGCGGTTCGCCGTCCGGGTCGGCCAGCCAGGCGTGCGGCAGCGGGTGTCCTGGGCGCGCGGCGGGCAGATGTATGCGCACCGGGTCCGGGTTCTGCGGCACGGGCGTGCCGTCCGGCACGAGCGCGCCCTGCGGGTAGGTGTAGCCGAACTCCACGCCCAGCTCGCCGAATTCCATGGACTGCGCCGCGACGGTGCGCAGGAACGCCCGGCGCGCCGCGCGGTCGGCCGGGTCGCCGCTCCACAGGCGGCGGGCCAGCCGCCAGTTCTCCGCGGGTCCCGCCTGCGGCCCGCCGCCGAAGTGGGCGGTGATCGCGAGGTGGTTGCGGGTGCTCTCCAGCGCGCGCCGCACCCCGGCGGCGGCGACCGGGCGGCGCTCGGCCGCGTACGTGTCGAGCAGCCCCTCGCCCGCGTGGCCGCCGAGCACGGCGGCGAGCTTCCAGGTGAGGTTCTGCGCGTCGTCGATCGCCGAGGTCATCCCGAGGCCGCCGGTGGGCGGGTGGCGGTGCGCGGCGTCGCCGAGGAGGAAGACCCGGCCCGCGCGGAACCGGTCGGCGACGACGCCCTGGAGCGTCCAGCGCGAGATACCGTGCACCGTCACGCCCTCGGCCGCGGGACCGAGCGCGGTGCGCAGGTCGGCCAGTACCGCCGCCTCGTCCAGCGCGCGCGGCTCGGCCGCGGGGTAGTGGAGGTGGCAGGCCCACTCCTCGGAGTCGGGGCCCCACCGTTCGGGCCCGAGCGGCACCAGCACGCCGCCGGTGCCGAGCTGGGGCAGCCACAGCCAGCGGATCAGGACCTCGGGGTCGCGGGCCCAGCGCGACAGGTCGCCGGAGAAGTGGAACGTGACCATGCGCGCCATGTCGCGCACGCCCTCGTGGGCGATGCCGAGCGCGGGACCGACGGTGTGCCCGCCGTCGCAGCCCAGCAGGTAGCGGGCGCGGACGCGCAGGGCGGTGCCGCTGCCGTGGTCGGTGACCTCGGCCGTCACGCCGTCGGCGTCCTGGGTGAACGCGGTCAGCTCGTGGTGGAAGCGGACCATGCCGGGTGCCAGCTCCTCGGCGCGGGCGCGCAGCCGGGGTTCGAGGCGGTGCTGCGGCAGGTTGGCCTGCCGCTCCGCGCTCGCCGCCTGCCACTCGGGCGAACTGCCGCCCGCGCCCCAGGACTCGATGCGCGCGACGCGGCGGCCGTGGTCGGGGTCGTCGCCGGACAGGCCGACGTACCAGCCCGAGTAGGCCATCTGCCCGGCCGGGGTCCCGGCCGCGTACACGGCGTCGGCCAGGCCGACGTCGCGCATGATCTCCATGGTGCGCTGGTTCAGCACGTGGGCCTTCGGCAGCGCCGATGTCGTCGGGAGGGTGGTGACCAGCAGGGAGGTGACGCCCAGCCGGCTGAGGAGGAGGGAAGCGGTGAGGCCGGCGGCGCCGCCGCCGGCGATGAGAACGGGCACATCGAGGTCGTTCGTCACTGGACGCTCCGCGGGTAACGACGGTCACAACGATCGGCGAGCGATGTGATGGAATCATCAGACTTGATGGTCTCCGCGTCAAGAAGGCCCCGGGCCGGGGAGCGGCGGGGCCGCCCGGCGCACCGCTTCCGTGGGGGTGGTGGTGGCGCGACGGTGTTGACGTAGCGTCAAGCAACCGTTGACTAGGCGTATTTGCCCGGACCGGGGGTGCCGGGCAGGCTGCGGGGATGGATTCGACTCAGCAGGCCGTGGCGCGGCTCACCGCGGCCGGCGTTCACGGCGTCGCCCTCACCTGGGTGGACAACGCGGGCATCACCCGCGTCAAGACCGTGCCCCTCGCCCGCCTGGCCCGCGCGGCCGAGGACGGCGTCGGCATGTCCCCCGTCTTCGACGTGTACCTGGTCGACGACTCCATGACGACGAGCCCGCACATCGGCGGCCCCGACGGTGACCTGCGGCTGGTGCCCGACCTCGGCCGGCTGACGGCGCTGGCCGCCCAGCCCGGCTGGGCCTGGGCGCCCGCCGACCGGTTCGAGCAGAGCCGCGCGCCCTACCCGGCCTGCCAGCGGCAGTTCGCCCGCCGCCAGGCGGAACGCGCGCTCGCCGAGCACGGCATCGAGGTCCGGATGGGCTTCGAGACCGAGTGGGTCGTCACACGGGCGGGTGAACCCGCGGGCACCGGGCCCGCCTACGGCATGGCCCGGCTCGTCGAGGTCTCCGCCTACCTCGACGGGATCGTGCACGCCCTGGCCGAACAGGGCGTGCAACTCCTCCAACTGCACCCGGAGTACGCGCCGGGGCAGTACGAGGTGTCCGTCGCGCCCGCCGCGCCCGTCACCGCCGCCGACCTCGCCGTCCTCGTCCGCGAGACGGTGCGCGCGGTCTCCGCGCGGCACGGCCTCGACGCCTCCTTCGCGCCGGTGGTCGACCCCGAAGGGCTCGGCAACGGCCGCCACCTGCACCTCAGCCTGTGGCGGAACGGCAAGAACGCCTGCCGGGACGGCGACGGCCCGTTCGGCATGTCCCGCGTCTGCGAGGCGTTCCTCGCCGGGGTCCTGCACGAGCTGCCCGCGCTGCTCGCCATCGGCGCCCCCTCGCCCGCCGGCTACCTGCGGCTGCGGCCCTCCCGCTGGGCGGGCGCCTACCAGTGCTGGGGCCTGGAGAACCGCGAGGCCGCGCTGCGCTTCGTCACCGGCGCGCCCGACGACATCAGCGGCGCGAACGCCGAGGTCAAGTGCTTCGACGGGGCCGCCAACCCGTACCTGGTGACCGGCGCGGTCATCGCCGCGGGCCTGGCCGGTCTCGCCGCGGGCCGCACCCTGCCGCCGCCCGTCGCCGGCGACCCCGCGCTCGCGCCCGAGGCGGAACGGCCCTCCCGGCTGCCGGACTCGCTGCCCGCGGCGCTCGACCACTTCGAGCGTTCCGCCGTGCTGCGCGAAGCGCTGGGCGAGGAGCTGCACGGCTCGATCCTCGCCGTCCGGCAGGCGGAGGTCACGCTGTTCGCGGCGGCCACCCCGGACGAGATCGCCGCCGCGACCCGCGACCGGTACTGAGCGCCGCCGTGGAACCGCTGCCGCTGGTGGACCAGCACTGCCACGGGGTCCTGCGTGAAGGGCCGGACGAGGCCGCCGCGTTCGAGGCCCTGCTCACCGAGTCCGACGCGCCCCCCGCGCCCGGCACCCGCCACTTCGACACCCAGCTCGGCTTCGCCGTGCGCCGGTGGTGCGCCCCCGTCCTCGGCCTCGAACCGCACTGCGCCCCCGACGACTACCTCGGCCGCAGGCGGCAGTTGGGCGCGCGGGAGGCCACCCGCCGCCTGCTGCGCGCCGCGCGCATCGGCACGTTCCTCGTGGACACCGGGCTGCCGGGCGATCTGACGGACCCGGGCGAGCTGGCCGCCGCCGGGGGCGGAACGGCCCGGGAGATCGTCCGCGTCGAGCGGCTCGCCGAACGGGCCGCGGCCGCCGCGCCCGGCGCGGCGGCGTTCCTGGCGCACCTGGCCGAGGCCATCGCCGCCGCCGCCAAAACGGCCGCCGGGTTCAAGACCGTCGCCGCCTACCGGTACGGCCTCGACCTGGACCCGGCGCCGCCGTCCGCCGCCGAGCTGCGGGACGCGGCGGCCCGGTGGCTCGACTCGCGCCGCACCGACCGGCTGACCGATCCGGTGCTCCTGCGCCACCTCATGTGGTCGGCCGCACGGACCGGCCTGCCGCTCCAGGTGCACACCGGCTTCGGCGACCCGGACCTGCGCCTGCACCGCGCCGACCCGCTGCTGCTCACCGACTTCATCCGCGCCGTGCGGCCGACCGGCTGCCGCGTGGTGCTGCTGCACTGCTACCCGTTCCACCGCAACGCGGGCTACCTCGCCGCCGCCTATCCGCACGTGTACGCCGACGTCGGCCTGTCCCTCGGGCACACCGGGGCCCGCGCCGAGGCGGTGCTCGCCGAGATGCTGGAGCTGACGCCGTTCGGCAAGCTGCTGTTCTCCACCGACGCCTACGGGCTGCCCGAGCTGTACCTGGTGGGCGCCCAGAACTTCCGGCAGGCCGTGGCCCGGTTGTGCGCCCGTTTCACCGGAGAGGGCTCGTGGTCACGGTCCGACGCAGACCGCGTCGCCGCCCTGATCGCCGCGGGCAACGCCCGCCGCCTCTACGGCCCCGGCAACTGAGCCCCGCCGAACGCGGACGCATCACCGAAACGAGCGACACGCCGAACGTCCACGCCGCCGTCGTACCGTGTCATACGTGCCTGAGGAACTGACAGGGCTGACGGAGTTGACGGCGCAGGCGGCGGGCGCGTTCCGCGTGGTCGCCGAACGTTCCGCCCCGGCCGAGTCCCGGTCGGGCGCCGGCGTGCACGCCGTGCGCACAGCCGAAGGCCGCGCCGCCTACCTCAAGGCCACCCCCACCGCACTGGGCCCGCGGGCGCTGGCCGCGGCCCGCCGCGAACTGCGCTTCTACCGGGTTCTCGCGCCGCTCGTCCCGCTGCGCACACCGCGCCTCCTCGACTTCCTCGACACCGCGGCGGGGGTGGCCCTGCTGCTCGCGGCGGCGGGCGAGCCGAAGGCTGCCGCGTCCTGGACCGACGGCATGTGGGCGGGCCTGGGCAGGGACCTGGCCGCCCTGCACCGCACCCCGCTGCCCGCCGGGGACTGGGCCGGGCCCGACCCGCTGCTCGACGCGCTCGACGCCCCCGACCTGGCCGGGATCACCGCCTTCTGGGGCGCCGCGCTGCCCGGCCTGCCCGGCCTGCTCGACGGCCGCGCGGAGCTGCGCGAGCGGATCACCGCGCTCCCGCGGGGCCTGATCCACGGCGACTGCCACGCGGACAACATCCTGTACACCGCGGGCACGCGGACGTATCTCGACTGGCAGGCCGCCGGCGTCGGCCGACCGGTCGCCGACCTGGCGTTCCTCAGCGTGCGTGCGACCCCGTCCGGAACGGTCGTGCCGCGGGCGCTGGCCGACGCCTACCTGACCGCCCGCCCCTGTGACCGCCGCGCCTTCACGCGCGCCCTGGTCGCGGAGGAACTCGGTGTGCTGCTGTTCCTGTGGCCGCCCTTCGCCGCGTTCCACACCCCCGAGGGCATCGCCCGCGTCCATCGCCGGGCCCGCGTGCTCGGCGGGGCTTACGGCGAGGCGGTGGGTGGGCGTGGTGGCTAGGACGGTTCGCCGAACAGGTCGAGTAGCTCGGTCCTGCCGAACATCCGGGCCGTGTCGACCGCGGATGGCTGGCCTGCCGCCGGGTCGGCGCCCGCGCCGAGCAGGGTGCGGACCACGTCCGTCTCGCCCTTGAACACCGCGCCGGCGATCGGGGTCTGGCCCTTGTCGTTCCCCCGGCCCGGGTCCGCGCCGCGTTCCAGCAGTACCCGGACGGTGTCCGCGTGCCCGTGGTACGCCGCGAGCATCAGGAGCGTGTCGCCCTTGTCGTTGCTCAGGTTCGGCGGGACGCCCGCGTCGACGTAGGCGGCGACCGTGGCGGTGTCCCCCTGGCGGGCCAGATCGAAGATCTTCGCCGCGAGCTGAAGCACCTCGGGGTCGTGTGCGGGCTCGTTGCTCTCCGGTGCCGGGCCGGTCATGGGGACGTCCTCCTGAGTAGCGCTGTATCGCACCAGCCTACGTACTCTGGTAGCCATGTTTGCCTCATTCGCGCAGGTGTTCCGGCGGGATCGGGCTGTGCAGCTGGCCGCGCTGATCATGCTCGGCGACATCGGCGTGCTGTTCTTCGTCGCGGAGAGCGGGTGGGGCGCGGCGGTCGGCAGCCGGGTGCTGATTTCCCTCACCTGGCTCTCGCTGGCCCTGCGCCACCGCTGGCCGGTGCCGGTGGCCGCGGCGATCCTGCTGGTCAGCATGGTCTTCTTTCCCCTCTCCGAGGTGGACGGCCTCACGCCGATCGTCTGCTTCGTCATCGCGCTGTACTCGGCCGCGCGGGCCGGGTACATGACGGCCGTGGCGGCCCTGGTGGTCGTCGCCATGCTGTTCATCGGCTACGGCGAGTTCGTCATGGCGACCGACGACGGCCGCCGCGAGGTCAACAACATGGGCATCGCGCTGATGAGCGGCTGGTTCCTGAGCGTGATCGCGTTCGGGCACGCCATGCGGGTCAGGGCGGCGTACCTGCACGAGACGGAGCAGCGGGTGCTCGCGGCCGAGCGCGAACGGGACGTCCGCGCACGGCAGTCGGCCACCGAGGAGCGGCTGCGGATCGCCCGCGAGCTGCACGACGTGCTGGGTCACAGCATTTCCCTGATCAACGTCCAGGCCGCCGCCGCGGTGCACCGCAGCGCCAAGCGGCCGGGACAGACGGAGGAGCTGCTCGGCGCGCTGGAGTTCGTCCGCGAGACCAGCAAGGAGGCGCTGCGCGAGCTGCGCGCGACGCTCGGCGTGCTGCGCGCGGTCGACGAGGGCGTCCCGACCGTTCCCGCGCCCGCCGGGCTCGAACGTATCGGGGAGCTGGCCGACCGCGCCGCCGCGACCGGCCTCGACGTCGCGTTCGAGAGCACCGGCGAGCCGCCGGTCGTGCCGCCGCAGATCTCGCTCGCGGCCTACCGGATCATCCAGGAGTCCCTGACCAACATCACCCGCCACGCGCAGGCCACCAGCGCCGCCATCCGGGTGGCCTTCGCGCCGGGCGAGCTGCGGGTGGAGGTCACGGACGACGGCAGGGGCGCGGACCCGGCCCCGGACGCGCAGGGCAGCGGCATCGCCGGTATGCGCGAACGGGCCAGGGCGCTGGGCGGCGAGCTGACCGCGGCCAATGCCGGTCCCGGCTTCCGCGTCGCCGCCCGCCTCCCGCTGCCCGCCGCCCCGGGCGCTCCGGGCGCTCCGGCTCTGTCCGGCGCGGCGGGGCCGTCGGCCTCGGCGCGGGAGGTGCCGGGGTTCTGACGGGCGTTACGCGGCCGGGGACGTCTTCAGCCCGACCGCGGCCCACATGCCGACCACCGCGTCCGCCGCGTCCGTCACGTCCGGCGCGTCGGTCACGTCGGTCACGTCCGTCACGTCCGTCACGTCCGGCGTGCCGACGCGGGTCAGCTCCGGTCCTGGCTCGGACAGCCGCCCGCGTCGTTCAACTGCCGCGCCGCCAGGGCGTGTGCGGCGTTCCGGGTCGCGGGGTACAGGCCGCGGTAGATCGCGTACAGCTCGTCGTAGACCTCCGCGGTGGCCGGGTCGGGGTGCACGGTCTGCTCCACCGGGTTCCAGGCGGCGATGTCGCCGGGCGCCGCCCGTCCGGTGCCGACCGCGGCGAGGAACGCGTCCCCGTACGCCGCGCCCACCGTGTGCCGCGGCACGTCCTGGGGCTGCCCGGTGACGTCCGAGACGATCTGCGTCCACAGTTCCCTGGCCCCGCCGCCCACCGCGACCTGGCGGCGCACGTCGCCGCCGGCCGCGGCCATCGCCTCCAGGTGGTGCCGCACGCCGAACGCCGTCCCCTCCAGCGCCGCCCGGTACAGGTGCCCGCGCCCGTGCCGCAGCGTGAGGCCGAGAACGAGGCCGCGCGCGTCCGGGTCGAACAGGGGCGTCCGTTCGCCCGCGAAGTACGGCAGCATCACGAGCCCTTCCGCGCCGGGCCCCGTGGCCGCCGCCTCGGTCACCAGCGTTCCGAAGTCCGCGCCGGTCAGCTCGCGCAGCCAGCCGGTGACGGCGCCCGAGGTGGCCATGCCGCCCGCGAGGCAGAACGTGCCGGGGAACGTGCCGCGCGTCGACCACAGGTGCGGTCCCGGCACGGGCGAGGTGACGACGTCGACCAGGAACATGGTGGTGCCGTACATCAGCATCAGGTCGCCCGGCGCGGTGACGCCCGCCGCCGTGGCCTCCGCCCACGCGTCGACCGTGCCCGCGACCACCGGCGTGCCCGCGGGCAGGCCGGTGGCCGCCGCGGCCTCCCGCGTCACCTCGCCGACGACGTCGGCGGGCCAGGCCAGGCGCGGGAACTCGACGCCGGGGGCGATCTCCTCGCACCACTCCTCGATCCAGCCGCCGCCCCGCAGGTCGTACAGCGGGGTGCTCTGGCTGGCGGAGTGGTGGTCGAGCACGTAGGCGCCGGTGAGCCGGTGCACGAGGTATGAACTGGCCATGTGCCAGCGGCGGGTGCGCGCCCACACCGCGGGCTCCGCCTCGCGCACCCACGCCAGTTTGGGCCCGATGGCCTGGCTGGTCAGCGGCGAGCCGCAGCGCCGCAGCACCTCCCGTTCGCCGTAACGGTCCCGCTGGTCCGCGATCTGCCGGCCGGCTCTGGTGTCCACGCCGTAGAGGATCGCGGGCCGCAGCGGCGTGCCGTCCGCGCCGACGGGCAGCAGGCAGGGGCCGATGCCGCTGACGCCGACGGCGGCGACCCGTTCCCCCGCGGGCGCCGCGGCCAGCAACTCCGCGGTCAGGGCGGCGAAGTCGGCCCACCACACCGCCTGCGCGTCGTGCTCGAACCGGCCGGGCGCCGGGGTCGCGGTCGGGTGCTCGCGCGCCGCCTGCGCGACCAGCGCGCCGTCGTCGCGCACCAGTACGCCCTTGGAGCCGGAGGTGCCGATGTCGATACCGAGCAGCAGCGTCATGCCGCGGCGCCGAAGCCGTCGTAACGGATGCCGAGCAGACGGCACACCGCGCGCAGTTCACCGGTGTAGTCGCCGGGAACGGCGTGGATGTGGTTGGAGCCGAAACGGCCGAGGAAGTCCTCGGCCGGGGCGTCGAGGCGGGCGAACGCGTGCGGCCACTCGTAGGTCGAGGCCCGCATCAGCCGTTCGTTCGTCTCCTCGTCGTACGTCTCGAACGCGCCGCGCATCACGTGCATACGGTACGCGCCGTCCTCCCGGGTGAGCCGGGCGAACGTGAGGTCGCCTGGCGCGGCGAGGTGCTGGACGGAGGCGCCGCCGGCCGGGAAGTAGAAGACCTCGGGGTGGAAGTTGACGCGGGAGAGGTTCTCGGCCGGGTCGGCCGAGCGGGCGGCGTACCAGGTGGCGTGCTGGCCGGAGTTGCACAGGTCCCACACGTCCCGGTCGGCGTGGTAGTGCCGCACGTCGGCGAACAGCACGGGGTCGCCGCTCAGCAGCTTCAGCAGCTGCATGGTGAGCGCGCCGTCCATGTCGGCCTCGGTGGCGGTGACGTGGGTCTCCTTGGGGCCCTCCCAGTCGTAGGGGTCGTTCAGGAACGCCTCGGCGACGTCCATGGTGCAGAAGTGGGTGGTCAGTTCTGGCTGGCCCTTGATCCCGGAGAAGTCCAGGTTCCACTCGTCGATCAGCTCGCGCATCGCGTAGTAGCTGCGGATCTGCCGTTCCAGCAGCTCGGGCGTGAGGCGGTCGCCGTCGTAGTGCACGCCGGCGGCGTGGCGTTCGAGCCAGGTACGGGCGGCGGTGACGCGGGCCGGGTCGGCGTTCTCACTGCGGCGGACGATCTCCCACTGGTCGATCTCCTCGACGTCCACGCCGAACTGGCGCATCCACTGGTCGGCGTTGGCCACCGCGGTGTACATGCCCATGGGACGGCCGCCGATGCGCCCGAAGGTGGCGCCGCGCAGCGCGGACACGGCCGCTCCGGCGCGCACGTGGCCGAGGATGCGGTCGCGCACGCCGGGGTCGGCGAGGTCGCCCCAGGCGCGGGCGTGGACGCGGCCGATCTGGTCGAGGCCGCCGCCGCCGGCCAGCATGCCGACCATGCCGGGGAACTGCGGGTCTATGTTGGCGACCAGCAGCAGCGGCCCCGGCGTCGCGTCGGCGGCGAGCATGGTGAAGTGCGGGAACGTCCACACCGAATGGTGGAAGACGGTCACGTCGACGTGCTGGTCGGCGAGCCATCGCGCCTGGCTGGTGGCGAGTTCGCTGCTGCTGACCTGTTCCGGGGCGGTGATCACCTCGTGCCCCGCCGCGCGGAGCACGGCCGCCAGATCGGCGCCGGCGCGGGCGATGTGGTCGGTGACGTCGCGGTGGACGAAGTCACGGCCGTCGGAGATGGAGAGCAGGCCGATGCGTGCCATGGAACGTTTCCTCCCTGGCGGGTGGTACGGGCGGGTTACTTGATCCCTGAGGTCTTGATGGATTCGACGATCTGGCGCTGGAAGGCGAAGAAGAGCGCGAGCATGGGCAGCGCGGCGATGGTGGCCGCGGCCAGGATGTAGTTCCAGTTGGAGTTGTACTCCGTCATGAACGAGGAGATGCCGAGCTGGACGAGGGTGAGGTCGGGGTCGTTGACGGCGACCAGCGGCCAGATGAACGCGTTCCAGTTGGCGAGGAAGAAGAAGACCGCCAGGGCGGAGAGCACCGGCTTGGACATGGGCAGGACGATGTTCCAGTAGACCCGCCAGTGTCCGCAGCCGTCGACGATCGCCGCTTCCTCGATCTCGCGCGGGAAGCCCAGGTAGAACTGGCGCAGCAGGAAGATGCCGAAGGCGTTGAAGATGGCCGGGATGATGAGTCCCGCGTAGCTGTTGAGCAGGTTCAGCTCGCGGGCGACGAGGAAGAGCGGGATCAGCACCACGGGTGCGGTGATCAGCAGCGTGGAGAAGATCAGCGTGAAGACCACCTCGCGCCCCGGGAAGCGCAGCCGGGCGAGCGCGTAGGCGGCCATCGAGTGGAACAGCAGCGCGACGACCGTGATGACGGCGGCGACGAAGAAGCTGTTCCACAGGTACCGGACGAACGGCACCTCGGTGAAGACGTAGACGAAGTTCTGGATCGTGAAGTCGGTGGGCAGCGGGTTGCCGTCGTTGACCGTGGCCCGGGTCTTGAAGGCGGACGTCACCATCCAGAAGACGGGGAAGACTGATACCAGTGAGACGAGGACGGCGAGCGCGGTGAACGCGGTCCGGCTGCTGACGGGCTTCTTGGCTGTGGCCTTAGCGGTCATCGTCGAACCTCCCGCCCCTGGTCGCTGCGAAGATCACGGCGGAGAAGACGAGCATGATCAGCACGAGCACCGAGCCCATCGCCGCGGCGTACCCGTACTCGCCGAAGACGAAAGCCTGTTGGTAGATGTAGAAGATGGCTAGCGAAGTGCCGTTGGCCGGCCCGCCGTTCGTCAGCACGAAGATCAGGTCGAGGCCGCCGGTGATGGCGGCGACGGTGGACATGAGCAGAACGAAGAAGCTGGTGGGCCGCAGCAGCGGCCAGGTGATGGTGCGGAAGGTGGTCCAGCCGCCCGCGCCGTCGATCCGCGCCGCCTCGTAGTACTCGCGGGGGATGTCCTGGAGGCCCGCGAGAAAAATGATCATGTAGTAGCCCATGGACACCCACACCATGACGGCGATGAGCGCGGCCAGGGCGAGCGACGGTTCGCCGAGCCAGGACCTGCCCTCGAAGCCGAGGCTCCGGATGGCGCGGTTCACCACGCCCACCTGCTCGTCGAGCATGAACTTCCACAGCAGGCCGACGACCACCAGGCTGACGACGTACGGCAGGAAGAGGGCCGTGCGGTACACGGACATGCCCGGCAGTTTCTGCTTCACCAGCAGGCCGAGGCCCAGGCTCACGCAGAACAGCACGGGGACGAGGACCACGACGTAGATTCCGGTGATCTTCAGCGAGTCCCAGAACAGCGGATCGTTCATCATCCGCTCGTAGTTGCCAAGACCCACCCACGTGTAGGAGCCGAAGCCGCTGACCTGGTAGAAGGCCAGGACGATGGACAGCACCATCGGCAGGCCCACGAAGATCAGCAGGCCGATCGCGTCGGGCGCGAGGAAGAGTCCGGCGGCGAGCCATTCGCGGTGCTTGCGGCCCAGCCGCCGCCGGCCGGGCGGCGGCGCGGGCGGGGGAGCGGCGGCGGATTCCGGCGTGCGGGCCGGGGCGGTGGTCCTGCTCATATCATGCTCGCCCCCTCGTAACTGCGCGTGTACGCGTCGATGGCGCGCGCGGCGCGTTCGGCCTCGTCGGCGGGGTCGCGGCCGGCGAGCATGGTGCCCTGGATGGCGTCCGAGACCGCCTTGTAGACGACCGGCGGGTAACGCGGCTCGGCCCGGCCGCCGGGCGCGATGTCGTCCCGGAACGCCTTCATCGCCCAGAAGTCATAGCCGCCGCGGGCCGCGCCCAGCTCCAGCGCGGACGCGCGCGGCGCGATGTCGGTCTTGACGTCGGTGCACCACGTGACCATGCGTTCGATGGAGTCCTCCTTCGTCGAGCCCAGCGCCCACACGCAGAACTCGGCGGCCGCCTCGGCGTTGCGGCCCTGGGCGTTCGCGCAGAACGACCAGCCGCCGAGCGCGGTGGTGTACTCGCCGCCCGGCGGCACCGGCAGCTTGAAGATGCCGTAGCGGAAGTCCGGCGCGTAGGCCCCGAAGCTGGCCACCTGCCAGATGCCCTGCTGCCACATCGCCACGTTCCCCGCGGCGAACGCGCTGACCGCGTCGCCCGCGGCGGGCAGCGTGCGCGGCGCGATGCCGGACTCGACGGCCTGCTGCCAGAGCCGGAGCGCCTGGCGGGTCGCGGCGGAGTCGAAGGCCACGCTCCCGTCCGCGGCGAGCACTTCGCCGCCGCCCTGCCACATCCACGGGTACCAGGTGAAGTTCTGGTAGTAGCCGGGCGGCGTGTCGAAGACGAGCCCGGCCCTGGTGCCGGTGCGCAGCTTGTCGCCGGCGTCCAGCATCTCGTCCCAGGTGGTGGGGATATCGCCCTCGGAAAGGCCCGCGGACTCCCAGGCGGCGACGTCGTAGAACATCGCCAGCGGCTCGATCTCCATCGGCAGGGCGTACACCTTGCCGTCGACGGTGCGGCTCTCCAGCGCGGAGCCGTAGTCCGCGATGGCCTCGGCCGCCATGTGCGGGGTGAGGTCGGCGAGCACGCCGCCGTTGTAGTACCGCAGGAAGTCGCCCGGGCTCAGCAGGAAGATGTCGGGCCCGTCACCCGCGGCGAACGCGGACGGCAGCTTGGCCCCGCCGCGGTAGGTGCCCTGCGGCACGAATACCAGCTCGATCTGCACGGAGTGGGTGGCGTTCCACGTGTCGATCAGCTCGACGAACCACTGCGACTGGCGATTGGCCGCGGGGTCGGGCGAGTTGGAGGGCGCGTAGAAGTTCCAGAATTGCAGGGTGTCGCCGCTCGCGCCGGCCGAGCCGCAGCCCGTGAGCAGGGCGGGGGCCGCGGCGAGCCCGGCGGCGGCCCCCGCCGCGCCGGTGAGGAAGCGGCGGCGGGAGGGCGCGGGCGAGGGCGTGGGCGCGACGTCGTTGTCGTCCTGGAGCATGTCCCGTGCTCCTGTCCTTCGTCGGGTGTCGGGGGGCGTCAGGTGTCGTCGGGGCTCGTCCGGTCTCCTCGGTCAGTCCACTTCGAGGGCGAGCAGGTCAGGCGCGGGCGGGCGGGAGGCGGGCTCCTCCGGCGCGTCCAGGTAGAACAGGGCGGTGGACGCGATGTCGTCGCTCGTCGGCCGGTACCGGTGCGGCAGGCCGTTGCCGTGTCCCGGGCCGATGCCCAGGCTCTGCACGGTGACGCGCAGGTCCGCCGCGAAGCGGACGGGGTCGGGGATGTGCCAGCGGTACATCCCGAACCGCTGCTGGCTCGCGTAGAGGCCGTCGGGCCGCAGGATCTGGTTCAGGCCCAGGTAGGGCGTGGTGTAGGCGGTGTAGCCCTGGCCCGGCACGTCGAAGTTCCAGGCGCCGCCGAAATAATCCTCGGTGCCGGTACCGCAGATCGTGGGAAACTCGTCGTCGCCGTCGAGGAAGAACTTCAGCTCGCCCTCGCCCCACCAGCCGGGGCTGTTGACGCCCCACGCGAGGTACGTGCCGACGTAGTGACCCGCGCCGTGGACCCGGTCCAGGATGGTGTGTGTCCGCCCCTCGGGCACCGGATGGCTGCGGCGCCACTGGGCGTGGAACCAGCTCGGTTCCGGCAGGTCGCCGCCGTCTTCCGGCAGTTCGTAATCGATCTGGTAGTAGAGAGTGACCGTTTCGGCCGAAAGGTTCTCCAGGGTGATGCGTGCGGCGCGGCGGAACGGCATCGGCCAGTACGCGTTGAACCCGCCGTTGGGGTTCACGGCCACCGGTACGGACGACACCTGGCTGAAGGCGTTCCACCCGTTGCAGAAGAAGTCGCCGAGCGGCACCTCGACCGCGGGCTCCGCCGCGTCCTCCCAGTACATCCGCAGCAGCGTGCTCCGCCAGGCCCGGTGCGGGGCGGTGGTGCACCACAGGTGCCGGATGGTTCCCGGGCCGCTGATGTCGGCGAGGGTGGCCGTCTCACCGGCCGGGATCTCGATGCTGGGGGACACCTTCCAGCCCTGGCCGAGCAGGCTCGCCGCCCGGGCGCCGGTGCCCTCGGTGGCCATCCCGCCCGCGCCCTTGGCGCCGGTCGGGTTCTCGGCGCTGATGGACCGGGTCACCGCACGGCTGCGGCGCGCCAGGCCGTCGAGTCCGGTGAACGTCATCGGGCCGTCACCTCGCCAGTCTTGGAATCGATTTCACGCATGGCTCTGCACTGCCTTCACCAGGTGAGTCATCAGGGGGGTGCAAGTAGGCCATCCCACCCAGGGTGGCGCATAACTCGCTTGAAATCCTTTTCACGTGAACTTAGGCTCGGCCCCGGAGCGTGTCAAGGGTCACGCAGCGGGCTTCCCCGGATGAGATGCGGAAGGTTTCGGACAGTTCATGGCGACCATCACCGACGTGGCCCGGGCGGCGGGCGTTTCGCCCGCCACCGTCTCGCGCGTCTTCAACGGCGGCCGGGTGACCCCGGAGCGCGCGGAGCGCGTGCGGCGCGCGGCGGCCGATCTCGGCTTCTCGCCCAACCGCGTCGCCCAGTCGCTGCGCAAGCAGCGCGGCAGCGTCATCGGGCTGCTGATCCCGGACATCGAGAACCCGTTCTTCACCGCCCTCGCCCGCGGCGTCGAGGACGCGGCGCAGCAGACCAACCTGTCGGTGGTGCTGTGCAACACGGACGAGGACATCGAGAAGGAACGCCGCTACCTCGGCATCGCGTTGGCCGAGCAGATGGCGGGCGTCATCGTCGCCGCCGCGTCCCGCGACCGCACCGACCTGTCCGCGCTCGCCGCCCGCGGCATGCCGGTCGTCGCGGTGGACCGCCGCCCCAGGAACGCGCCGGTCGACGCCGTTCTGGTGGACAACCAGCACGGCGGCGAGGCCGCCACCGAACACCTGCTGGCCGGCGGCTACCGCCGCATCGCCTGCATCACCGGCCCCGCCGCCACCTCCACCTCGGAGGAACGCCTCGCCGGCTACCGCGACGTGCTGCGCACCGCCCTGCACGACGGCCGCGTGCCCGCACCGCCCACCGGAGACCCGCTGACCGCCTGGGTGCGGCACGCCGACTTCAAGGTGGAGGGCGGCCGGGCGGCCATGGCCGATCTGCTCGCGATGGAGACCCCGCCGGACGCGGTGTTCGTCGCCAACAACCTGATGACCGTGGGCGCCCTGACCGCGCTGCGCGAAGCGGGCCAGACGCCGCCCGGGTTCGGCGTGCTGTCGTTCGGCGACGTGCCGTGGGCCGCGCTGGTGCACCCGAGCCTGACGACCGTGCAGCAACCGTCCTACGACCTCGGCTTCACCGCCGCCACCCTCCTCCAGGAACGCATCGGCGGCACCAACACCCCCTTGCGCACGGTGGTCCTGCGCACCGCCCTGAAAATCCGCGCCAGCACAGCCGGCCCGGCACCCCAGGACCTGGCGGCTTCCCCGTAGTCCCCTTGCCCGGTGCCTGGTGGGGCGGCCTCGGTGGCCGGCCGGGGAGAGGCCGGCCGGCGCCAGCGGCTCGGCCGCGACAGCTCAGGCCCTGCACACCGCAACGCGTTATGGCTGACCCATGGTTCGCAGTGCCTCCGCGGTGACCGCCAGGTGGTGCGAGGTGGCCCAGGCTCGCCATTCCGCTCCGCTGCCCGCCTTCGGCCGCTCTCCGCGCGCACACTTCGCCAGCTCGGCGTCTCCCCACGAAGTGGCCTCCCCACTCGCGGGCCAGTGCTCCGACCGGAGGAGCTCCCGCGCGATGGTGAAGAGGTCGTCGTTCCCGGAAGCGTCTGACGGGCCACGTAGACCTGCCAGTCCTCGCCAACCGTGTACCGGATGTTGGGGATACTGCCGCGACCACGCCGGGGTATGGCCGCGTGGCTGACACCGTAGTCGCCGAAGTGCGGTGGCCTGCCGTCGGTCTCACTCGCCACCTTGCGCCACAAGGCGGCATCCCAGCGATGCACCCGATTGGGAATCCCTCGCATCAGCTTCCGCAGAAAACGAGGAAAAGCCCCTGCCGCCACCACCACATTGCGCCACGCGGCCTTCCGGGCCCAGTACAACGCGTCGAGCATCGGCGGCACCGCGCCAGCCAACGCGGCATCCCCGGAGACGTGGCCTGCGTCCAGCACCAGGTCGACCTGTTCGGGCGCCAAACGCACGTTACGCAAAACACCGCGTACGTGGCGCGACGCCGCTGACAACTGCGGCGGAATATCGAACACATCGACCCGGAGGACCGCTCCCCGGCCGTGCGCGCGCTGGACATCACGGACCTCGGCCAGCGCTCCGAGCGGATCGTCGAGGGTGCCTACCGGCGCATGGGGCGAACGGGGCGAGATCTGGGCATCTGTCTAAAAAGGGCTGGTTATGGCTGAGGTGCCATAACCATATGGCTTTGAAGAAGACGACCGTCATGGTCGACGAGGAGGACCTCGCGCTGATCAAGGAGGCGGCGGCGCGGGAGGGGCGGCCGGAGTCGGAGTATTTCCGGGAGGCGTTCCATCTCGCGGCCCTCCGTACCCGGCGTTGGGGCGAGGAGTGGGACATTCCGCTCCTGGACTTCGGCGGGCCCGTCACGGCCGAGGAGGTCGACCGAGCGGTCTCGGACGGCGTGGCGGACGCCGAGTGATCGTCGTCGGGGACACCTCCGGCCTGGTCGCCGCTCTGAACACCTCCGACCCCGAGCACAAAGCCGCCCGCACCGCGATGCGGGAGGCGGCGCTCACCGTGGTGTCACCGCTGGTGATCCTTGAGATCGAGCACATCACCACACGCAACGTCGACCGCAGGGCCGCGTACACGGTGAACGACTGGCTGCTGGCCCAGGAACGCACGGGGCGCGTGGCCATCCCCGAGTTGTCCGCCGAGACGCTGCGTAGGGCCCGCGTGGTCCAGAACCGCTACGCGGCCCTGCGACTGGACCTGACCGACGCCGTGAACGTCGTCCTGGCCGAGGCGTTCGACACCGAGATCATCCTGACCCTCGACCGCCTGGACTTCAGAGCCGTCACCCCACTCACCGGTAACCACGCCTTCCGGCTACTGCCCGACGGCCTGTAGAGCCACCCGGCCCCGGGCCGGCAGCGTGCCGGAACGGGCGGGGACCGTGGTCGACGAGGGGGCGCGGCCGGCCGCCGCGCGGTCAGGCGAGGGTGGAGATGAACGAGCCCCAGGCGTCCGTGCCGAAGACCAGTACGGGGCCTTCCGGCTGCTTGCTGTCGTGTACGGGGAGGATGCCCGGGACGCCGTCGGTCACCTGGACGCAGTTCTGGTTCTCGGAGCCGCTGTAGGTGGAGGTGCGCCAAACGGCGCCGGAGAAACGGGAGATGTCAGCCCTCATCGTCGTACTCCTTCGCGTAGCCGCGGATCACTTCCGGGGACTGTCCTTGGGCAGCGCCTTCGAGCAGGCCATCTCGAACAGTTGGACGTACTCGACGACCTCCCTCGGCACTCTCGACAAGTCCAACCGCGCTCTGTGCTTCAGTGAGAGGAGTGTCAGGCTGCCGCCGGCATGGGGTGCAGGCCCTCACTGAAAGGAAGCACCTGAATCGCGATGTGTGCCTTATGGGTCATCTGCGTCAGATGCGCGAGTTGGCCGGACATGACCTGCTTGCTGAGGGGCGGGCGCTTCAGTGCCGCTTCGTAGAGCGGCGGTTCCTCACGTTCGAAGATGCGCTGGCGCTTGATCCGCGCAGCAGCCCACGCCTCGATATCGGCGTCGCCGATGAGTGCGTCCTGCGCCATATTGAAGAGGCCGGTGAACAGGCCGCCGGTTCTGAAGTGGCTGTCCAGTTGCTTGACCAGGTTTTCCGTGGCTTCCTGTTCCCCGCGTTCCACGCGGTCGAGGAAGCCGTAGGGGAAGTGGATCTCCTCGCCGAGCGTGCGCAGTGAAAGTCCTGATTCCTCCCGTGCGTACCGCATGAGTTCGCCCAGCATAGTGCTCGGCGTCGCCTCGTCATTCTCGTGCGGTTCCACTCAACGACCCTCCTGCCCCATCCGTGTGTCCGGCCCGGAATGGGGCACTGTGCTCGTGCATGCCCGCCTTCCGGGGCGGTAAGACTAGTGAACAGTCGGCTCGTCGGGGAGGTCGATGACACTTCGAACGAAAGTGTGCGCCGACTTTGAAGGAGTCAGGTGGAGACAGCGGAAACACGTACGCACATCGCGGATGCGCTCATCCGCGTTCCGCGCCATGTCTTCATTCCCGACCGGGCCTGGGCCGTGGGCTCCGGTGCGGGCCGTGGGCAGTGGATCGACCGGAATGCCGATCCCGATGCGTGGTGGACGGCGGTGTATTCGGACAGCGTCGTGTTCACGCAGCTCGATGACGGGGAAACACCGCTGACGCCCGAGAACGCCGCGAAAACGTTCGCGCCGACGTGTTCCGCGTCGAGCCCGATTCTCATCGCGGCATTTCTGCGGCACCTCGGCACCCGGCCGGGGGACCGGGTGCTTGAGGTAGGTACCGGAACGGGGTGGACGGCGGGGCTGCTGTCACATCTCACCGGAAACCAGGAGCGGGTCACGACGATTGAGGTCGATTCCGGTCTTTCGGCCACCGCGGGGGCCAGCCTCCGCAGGGTCGGACTTGCGCCCCGGCTCGTGGTCGGCGACGGGGCAGCAGGATTTCCCGATCGCGCCCCGTTCGACCGCGTGCACGTCACGTGCGGGGTGCGGGACATTCCGCACCCCTGGATTCGGCAGACCCGCCCCGGCGGCGTTATCGTCCTCCCGCACGCGGCGATCACGCGGCTGCTGCGTCTCACGGTCCTTGACGACGGTACGGCCACCGGGCACTTCGGCGATGTGTGTTCCTTCATGCTCATGCGTGCCCAGCGGCAGCCGGTGAGCCGGATTGAGAGAACGTCGCCGCGTATCCGGGGACTGGAGCACGATCCCACGCCGTTGCTGCACGCCGAGCCGGGACTTCAGGTGCTGCTCAGTGACGTGGTCGGCAATATCCCGTTTCTGGCCGGAAATGCGGGGATTCTCAGCTCCGGACCGTCACACGCAACGGTGGAAGACGGACGGGTGACACAAGCAGGGCCGCGCAATCTGTGGGACGAAGCGGAGAAGATCCACCTGGCGTGGAAAGCGCACGGCAGTCCGGGGTTGGACCGTATCGGCTTCACCGTGGCACGGGAACGGCAGTACGTGTGGCTGGACGATCCGGCGACGCCAGTCGCCCGGGCATTCGGCACGGAGAGGAGAAAGCCGCATGAATGAGCGGACCAGGGTGGACCCGGACTGCAATACCTGTGGTGGATCGGGGTGGGTCATGGTGAACTACGACGGCATGCGCCGATCGGAGAAGTGCCCGATCTGCAACGCGTAGTCGGGGCCCGATTCCCGTGGCCGTCGGCATGTCCGCCGGCCGCCGGCCGCCGTGAAGTGGGTGCCGGTCACCGTGTACCGGCCCCGCCAGGGCCCGGCCACCCGTGGCGCGGCCGGCGGGCGGGGCTCACCTCGCGCGTCCGGCGGGGACGGCAGCCCCGGCCCCGCCTCACCGGGGAGGGGGCCCGAGGTCCCCGGTCGTTCACTCGGCGTCGTGGATGAGCCACAGGCGGTCCGTGCTCCACCACGGGTCGACGAGCGTGACCCAGCTGTCCATGTGGTCGGGGTGCGTCAGGCCGATGACCAGGTGGGAGCCGCGCAGCCCGAGTTGGTAGTGGTGTCCGGTCGGCCGGATGTCCCAGACGTTGCGGGCGTCGGAGAGGGGGCCGGTCTCCAGCAGGATGGGGCCCTGGAACCTGATGTTCTCGTACACGGCGGCCTCTTCGGTCTTGCGCAGCGGTTCAACGAACCGGCCGGTGACCGTGTGCCGAATGGTGAAGCCCCCGTCGCCGACGGGCGAGAAGCGGTAGGTGTGGTGGCCGTTCAGCCGGGTGTGATCCTCGCGCAGTGCCTTCAGGTGCTGCCGCTTGTCGGTGAAGGAATCCGGTACCAGCACGCCTCCGGTGTGCGCGCTGACGATCAACTTCTCGCCCTCGGCCAGGCCCTCAGGACTGGTGGGGTCGTTCAGAAACTGCGTGGTCACCGTTCACCTCGGTGTTCGGGTCGGTGTGGAGCCGACGCTGTCGTCGGCATGCGTGCGCGGGAATTCTGCGCCGCCGGCCCCCGGCTGATCCCGCCCGGCGGCCCAGTTCACCCGAACGAGAAGGGCTCGTTTCTCAGGCGCGTGCGTCGGCGCCCTGTGACCAGCCGGGGTGGAGGAGATTGACCCGGACGTGGTCCTGGAAGCCCTGGAGACCGAAGAAGCGCTGGTCCATCACGATGGCGTCCCGCATCGACGCCTCGTCGAGCCGTGCGAAGGTGTAGTAGCCCGCCTCCGGTGGTGCGGCCTCGGAGCGGATGATGCCGCGGCTGATCAGCTCGGTGCGCTGCGTCCTGATGTGCCGCACGAGCAGGTCGTTCGACTCGTCGGAGTCCAGTACGTCCATGATCCGCAGGGCGAAGTGCTCGTTCGCCGTGCCCGTGGCGCCCGTGATGTTGGCGCACGCGTAGCGGACCGGCTCCCGGAACGCGGGCGGCAGCAGCAGATAGGCGAAACGGGTGCCGTGCACGGCGAGGCTCTTCGTCGGGCACACGATGCGGAACGTCAGGTCCTGCTCCAGCCGGGACGTCGGCTCCTCGCGCGAGGAACGGTCCCAGCGGGCGTACTGGAACGTGCCGTCGACGAGCACGAACGAGCCCGTGCGGCGCTGCCACCGGGCGATCCGTTCGAGCTGCCGCTCGTGCACGGTGGTGCCGAAGACCCAGATGGGGTCGCACAGGATGAGCGCCGACTTGGCTTCCGGCAGGTGGAGTTCGGCCGTCTCGTCGTGCAGCAGGTCCGTTCCGGCCCGGTGCATCGGGATGCCCAGGGATCTGGCGAAGTAGTAGCACGAGTAGTAAACGGGGGGCGCGTAGCAGATCTCTTCGACCTCCAGCTCCCGCAGCGCGAGGAAGAAGCCCAGCAGCAGCGGGCTCGAACCGCAGGACACGTAGACGCCGTTCGGCTCGTACACGACGCCGTCGGCCTTGGCGTGGAACCGGGTGATGGCGTCGGTCAGGGCGCCGGAGTCGGAGAGGAAGCTGTAACTCTCCAGCGCCCGCGGACTCCTCGGCACCTCGCGGTCCGCGCCCAGGTAGCGGCCCACGTAGGGGTGGGTGGTCTGCCAGCCCGACAGGAACCGGTCCGCGGCTCCGGTGCGCGAGGTGCCGTCCAGCCAGCGGTGCAGCCGCAGTATTTCCGCCGGAGAGGTGTCCACCGTCAACTCCCGTCAGACGACCCGGTGCGCCGGCCGGCCGGCCAGGGCGCTCTCGATCGTGCCCAGCCAGGTCGCCGCCCGCCGGTGCACCCCCTCGGCCGTGTACCAGCCGCGGGCCGGCGTCAGTACCACGTTCGGCAGGCCCAGGTACGGCTCCGCGGAGCCGATGACGTCGAGGCCGGCCCCCGCGATGCTCCCGTTCTCCAGGGCCGCGGCCAGCGCCTTGGGGTCGATCAGCTCGTCCGAGGAGATGTTGACGACGAAGGCGGACGGCCGCATGAGGGAGAACGTCCGGTGGTTCAGCAGGTGGTGGCTCTCCGCCGTCAGCGGCAGGCAGAGGAAGACGACGTCCGACGTGGCGAGCAGCTCCTCCAGGTCGACCTGCACCGCGCCGGGCACCGTCCTCGGGCTCCGGTTGGCGAACCGGGCCCGCATGCCGAGCCCCTGCGCCATGGCGCAGATCCGCGCGCCGATGTCGCCGGCGCCGACCACTCCCGCGGTCCGGCCCGCCAGCTCAAGGGCCGTGCGCCCCGGCGCCTCGGCGCCGGTCCGCAGCGCGCCGTCGAGGGCCGTGAGGTGACGGTTGGCCGCCAGGTACAGCGCGATGGCGTGCTCGGCGACGGAAGAGCCGGTGTAGCCGGGCGTGTTGCACACGGCGATGCCGTTGGCCTCGCAGTAGGCGGTGTCGACGTAGTCGTAGGCGGTGCCCGTGGTGACGACGAGGCGCAGGTCCGGCAGCTTCGCCAGCTCCGTTCCGCCGAGGTCGCGGTTGGCGGTGACCAGGATCTCGATGCCGTCGCCCGTGAGGTCGTCGCCGTCCGGTCGCCAGACGGGACGCACCAGGGAGTCGAGGCGTGAGAGCAGGTCCCCGGGCACCTCGTCCTGGCTGATCAGCAGCAGAGTGCCCGGTGCCGTCCGGTTGTTGGCGAAGGCGAGGGTCAAGACGGGCCCCATTCCGTGGTAGGCCCGTCTGCGCGGGCGGATTGCGCGATGTCTTCGAGGGTGATGCGCAGCCATACGGCGATGTCGGTGAACGCGGCGTCCGGGTTCGGCCAGGCCGTGACCGGCCTGCCGTCCTGCGGCAGCGCCTGCAAGGTCCCGAACGGGAACGCCCGCCAGTCGCAGGCCCGGAGCACGACCGGGACCACGCGTGCCGTTCCCTCGCCGTGGCGCTCCATGGCCCGGAGCATCTCGATGTCCCGGCAGTAGTCGGAGGCGAGGAAGTCGGCGCTGACGAGCAGCAGGATGATGTCGGCGGACTCCAGACCGTCGTCGATCGCCCCGTTCCACTCGTCGCCCGGCCGGATCTGCCGGTCCGACCACGAGTCGAGCAGCCCGCGCCAGCGCAGCAGGCTCAGGTGTTTCTCCAGCTGCGAGCGCAGCTCGTCGTCGCGGTGCGAGTAGGAGATGAACATCTTGGCGGGCCTGGCGGAGCTGGGCAGGTCCGTCGGCCGGGCCCCGGGCGGGGTGAGGGCGCGGGTCGGCCGCGGGGGCGGGACGGCGGGCCGGCTCGTCGAGGGCGTCTCGACCGCGCCCAGGGCCAGCAGTGTGGTCAGTTCGGCCGCGGTGATGCCCCGGCAGCCCGTGATGTCGAGTCCTTCGAACTGCCGGGCCACCCGCAGCGCGTCCGTCTCGTTCAGCTCGGGGAAGGCGTAGCGGCGGATGGCCTCGTCGACCCCGACCGCGGCGGCGCGCGTACCGTCGGCGCTCCAAGCGGTCGAACGGATCGTCCCGTTGGAGGTGGGCGTCACGCCCAGCAGCCGCGGCCCGTCCGCGGCCCAGGTGCGCAGCCGCCCGTCCCGGCCGGCGCTGAGGAACGTGTTCTCGCCGGGGGCGGCCAGCAGGGAGAGGATCGGTCCTTCGTGGCCGCGCGCCTGCCCGATCGAGGTCCCGGAGTCGAGGTCCCACAGTCGCAGCTGCCCGGAACTGTCCCCGGTCACACAGCGGTTGTCGTCGAGCAGGCACAGGCTGGTGACGTGCCGGTCCACCGTGTCGAGCAGGTCGGACGTGCCGTCGGCGACCTGCCAGAGCCTCGTCTGTCCGTCCTCGCCGACGGAGACCATGCGCTGCCCGTCGGCCGTGTACTGGATGGCGCGCACCCGGGCCTCGTGCCCGGTGAGGGCGTGCGCCCCGCCGCGGCCCTGGATGTCCCAGATCCTGATGACCGCGTCCGCCCCCGCGGCGGCGACGCTGTGGCCGTTCGGCTCGAAGGCGACCGTCCACAGCCAGTTGCGCGACCCGGTCAGCACGGCGGTCAGCCGACGGGTCCGCAGGTCCCACAGGCGGACGTCCCAGTCCTCCCCGGCGGTCGCCAGCAGGGTGCCCGCGGGATGGAACGCGACCGCGCGGACGCCCGCGGTGTGGCCTTGCAGCTCCGTCAGGCACGTGCCGCTCTCCGCGTCCCACACGCGAACGAGCCGGTCGTGCCCGCCGGTGGCGAGCAGGCGGCCGTCAGGTGACGCGGCCACCGCGAGTACCGTTCCTGAGCTGCCGGACAGTACTTCGACGCATTCGGCGTCGGCGGTGTCCCAGAACCGGATCGTGGAGTTGCGCCCCACGGTGGCGAAGTAGTGGCCCTCGCCGTCCGCGGCCACCGGCCACACGGGGCCGTCGAGGCTGGTGATCACCCGCTCGCAGCGGGCGGTCCCGGGCTCGGCGGCACTCCAGACACGGATGGTCTCGTCGTGGCTGCCGGTGATGAGCACCTCGCCAGAGGCGGATCTGGTCGTGGCCAGGGCCCAGACCGACGAGGTGTGGCCGGGCAACTCGGCGACGAGGGCCCGGCTCTCCAGGCTCCACACCCGGATCGTGCCGTCGTCGCAGCCGACGAAGACGTGCCTGCCGTCGAGGGAGAAGCGCAGGGACCTGCCGGCCACCGTCCCGGCACCCGCCAGCGCCACCTCTTCGCCGGTGGCCGTGTCCCAGATGCGCAGGCAGGTGCTGTCGCAGGCCGCGGCGATCAGGGGCGAGGTGGGGGCGCTGTGCAGCTGCCAGACTTCCGCGTCGAGCGCGCACAGCAGGCGCGGCTCCCGCTCGTCCGAGTCCATCGGCCAGGCGAGGACGCGCCGGTCCTCGCCGGCGCTGAACAGCGTCTTCCCGTCGGCGGAGAAGACCACGCTGCGGATCTGCCGGTCGTGTCCCGCGAAGTCGGTGGGCAGGTGGGTCGTGAGGTCCCACACGCGCAGCCGGCCGCGCTCGTCCGTGCAGGCCAGCCGCCGCCCGTCGGGTGAGAAGGCGAGCGTCCTGACCCAGTCGGCCTCCCAGTGCAGGGTGTTCAGCATGGTGCCGTCCGGCACGTTCACCAGGACGACCGAGCCGCCGCTCTGCCCGATGGCCGCGACCTTCCCCTCGGGCGAGAAGTCCAGCGCGAAGACGTAGTGGTAGACCCCGGGGAAGCGGCAGCCGGAGAATTCCGTGAAGCGCGCGCTGGCGTCCGAGAGCCGGAAGCCCGACAGGTCGAGGCGGTGCAGGACCAGCTCGGACAGGTCGAGTCCCGACAGGTCGCTGGTGCACGCCTGGTGGACGGACAGCGCGTTCGCGGCCAGATACGTGCCGTAGAACGGGCGGCCGACCCGGGAGGCGTCCAGCAGCGACAGGATGTGCGGGGTGACCTGGGAGTCGGAGCCGAGGCGGTCCCGGAGCATGTCCATCATCGGCTGGGTGAGGAAACGGCGCTGTGCCTCGCGCACATGCTCCGGCGCCCCGGCGTCCACCAGGGCGAAGTGGGGCAGGACGTCGGGCCGGCGGGAGTGGATCTCGTCGACGCAGTCCGCGTTCAGCCGCGCGGTCACGAACTCCTGGATCATGTACTGGAGTCCGAAGCTTCCGTCGCTCTCCTGAATGAGCGACCGGCGCCGCAGGCGTTGCAGCAGGGTCGCCGTCGACTCCTCGCCGAAGCGTGCCTCCGCGGAGATCTCGCGGGCCGTCAGGGGCCTGCGGGCGGCGGCGAGCTGGAAGAGGACCAGGCGTTCGACGCGCGTCAGCCGTTCGAAGTGCTGGTGGAAGAGCCCGCGCAGCTCGCCGAACACGTACTCGCCGGATTCGACGAATCTGGCGATGTTGCCGTCGTGTATATCGAGAATGAGGTCGGAGGCGAGCTGAATCGCCAACGGGTTGCCGTCGTATTTGCTGACGAGGTCCCCGCGCAGCCGCACGTCCCCGCGCAGCCCGCGGCGGGCGAGGAGGGTCCTGGCGGGGGCCTTCGGCAGTCCCTGGAGGTGCAGGGACCGCACGGTCGTATTCGTCTCGCGAAGAAACGACGGGTTTTCTCGCGAGGTGATCAGAATTGTCGAGCGGTGCGGCTCGGAGGCGAGATAGCGCAGGAGCGTGCCGTACTCCTCGTACTCCGGGCGGAATTCACTGGAGAAACGCTCCGAGTCGAGCAGCACCTCAAGGTTGTCGAAGACGATGAAGCAGGCTTCGTCCGTCAGGCAGGCGCCGAGCTGCTCGGTGGGTGTGCCCGCCGCCTGCGCGTCGCGGTCGGGAAAAAGGGAGAGGATGCCGTGCAGTAACTCGGCGACGGGCGGCGCGTTGGTCAGGGAGACCCAGATGGTGCGCCGGTGGGATTTGGTGCCCACGTGCGCGATCTGGTGGGCCAGCGCGCTCTTTCCCACGCCGCCGAGTCCGTATACGGTGCACACCCGGCAGCCTGATTCGATGAAGCCGAGGAGCTTGCCGACTTCGCGTGTCCGGTCGACAAAGTCGTCGGGTGGTGCGTGATAGGTGCTGAACAGGTATGAGACGGACATGGCTCCTTCATTCAGCTGGCCCCCGTGCGGGGCGCGTGCACCACGGCACCCCGCTGCCGCGCGGCAGCGGCGGCGAAGGCGATTGTAGCGGTCCTGCTGGCGGTCCCAGAGCGCTGATTCCGGCCACTTCGGCGCCTCACACTGCCTTTACCAGGGGCGTGATGTCCACCAGGATCACGGCACGTTCACCCGGACAGGGCTCGTCGCCGCGGCGTATCGGATCGACGTGGTGGCTGACCCGCTCGTCGTGGATGCCGTACGAATCCAGCGGCTGCTCCAGATCGAAGGTCGCGACCAGCAGTTCGGGGGATATGTCGGCCGGCTGGGCGCCCGCGCACTGCACGTCCGCCACGTAGTTGGTGCCGCCGACCGCGTTCTGCTTGTAGACCAGGTGGGCGAAATGGAACGGTTCGCCGTCCTGGTGCAGGAAATTGGGCGACGAGACCGCCGCCCCTTCACCGTCCGCGACGGCAAGTTTGATGAAGTGGACCCCCACGTGCAGCGGCAGGCTGCGTTCCTGTCTGCCCCACCACGTTTGCGCGAAGTCGAAGAGAACGATGCGTTCGAGCAGCGGATTGTTCTCCGCCCGGGCAGCGATCGCCGGGAAGTACCGGTCCTCGTCCTGGTGCTCCGGGTTGTAGCCGCCCTGGAAATAGTGCGCGACCTCGCCGTACTCCGGGTGGTCGATCTTGGGAACCCAGTGCAGCCGCCTTTCCCACGGCAGCAGCACCGCCGAGGAGTGTCTGCGATAGCGGCGCAACTCCGGATCTCCGTACGGGTCCGCCGGCAGGTCGGCGAACTCCGCTTTCAGGCCCTCGTACCAGGTGTCGATCAACTCCGGCTCGAACTTCTCGGAAAGTGAGAACCGTTCGAACCCGTCCGCCGTCAGCGACGGCTCCCCTTGCCCCGCCATGCCGTATCCCTTCGGGTGCACGCCCCGAAGGGGACATGCCCGGGGGCGCTGATCGCGAATCCCGCGCGGCCGTGCCGGGCGGGGCAGGGCCTAGGCTGTGGCTCATGAGCGCGCGCATCAGGGTTCTGCTTGCCGACGATCAGAAGCTCGTCCGTGCCGGGTTCAGGTCCATCCTGGAGGACGAGGACGACATCGAGGTCGTCGGCGAGGCGTCGACCGGGGGCGAGGCGGTGCGGCTGGCGAGGGGGCTGCGGCCCGACATCGTGCTCATGGACATCCGGATGCCGGAGCAGGACGGGCTCGCCGCCACCGGGGAGATCGTCGCCGATCCCGGCCTTGAGGACGTGCGGGTGGTCATCCTCACCACCTTCGACGTGGACGACTACGTGTACGGGGCGCTGCGCGCCGGGGCATCGGGGTTTCTCGTCAAGGACACCGAGCCGATGGAGCTGCTGCACGGCATCCGGGTGTGCGCCCGCGGTGACGCGCTGATCGCGCCGACGGCGACGCGGCGGCTGATCGCCGAGTTCGCCGGGCGGGCCCGGCAGCCCGATCCGAGCCCCCGGCTGAACGCGCTGACCGATCGCGAGCGCGAGGTGATGGGCCTGGTCGGCGCCGGTCTGACGAACGACGAGATCGCGCGGCACCTCGTGCTCAGCCCGGCCACGGCGAAGACGCACGTCAGCCGCATCATGACGAAGCTGGACGTGCGGGACCGGGCGCAACTGGTCATCCTGGCCTACGAGTCGGGCATGATCACACCGGGCTGGATGAGCTGACGCCGGCCGGCTCGGCCTGACCGGGGCGATGGTCTGGCGCGGGGCCGCGGCGGGGTGACAACCCGGGGGGTACGCCGCCGGGGGCGGGCGCAACTTCCGAGGTATGCGGGGTGCACCCCGGCGGGGGACGTGGCGGGGCGAGCCGTGGGCCGACCGTGGAGGCGTGCAAGCGGAAACCCTCGACCTCGCGCGCTGGCAGTTCGCCCTGACCGCCGGGGGGCACTTCCTGTTCGTGTCGCTGACCATCGGTCTCGCCACGATCCTGGCCGTGCTCCAGACGCGCGCGACGCTGCGCGGCGCGCGGCCCGTCCATCTGCGGATGGTCAGGTTCTGGGGGCAGTTGTACGTCATCAACTACGCCATCGGCATCGTCACCGGGCTGGTCATGGAGTTCCAGTTCGGAATGGCCTGGGCCGGGCTCGGGGAGTTCGGCGGCGACGTGTTCGGCGCCTCGCTCGCGCTTGAGACGGTGCTGGCGTTCTTCGTGGAGTCGACGTTCCTCGCGCTGTGGCTGCTCGGCTGGGACCGCTTCAACAAGTGGGTGCACCTGGGCGTGCTGTGGGTGGTCACGCTGACCGCCTACCTGTCCGCGTACTGGATTCTGGTCACCAACGGCTTCCTCAACCACCCGGCCGGCCACGCCACGGCATCCGACGGCACGCTCGAACTCGCCGACCCCGGCGCGCTGATGACCAATCCGAGCACGCTGCTCGCGTTCGGGCACGTGGTGGCGGGCGCGCTGCTGACGGCGGCGCTGTTCATGGCGGGGGTCAGCGCCTATCACCTCTTCCGCCGCGCGGGTCCCGACGAGGACGGCTTCCACCGGCGTTCCCTGCGGCTCGGGGTGTACACCGCGCTGCCCGCCCTCTTCGCCACGGTCTCCTTCGGCGGCGTGCAGCAGGGGCGCCTCGGGGAGTGGCAGCCGATGAAGCTCGCCGTGCTCGAGAACGACACCGCGGAGATCGCCCGTCTCCAGGCCGAGTTGACGGAACGCTTCGGGCCCGGCGACTACGTGCCGCCCGAGGCGCTGACGCGGGGCGCCGGGCTGCTGATGATGACGGTGTTCGCACTGATCATGTTCCCCCTGCTGGTGAGTGTGGTGCTGGCCGCGTTCCGCCGGGCCGTCCATGGCCTCCGGGCCTGGCACGTGCTGCTGATGGCGCTGGTGCCGCTGCCGTACGTGGCGATGATCGCGGGCTGGGTCTTCCGCGAGGCCGGCCGCCAGCCGTGGGTGATCTACGGGCTGCTGCGCACCGAGGACGCGGTGTCGGACGTGCCGACGGCGCAGATGTGGGTGTCCTTCGGGGTGTTCGTGCCGCTGTTCGCGCTGCTCGTCGTCGTCAACTGGTGGCTGCTGCTGCGCTGGGCGCGCCGCGGTCCGCACGTGCCGGGCGCCGAGGACCGTATCGCGCTCACCGGGCCGGAGCGGAGGGAACCGTCGTGGAGTTGACCGCCGCGCTGCTGCTCGGCCTGTTCTTCGCGGGGTACTTCCTGCTCGGCGGGGCGGACATCGGCCTGGGCATGCTGCTGCCCTACCTGGGCCGCGACCGGGCCGAACGGGATCTGGTCGCCGCCGGTTTCTGGCCGATGTTCCTGGCCAACGAGGTGTGGCTGGTCGCCGCCGCCGGGGTGTTCATCGGCTGTTTCCCGCATCTGGAGGGCGAGTTGTTCAGCGGGCTGCTGCTGGTGCTCGTGCCGGTGCTCGCGGGCTGGATGATCCGTGACGCCGGTATCTGGTGGCGCAGGCAGCTGCCGGCGGCCGGTGACGTGCTGATCGTCGTGGGCAGTTGGCTGCTCGCGCTCGGCTGGGGCTGGGCCGTGGCCTCGCTGCTCTCGGAGCACCACGACGCACCGGCGCCGTTCGCGGTGGGCGCGCCGACCGCGGCGGCGGTGGCCCTGCTGTTCATGACCCACGGGATGGGGTACGCGGCCCTGCGGCTGACCGGGCGGCCGTTCCAGCGGGCCCGGATGATGGCCGGGCGCCGGGCGGGCGGCAACTCGTTCGCCCTCACCTCGGTCGTGATGGCCGCGATGCCGGTGCTCGCGGGGGCCGGGCTGCCGCTGACCGAGCACGCGGCGGACGAGCGGTCGCTGCGGCTGCTCGTGCCGGTGCTGATCGCGGTCCTGCCGTTGCTGATCGCCGCGCAGGCGTGGCTGTGGCGCACGTTCGGGGGGAGGGCCGAGCCGACGGACCGTGCCTACTTCTGAACGCGCCCGGTCCACCGAGTCCTTCGAGCGTTCCGAACGTTCCGAGCTTGTCGATTTTCGTGTTTCCGACGGGAGAGAAAGATCATGACCGCCACTCAATCACCGGGCAGGGCCAGCGTGTTCGCACGCGTGGCCGGATTCGCGCACCGGCGCCGATGGCTCGCACTCGGCCTCTGGCTGGCTGTTCTCATCGGGGTCTGGGGCGTCGCCTCGGCCACCGGGAGCGACTACCGGGAGGACTACTCGCTGCCGGGCACCGAGTCCCAGGAGGCCGGTGACCTGCTGGCGGAGCACGGGTCGGGACAGGCGGGCGACACGCTGGACATCGTGCTCCAGCACGATGCGGGGCTCGCCGACCCGGTGATCGAGCAGCGCGTCGGGGAGATGCTCGCCGAGGTGGCGGAGCTGCCGCGCGTCACCCAGGTGCGCAGCCCGTACGACGACGCGTCCGCCATCTCGCCCGAGGGCACCATCGGTTACGCGACGGTGGTGCTCGACACCCCGTCCGAGCAGATGCCGGTGCCCGATACGGAACGGATCTTCGAGGCCGCGCAGGAGGCCGAGGGCGACGGGCTGCGGGTCGAGCTGGGCGGCGACGCGGCCAGGGCCCTGGCCGAGGGCGAGGGCGGCGCGGCCGAGGGCGCGGGCATCATGGCCGCGCTGGTCATCCTGGTCTTCATGTTCGGCACGGTCATCGCGGCCGGACTGCCGGTCATCACCGCGCTGTTCGCGGTGGGCTCGACGATGGGCCTGATCGTCGTGGTCTCGCACGCGTTCACCATCGCGGACTACACGCCGTACGTGATGATGCTGGTCGGTCTCGGCGTGGGCATCGACTACGCGCTGCTGAGCTTCGCCCGCTACCGTCAGGAACTCGTGGACGGGGCGCGGCCGGAGGAGGCCACGACGCGGGCGATGGACGCGGCCGGGCGGACGGTGTTCTTCGCCGGCTGCACCGTCATCCTCGCGCTGCTCGGCCTGGTCGTGCTCGGCCTCGGTTCGCTCCAGGGCCTGGCGCTCTCCGTGGCGCTGACGGTGCTGGTGACGATGCTCGCCTCGCTGACGCTGCTGCCCGCGCTGCTCGGCGTGTTCGGCGAACGGTTCGCGCGCCAGTTCACCGCGCGGGCCGAGAAGCGGGCGGCGAAGGGCAAGGCGCCGGCGGGCACGTCCTGGCGGCGGCTGGCCGGGGGCGTGCAGCGGCATCCGGTGATCGCGCTCGTGCTGGCCGTGGGCGCGATCGTCGCGCTGGCCCTGCCCGCGATGAACCTGCGCCTCGGCTTCAACGACGCGGGCAACGACGCGCCGGACTCGACCAGCAGGCAGGCGTACGACCTGCTGTCGACGGGTTTCGGACCCGGGTTCAACGGTCCGCTGATCATCGTGGCCGAGGGCGGCGACGGGGGCGCGGCGGCCGCGGCGCAGGCGGCGGCCGACGAGCTGGGCGGCACGGCGGGCATCCAGGCGGTGACCCCGCCGGTGCCGACCGAGGACGGGGCGATCGCCACCCTGTTCGTGTTCCCCGAGTCCGCGCCGCAGGACGAGGCGACGTCGGAGCTGGTGTCCGAGCTGCGGGACACGGTGCTGCCCGCGGTGTCCCAGGGCTCGGGTGCCGACTACATGGTCACCGGGGCGACCGCGGCCACCGAGGACTACTCGATCAAGGTCGCCGAGCGGATGCCGTTGTTCATCGCGATCGTGGTGGGCCTCTCCCTGATCCTGCTGATGGTCGTGTTCCGTTCCGTACTGATCCCGCTCAAGGCCGCGGTGCTGAACCTGCTGAGCATCGGCGCGGCGCTGGGCGCGATGACGCTGGTGTTCCAGGAGGGCATGTTCGGCGTCGAGGGCGGCCCGATCGAGGCGTATCTGCCGGTCATGGTGTTCGCGGTCGTCTTCGGTCTCTCGATGGACTACGAGATCTTCCTGGTCTCCCGCATCCACGAGGAGTGGGAACGCACCAAGGACCCGGAGCACGCCGTCCGCGAAGGGCTGGCGCACACCGGGTCCGTGATCACCGCCGCCGGGGCCATCATGATCGTCGTGTTCGGGGCGTTCATGCTGAGCCCGGAACGGATGCTCCAGCAGATGGGCTTCGGCATGGCGGTGGCGATCTTCGTGGACGCCGTGATCATCCGGTGCCTGATCGTCCCCGCCGCCATGCAACTCCTCGGCCGGCGCGCCTGGTGGCTGCCGGCACCGCTGGCGCGGATTTTGCCGAAGGTGGAGCTGGAGCGGCACTGAACGCGGCGTAGACCGTTTCCACCGCCCTGGGGCTCGGCACCCGGCCGAGCCCCAGCGTGCGGGCGGCTTTCCTCAGCGCCGTGCTGACCATCTCGCCCGCGGTGGCGAGCGCCATGTCCCGCTGCTCAGGGGGCGCGGCGGCCACCCGTTGGGCCTGCCTGATCACGTCCGTGAAGACCGACTGGACGCGCTTGTACGCCAGATAGCGCGGCAGGTCGCGGGTCAGGCCGGCCGCCGCTCCCGGCAGCCGTTCGTCCACGGCCCGCGCCCACTGGGTCAGCAGTGCGTGCTCCTGCGAGGGGGGGTAGCGCATGAGGTGCAGGTGCGTGGCGACGTCGTAGAGCGGATCGCCTATGAGCGCGAGCTCCCAGTCGATCGTCCACAGCATGCCGTCGGCCTCGGCGACGATGAGGTTGTCGCGGTGCAGGTCGCCGTGCAGCAGGCAGAACGGCCGGTCGGTCAGCAGTGCGGCGTCCCGCGCCAGCGGCCCGGTGGGCGAGAGCACCACCGGGTCGACGCGCAGCGCCGCGAACAGCCCGTGCAGGGCGGTCCTGTGCACGGCGAAGACGCGCCGCCGGGTGAACCGCACCAGGCCGCGCATGAAGTCCCGGCTGGTGCGCGGGCGGAGCGCGGCCGGGCAGCTGTGCACCCGGGCCAGGGCGGCGGGGGAGACGCGGGCCAGGCGGCCGAACAGGCCGCTCAGCTGGGCCAGTTCCCCGGGTGCCAGGGCGGCGCCCGGGGGGCGGATGGCGGACAGGGGCTCGCCCTCGATGAAGCCGTGCACGCGCCGTTCATCCGGGCCGAGCCGGTAGACCGGGGCGATGCGCCGTACGCCGAGTGCGGCCAGTTCGGTGAGGATGTCCTCCTCGTGGGTGAAACAGCGGGGGTCGAAGCGGGGCACCCCGGGCCGCGGCAGTCCGGCTTTCAGCCGTCCGAGGGGCGCCAGTTCGCCCTCCGCGTGCAGGACCTGCCAGGTGCGGTGGTGACCGCGCAGGGTGGTCAGGGGCAGCGGCTGGCTCATGATGGTGGCCTTCCGGCAGCGAGTTGGTTACGAGTAGCAGAACCGTACGCCGCCGACCGCTTGTTTCCGATGGCTCAAAAGGGTGCATCTCACCCGGAGGCGGGCGCGATGAGCGCGGTGAGGACGTGCTCAAGAGAGCGCACGACGTCGCGTGCGCCCGCCGCGAGCAGTCGTTCCGCGCCACTTTCGTCGAACGCGTAGCCGAGGAAGGGGACTTCGGCCGACCGGGCCGCCGCGTAGTCCGCGACGCTGTCGCCGATCATGAGTGCGTGCCGTGGCTCCGTTCTGGTCGAGGCCAGGGCGCGGTGCAGCGAGTCGGGGTGCGGCTTGAGCCGCGTCATGTCCTGGGTGCGGCCGTGCACCCGGCCGGCGACGTAGCCGGCCAGCTCGTGCCGGTTGAGGTAGTGCTCCGCGGCCAGTGGGGAGTTGTTCGTGGCGATGGCGACCTGGCGGCCGCGCGTGGACAGGGCCGCGATGAGCGCGGCGGCGTAGGGAGTCGGGGGTGCCGTCGCGGCGGCTGAGATCTCCTCGCGCGTCAGTGCGGCTTCGAGCCGGGACACGACGCCCGGGGCCGGCCGGCGGCGCGCGATGCCGCGCAGCACCTGGTGCGGGTCGGTCGAGGCCCGTAACTCGGCCGAGAGCAGCGCCGACACCGACAGGTCCGCGGCCAGGTCGCGCAGCCGGTGCGCGATGGACTCGGCGGTGCGCACGGCGAAGAGTCGGCACACCGGCCCGTCGAAGTCGAAGAGAACACAGCGGGCATTACTGATGAGTTCCCTCATTTAACCGAGTGTGAGTGGTTGGGCCAGCGTTGACCAGAGGGACTCGAACCACTGGTGTGACTCCTCTACAAATGCGGTGTCCGAGGAGGAGCGGAAGACCTTCGAGTTGAGCCCGAGGACGTCGTAGATCTCCAGCTGCTCCTGCTCGTACTCCACGACCCGCGGCACCACCTGGTAGTACGCGGTCAGCACCTCGGAGCCGTTGAGGAGGTAGACCTTCTGCACCGGTGTGATGGGCACGGCGCGGATCTCGACGTTGACCTTGGGCACCAGGCCCATCTCGGCGAGCGAGGTGAGCTGGTGACGGACCGAGGTGGAGAAGGTGCGGGTGAGGCGCCGCAGGCGCAGCAGCGGGCGCGGGTCCGCCGGGTCGGAGACCAGCCGCGGATAGGCCAGCGGGGCGTCCGGATTGGGCAGCATCACCCGAATGGAGATGGACTCGGGAGCCAGTTCGCCCGTCGAGATGGCGATGAGCGGGGCGGCGAGGGCGGCGTTCAGCGTCTCGGTGGTGAGGCAGAACGCGTCGATGGTGATGGTGTCGGCCTGGAAGGCCAGCGCGATGCGGTCGGCGACTTCGACGCCGGCCGGGCGGGGGGCGTCCTCGGCGGGAGAGCTGACGACGGCGGGGGCGCCGCGCCCACGGGCGCTCAGGTAGCCCTCGCGCTCCAAGACGGCCAGCGCCTGCCGGACCGTGGTCCTGTTGACGCCGAACTCCTCGACGAGAGCGCGTTGGGTGGGCAGCCGGGCGTGCCGTGGCAGCTCTCCCGAACGTATGCGGTCGCGCAGCACATCGGCGACGTGGTCCGGGGAGACCAGGTCATCGGCCGGCTCCGACGTTTCGCTGTCCGGGGCGGTCTCCTGACTCACGGCTCAACACCATACAACTTTCGGCCACTTGTGGAAGGTTGATACCAGGACGTTTCCAAGGTGCCGCCAACTGGGCAAAACAAGCGTATAGTTGGTTGACAACTTAGCCAACTAGTCGAAACTTCGACGAAGTTGACGTGATGTGAGGAGGAGTCATGCTTGTTTCCACTATCGCTGTGGCTGCCTTCGGCATCGCGGTGGAGCGGGCGGTCGAGATCCAGTTCGGTCTGCCGGGCCTAATCGGCCTGCTGATCCTGCGGACGGGGGTGCGCAGGCGCAACTTCACCTGCGCCTGTGTGGGTACGGCAGTGTTGGCCACACTGCTGGTCGGCAGTCTCTGAGCGGAAAACCGGTCAGAGGCTGCCGACTCGGAAGGCGTCAGATTAGATCTGAAAATCGGAAGACTTTCAGAAGATGTCGGGGCACCAGGGGCGGCGTCCCGTGCGGAACAGCAGGTCCGCACGGGCCGCCGCCCTCGTCGTCTCCGCGTCCGCGAGACCCGCGGCCACCAGCCGCTCCGCGGACTCGTCCCCCAGGTAGAGCTGCGCCAGCGCCCCCGTGCTCAAGACCAGGTCCGGCCGGCGCGTGGTCGGCACCGCCCGGCCGCCCTCCGGGGCGGCGGTCAGCAGGTAACGGCCCTCCGCCAGGCCCATCGGGTCCCGCACGTCCAGGACGAGTTCGCCCTCGGCGCCGTACGTCCGCGCGCCGAGCAGCGCGGGCAGGTCGAGCGGGCGCAGCCACAGGAAGTCCGCCCGCTCGGCCACTTCGGCCGCCCGCGGATTGGGCAGGATCAGCGGCAGCACGGAATCCGGCGCGACGGGACCGGAAACGACCGAGGTCACCCGGTCCATGGACAGCAGGAAGCGCCACAGCACCGCCTCGGCCGCCGGGCCGGTGGCCACCAGCGACCGCACCGTGGCGGTGCCGACCGGCATCCCCGCCTCCCACCGGTCCTCGATGGCGAAGGTCACGAGCCCCTGCGGCACCCCCGCCGCGTCCCGGTACAGCACGTGGAACGGCTCCACCCACGGCGCGGGCCCGAAGCGCAGGTCACCGGTGCACACCCGCCAGAACTGCGCCTTGCGGTCGATCGCGCCCGGCTGGCCGAGCCGGAACCGCTCATGCAGTTCGGGACCGGTCTTGCGCACCTCGGCGCCGTCCGCGAACGAAAGGGACCCCTCGCTCTCCGGCAGCGACCACCGCGGATCGAGGCCCGTTCGCTGCCCGTTCACCCGCCATGAGGTGAACGTGGTCGCGGGTCCGAAGCCGAAGCGGCCGTAGATCAGGTACTCGGCGGCTATGAGCGTCGCGGCCGCGTCGCCCCGCTCCTTCGCGTCGGCCAGGTCATCCGCCATCAGCCGGCTCAGCAGCCCCCGCCTGCGGTGCGTCGCCAGGACCGTCACCCCGCTTATCGCGTTGGCGAGGACGGCACGGCCGCCGGGCACCGTGAGCTGCTGGTCGAAACTGCGGAACGTGGCGACGCAGCGATCGCCTTCGAAGGCGCCGCGGTTGCGGCCGGGACCGAGGTGCGTGCGGCGCCGTTCGATACTGTCCGGGTCGGCGTCGGGGGGAGTCAGAAAGCCGGTGGAAACGGCACGGACCCAGGCGGTGCCGTCCGCGGGATCATCCGTGACGAGTCGGGTGTGCAGAGCCATGAGGCGAGGCTATGCGCCGGATGTCCGCCCCGGCCAGGCATTTCCCGCGGGCCTCAGACGGTCGCCCGCACCTCGCCCACCGGCCGGCCGCCGCCCGTCACCGGCTCGGGCGCCACCGCGGAGGCGTCGACGCCGAGCGCCGTGAGCAGCGCGGCAAGCACCGGCCCGAGCGCCCTGGCCGCACCGTCCTCGATCTTGAACGCCAGCGCCCGGCCGTCCGGCAGCGCCACCGCCTGCACCCCCTCGGCGCCCCCCTTCGCCAGCAGCCCCGGCACCGCCGCCATCAGCAGCGTGTCCGGCCGCCCCGTCCCCGCCACGCACCACGGGTGCGCGCGCATCGCGTCAGCCACCCGCCGTTCCGGGCTGTCCGGTGCGGCCAGCACGCAGCCGCGGAACGCCCGCGCCAGGCCGGTCAGCGAGAAGGCGAACAGCGGCGCGCCGCAGCCGTCGACCCCGACGTGCGCCACCGTCTCGCCCGTCGCCGCCTCGATCGTCTCCCGCACCAGCAGCTGCAAGGGGTGGTCCTGGTCCGTGTACGTCTCCACCGGCCAGCCGTTCGCGGCGCTCGCGGCCAGCATCGCGGCGTGCTTGCCCGAGCAGTTCATGGCGGGCCGCGAGGGCTCCCCGCCGCCCAGGGGCCGGTCCGGCGGGCAGTGCAGCGACTCCTCGCCGAGCCCCGCCTCCGCGAGCAGCCGCACCGCGAGCCGGCGGTGGGCGTCCTCGCCCGCGTGGCTCGCCGCCGCGAGCGCCAGCCGCTCCCCGGCGAGGCCGAGCCCGGACCGCAGCACGGCCGCGGCCTGCAGCGGCTTGTTGCTCGAACGGGGGAAGACGGGCCCGGTCACGTCGCCGAGCGCCCGTTCCACCGAGCCGTCCGCCGCGAGCACCACCAGGGCGCCGCGGTGCCTGCCCTCGACGAATCCCGACCTGACGACCTCCGCGAGCACCGGAGCCACCGGCGGTATCGAGGACATGCGCACCCCTCTTGCTGTGAGAACTCCCAGGCCACCTCTAGGCCAGCAGGTCGTCCACCTGCGCCTCCCCCTCACGGTACCGGCGCGCGATCTCGGCGCCGCACCCGTCGGCCGTCCGGTGCAGGTCCTGGCGCCGCCGCGAGACCTGGGCCTCCCAGCGGGCCAGGCGGCCCAGCGCGTCGCGCAGCACCTCGTCGTCGAGCGAGGTCAGGTCGGACAGGGCGACCTCGCCCAGCATCTCCTCGGCGAGCAGCCGGTACTCCTCGCTCGCCGGCGTGCCCAGCGTCACATGCCGGGCGGAGGAACGCTGCCGCGACGGCCCGTCGGCCAGGATGCGCGGCAGCTGGTCGAGCAGCGCCGGCTCCTGCGCCACGCGCCGGCGCCGCTCCGCCTCCAGGATGTCGATCCGCCCTTGCAACAGCCGCCGCACAAAGCTCAGATCGGCCTCTTCGAGCTGCGCGGTGCGGCGCAGCTCCCGCAGCTCCCGCAGGCTGAGCCGACGCAGCTCGGGCTGCGTGGCGTCCCGCAGGGCACTGCGCGTGCCGGGACCCGGTGTGATCATGCGGTTTTAGTCCCCTCGTCCCTGTTTCGGCGTGGTGGCGCGGTACGTACCCCGTGGCACGCATCGTGTCACTGTGTACCCAGCGGGCGCAGCGATGTGGCACCCATCCGGTTGGCGTTCGGTCAGAGAGGAACGTTCCGGCATGATGGCGGTCATGCGAGCAGTGGTGCAGCGCGTGGACGGCGCGGCCGTCGTGGTCGACGGCGAGACTGTCGGTGAGATCGTGGGCCAGGGCCTGTGTGTGCTGGTGGGCGCCACGCACACGGACACCGAGGAAACGGCGGCCAGGCTGGCGCGCAAGCTGTGGACCCTGCGGGTCCTCGACGGCGAGAAGTCCTGCTCCGACGTCGGCGCCCCGCTGCTCGTCGTCTCCCAGTTCACTCTCTACGGTGACGCCGCCAAGGGGCGGCGCCCCACCTGGAGCGCCGCGGCCCCCGGCGCGCAGGCCGAGCCACTGGTCGCATCGGTGTGCGCGCACCTGCGCGCGCTGGGGGCGCGCGTGGAAACGGGCAGCTTCGGCGCGAAGATGCGGGTGTCGCTGACGAACGACGGCCCGTTCACCGTGCTGCTCGACGTGTGACGGCCGCCACACGCCCGGCGCGACCTCAGGACAGGACCTACGCGTCGACGACCGTCTCCTGGGCGGCCGGGGTGTCCCCGGCGAGCAGCTCCGCGTCGGCCGGCACGTTCCGCTTGATCACGGCGAGTGCGATCGGGCCCAGCTCGTGGTGCCGCGCCGAGGTGGTGACGACACCGAGCGCCCGGCCCTCGGCGCCGTCCGCGGCCAGCCGCACCGGGGCGCCGTGCTCCGGCAGCCGCACCTCGCTGCCGTCCAGGTGCAGGAAGACCAGGCGGCGCGGCGGCCGGCCCAGATTCTGCACGCGGGCGACCGTCTCCTGGCCCCGGTAGCAGCCCTTGTGCAGGTGCACCGCCGTCTCCAGCCAGCCCAGCTCGTGCGGGATGGTGCGGTGGTCGGTCTCGCGGCCGAGCCGCGGCCGGTGCCCCTCCACCCGCAGCGCCTCGAACGCGAGCACGCCCGCGGCGGGCCCGTGCGCGGCGGCGAACGCGGGCAGCTCGCCGCGCGGCAGGAACACGTCCCGCCCGTACGCGGTCTGCCGCACCACCGCACCGGCCGGATCGGCCGCGATCGACCCCGCGGGCAGGTGCACCACCGCGAACTCCCCGGTCCGGTCCGCGACCTCCACCCGGTAGAAGAACTTCATGCTCTCCAGGTACGCGATCAGCGGTCCGGCCGCGCCCGGCTCGGTGTGCAGCCATGTCGTGCCGCCGTCGTCCACGAGGTACAGCGCGTGCTCGATGTGCCCCTTCGCGGACAGGATCAGTGCCTCCGTCGCGTGCCCCGGGGCCAGCTCGGCGACGGCCTGCGTCAGCAGCAGATGCAGCCAGCTCAGCCGGTCGGCGCCGGAGACGGTGACCACGTCCCGGTGCGACAGGTCGACGAATCCCTCGCCCGCGGCCAGCGCGCGCTGCTCCCGGAAGAGATCCCCGTAGTGTGCGGCGACCCCCGCGTCCGGCTCGTCGGCGGCGACCGCACCCGGCAGGGACAGCAGGGGACTGGAGTAGGACGGCATGTCTCCAGCCTACGGCGTGGCGGGCCCGGACCCCGCGGCCCTGCGCGCCGAACAGTCGCCGCAGCGGCCGAAGATCGCGAAGTGCCGCAGGTCGGTCTCGAAGCCGAAGCTCTGCCGCAGCCGCTCCGCGAACGGCTCGGCCACCTCCAGATCCGTCTCCAGCACCTGCTCGCAGTCCCGGCACATCAGGTGCAGGTGGTCGTGCCGCTCGGCCAGGTGGTACGTCGGCGCCCCGTGCCCCAGGTGGGCGTGCGAGACCAGGCCCAGCTCCTCAAGCAGCTCAAGCGTGCGGTACACGGTCGAGATGTTGACCCCGCCCGCGGTGCGGCGCACCTCGGTGAGGATGTCCTCCGGCGTGGAGTGCTCCAGCTTCTCGACAGCCTCCAGGACCAGCTGCCGCTGCGGGGTCAGCCGGTAGCCGCGGTTGCGCAGGTCGGTCTGCCAGTCGGTGCTCACCACGTTGCCCAGTGTAGAAGGAGAAAAAGCACACGGACCCCGCCCGAGGGGACGGGACGGGGTCCGTGCGAGGAGGCGTGTCCCATCCTGCGGGACCCGGCGTCAAACCGCCGTAAGTGCCTCGGTCGGCGAGAGCCGCGCCGCGCGCAGCGCCGGATAGAAGCCCGCCACCGCTCCGATCGCCAGCGTGGCCGCGAGACCGCCGCCGGTCGCCCAGGCGGGAACGAGCGCGGGCCAGCCGCGCAGCGCCGCGTAGCCGCCGGTGACGGCGATCCCCGCCACCACGCCGCCGGCGCCGCCCAGCGCGGACAGCAGCAGCGACTCGACGAGGAACTGGCCGCGGATCTGCCCGCGCGTCGCGCCGAGGGAACGCCGCAGCCCGATCTCGGAACGCCGTTCCAGTACCGAGATCACCATGGTGTTCGCCACCCCGACCCCGCCGGCGAGCAGCGCGACCGCACCCAGGCCGAGCAGCAGCCCGCCGAGCGCGTCGTCGGCCGCCTCCCGCGCGGCGAGCGCGTCCGAGGGGCGGGACACCTCCACCTCGTTCGGCGCGGCCGGGTTGGCCGTCGCCGCGAGCACCGCCTGCACATCCGGAACGGTGCCCTCCGCGGCGCGGGCGTACACGGTGGTCGCGTGCCCGTCGAAGCCCGCGGCCACCGCGCCCAGCGTGATCAGGGCGGTGCGGAGCTTCATCGCTCAGCCCCTCCCCATGCCGTCCAGGTACTCCTGGCAGGCTTCGAGCGCCGCGTCGTAGCCGGGGGCGGCCGGGTCGACGGCGCCGGGCTCCAGGCCCGCGGCCGGGTCGGGATCGGGCACGTCGATGCCGTTCTCCCGCATGCACGCGGCGAACTCCCGCATGGCGTCGAGCTGTTCGCCACTGGGCTCGGGCTGCTCCGCGTACTGTTCCGGCGCCAGGTCGCGGCAGGCTTCGAACGCGGCCATCAGCGCGTCGCGGCCCTCGCCCTCCCCGGCGGCGTCCGTCAGGTCCAGTTCCCCGGATTCGGGGTCGGGGTCGGGCACCTCAAGGCCGTTCTCGCGCAGGCACTCGGCGAACTTCCGGCCCTGCTCGACCGGGGCCGCGCCGCCCGCGTCGCCCGCGGCGGCGTCCGGCGACGCGCCGCCGTCCGCGGCGGGGACCTGGCCGCCGTCACCGCCTTCGCCGCCGCCGCAGGCGGTGAGCAGGGCGGCGGCGAAGGCCGCGGCGGTCAGGGCGCGCCGGGTGCGGGTCAGGGGTTTCCTGTTCTGTTTCATGGCGAGGATGCTGTACGCCGCGGGTGGGCGGCCCCTGCGCGCCGGCTGGGAGAACGCTGGGAACGCGGGGCGGGGCCGGAACGCCCGCGGACGAGGCACAGGCGAGGGAAGGAAAAGGCGATGGATCTGGGACTGGCCGACCGCGTGTACGTGGTGACCGGCGGCAGCAAGGGCCTGGGGTACGCGACGGCCGCCGCGCTGGTGGCGGACGGCGCCCGGGTGGTGGTGTCCTCCCGCGACCCGGCGCACGTCACGGCCGCCGTCGAACGCCTCGGCGGCGCGGGCCGCGCCGTCGGCCTGGCCGCCGACCTGGCCGACCCGGCGGCCCCCGGGCGGCTGGTGGAGGCGGCGGTGAACGGGTTCGGGCGGCTCGACGGCGCGCTGATCTCGGTGGGCGGTCCGCCGCCCGGCACCGCGGGCGCGGCCACGGACGAGCAGTGGCGGGCGGCGTTCGAGTCGGTGTTCCTCGGCGCGGTGCGGGCCGCCCGCACGGTCGTCGGCCACCTCGGCGAGGGCGGCGCGGTCGGCCTGGTCCTGTCGACCTCGGCGCGGTCGCCGATCCCTGGCCTCGGCATCTCCAACGGCCTGCGCCCCGGCCTCGCCATGGCGGCCAAGGACCTGGCGGACGAGCACGGGCCGCGCGGTGTGCGGGTGTTCGGGCTGTTGCCGGGCCGGATCTCGACCGACAGGATGCGGGAGCTCGACGCGGCGGCCGACGAGGACGCGCGCGCCCGTACCCGTTCGTCGATCCCGCTGAACCGTTACGGCGAGCCCGAGGAGTTCGGCCGCGTCGCCGCGTTCCTGCTGTCCCCGGCCGCGGGCTACGTCACCGGGGCGGTGGTCCCCGTCGACGGCGGCGCGCTGCGGACGGTGTGAGGCGCGCCCGCTCCGTCCCGGCCGGTCAGGGGCAGGGTCAGGCGGAACGTCGTGCCCTGGCCGACGGCGGTCTCGACGTCGACCCGCCCGCCGTGGGCCTGCGCGAGCGCCGCGGCGATGGGCAGTCCGAGGCCCGCGCCGCCGTCCGCGCCGGCGCGCACCCGGTACAGGCGGTCGAAGATCCGCGGCACGTGCTCCGGCGGAATGCCGGGCCCGGTGTCGGCGACCTCCACCACCGCCGCGTCCCCGGCCCGGCCGACCCGCAGGGTGACCGCGGCGCCGGGCGGGGTGTGCCGGAGCGCGTTCGTCAGCAGATTGCCGACGATCTGCCGCAGGCGCAGCGCGTCGCCCGCCACCGTGACCGGCTCCGGCCGGTCCCCGCCCAAGCCGTGGCCGGTCAGTGAGATCGCCCGTTCCGGAGCCTGGACGCGCGCCACGCCGACCAGGTCCGCGGCCAGGGCGAGCAGGTCGACGGGGGCCCGCCCGAGCCGCGGCTGCTCGTCCAGCCTGGCCAGCAGCAGATCCGCCACCAGCACGCCCATCCGCGTCGCCTCCGCCTCGATCCTGGCCAGCGCCTGGCCCGTGTCCCCGCCCCTGCGGGCCAGTTCGGCGAAGCCGCGGATCGACGTCAGAGGGGTGCGCAGTTCGTGCGAGGCGTCGGAGAGGAAGCGGCGCAGCCGCTGCTCCGACGCCCGGCGGGCGGTGATCTCGGACTCGACGCGGTCGAGCATCGCGTTCATGGCCAGGCCGAGCCGCCCCGGCTCGGTCCCCGGGTGCGCCCCGCGGACCCGCCGGGCCAGGTCGCCGCCGGTGATGCGGCCGGCCGTCGCCTCGATCCTGGTCAGCGGGCGCAGTCCGAGCCTGATCACCCAGGCCGCGGCGGCGAGCAGCAGCAGCACGACGCAGAGGACGGCCGCGTCGATGATCAGCAGCCGGTTGACGGTCGCGTCGACCTGCGCCAGCGAGAACGCGGTGACCACCAGCGCGCCGTCCTCCGCGGTCCCGGCGTCGACCCGCCAGGAGGCGCCGCCCCCGCGGCCCGGCACGGTGAAAGGCCCGCCCGCCCGCGCCCGCAGCTCCCCGGCGGGCGGCAGCCGCGGGCCCCCGGGCGCCTCCGCGGCCGGTACGGCGGCCAGCGGGGCGCCGTCCGCGCCGAACACGTAGATCCGGCTGTCGTCGCCGAACCGGTCGCCCAGCAGTTCGCGGCTCTCCCGGTCGGCGTTCACCAGGGACGCGAGCCGGTCGGCGGTCACGCCGCCGGCCGCCTCCCCGGCCGCCTCCCCGGCCGCGGCGAACCGCTCGTCCACCCGGTCCGTCAGGTAGGTCCGCAGCAGCACGATGCCCGCCGCGTTCGCGGCCAGCAGTGCCAGCGCGCTGAGCGCCGCGGTGATCAGCACGAGGCGGGTGCGCAGCGTCACGGTGTGCCGCGCAGCACGTAGCCGACGCCGCGCACGGTGTGGATCAGCGGCGGGCGGTCGGCGTCGATCTTCTTCCGCAGGTAGTACACGTAGCTCTCCACGATCCTGGCGTCGCCGCCGAAGCCGTAGGACCACACCCGGTCCAGGATCTGCTCCTTGCTGAGCACCCGGCCCGCGTTCCTGAGCAGGTAGCCGAGCAGCCGGAACTCGGTCGGCGACAGATCGACGCGCCGGCCGCCGCGGTGCACGCGGTGGGCGTCCTCGTCCAGTTCGAGGTCGGCGTAGCGCAGCACGGTGGCCGGCGCCTGCGCGGGGGCGGGCGCGCCCCGGCGCAGGATGGCGCGGACGCGCAGGACCACCTCCTCAAGGCTGAACGGCTTGGTGACGTAGTCGTCCGCGCCCGCGCTGAGCCCGGCCACGCGGTCGGTGACGTCGTCCCGCGCGGTGAGGAACAGGACCGGCACCTGACAGGCGCCGCGGCGCAGCGTGCGGGCGACGTCGAAACCGTCGAGGTCGGGCAGCATCACGTCCAGCACGATCAGGTCCGGCTCCCGCGCGCGCACGGCGTTCAGCGCCGCCACGCCGCTGTCCGCGCAGCGCACGGTGAAACCGGTGAGGCGGAACGTCTGGGCCAGCAGGTCACGGATGTTGGGCTCGTCGACGACGAGCAGGGTGGCGGCCGGTGAGGTGGTCACCGGACGATGTCCACGCCGCCAAGCTCAAGATTCCCTGAGTGGCCGCGGCCGGCCCGCCGCGGCCTCAGAAGCGGGGCGTGCGGCCGCCCTCGCGCGCGGCCTTCCGGTGCCCGAGCACGGTGGGGAAACGGTCCAGCGCCTGGACCTCCTTCGCGGCCACCGGGTCGATGTGGCCGAGCACGCGGTAGATCGCCGTGTGGTCGCCGACCAGGTCGCGCCGGTGTATCGACTCGTGGTGCATGATCCGGTTGCGCAGCCTGCGCAGCGAGTCGAGCACGGCGTGCAGATCGTCCCTGCGCCCCGAGTAGTGCGGGAACGCCTTGTGCAGCGTCGGCACCCACAGCCGCCGGTCGTAGGCGCCGCCCCGGCCGCCCTTGCTCAGCAGCGCCACCCAGAACCCCAGGTTGAGCCCGGCGACCACGCTGTCGTGCGGAACCGGCCGCCTGCCGGGGCCGTACCCCAGCTCGTTCCCGCACTTGCGGCGCGCGGCGGTCACCAGCCGCATCGAGGCGTCGTTCAGCGGGGCCGCCATCCACCAGTCGGACCGGCCGAACGCGGTGCTCAACTCCCGGTGCAGCGCGTTCCGCAGGGATATCTCCAGGCAGTGCAGCGGGCCGTAGAGCGCGGCGGACGCCTCCACGTTCCACCAGTAGAGCCGGACGGCCGCCCCCGCCTCGCCGCCCGTGGCCCGCAGGTAGGGCCCGAGCCGGGAGGAGGAGAAGGCGCGGGACATCCAGGCGGGCACCTGGTCGGTCATCGCTGGCTCCCAGGACAGGGGTTGGCGGCCGTGGTACGGTCGGACACGTAAGCCTCTGGTCCGCCTCTGCACGCATGCCACCCGAGGCAAGGCGTAGTGCCCCTGGCCGCCGTGACCGTGGCCAGGGGCACAGTGCTTGGGCCCCCCGCGCCCCCGAATGCGGGCCGCCGCGTGCCGCCGGGCCGTGCGCCCACGATAGCAAGTGCGCGGCGCTGCGCGCCGGTTCGTTTACCGGACGCACCACATCCCGCGGCCGCGCCGGGGCCTTGGGGCCTAGCGGAAGAACGCGATGCCGTCGTCCGGCAGGTCCTTGATATCCGCCACGAACTCCCGCGGGTCGACCGCCCGCTTCAGGTGCGCCGACATGTAGGGGCGCAGCGGCACCTCGGGGGTGGCCTTCTCACCGACCCACATCAGATCGCTGTTCACGTAGCCGTAGAGCCGCTTGCCGCCGGTGTACGCGGGCGAAGCGCCGGTGCGGGCCACCGCGTCGGTGGCCAGGTCGATCTGCGGCTTGCCCTCGGCCAGCTCGCCGTACCAGACCTCGGCGACGCCCTGGTCGCGGATCATGACGGCCTCGATCTGGCGCTCCTTGATCCGCCAGTAGCCGTGCTCGGCCTCCAGCGGGTCGAGCCGCTTGCCCTCGGCGTCGAGCCGCCAGGAGCGTGAGTGGTACTCGAGGAAGTCGCGGCCGTCGTGCGAAAAGGTCGCCTCCTGGCCGAAGTTGCACGCCTCGTTGCCGGGGAAGTCGGCGACCCCGGCGCCCTGCCAGGTGCCGAGGAGGAAGGCGAGCGGTACCAGCGAGGGGTGCAGGTCGGACGGAATCTCGATCATCGGTATCAGCGCTGTCCCTGGTAGAGCTTCATCACAACGAGGGCCGTGAAGGCCCCGCCGGCGACCACGACCAGCGCCACCAGGGTGATGAAGAAAGCCTCTAGCACAGATGCTCCTCGTGGTGCCGCTGGGAATGTGAAATCCGTCCGCGGCCGAGTCTAGTCCTTGGCTGCCGGGGAATCTCAGTGAGGTGGGCCGCCCGGGCCCGTCGCTTGGGCGCCTTGACCGTTTTGTGATCACTGCGACTGAACGCGTTCGGACGTTCTTGCGTCTAAGCGCGTGGAAAGGGTGTGATCATGAGTTGTCCGAACTGTGGTGGAGCTATGCATCAGGGTCCGCGAGGCGACTGGGTCTGCGGCACCTGCGGCACGACCCGGTAGGGCCGAAGGCCCTCCGGGCTACGGTGGCGCCATGGCTCAGAAGCTGGTGATCAAGGTGACGGCAGGGGCGGACGCCCCTGAGCGGTGCTCGCAGGCGTTCACGGTGGCGGCGCTGGCCGCCGCCAGCGGCGTGGAGGTCTCGCTGTGGCTGACCGGGGAGGCGGCGTGGTTCGCCGTTCCCGGCCGGGCGGCGGAGTTCCGGCTGCCGCACGCGGCGCCGCTGCCGGACCTGATCGACGGTATCCAGGCCGGGGGGCGGATCACTCTGTGCACGCAGTGCGCCGCCCGGAGGGGGATCGAGGAGGAGGACGTGATCGACGGCGTCCGCATCGCCGGGGCACAGGTATTCCTGAGTGAGATCATGCCCGACGGCGTCCGGGCGCTCGTCTACTGAGAGCCGCCTACAACACGAAGAAACACGGCACAGACCCGACGTACGCCCACGAGTCGAAGCACACCAACGGGGCAATCAGGCCGCGCCCCCCACCAGGGGAGCGCGGCCTTCCGCATGTGTCCTGGGCCGGGGCCCGCGCGCGGCAGCGCGCGTCAGACGGCGATACTGACCTCGGTCAGCCCGCCCTCGGCGGCCACGACCTTGCGGTCCGCCGAGGCGCCGGGGACCAGCGCCCGCAGGGTCCAGGTCCCGCCGGCCGCGTAGAAGCGGAACTGGCCGCTCGCCGAGGTCGGCACCTCCGCCGTGAACTCACCGGTGCTGTCCAGCAGGCGGACATATCCGTTCACCGGCTCGCCGTCCCTGGTCACCGAGCCCTGGATCGTGGTCCGGCCCGCGGTCGCCGTGGCGGCGTCGGGGCCGCCTGGCTTCGCTCCGCACATCGCGCGTCCTCCCTTTCGTCCGGCCGCTGGCCGCGTTACTTGGCCGGGCCGGTCTCGACCGGCACTCCGACGAGCGAGCCGTACTCGGTCCACGAACCGTCGTAGTTCTTGACGTTCGGCACGCCGAGCAGCTCGTGCAGCACGAACCAGGTGTGCGCCGAGCGCTCGCCGATCCGGCAGTAGGCGATGGTGTCCTTGGCCAGGTCCACGCCCTCGTCCTGGTACAGCTCCGTCAGCTCCTCGTCGGAACGGAAGGTGCCGTCGTCGTTGGCCGACTTCGACCAGGGGATGTTGCGCGCGGACGGGATGTGGCCGCCGACCTGCGACTGCTCCTGCGGCAGGTGGGCGGGGGCCAGCAGCTTGCCGCTGAACTCGTCGGGGGAGCGCACGTCCACCAGGTTCTGCGTGCCGATGGCCGCCACGACCTCGTCGCGGAAGGCGCGGATCGAGACGTCCTGCGGCGACGCGGTGTACTGGGTGGCGGCGCGCTCGGGCACCTCCTCGACCAGCTCGCGGGCGTCCAGCTCCCACTTCTTGCGGCCGCCGTCGAGCAGGCGCACGTCCTGGTGGCCGTACAGCTTGAAGTACCAGTAGGCGTAGGCCGCGAACCAGTTGTTGTTCCCGCCGTACAGCACGACCGTGTCGTCGACCCCGATGCCCTTGGCGGACAGCAGCGCCTCGAAGCCGGCCTGGTCCACGAAGTCGCGGCGGACCGGGTCCTGGAGCTCCCGCTTCCAGTCGATCCGCACCGCGTTCCTGATGTGGTTCTTGTCGTAGGCGGAGGTGTCCTCGTCGACCTCGACGAGGACGACCTCCGGGTCGTCGAGGTGGGCGGTGACCCAGTCGGCGTCCACGAGGACGTCACTGCGGCTCATGCGTGTTCTCCTTCGGCGATCGGGGGTACCGGGGGGCGCTGCGCCGGCGTGGCGGAAGGCGCGCGGAACGACGCCGCAGGCTCGTGGAGGCGAGGCGCGGTCGTCAGCCGTCGCGGCGACAGAGCATGGCCGCGACGCGGCACAGGTCGACCGCCCGTCGCTTCGTCAGCCCCCCGGCGGGGGTGCCCGCAGCCTGTCGCATCATGACCGCGATCGTACGGACGTGGCGGCGCTCATGTCACCGCTGTTCCGGATAATGAGACGTCTGTGTCTGTATTCCGGGATGGCCGGGGATCGCCGGGGATCGCCGACGGGGCCCGGGTCAGCCGATCTCGACGTCGCTGCCGGTGATCCCCAGGGACAGGCCGTCCTGCGTCGGCTCGACCTCGTCCAGCGTGAGTCCGTCCGGGAGGCCGCTGAGCGTGCGCTCCTGGTCCAGCTGCTCGCGGATCGCCGCCTGCACCTCCTCGCCGCCGGTGTCCGGGATGGCCGCGTCGTCGACTTCGAGCCGGATGGTGTCGCCGTCCAGCACGATCTCGCCCGGCACCTCGCCGACGTCCAGGCTCTGCCCCAGCACGGTGGCCTGCAGCGTCAGCAGCAGCCTGCCCTCCTCCGCGTAGCCGAACTCGACGCCGAAGCCGTTGCCGCTGATCGCCAGCAGCTCCCCGTAGGCGCGGGTCAGCTCCTCGTAGTCGATCAGGCCCTCGCCCTCCGCGCGCCCGGCCACCGCACTGGAATAGCCGTCGGTCAGCTCCACGTCGTTCAGCCGCACGTCCAGCTGCGACACGACCAGCTCCTGGTCGTCCACCTGCGCCGTGTACTCGTCGAGCCCGAGGTCGACCCGGTCCAGACTGCCGCCGGCGACCTGCGTCAGGAAGGGGAAGCCCTGCACGGACACGCTCGGCTCCTCCGTCAGACCGAGGGTGTCACGGGCCCGGGAGGCGACCTCTCCCTCGGCGATCCACAGCGCCACGCGGTCGGCAACGATGGCGAGCACGATCAGCACGCCAAAGATGATCAGACTTATTCGCAGTGCGCGCATCGGGCCGAATCCCCCTGTGGTCTCCGAGAAGTCGAGCGAGCCTAACCCGCCGGTCCGGGCGCCCGGGGGAGGGGGCGGCCGTTGCAGCAGGCCCGTTACACGCCCGGCACGTCACATCAGCGCCCGGGCCAGCGGATATACCGCGGGCGCCGCGGCCGTGAGCGGCAGCGCGACGCCGGCCGTGAAGTGCACGAAGCGCGATGGGAAGTCGTAGCTCGCCACCCGGTGCCCGATCAGCGCGCACACCCCGCCCGCGGCGGCCAGCGCCACCGCGTCCGCGCCGAACCCGTCCACCCGGCTCGCCGCGAAGGCCCCCGTCCCCACCGCCGCGAGCAGGCCGAGCAGGAAGGAGAGGAACGCCGGACCCGGCACCGCACGCAGCAGAACCGCCGCCGCGACCGCGGCCGCGGTCACCGCGACCGCCCGGCCCGAGACGTCCACCGCGGCCAGATGGCCGGTGGCGGCCACGGTCAGCAGCGTGGCCGCGGACGTCGCCGTCAGCGAGTCGAGGCGCTCGTCCGCGGAACCGCGGTGCCGCAGCTGGAGCACCAGCACCAGCAGGAACCACACCCCGAGCACCCCGACCACCGCCTCGGGCGCCCGGTCCGCGGGAGCGGCCAGCACCGCGGCATCGGCCGTCAGGCCGCCCGCGAAGGCCAGCGCGATGCCCTGCCTGGCCGGCCACATCCCGTTCAGCCGGAACCAGCCGGCCGCCGTCACCGCCTGGAGCAGCACCACCGCGGGCAGCGCCGCGGCCTGGCCGATCGGGGCGGTCGCGGCGAGCAGGGCGGCGAGCAGCGCGGTCAGCACGGCGGGTCGCGCGCCGGGCGGCACGATCGGTGACCTGGCGCGGTGCCGCGGCCCCGCCGCGAGCCGGGGGGCGTCGGCCGGGGCGGTCATCGCGCACCTCCCGCGAACGGCGGGAGCACCTCGACCGTGCCGCCCTCGGGCAGCGTCACACTCTCGTGGGGCCGCGGGCCGACCTGCGCGCCGTTCACCAGAAAGGAGCAGCGCACCAGCACCCGCGCGAAGTCGGGCCGGTCGGCGTGCCGGTCGCGGGCGTCGGCGAGCGCCGCGGCCAGCGTGCCCGCCTCGTACGCCTCCTCCGCCGTCCCGGCCGCGGCCTTTGCCGCGGCCCAGTAACGGATCGTGCCCCTCGCCATCGCGACTCCGCTCTCGTTCCGATCCTGCCGCCCCATGATGCCCCCGCGCGCCCGCGGCGCACGCCCACCCCGGCAGGAGGATGGGCACGAGCACGGGGTCGAGTGTGATAGATGCCGATGCGCCAGGTGAATTGTTTCGGCTATGCTGCTTCCGTTGGAAGGACCCGGGCACTGATGCCACCTCGGGTCCTTTTGCGCTTTCTGGGCAGAGCCGCTCGCATCGTCCCCTCGCCAGGACTGAGGAAGGAACGCCCCCGTATGAGTTCGCTGCTACTCCTGACCAACGCCCTTCAGCCGTCCTCGCAAGTGCTCCCCGCCCTGGAACTGCTCCTGCACAACGTCCGCGTCGCGCCCGCCGAGGGCCCGGCCCTCGTGGACGCGCCCAGCTCGGACGTCATCCTCGTCGACGGCAGGAAGGACCTGCCGCAGGTCCGTTCGCTGTGCCAGCTCCTGCGCTCCACGGGCCCCGGCTGCCCGCTGGTGCTCATCGTCACCGAGGGCGGTCTTGCCGCGGTCACCGCGGACTGGGGCGTCGACGACGTGGTCCTGGACACGGCGGGCCCCGCGGAGGTCGAGGCCAGGCTGCGGCTGGCCACCGGCCGCCAGCAGCTGTCCACCGACGACAGCCCCATGGAGATCCGCAACGGCGACCTGTCCGTGGACGAGGCCACGTACAGCGCGAAGCTGAAGGGGCGCGTGCTCGACCTCACGTTCAAGGAGTTCGAGCTGCTGAAGTACCTGGCGCAGCACCCCGGCCGGGTGTTCACCAGGGCGCAGCTGCTCCAGGAGGTCTGGGGCTACGACTACTTCGGCGGCACGCGCACGGTCGACGTGCACGTCAGGCGGCTGCGGGCCAAGCTCGGTCCCGAGCACGAGTCGCTGATCGGCACCGTGCGGAATGTTGGCTACCGCTTCGTCGTCCCGGAGAAGGAGAAGTCCGAGGACCAGCACGTGCGGGCGGTCACGCGCGAGGCGGAGCAGGTCGTCAAGGAAGCCGCCGCGCGCCGGAATTGACCGTCCTGGCCGTCCCTGAGGGCGCGGGCCCCGTGTCCCTCGGGGCAGTTCCGCGCGTAGACTACGCGCCGTGGCCAAGGTGACGCGGGACGATGTGGCACGACTTGCGGGAACGTCGACCGCGGTCGTGAGCTATGTCATCAACAATGGCCCGCGGCCGGTGGCGCCGGCCACGCGGGAGCGGGTGCTCGCCGCGATCAAGGAGCTGGGTTACCGCCCCGACCGGGTCGCGCAGGCGATGGCCTCCCAGCGGACGGACCTGATAGGTCTCATCGTCCCGGACGCGCGGCAGCCGTTCTTCGCGGAGATGGCCCACGCCGTCGAACAGGCGGCGGCCGAGCGCGGCAAGATGGTCCTGGTCGGCAATTCCGACTATCTGGACGAGCGCGAGGTCCACTACCTGCGGGCGTTCCTCGGCATGCGCGTGTCGGGGCTCATCCTCATCAGCCAGGGGCCGAGCGAGCACGCGGCCACCGAGATCGACGCCTGGGACGCCCGGGTGGTGCTGCTGCACCGCAGGCCGGACGCGATCGACGACGTGGCGGTCGTGCTCGACGACGTGGGCGGCGCGCGGCGCCTCACCCGTCACCTGCTGGACCACGGCCACGCCTACGTGGCGTGCCTGGGCGGCGTGGACTCCACGCCCGAGTCGGGCGACCCGGTCACCGACCACGTCACCGGCTGGCGCGAGGCGATGCACGAGGCGGGGCTCCCCACCGAGGGGCGGCTGTTCAAGGCTCCGTACAACCGGTACGACGCCTACCGGGTGGCGCTCGACCTGCTGGCCGGCCCCGACCGGCCGCCGGCGCTGGTGTGCGCGACGGACGACCAGGCGATCGGCGTCCTGCGGGCGGCGCGCGAGCTGCGCATCGACGTGCCGGGCGAGCTGGCGGTGGCCGGGTTCGACGACGTGAAGGAGGCGGCGCTGACCGATCCGCCGCTGACCACGGTCGGCTCGGACCGGGAGGCGATGGCCAGGGCCGCGGTCGACCTGGCGATCGGGGACCAGAGATCCGGCAACGGCAACGGCAACGGCACCGCGGGCGAGAGCGGGCCCGGCGACCGGCTGCGGCAGTTCCCCGTCACCCTGAAGATCCGCGGCTCCTGCGGCTGCCCGGACAACTGACGCCGCCGGCGGGCCGCCTCAGTCGCAGCTCAGTCGCAGGAGATTCTGAGTCTGCGCTCAGAGTCCTCTCATCTTGCGGGCGCACAGTCGCAGACATGGCAGACATGAGCGCACAGCCCGCCCCGTCAGCGCCCCCCGTACCCCCCGTACCGCCCGAGCCCCCCACGCGCCACGCCGCCGCGCGCCGGGCGCGCACGCCGGTGGCCCTGCTGGCCGCCGTCGCCATCGCCGCCGCGGCGGTGGGCGGCGGCACCGCCGCGCTGCTCGACCGCCCCCAGGGAACGGAGCAGACCGCCGGGTCCGCCGCCCAGGGCACCGGCACCAGCGTGTCCGTGGAGACGGACGGCACCGTCGCCTCCGTCGCCGAGGCCGTCGCCCCCAGCGTCGTGGAGATCTCCGCCGGGAGCAGCGGCGGCTCGGGCGTGATCCTCTCCGCGGACGGCACGATCCTCACCAACAACCACGTCGTCGCGGGCTCCGGCACCGCGGAGGTCACGTTCCACGACGGCAGCACCGCCACGGCCACCGTCACCGGCACCGATCCGGACTCCGATCTGGCCGTCATCGAGGTGGAGGGCGTCGACGACCTGAAGCCGGCCGTGCTCGGCGACTCCTCGGAGGTCGCCGTCGGCGACGAGGTGGTGGCCATCGGCTCCCCCGAGGGCCTGACCGGCACCGTCACCAGCGGCATCGTCTCCGCCCTCGACCGCGAGGTCACCGTCAGCGAGGAGAACGGGCCGGGTGGCGGGCCGGGCGGCCCGGGCGGGCAGCAGGTGGGCGCCGGGACCACCACCTACCGCGCCATCCAGACCGACGCGGCCCTCAACCACGGCAACTCGGGCGGCGCCCTCGTCAACATGGCGGGCGAGATCATCGGCATCAACTCCGCCATGTACGGCACCTCGCAGGGCGCGGGCAGTTCGGGGCTCGGCTTCGCCATCCCCGTCGACACGGTCAGGGACGTGCTCGGCAGCATGGGGACCAGCGTCTGATGCCAGACTTGCGCCATGGCTGGCAGCACCCCCGGTTCCCGCATCCTGATCGCCGACGACGAGCCCGCCGTGCGGGAGGCGCTGCGCCGCAGCCTGACGTTCGAGGGCTATCGCACCGAGACCGCGGCGGACGGGATCGAGGCGCTTGCCAAACGGGAGAGCTGGGCGCCCGACGCCATCGTCCTCGACGTGCTGATGCCGCGCATGGACGGCCTCACCGCGGCCAGGCGGCTGCGCGCCCTCGGGGACCGGGTGCCGATCCTCATGCTCACGGCCCGTGACACCGTCGGCGACCGGGTCAGCGGCCTCGACGCCGGCGCCGACGACTACCTCGTCAAGCCGTTCGAGCTGGACGAACTGCTCGCCCGGCTGCGCGCCCTGCTGCGCCGCGGCGCGTACACCGCGGGGCCCGGCGGGGACGAGCCGGGCGGCGAGGCGGCCATGACGTTCGCCGACCTGCGGATGGACCCCGCCACCCGGGAGGTGCACCGCGGGGCGCGGCGCATGGAGCTGACCAGGACCGAGTTCACGCTGCTCGAACTCCTCCTCGCCCACCCGCGCCAGGTCCTCACCCGCGAACAGATCCTCCGCGCCGTGTGGGGCTTCGACCACGAGCCCTCCTCCAACTCCCTGGACGTCTACGTCATGTATCTGCGCCGCAAGACCGAGGCGGGCGGCGAGCCGCGCCTGGTGCACACCGTCCGCGGTGTCGGCTACGTGCTGCGCGAGCCCGGCGCGCGCGAACGGCGTGCGTAGCCGGTACGCGCGGCTGCCGCTGCGCTCCAGACTCGCCCTGCTGACCGCCGTCGCCGTCGCCCTCGCCGTGGCCGTGTGCGCCCTGGCCGCCTGGTTCCTCGTCCGCGGCCAGCTGCGTTCCTCGCTCGACGACGCGCTCCGCGACACCCGCGCCGACCCGGCGGGCGTGGCCCGGGTCCTCGGCCAGCGGGCCTGCGGCGCCGAGCAGACGCAGGAGGGGCGGCTGCTCGACTACAGCATCCAGGTCGTCGACGGCTCAGGCGAGCCGTGCCTCGTCGCGGGGCACGCCACCCTCGACGTCACCGAGGCCGACATCGCCGTGGCCCGCAACCAGGTGCCCGAGGCGCTGCACGACGCCGAGGGCTCCGACGGCACCGACTACCGCGTCATCACCCGGCCGCTGGACGGCCTGCTCGGCGAGTCCGTCGGCGCGGTGTCCGTGGCGAGGCCGCTGACCCAGGTATCCGAGCCGCTCCAGGCGCTCGCCTTCGTCCTGGCCGCGGTCGCCGCGGCCGGGGCCGTCGGCGCCGCCGGGGTCGGGGTGGCCCTGGCCAGGGCCGGTCTTCGCCCGGTCGACCGGCTCACGCACGCCGCCGAGCACATCGCCCGCACCGAGGACCTGAGCGTCCGCATCCCCGTGTCGGGCGACGACGAGATCGCCCGCCTGTCCCGCTCGTTCAACTCGATGACCGCCGCCCTCGCCTCCTCGCGCGACCTCCAGCAGCAGCTGATCGCGGACGCGGGGCACGAGCTGCGCACCCCGCTGACCTCGCTGCGCACCAATATCGACCTGCTGGTGCGCAGCGAGGAGACCGGCCGCCCGCTGCCCGAGGAGGACCGGCGCGAGCTGCTCGCCTCCGTGACCGCGCAGCTGGCCGAGCTGGCCGCGCTCATCGGCGACCTCCAGGAGCTGTCGCGGCCGGAGGCCGCCGCGGGCGGCACCCAGCCGGCCGTCGTCGCCCTGCACGAGATCGCGGCCCGGGCCGTGGCGCGCGCCCGGCTGCGCGCCGGCGGGCTGCCCATCGGCAGCGAACTCGACCCCTGGTACGTGCGCGCCGAGCCGGCCGCGCTGGAGCGGGCGGTGGTCAATCTGCTCGACAACGCGGTCAAGTTCCACGCGCTCGGCGGGGCCGGCCGGGAGACCGGGGTGGCGGTGGTGCTGCGCGACGGGGTGCTCGTCATCCGCGATCACGGGCCCGGCATCCCGCCCGAGGAACTGCCGCACGTCTTCGAACGCTTCTGGCGCGCGCCGGACGCCCGCGGGCTGCCCGGCTCCGGCCTCGGCCTGTCGATCGTGGCCAGGACCGTGCGCGAATGCGGCGGCACCGTCGTGCTGCGCCCGGCGGCGGGCGGCGGGACCGAGGCCCTGCTCTCCCTGCCGGGCGCGCCCGTGCCGCCGCCCGCCGCGGCCTGACCGGCGGTCAGCAGGGGCGGCAGTTGCCGCCCCCGGCCGCCGCCAGGCCGTCGTCCGCGGCGCCGGGCTCGTCCAGCAGGCGGCGCGGGCCGCAGCCCTGCTCCCCGCAGATGTCGTAGGGGTTGGCCAGCATGCAGCTCTCCAGCGACAGGCACCCGCAGCCGATGCATTCGGTCAGGCTGTCCCGCAGCCGCGACAGCTGCCGGATGCGGGTGTCCAGGTCGGTCCGCCAGTACGCGGAGACCTCCGCCCAGTCCCCCTTGTTGGGCGTGCGGCCCTCCGGGAGCCGGGCGAGCGCGGTGCGGATCGCGTTCAGCGGCATGCCCACGTTCTGCGACACCCGGATGAACGCCACCCGCCGGAGCATGTCGCGCGTGTAGCGCCGCTGGTTGCCCGAGGTGCGGCGGCTGCTGATGAGCCCCTGCTCCTCGTAGAACCTGAGGGCCGAGGTGGCGACGCCGCTGCGATCGGCAAGCTGGCCGATGGTGAGTTCCTTCACAATCTGTGGTGCCATCTCTCCATCCTAACGAAACCTGAAGGTTTCTTGAGGGGCGTGAGGTAGCGTGGGAAATCGTGCGCAGTGGAGGGGAGTTGTACATGGGCAAGCTGGTGGCCATCAGCGATCTGCATGTGCGGTACGAGGAGAACCGGCACATCGTGGAACGTCTGCGTCCCGACCAGGACGACGACTGGCTGCTCGTGGCCGGGGACGTCGGCGAGTTGTCGACGGACATCGAATGGGCCCTGACGCTGCTCAGCAGCAGGTTCGCCAAGGTGGTGTGGGTCCCGGGCAACCACGAGTTGTGGACACCGCCGGACGACCCGCTGAAGCTGAAGGGTGAACGGCGCTACCGCCACCTGGTGGAGATGTGCCGCGGCCTCGGCGTCGTCACACCGGAGGACCCGTACCCGGTCTTCCACGGAACGGGCGGGCCCGTCGTGATCGTGCCGCTGTTCCTGCTGTACGACTACACCTTCCGCCCGCGTGGGACGTTCTCCAAGCGTCAGGCGCTGGACGTGGCGGAGGAGGCCGGCGTCGTCTGCACCGACGAGTTCCTGCTGAAGCCGGAGCCGTACGCGGGCGCCGAGGCGTGGTGCCGCGCCCGGCTGGCGCTCACCGAGGCCAGGCTCACGGCGGAGCTGCCCGAGGGCCTGCCCACCGTGCTGGTCAACCACTTCCCGATCGTCCGCGAGCCCACCAGGGTTCTGCGGTACCCGGAGTTCGCGCTGTGGTGCGGCACCGAGGCCACGGCCGACTGGCCGCGCCGCTTCAACGCCGCCTCCGTCGTCTACGGCCACCTGCACATCCCGCGGCTGATCTGGCACGACGGCGTACCGCACCAGGAGGTGTCGCTCGGCTACCCCAGGGAGTGGCAGCAGCGCCAGCAGTCGCCCGGCCGCCTGGTGCAGATCATGCCCTCCGAGGCGGTGGCCGAACGATGAGCGGGCTGTTCCGGGACCTGCTGCCCGAGCGGGTGGCCGTCGTCGAGACGGCGGGCGACGTGGCCGAGCCCGGCCTGTTCCCCGAAGAGGCCGAGCGCGTCGCCGCGGCCGTGGACGAGCGGCGCCGCGAGTTCGGCACGGTCCGCTACTGCGCCCGCGCGGCCCTGGCGGGCCTCGGCGGCCCGCGGGTGCCGCTGCTGCCGGGCGAGCGGGGCGCGCCGCAGTGGCCCGAGGGCTTCATCGGCGCGATGACGCACTGCCTCGGCTACCGCGCGGCGGCGGTGGCGCGGGCCACGGAGATGACGGGCATCGGCATCGACGCCGAGCCGAACGAGCCGCTGCGCGACCCCGGCGTCCTCAAGCTGATCGCGCTGCCGGAGGAGCGCGCGGCGCTGCCCGGCCTTGTGGCGCGGCGACCGGACGTCTCCTGGGAGCGGCTGATCTTCAGCGCCAAGGAGAGCGTGTACAAGGTCTGGTTCCCGCTGACGCACAAGTGGCTCGACTTCGAGGAGGCGGTGATCGAGCCGGACCCGGACGCCGGCACGTTCACGGCCCGCCTGCTCGTTCCCGGCCCGGTGGTCGCGGGCACCCGGCTGACCGGCTTCGCCGGCCGCTGGGCCGTACGCGACGGCCTGGTCGGCACGGCCATCGGCCTGACCCGCGACCCCGCGGCGGCGCCGCCCCCGGAAGCCCAGGACGGCGTCCCCCAGCCCGCACAGCCCTGAAGCCGTGAAGCCGTGAAGCCGTGAGTGTCGCCACGCGTGGCGGCCGCCCGCGCCTGCCGCCCCCACGGGGGCGGCAGGCGCGGTGCGTCATCCGACGACGGTGATGCGGTCGGCGGCCGGGGGCGCGAGCGGGGCCTCGGCCGTCGAGTTGGCCGTCAGGTAGTCGGCGAGGACCGCCATATCGTCGTTGCCGACCACCGGGTCGCCGCCCTCGGCCAGCGTGGCGAAGCCGTCGCCGCCGCCCGCCAGGAAGGAGTTGACCGCCACCCGGTACGTGGCCGCCGGGTCGAGCGGCTCGCCGCCGACCGTCACGGAGTCGGCCACGATCCGGTCCGCGCCCGACCGCGTCAGGTCCAGCGTGTACGCCAGGCCCTCCGACGGCTGGAGGATCTTCGGCGACGCCTCGTTCGCGCCGCTGACCTGCTCCCTGAGCACGGCGAGCAGTTGTTCGCCGGACAGGTCGAGCAGGTTCACCGTGTTGGAGAACGGCTGGACGGTGAAGCCCTCGCCGTAGGTGACGACCCCGTCGCCCTCCTCGCCCGACGCGGCGTACGTCAGATCGGCCCGCACCCCGCCGGGGTTCATCAAGGCCAGGTCGGTCTCCTGGTCGATCTCTCGCGCGTGGGCCAGCTGTGCGTCCGCGATCAGGTCGCCCAGCGGGAACTCGGGGCTGCCCGCGCCGCGTCCCGCGATGTCCTCGGTGATCCACCCGATGGGCGCGTTGGCGACGGGGGCGGCCAGTTCGTTCCAGTACCCGATCAGCTCGGTCAGGTCGGGCGCCCGCTCCTGCTCCCGGTCCACGACGCGGTTGGTGCCCTCCACGGAGGTCCGCACGATGTCGCGCCGCAGGCGGTCGTACTCCATGTTCAGCTCGGTGAACAGCCTGCCGTTCGACGCGGCCGAGGTGACCAGCCGGTCCCGGCCCGACGGGTCGGGGACCGTGCACACGTACGGCTGGTGGGTGTGGCCGGTGACCAGCGCGTCCACGCCGGCGTCCGTCTCCGCCGCGATCCGCGTGATCGGCCCCGACAGGCCGCCGCCGTCCGCGTCGCAGTCGGCGTTGTACGCCTCGGACGCCGGGTAGCCGCCCTCGTGGACCAGCGCGATGACCGCGTTCACGCCCTGCTCGCGCAGCTCGGCGGTGTAGCGGTTGATCGTCTCGACCTCGTCGAGGAATTCCAGGCCCTCGATGCCCTCCTGGGTGACGATGTCCGCGGTGCCCTCCAGGGTGACGCCGATGAAGCCGACCCTGATGCCGTTCAGCCGCTGCACCGAGTAGGGCGCGAGAACGGGCTCGCCGGTGTCCTCGTGCACCACGTTGGCCGCGAGGTAAGGGAACCCGGCGCCGGTGAACTCGCGCCCTTCCGCGTAGCAACCGTCCTCCGGGTGGCAGCCGCCCTCCTGGAGCCGGACCAACTCCTCCCAGCCCTCGTCGAACTCGTGGTTGCCCACCCCGGCGACGTCCATCTCCAGCGCGTTCAGCGCCTCGACGGTCGGCTCGTCGTGGAAGAGTCCTGACAGCAGCGGCGTCGCCCCGACCAGGTCGCCGGCCGCGACCGTCACCGAGCGCTCCTGCCCCTGCCTGGCCTCGCGCAGCCCGGTGGCCAGGTACTCGACGCCACCCGCCGTGATCGTCTCGGTGGTGCCGTCCTCGTGCTCGTGTATGACCTCGCCGTTCGACCCCGTGGGCGGTTCGAGGGCGCCGTGCAGGTCGTTGAGGGCCAGTACCTGGAGGTCGACCGTCCTGCCGCCGATCGGCTCCCAGCCGCCGTTCCCCTCGTCCCCGCCGCGCGCCGCCTGGGCGGCGGGCCCGGCGGCGAACACCCCCGCGGCGGCGGCCACGACGGCCGCCGCCGCGGTCAGCCTGTACTTCCATGCGTGCATGAGCGGTTCTCCCCTTCAGTCCGCCCGCACCTTAATGGCTACGCGCGTAGCCGTCAGGAGGCTCCGCGTAACGGGCAGATGAAACGCGGGCTGCACCGCCGGCGCCCCGGCGCGATCCAGGACAGGCCCTAGAGTCGCAGCCATGAACGACGTCTTGGTGCGGGACCTGGTGACGGAGGACGAACGGCAGGCGGTGCTGCGGCTGATCGGGGCGGCGGCCCGGGAGGACGGGCAGAGCGCCGTGTCCGAGCAGGGGCGGCTGCTGCTGCGCGGCGGCGCACGCGCGGGCGTGCGGCATCTGCTGATGCGCCGGGAGGGGGCGCTCGTCGGCTACGCCCAACTGGACGGCGCGGACCCGGTGGAGGCGCCCTCGGGCGAACTGGTCATTCACCCCGACTTCCGCGGCCGCAGGTACGGCCGCATCCTCGGCGAGGCGCTGCTCGCCGAGTCCGGGCGCCGGCTGCGCCTGTGGGCGCACGGCGGCCACCCCGCCGCGCGCCACCTGGCGCAGATGCTCGGCCTGACCCTCTTCCGCGAACTGCGCCAGCTGCGCCGCCCGCTGGGCGGGCTGCAACTGCCGGACCCTGTGCTGCCCGAGGGCGTGCGGGTGCGGACGTACCAGCCGGGCAAGGACGACGCGGCGTGGCTCGCCGTCAACGCCGCCGCGTTCGCCCACCACCCGGAACAGGGCTCGCTGACCCAGGAGGACCTGGACGCGCGGCAGGCGGAGCCGTGGTTCGACCCGGCCGGCTTCTTCCTCGCGGTGCGGGAGGCCGACGGGCGGCTGCTCGGCTTCCACTGGACGAAGGCGCACGCCGCCGAGGGCCTGGGCGAGGTGTACGTCCTCGGGGTCGCCCCCGAGGCGCAGGGCTCGGGGCTCGGCCGGGCCCTGACCACGATCGGGCTGCGCCACCTGGCCGACCCCGGCCGCGGGCCCGATCTGGACACGGCCATGCTGTACGTCGACGCGGACAACGCCCCCGCGGTCCGCGTCTACGAGAGCCTCGGCTTCCGCACCTTCGAGACGGACCTCATGTACCGCACGGAGTCCTGAGGCGGAGTCCCGGCGCCGGGTCCCGGCGCCGAGTGCTGGGCGCCGGGTTGACGCCCACGCGGGCGCCGCGGCCTGCCGGTACTGTCCTTGAGCATGACCGCAGGCAAGCCGCCCCGCCGCCCGCTGACCGAGGCCGCTCGCCGCGACCTGGCCCGGCACGTCCTCCAGGACGGCTGGTCGCTGCGCGAGGCCGCCGCCCGCTTCGGGGTGTCCGCCCGCACGGCGAAGCGGTGGGCCGACCGGTACCGCGGCGAAGGCTCCCGCGGCGAAGGCGCGGCGGGCGCCGGATCGGCCGGCTCCGTTCACCTCGCTGATGTGCCGCGTTCGTCCGGATGGCGGGAGAATGGAGATATGACCCAGGAAACGCGTATCCGGCGGAGTCGTTCGCGGCCCGTTCCGCAGCCGGCCGAGCCCAGTGAGCGCGGCGAGCCGGAGTCGGTGCCGGAGACCGCCGTCGAGCCGGGTGAGGGCCGGGGGCCGGCCGCGCCCGCCGACGCCGAGCTGCCCGCCCACCGCTTCCTCGACCGTGAACGGAGCTGGCTCGCGTTCAACGAGCGCGTGCTGGAGCTGGCCGAGGACCCGGACACCCCGCTGCTCGAACGGGCCAACTTCCTGTCGATCTTCGCGAGCAACCTCGACGAGTTCTTCATGGTGCGCGTCGCCGGGCTGAAGCGCCGCATCGCCACCGGCGTCGCCACCCGCTCCCTCACCGGGCAGGCGCCGCGTGAGGTGCTGGAAAGCATCTGGGGCCAGGCGCGCGAGCAGATGACCAGGAGCGCCGCCTGCTACCAGCGGACCATCGCGCCGCAGGTCGCCGAGCAGGGCATCCACCTGCTGCGCTGGCCCGACCTGACCGAGCAGGAGCAGATCCGGCTGTTCTCGCTCTTCCGGAAGAAGATCTTCCCGGTGCTGACGCCGCTGGCCGTCGACCCGGCGCACCCGTTCCCGTACATATCGGGCCTCTCGCTCAACCTGGCCGTCGTCGTGCGCAATCCGGCCAGCGGGCACAAGCACTTCGCCCGGGTGAAGGTGCCGCCGCTGCTGTCCCGTTTCCTCGAAGCCGCGCCGCAGCGGTACGTCCCGGTCGAGGACGTCATCGCCGCGCACCTGGAGGAGCTGTTCCGGGGCATGGAGGTGCTCGCCCACCACGTCTTCCGCGTCACGCGCAACGAAGACCTGGAGGTCGAGGAGGACGACGCGGAGAATCTGCTCCAGGCCCTGGAGAAGGAGCTGCTGCGCCGCCGCTTCGGGCCGCCGGTGCGCCTTGAGGTCGAGGAGTCGATCGACGAGGAGGTCCTCGACCTGCTCGTGCGCGAGCTGAAGATCCGGCGCGAGGAGGTCTTCGCCGTGCCGGGCCCGCTCGACCTCACCGGGCTGCGCGCGATCGCCGCGCTCGACCGGCCGGAGCTGAAGTACCCGAAGTTCGTCGCCGGCACCCACCGGGACCTGGCCGAGGTGGAGTCCGCCTCCGCGCCCGACATCTTCGCGGCGCTGCGCGAGCGCGACGTGCTGCTGCACCACCCCTACGACTCGTTCTCCACCTCCGTCCAGACGTTCCTTGAGCAGGCCGCGGCCGACCCGGACGTGCTGGCCATCAAGCAGACCCTCTACCGCACCTCGGGCGACTCCCCGATCGTCGACGCCCTCATCGACGCCGCCGAGTCGGGCAAGCAGGTGCTGGTGCTCGTCGAGATCAAGGCCAGGTTCGACGAGCACGCGAACATCAAGTGGGCGCGCAAGCTGGAGGAGGCCGGCTGCCACGTCGTCTACGGCCTCGTCGGGCTGAAGACCCACTGCAAGCTGTCCCTCGTGGTGCGCCAGGAGGGCGAGGACCTGCGCCGCTACGCGCACGTCGGCACGGGGAACTACCACCCGAAGACGGCGCGCGTCTACGAGGACCTGGGGCTGCTGACCGCCGACGGCGAGGTCGGGGCCGACCTGTCCGACCTGTTCAACCGGCTGTCCGGCTACTCGCGGCGGGACAACTACCGGCGGCTGCTCGTCGCCCCGCGGAACCTGCGGGAGGGCCTGATCGCCCGCATCCGCCGCGAGGTCGAGCACCACCGGGCGGGCCGTCCCGCCTCGGTCCGCATCAAGGCCAACTCCATCGTCGACGAGGCCCTGATCGACGAGCTGTACCGGGCCTCGCAGGCCGGGGTGCCGGTGGACATCTGGGTGCGCGGCATCTGCGCGCTGCGTCCCGGCGTACCCGGCCTCTCGGAGAACATCCGGGTGCGCAGCGTGCTGGGCCGCTTCCTCGAACACTCGCGTTTCTTCGCCTTCGGCGGCGGCGGCGAGAGCGAGGTGTGGCTGGGCAGCGCGGACCTGATGCACCGCAACCTGGACCGCCGCATCGAGGTGCTGGTCCGCGTGACCGACCCGGGGCACCGTTCCACCCTCACCCGCCTGCTGGCCACGGGCACCGCGGACACCACCGCCTCCTGGCACCTCGGCCCCGACGGCAGCTGGACGCGGCACGCGACGGACGCCGAGGGCAGACCGCTGCGGAACGTTCAGGAGACGCTGATCGAGGCCAGGAGGAAGCGGCGTGGTGCCTGACGTCGTGCCGGTGCGGGCGGCCGGCTGCGTGCTGTGGCGCCGGGCGGCGCCCGGGGGCGAGGGCATCGAGGTCGCCCTGGTCCACCGGCCCAAGTACGACGACTGGTCGCACCCGAAGGGCAAGCTGTACGCCGGGGAGCCGCCGGCGGACGCGGCCCGCCGCGAGGTGCTGGAGGAGACCGGCGCCGAGATCCGGCTCGGGCAGCGGTTGAGCACCCACCGCTACCCGGCGCAGGGGCGGCCGAAGGTGGTCGACTACTGGGTGGCCGAGGCGGTCGGCGGGCGGTTCGAGCCGAACGCGGAGGTCGACCGGCTGCTGTGGCTGCCGCCGCCCGAGGCGCGCCGCATGCTGACCCACCCCGCGAACCAGACCGCGCTCGACGAGGCGATGGCCGCCATCAGGGCCGAGTGGCAGGGGGCCGCGGCGGACGGACGGAACGGGGAGCCACCGCCGGCCAGTGCACCGTGACCTCGCCCTGGCGCCAGCGGTGCGGGCCGTCGGCCAGCGGCCAGGCGCCCGACAGGGCGCGGACGGCGCGCACCCACCGCTGGCGGGCGCCGAGCGGCCCGTAGGGCGCGGCGGCGGCCCAGGCGCGGTCGAAGTCACGCAGGAAGGCGTGCACCGGCTCGCCCGGCACGTTCCGGTGGATCAGCGCCTTCGGCAGCCGTTCCGCCAGCTCGGACGGGGTGCCGAGACCGGCGAGTCGTGCGGCGAACGTGAGCGTCACCGGCCCCTCGGGGCCGAGCGCCACCCACGCGTGGCGGCGGCCGATCTCGTCACAGGTGCCCTCCACCAGCAGCCCACCCGGCGCGAGCCGGGCGCACAGCCGCTCCCACGCGCCCGCGACCTCGGCCTCGTCGTACTGGCGCAGCACGTTCGCCGCCCTGATCAGCAGCGGACGTTCGCCGCCCGGCAGCGGCAGCTCGAACCCGCCGCGCACGAAGTCGATCCCGGGACGTTTGTACGGCCCGGCCGCGGTCACCCGTGCGGCGTCGATCTCGACCCCCGTCACCCGGGCGTCGGGGCGTACCCGGCGCAGCCGGTGCAGCAGCTCGACCGCGGTCCACGGCGCGGCGCCGTAGCCCAGGTCCACGGCGAGCGGCGGCGCGGTGGCGCGCCGCAGGGCCGCGGCCCGCGTGGCCGCGATCCAGCGGTCCATGCGCCGCAGCCGGTTGGGGTGGGTGGTGCCCCTGGTCGCCATCCCCTCCGCCATGCGGACGAGCGTAATGGCCGCCGCGGGAAGCCGTGCGCCGCCGCGGGAAGAGGATCGGCCGCGGCATGGTTGCACCTGCACGCAGGACGAGGAGCGAGCCGCAGTCTTCAGGAGGCACGGTGCCACACATCCGCCGGGTCGCGATGCTCAGTGTGCACACCTCACCGCTCGACCAGCCGGGTACGGGTGACGCGGGCGGGATGAACGTGTACATCGTCGAGCTGTCCCGGCAGCTCGCCGCGCTCGGCGTCGAGATCGAGATCTTCACCCGCGCCACCTCGGGCGGCCTTTCCCCCACCGCGGAGCTGGCGCCCGGCGTGCGGGTGCGGCACGTCGACGCGGGCCCGTACGAGGGCCTGAACAAGGAGGAGCTGCCCGCCCAGCTGTGCGCGTTCACGCACGGCGTCATGCAGATCTGGGCGGGGCAGCCGCCCGGGTACTTCGACCTGGTGCACTCCCACTACTGGCTCTCCGGGCACGTCGGCTGGCTGGCCGCGGAACGGTGGGGCGTTCCGCTGGTGCACGCGATGCACACCATGGCGAAGGTCAAGAACGCGGCGCTCGCCGTCGGCGACAATCCGGAACCGGCCGCGCGCGTCATCGGCGAGACGCAGATCGTGCAGGCCGCCGACCGGCTGGTCGCGAACACCACGGAGGAGGCGTCCGAGCTGGTCCGCTTCTACGACGCCGACCCGGTGCGCACGGCGATCGTGCACCCGGGCGTCAACCTGCGGACGTTCCGCCCCGCGGACGGCAGGGCCGCCGCGCGGGCGCGGCTCGGGCTGCCGCAGGACGCGCTGATCCCGCTGTTCGCGGGGCGTATCCAGCCGCTGAAGGCGCCCGACATCCTGCTGCACGCCGTACGGGAGCTGCTGGACGCCGACCCCTCGCTGCGGTCGCGGCTGTGGGTGCCGGTCGTGGGCGGGCCGAGCGGCAGCGGCCTCGCGCGCCCGGAGCGGATGCAGAAGCTGGCCGCCCGGCTCGGCCTCGCCGACCTGGTGCACTTCCACCCGCCGGTCTCCCAGGACCGGCTCGCGGACTGGTACCGGGCGGCGAGCGTGCTGGTCATGCCGTCCTACAGCGAGTCGTTCGGCCTGGTCGCCGCCGAGGCACAGGCGTGCGGAACGCCGGTGATCGCCGCGGCGGTCGGCGGCCTGCCGGTCGTGGTGCGGGACCGGAAGACCGGCTTCCTCATCGCGGGGCACGATCCGGCGGACTACGCCCGCGCGCTGCGCCGGTTCGCCGACCGGCCGGCGCTGTCCGAGCAACTGGGCGGGGCCGCGGCACGGCACGCGCGCGCCTTCGGCTGGGACGCCACGGCCGCGGACACGTTCGCGGTCTACCGCGGGGCCGTCGAGGCGCACCGGTTCGCGCGCCGGGGGCTACGATCCGCCCATGGCTGATCCGGCACAGGTCATCGAGGACTTCCTGCGCGACTCGGGCGCCGACTGGGAGGCGCCGCGCCCGGGGCACTTCGTGGTGACCCTGCCGGGGACGCGGAAGCTGTCCACGACGTGCTCGCTCGTGGTGGGCCGGCACGCGCTGTCGGTCAACGCCTTCGTGATCCGCCACCCCGAGGAGAACGCGGCCGGGGTGCACCGCTGGCTGCTGGAGCGCAACACGCGGCTCTACGGCGTGGCCTTCGCCGTCGACCGCCTCGGCGACGTCTACCTCGCGGGCCGGCTGCCGCTGGCCGCGGTCACCCCCGAGGAGGTGGACCGCATCCTCGGCACGGTGCTCGAACACGCCGACGGCTCGTTCAACACGCTGCTCGAACTGGGCTTCGCCGGAGCCATCAGGAAGGAGTACGCCTGGCGGCGAGCGCGCGGCGAGTCGACGCGCAACCTGGACGCGTTCACCCACCTGACCCGCCCCCGCGACGAGCACTAAGGCCGGGCGCGGCGGCGGGGGAGCCGCTGTTCCGCCCAGATGATCTTTCCGTCCGGCGTGTACCTGGTACCCCACCGGTCGGCGTACTGCGTCACCAGGTACAGCCCGCGCCCGCCCTCGTCCGTGGCGGCGGCGTTCCGCAGGTGCGGGGAGGTGCTGCTGCCGTCGGAGACCTCGCAGATCAGCGTGCGGTCCCGCAGCAGCCTGACCCGGATGGGCCCGGCCGCGTGCCGGATGGCGTTGGTGATCAGCTCGGTCAGGAGCAGCTCGGTGATGAACGCGACGTCCGCGAGCCCCCACTCCGCGAGCCGGCGCGTCGCGTCGGTGCGCACGGCCCCCACCGCGGCCGGGTCGAACGGCACGTCCCAGGTCGCGACCTGACCGGGCGGCAGCACCCGGGTGCGGGCCAGCAGCAGGGCGACGTCGTCGCTCGGCGGCTCCGGAAGCATCGCGTCGAGCACCGCGTCGCAAGCCGCCTCCGGGTCGCGGGGCGCCCGTTCGAGCGCGCCGCGCAGCAGGCCGAGACCGGCGTCGATGTCGCGGCCCCTGGACTCCACCAGGCCGTCGGTGTACAGCAGCAGCCCGCTGCCCTCGGCCAGCCGCAGCTCGGCCGTTTCGAACGGCATGCCGCCGACGCCGAGCGGCGGCTGGACGGGCAGCTCGGGGAACTCCACCGTGCCGTCCGGGTGCAGCAGCGCGGGCGGCAGGTGCCCGGCCCTGGCGAGCGTACACAGCCCTTCGACCGGGTCGTAGATGGCGTACAGGCAGGTCGCGCCGGTGACGGCGCCCACCTCCTCGCCGTTGGTCTCGTCCCGGTCGGTGCGGTCCGCCAGCTCGTCGAGGCGGCCGAGCAGTTCGTCCGGCGGCAGGTCGAGGGCCGCGAAGTTGTGCACCGCGGTACGCAGCCGGCCCATGGTGGCGGCGGCGCGCAGCCCGTGCCCCACCACGTCCCCCACGACCAGCGCGACGCGTGCCCCCGACAGCGGGATGACGTCGAAGAAGTCGCCGCCGACCGCCTGCGCGGGCCGGTAGCGGTAGGCCGCCTCGACGGCGCTCTGGTCGGGCAGCGCGCGCGGCAGCAGGCTGCGCTGGAGGGTGGCCGCCATGGTGTGCTCGCGCGTGTAGCGGCGGGCGTTGTCCACGCAGACGGCGGTGCGGGCGGCCAGCTCCTCGGCGAGCGACAGGTCCTCGGCCTCGAACGGCGCCGGGTTCTGCCCGCGCCAGAAGGAGGCGACGCCGAGCACCGTGCCGCGGGCGTGCAGCGGGGCGCTGATCAGCGAGTGGATGCCGTAGTCGAGGAGGCGCCTGGCGTGCTCCTCGTCGCCCGCGCGCCACCAGTCGGCGCCCTCCAGATCGCTCTCCGCGACGGCCTGGCCGTCGGCCAGGCTCCTGATCTGCGGCGAGTCGGGACCGAGGGCGAGCCGGCGCCGCGCGGGCCACAGCGGGTGCTCCTCACTGACGCCGCCGGTCGCGGCCCGCCGCATGGCGGAGGGGGCGCCATCCGCCGCTTCGCCCCGCAGCACCTCGTCGACCAGGTCGACGGTGACGAAGTCCGCGAAGTCCGGCACGGCGACCTCGGTCAGCTCCTCCGCGGTGCGGCCGATCTCCAGCGTGGTACCGATGTGCACGCTCGCCTCGTACAGCAGCGACAGCCGCTTCTGCGCGGTCTCGGCCCGCCCGGACAGCGCCCGCATCTCGGTGGTGTCCCTGATGGTCGTCACACTGGTCGGCGGCCCGCCGCCCGGCCTGGCCACCAGCCGGTGGTTGACGGTGAGCAGCCGGCCGCCGGACAGGTGCACCTCGTCCGTGACCTCCGCCTCCGAGGTCAGCAGGGCCACCGTCGAAGGGGCGAGGCCCAGGTCGGTGACGGGCCGGCCCGGTGCGTCGTCCGGCAGTTCGAGCAGCCGCCTGGCCTCGTCGTTCGCCAGCAGCAGCCGGCTGTTCTCGTCGAGGATGACGACGCCCTCGCGCACCGAGTGCAGCACGGTGTCGTGGTGCTCGTACATGCGGGTGATCTCGCCGGGCCCCAGGCCCCGCGTCTGCCGCAGCAGACGGCGGCTGACCAGCGCGGCGCCGCCGGTGGCGAGGGCGATGACGCCGACGCCCGTGCCGAGGAGCAGCGGCAGTTCGTCGACGACGGCGAGATTGATGCGGCCGAGGGTGACCCCGGCCGCCACCATGCCGACGACGTCGCCGTCCTCGTCATGGACCGGCACCACCCTCCGCACCGAGGGGCCGAGCGTGCCCTCGGTGGTCTCCCGCACCACCTCGCCCTCCCTGGCCGGCACGAAGGTGCCGACGAACCGCTCACCGATGCGTTCGGGGTTGGGATGCGTGTAACGGATGCCCTCGCGGTTCATCACGACGACGAAGTCGACGTCGGCGCGCTTGCGGACCGCCTCGGCGCGCGGCTGGAGCACGGCGCTCGGGTCGGCCGACCGGAGGGCCGCCACCAGGCCGGGGGAGTTGGCGAAGCTTTCGGCGGCGGCGCGGGAGCGCGCGGCCGCGCGGGACTTCTCGTCGTGCCTGGAGTGGAGCAGGAGGCTCACCACGGCGGCGGCGACCAGCAGCAGAACGAGACCGACCAGGAGGATGAACATCTGGCCCACGACGCTGCGGACGCTGAGCACCGAATGCCGGTGCTTCCGCCAGCGCCGCAGAATCGTCGTCATTCTTCCACTTTGTACCCGGGGCGGCTCCGGGCCGCATCCGGCCGCGTCACCGGGCTCGTCTACGCTCGGGGCATGGCCGACGCACCGTACAAGCTGATTCTGCTCCGCCACGGCGAGAGCGATTGGAACGCGAAGAATCTGTTCACCGGCTGGGTGGACGTCAACCTGACGGAGAAGGGCGAGAAGGAGGCCGTGCGCGGCGGCGAGCTGCTCAAGGACGCCGGGCTGCTGCCCGACGTGCTGCACACCTCCACCCTCAAGCGCGCCATCCGCACGGCCAACCTCGCGCTCGACGCGGCCGACCGGGCCTGGATTCCGGTGCGCCGCACCTGGCGGCTGAACGAGCGGCACTACGGGGCCCTCCAGGGCAAGGACAAGGCCGCCACCCTCGCCGAGTTCGGCGAGGAGCAGTTCATGAAGTGGCGCCGCTCCTACGACGTCCCGCCGCCCGAGCTGGCCGACGGCGCCGAGTGGTCGCAGAGCGACGACCCGCGCTACGCCGCGATCCCCAGCGAGGTCCGTCCGCGCACCGAATGCCTGAAGGACGTCGTCGTCCGGATGCTGCCCTACTGGTACGACGGCATCGTGCCCGACCTGAACGCGGGCCGCACCGTCCTGGTCGCCGCCCACGGCAACAGCCTGCGCGCCCTCGTCAAGCACCTCGACGGCATCTCCGACGCCGACATCGTGGGCCTCAACATCCCGACCGGCATCCCGCTGCTCTACGAGCTGGACGCCGACTTCCACCCGGTCGTCCCGCACGGCACCTACCTCGACCCGGAGGCCGCCAAGGCCGCCATCGAGGCCGTGAAGAACCAGGGCAAGAAGTAGCCGCCGCACGTGAGTGCGCCCCCGGCCGGGGGCGCACCGGGTCCCGGCCGCGCGGCATAGGACCCCGGCCGCGCGGCATAGGGTCGTGGGCATGGACGACACGGGGGCCCGGGAGACGTGGGAGCATCGTCTGCTCCTGCCCGGTGAGCTGAGGTTCGGCGGCGGGCGGACCCCTGCCCGCCGCACCGGCCGGGACTGGCTGGTCGACACCTTGATGTTCGGCTTCGCGGTGCTGCTGTGGGCGGCGTCCCTCGGCATCGTCGAGGACGCCGACTACCTTCCGCGGTGGATCGTGGTCGCCGACGCGCCGGCCGGGGCGCTCGCCTGCCTCGCGCTGTGGTGGCGCCGCCGTTTCCCGCTGCTGCTCGCGGTTGCGATGCTGCCGCTCAGCGTGTTCTCCTCGACGTTCGTGGGCGCGCTCAGCGTCGCCATCTTCAATCTCGCCGTGCGCGTCCCGTGGCGCACCGCCTCGCTGGTCGTGCTCGCGCACCTGGCCGTCACGACGCCGTACCTGATCGTGTACACGATTCCCGACGAGGGCGGCTGGACGGGCGTCGCGTTCGTCGTCGCGTTCGTTCTCTTCCTCCTGACCTGGGGCACCGCGGTGCGCGTGCGCCGCGAGCTGGTCGCCAGGCTGCGCGCGGACGCCCGGCGGGAGCGGGCCGAGCACGCCCGGCGGCTCGCCGACGCGCGGCGGGCGGAACGGGAGGCCATCGCCCGCGAGATGCACGACGTGCTGGCCCACCGCATCTCGCTGCTCTCGGTGCACGCCGGCGCGCTCGCCTACCGCACCGGCGCGTCGGCGCGCGGCGCGGAGCCGCTGTCGGACGCCGAGATCGGCGACACGGCGCAGCTGATCAGGGACACCGCGCACCAGGCGCTTGAGGAGCTGCGGGAAGTGCTGACCGTGCTGCGCGGCAGCGGCGCGACGGAAGGCGCCCCGCAGCCCGGCCTCGGGGACGTGGAGGACCTGGTCGCCGAGGCGCGGCGCGCGGGGCAGCGGGTCCGGTGGACCGGCGCCTACGAGCGGGCGGCGTCCGGTCTGCGCGGCCAGGTGCAGCGGACCGCCTACCGCGTGGTGCAGGAGGGACTGACCAACGCCCGCAAGCACGCGCCCGAGGCCGAGGTCACCGTGGTCGTCGCAGGCGGTCCTGGCGAGGGGCTGTCGATCGCGGTGCGCAACACGCTGCCCGCCCGCGGCGGGCACGGGCGGGGCGGCGTGGACGCGGGGCCGATCCCGGGCGCGGGGGCGGGCCTGGCCGGTCTTGAGGAACGGGTCGTCCTGGACGGCGGCACCCTCAGGCACGGCGCGGGGCCCACGGCGTTCGAGCTGGTCGCCGAGCTGCCCTGGCCGCCCGCCGCGCCCGGCCCCGCGGACTGAACGCGCGGGCAGGGCCGGCGGAACGGGCGGGCAGGGCCGCGGTCAGCCGCAGTTGCCTCCGCACTGGCAGGCGGACCCCGACTGGCAGCCGCAGCCGCAGCCGGAGCCGCAGCCGCAGCCGGCCAGCAGGGGCAACGGGCGGCGTTGGAGCGGGGTCACGGGGGCGGGCACGGGGGGCGGGGGTGCGGCGGGTGAGGCAGCCATGGGTCCCTCCTCGGCAGCGGATGTTCTCCGCTCACATTGGACGCCCGCACCACCCCGGCGCGAAACCGCGCAGAACCGGCGCGCGGGAGCACTCGCGCTCAGGCGGTGGCCTCCGGCTCCGGCAGGAACTCGTCGGCGTGCTCACCGGTGACGAGGTAGACCACGCGCCGCGCGATCGACACGGCGTGATCGGCGAACCGTTCGTAGTACCGGCCGAGCAGCGTGACGTCCACCGCCGTCTCGATGCCGTGCCGCCACCGGTCGTCCAGCAGGTGGCTGAACAGCGTCCGGTGCAGCGAGTCCATCTCGTCGTCGTCGTGCTCCAGCTGCATCGCCAGGTCGACGTCCTTGGTGATCAGCACTTCGGTGGCCTTCGCCATCAGCCGCTGGGCGAGCTGGCCCATCTCCAGGATGGTGGCCGAAAGGTCGCGCGGCACCGCCGAGTCGGGGTAACGCAGCCTGGCCACCTTGGCGACGTGCTGCGCCAGGTCGCCGCACCGCTCCAGATCCGCGCTCATCCGCAGCGACGTCACCACGATCCGCAGATCCGTGGCGACCGGCTGCTGGCGCGCCAGCAGGGCTATCGCCGCGTTCTCCAGCTCGCGCTGTGTCTCGTCGACCTTGTCGTCCGCGGCTATCACGGCCTCGGCGAGCTTCAGGTCGGCATCCAGCATGGCCGTCGTGGCCCGTCCGATGGCCGACCCGACGAAACGGGCCATTTCGACCAGGCTGTCGCTGATCGCGTCCAGTTCCTCGTGGTATGCGTCACGCATGACTGTCCTTCCTCACCTGCCGGCGCCGATCTCTGCCGTCCCAAGCTGTGCCCGGAAAGCGGCCGCTTCCGCCCCGTCAAGTGAATCATCGCTGTCGGCAAGGTGAACTCTCGCGGGCGGCCGGACGAGCATCTTCGGTCACATCTGTGGCCTACGGGCAAGCCCCGCATAACCTGAGGATATGGACGTGAACGCGGCGGTCGCCGCAGTGGCAGCGATTGCCGGTCTGTGCACCGGCGTCATTGCCATGCTGGCATTCCGCCTCAGCGAGCGCGAACGTACGCGTCCCTCCGGCGCCCCGCAGCCCGCGGAGGCCACTTTGCCGCCCGGGGTCGACACCGTGCTGTCGGTGCTGCGCTCCTCGGCCGTCGTGCTCGACGACAGTGACGGCGTGGTGAAGGCCAGCTCCGCCGCCTACGCCCTCGGCCTCGTCCGCGGCGGGCGGCTGGCCGTCGAGCCGATGCTGAAGATGGCCCGCGACACCCGGCGCGACGGCGAGATCCGCGAGACGGAGATCGACCTGCCGCGCCGCGGCCGTGGCCTCGGCCGCGCCGATGTGCTGGCGGTCTCGGCCCGCTCGGCGCCGCTGGGGTCCCGCCTGGTGCTGCTGCTCGTGGAGGACCTGACCGAGTCCCGCAGGATCGAGGCCGTCCGCCGCGACTTCGTGGCGAATGTCAGCCACGAGCTGAAGACGCCGGCCGGCGCCCTGTCGCTGCTCTCCGAGGCGGTGCTCGACGCCGCCGACGATCCGGAGGCCGTCACCCGCTTCGCCGGCCGCATGCAGAACGAGGCCACCCGCCTCACCAACCTGATCCAGGAGCTGATAGACCTCTCCCGGGTACAGGACAACGACATGCTCGCGGGCGCCGAGCTGGTGCGGGTCGACGAGCTGATCGGCGAGGCCCTGGACCGCTGCCGCCAGCAGGCCGGCAGCAAGCACATCACCATCGCCTCCGGCGGCATCGACGACCTGTCCGTCTGGGGCAACCGGGCGCAGCTCGCCGCCGCGCTCGGCAACCTCGTGGAGAACGCGGTGAACTACAGCCCGCCCCACACCCGCGTCGCCATCGCGGGCACCCGCGTGCCCGCCACCAGCGGCGATCTGGTGGAGATCGCCGTGACCGATCAGGGTGTCGGTATCCCCGAGACCGACAGGGAACGCGTCTTCGAACGGTTCTACCGCGTCGACCCCGCCCGCTCCCGCGCCACCGGCGGAACGGGCCTCGGTCTCGCGATCGTCAAACACGTGGCCGCCTCGCACGGCGGGGAGGTCCAGGTGTGGAGCGCTGAGGGACAGGGCTCCACGTTCACCCTGCGGCTGCCGGAACCCGGCAGTGCGCGGGAGCGCCATCTGGCCGCGCGCAGGAAGCGCGACCGCCTCGGTGGCACCCTGCACGAACCGGCCGAGTTCCCCGACAGCGCCGATGCCGACGCCGAAGCAGGACCTGAGCCGCACCACCCCACCCGCACCAACGATCCCGCCCGGGAGGTCCTCCCGTGACCCGAGTGCTCGTCGTCGAGGACGAGGAGTCGTTCAGCGACGTCTTGTCGTACATGCTCCGCAAGGAAGGCTTCGAGGTCGCCACCGCGGCCACGGGTCCGGACGGGCTGGACGAGTTCGAGCGCAACGGCGCCGACCTGGTCCTGCTCGACCTCATGCTGCCGGGGCTGCCCGGCACCGAGGTCTGCCGGCAGCTGCGAGGCCGCTCCAACGTCCCGGTCATCATGGTGACCGCCAAGGACAGTGAAATCGACAAGGTCGTCGGCCTGGAAATAGGGGCCGACGACTACGTGACCAAGCCGTTCTCCTCGCGGGAGCTCGTGGCCCGCATCCGTGCGGTGCTGCGCCGCCGCGGGGAGTCGGAGGAGGAGACCCCGGCCGCCCTGGAGGCGGGTCCGGTCCGGATGGACGTGGACCGGCACGTGGTCACCGTCTCAGGACGCAAGGTCGACCTGCCGCTCAAGGAGTTCGACCTGCTCGCGATGCTGCTGCGGAACGCCGGCCGGGTGCTCACCCGCATGCAGCTGATCGACCGGGTCTGGGGCGCCGACTACGTCGGCGACACCAAGACCCTGGACGTTCACGTGAAGCGGTTGCGCGCCAAGATCGAGCCGGACCCGGGCGCGCCGCGCTACCTGGTCACCGTGCGCGGCCTCGGCTACAAGTTCGAGCCGTAACAAACAACGCGCGAGGGCCGGGGGCATGCCCCCGGCCCTCGCGCGTCGTGCGTGCGGGTGCGTCAGCCCTCGACGAGCCCGCCGCCGTCCGCTCCGTCCGTCGTCCCGTCCGCTCCGCCGCCGGCCGGGGCCTCCGGCGTCTCGCCGGTCGCGCCCTCGTCCGGGGTGCCGCCCGGCGTGTCGCCCGGCGTGTCGCCCGGGGTCTCTCCGGTGCCCCCGTCGGCGCCCTCGCCGCCTTCCGTGCCGTCCCCTGGCTCCTCGCCGTCCTGGCCGCCCGGCTCGCCCTCCTGGCCCTCCTGGCCTTCTTCCGGGGCGGTGGGGTCCGCGGGCGCGGTGGGCGTCGGGCCCCAGTCGTCGTAGTGCGCCCAGTCCTCGGTGCCGCCGACGACGCGGGCCGACAGCGGGATCTCCCCGGTATCGCTCAGCACGAACACCAGCTGCTGGGCGTTCCCCAGTGCCACGTCGACCGCGGCCGGGTCGTCGATGTAGGCCGCCGGGTTGCCCTCGCCGCCGAGCGCGACGGAACCGCGCGCGGGCACGACGATGCTGCTCTCGCCCTCGGCGGGGATCAGCTCGACCGGCCGGTCGGCACCGGCCAGCACGACGGCGTCGAGGATCTGGTCCTCGGTGCCCCCGTTGAACAGCCGGGCGGAGATGCCGCCCGGCCCGTCGGCGCCGTCGGGCAGCACGACGTTGACGTTCTGCACCTTGATGTCGTCGACCGTGGCGGACGCGTTGTCGGGCCTGTTCCGGTCGGTTTGGGCGTCGTTGCCGGCACCGCACGCCGTCGTCACGCCGGCGATCGAAAACGCGAAGAAGGCGGCGGCCACGCCGCGTCGAAGGCTGCTGCTCACGGCGGCGGCATCTCCTCGGACAGTCCTGTTGATCTATCGGGCCTCAGGGTACAGAAGGCCCTTCCGGCACGTTCCGCCGGGCCCGGGTCCGCGGTCCGGTGGAGTGAATTGGCGATCAAGGGACTTTCCGCTGATCCATTTTCCCGGGGTCGGACGGGTGCCCGGACGGCTTTCTTGCAATCGTGACAAAACGGACAGCTTTCTGTGGTCAACGGAACTTTCTTGCCTTCTTCCGGGCGTAGATCCACGAACTGCCCCGCCCGTCGAACCGTGCCCCCACCTGCGGATACCTGCCGCCACGGCCCCCTCGAAGCACGTCACCGGCGCCCTTGTCAACCCCCGAGAGGTGTCCTGACCTGCGGAAACGTCATTCAAAGGGCCGTCTTCACGTGTTAGCATGGAGAGCCACGGAAGGGGTACCTGTCACATGACGTTCAAGGTTGGCGACACCGTGGTCTATCCCCATCACGGGGCCGCGCTGATCGAGGCCATCGAAACTCGCCAGATTAAAGGCGTGGACAAGACCTACTTGGTACTGAAGGTTGCCCAGGGCGACCTCGAAGTGCGTGTGCCGGCGGAAAATGCCGAGCTGGTCGGCGTGCGCGATGTGGTCGGGCAGGACGGGCTGGACCGGGTCTTCGAGGTGCTGCGCGCCCCGTATGCCGAGGAGCCGACCAACTGGTCCCGCCGTTACAAGGCAAACCTGGAGAAGCTGGCGTCCGGCGACGTCATCAAGGTCGCCGAAGTGGTCCGCGACCTGTGGCGCCGTGAGCGCGAGCGCGGGCTGTCCGCAGGTGAGAAGCGCATGCTCGCGAAGGCGCGGCAGATTCTCGTCAGCGAGCTGGCTCTCGCCGAGGCGACCAATGAGGACAAGGCCGAATCGCTGCTTGACGAGGTTCTCGCCTCCTGACCTGCCGCCCGGGCAGCAGGCCGGATGGATTACGGACGGAGCTGATCCTCGCCGTTTTTGATCGGTCATGGCTTTGATTACCGTGGGCATTTGATCATTACTGCGATGATTGATCGTTGGTCGATCTGCCGTTGATCGATCTGCGCTATCGGTCCCTGCTGACACCGGTCGGTCATTGCCGGCGAGGGCGGCCACTCACTCTCGAACACTGAACCCACCAGCGTGCGACAGCGTGCCGCAGCGCCCGGAGGCATTCCCCGATGCCGTACGGGCGCTGCTGTCTGTACGGATCACGGAACACGGATCATTTCCGGAAAGTGTGCCGGGACCGTGAAGCTAGCTCGATCGGCCTGTCACGGAAGGGTCCGATCGTGTGGGCCCGGCACGCTCAGGCCATACCCAACACCACCCTGCAAACAAACCTGCACCCGCCACCAAATGACAGACACCACACTCGAGCCCCCTACGCGGCTCCCCAGAACCGCGGCCGTCATCCCGGCCGCCGGCTCCGGCGTCCGGCTCGGCCCCGGCGCGCCCAAGGCACTGCGCCCCCTGGGCGGCACGCCGATGCTCGTCCACGCCGTGCGGGCCATGGCCCGCGCCAGAGCCGTCGCCCTGGTCGTCGTCGTGGCCCCGCCCGCCGAGGCGGCGGCCGTCCGTTCACTTCTCGACGAGCACCCGCCGCCGCACGCGGTGGAGCAGGTCGTGGTAGCGGGCGGCGCGACGCGTCAGGAGTCCGTCCGCCTCGGCCTCGCCGTCCTGCCGCGCGACATCGAGATCGTCCTCGTCCACGACGCGGCCCGCCCACTGGTCCCGGTCGACACCGTCGACGCGGTGGTCGCCGCGGTCCGGGCGGGCGCGCCCGCCGTGGTGCCCGCCCTGCCGGTGACCGACACCGTCAAACAGGTCGACGCCGGCGGCGGGGAGACGGAGCCGGTCGTGGCCACCCCGGACCGCTCGCTGCTGCGCGCGGTCCAGACGCCGCAGGGTTTCGACCGGGACACGCTGGTCGAGGCCCACGACAAGCTCGCCGCCGATGCCGCGACCGACGACGCCGGCCTGGTGGAACGGCTCGGCCTGCCCGTGGTCCTGGTGCCGGGGCACGAGGAGGCGTTCAAGATCACCCGCCCGCTCGACCTGGTGCTCGCCGAGGCCGTGCTCGCCCGCAGGAGGCTGAACGATGGCTTCTGACCCCACGATCGACCCCACGATCGACCCCACGGAACCCACGGACCCCGCCGCCGCGGCGCTGCCGCGCGTCGGCATCGGGACCGACGTCCACGCCTTCGAACGGGGCCGTGCCCTGTGGTGCGCCGGCCTGCACTGGCCGGACGCCGCGTTCGGCCTCGCGGGCCACTCGGACGGCGATGTCGCGGCGCATGCGGCCTGTGACGCGCTGTTCTCGGCCTCGGGCACCGGCGACCTCGGCGAGCACTTCGGCACCGACCGCCCGGAGTGGTCCGGTGCCTCCGGGGTCGCGCTGCTCGCCGAGGCCGCCAGGATCGTGCGCGCCGCGGGTTTCGGCATCGGCAACGTGGCGATCCAGGTCATCGGCGTCCGGCCGCGGATCGGCAGCCGTCGCGCCGAGGCCCAGCGCGTGCTGTCCGCCGCGCTCGGCGCGCACGTCTCCGTCTCCGGGACCACGACGGACGGCCTCGGCCTGACCGGCCGCGGCGAGGGACTCGCCGCGGTGGCGACCGCGGTGGTGCTGCCCCGTCCTGGAGGCGCGAGCCATGGTCCGTGACAGCCGACGGGCGGCCTTTCGCCCTTGTGCCGACCGGCGCGGGGGGCCCACCTCGCCGACTACTCTTGACGCGTGACCCTTCGCCTGTATGACACCAGCGCCCGGAAGATCCGTGACTTCAACCCGCTCGTGCCGGGCTGCGTCTCGATCTACCTCTGTGGCGCGACCGTCCAGGCGGCCCCCCACATCGGGCACATCCGTTCCGGCGTCGACTTCGACATCATGCGGCGCTGGTTCGCCTACCGCGGCTACGACGTGGTCTTCGTGCGGAACGTCACGGACATCGACGACAAGATCATCGCCAAGAGCGCGGCCCAGGGCCGCCCCTGGTGGTCGATCGGCTACGAGAACGAGCTGGCGTTCGACGACGCCTACGACGCGCTCGGTTGCCTCCCGCCCACCTACCAGCCGCGGGCGACCGGCCACGTGCCGGAGATGATCGAGATGATGCGTACCCTGATCGACCGCGGCCACGCCTATCCGGCCGACGGCAATGTCTACTTCGACGTGCGCAGCTTCCCCGGCTATCTCTCGCTGTCCAACCAGGACCTCGGACATCTGCTCCAGCCCTCGGGCGAGGGCGAGACCGGCAAGCGCGACCCCAGGGACTTCGCCCTGTGGAAGGCCGCCAAGCCGGGCGAGCCGAGCTGGGAGACGCCCTGGGGCCGCGGCCGGCCCGGCTGGCACCTGGAGTGCTCGGCGATGGTCCGCAAGTACCTCGGCCCGGCGTTCGACATCCACGGCGGCGGCATCGACCTGATCTTCCCGCACCACGAGAACGAGCTGGCCCAGTCGTGTGCCACGGGCGACGCGTTCGCGCGCTACTGGGTGCACAACGCGTGGGTCACCATGAGCGGCGAGAAGATGAGCAAGTCCCTGGGGAACTCGGTGCTCGTCGGTGAGATGGTCAAGCGCTGGCGGCCCGTCGTGCTGCGTTACTACCTCGGCACCCCGCACTACCGTTCGACCATCGAGTACAGTCAGGAGGCCCTGGCCGAGGCGGAGTCGGCGTTCGGCCGCATCGAGGGGTTCCTCCACCGCGCCGCCGAGCAGACCGGCGAGGTGGCCCCGGCCGCCGCCGTGCCCGACGACTTCGCCGCCGCCATGGACGAGGACCTGGGCGTTCCCCAGGCACTCGCCGCCGTCCACACCACGGTCAGGCAGGGCAACGCCGCGCTGGCCGAGGGCGACAAGGAGTCCGTCGTCGCGCTCGCCGCCCAGGTGCGCGCCATGCTCGCCGTGCTCGGGCTCGACCCGCTGGCCGCCCCCTGGGCGGACGCGGACGCGGGCGCGCGCGGCGAGGAGCTGACCGGCGTCGTGGACACGCTCGTGCGGCTGGTCCTGACGCAGCGGCAGGCCGCGCGGGAACGCAAGGACTACGGCACCGCGGACGCCATCAGGGACGAACTCCAGTCGGCCGGCCTGGTGATCGAGGACACGCCCAACGGGCCCCGTTGGGAACTGAGCTGACCAGCTGACGAGCTGAGAAGGAACCGGTGGCACCATGCCAGGCAACAGCGAGCGGCCGAACCGCCGCACCAGCCAGAAGAAGGGCCCGCAGATCGGCAGCGGCGGCCAGCGCCGCCGCGGTCTGAAGGGCAAGGGGCCCACCCCGCCCGCCGAGATGCGCAAGGGGCACGCCAAGCAGCGTGCGGCACAGGCCAAGACGCGCCGGCAGACCGCGGCGCGGCGCGGCGGCCGGTCCCCCGCCGAGCTCGTCGTCGGCCGCAACCCGGTGGTCGAGGCGCTGCGCGGCGGCGTGCCCGCGGGGACGCTGTACGTCCAGCAGTTCCTGGACAGCGACGACCGCGTCACCGACGCCGTCAAGCTGGCGATGGAACGTGGCGACGTGCACCTGCTCGAAGCGCCGCGGGCCGAGCTGGACCGGATCACCGGCGGGCTGAACCACCAGGGCCTGGTCCTCCAGGTCCCGCCCTACGAGTACGCCCACCCCGACGACCTGGTCGACGCGGCCTTCGACGCCGACGAGGACCCGCTGATCGTGGCCCTCGACGGCGTCACCGACCCGCGCAACCTCGGGGCGGTGGTCCGGTCCGCGGCCGCGTTCGGCGGGCACGGCGTCGTCGTGCCTGAGCGGCGCGCGGCCGGCATGACCGCGGGCGCGTGGAAGACCTCCGCCGGTACGGCGGCGCGCACGCCGGTCGCCCGCGCCACCAATCTGACCCGCGCGCTCCAGGCGTACCAGAAGGCCGGTCTCACGGTCGTCGGCCTCGCGGCGGACGGCGAGGCGGACCTCGCGGACGTGGCGGCGCTCGGCGGTCCCGTGGTCATCGTGGTGGGCAGCGAGGGCCGGGGGCTGTCCCGGCTGGTCGGCGAGACCTGCGACGTCCGCGTGCGGATTCCGATGCCGGGCGGCGCCGAGAGCCTGAACGCGGGCGTGGCGGCCGGCATCGTTCTGTACGAGGCGTCAAGGGGCCGCCGCTGACCGGCCCTTGACGGGTCGCGGACAGACTTCGGTCAAGGCAGTGTCCAAAGGCTGTGTCACTCGGTTAGATGAGTGTGGACACCAGAACACCCCGCGGCCTCTCGGCGGACGAGCCGGTGCTGAGCATGGTGAAAGTGCCGTGCGACCCCGCACAAGTCGTCGTGAACCACGCCAGCTTCCGGGTTCAGCTCGCCACCCCGCCCCCGGCGGGCATCGCGGTCCCGCAGACCGGTCCGCTGCCGCGGGTGCCCGCCGCCGGGCGCCGCAGGCCGCCGGTCGTATGGTCGGGCCGCAGCGCGCCGGGGGACGCGGGGGCCGGCACCCTGATCCGGGCGGTGCGCGAGGCCGGGCACGCGCGCGCCGCGGAGGGCACCGCCACCCAGGTGCTCCCACGCGTGCAGGGCGCCCCCCGCGCCGCGGCCGTGGTCGGCCCGCGCCACCCGCAGCCGGCCGAGCACACCCGGGTACTGCCCGCGGTCGGCGCGGACCGTGGCAGGACCGGCGGGTTCGGCGGCCACGGCGGCCACGGCGGCCCCGACAGAACGGACGGCCACGGCGGAACGGGCGAGGGCGGGGGCGGCAGGGGCCCGGCGCGGGCGGGCGCGGCCAGGCAGCGTTCCGGCGCTCCCGTCGGCCGGCAGGCGTTCCATACCGGCAGGAATCTGAGCCTCGGCGTCGTGCTGCTGCCGCTGCGGCTCCTGCTCGGCTTCATGGCCATCTACGCCGGGATGGGCAAGCTCACCAACCCGGTCTACTTCGACGGCGGCGTCCGCGGCTCGCTGTACGCGTGGCTCAGCGCGCTCGAGCCGTGGACCGTGGCCGCCCCGCTGCACGACTGGGCCCTGTCCCACCCGGTGGGCGCCGGGCTCACCGTCGCGTTCACCCAGATCATCGTCGGCGTGCTCACCATCTTCGGCCTCTGGCAGCGGGTCGCGGCCGGGCTCGGCGCGCTGCTCTCGCTGGCGCTGCTGGTCACGGTCAGCTGGCGGCAGGGCCCGGCGTTCGACGCCCCCGACATCGTCCTGTGTGCCGCCTGGTCGCCGCTGCTGATCGCGGGCGCGCCCGTGTACTCGCTGGACGCGCGGCTGGCCGGGGAGGCGTGGCGCAGGCTCGGCCCGCGCGCCCCGCTGTCGGACCTGCGGCACCGGGTGCTGCGCCGGGGGGCGGCGCTGGCGGCGCTGCTGATCGGCCTCGCGCTCCTCATCGGTTCGCTGCTCGGCAGCGCGGTGCGCTCCGCGCAGTTCCCGACGACGCCCGCGCCGGGCGAGCCGCCGCGCAACCACCTGCCGGGCGAGCCGCTGCCGGACGAGGCCGAGGAGAAGGACGAGGAGGAGCGGGAGCGGCGGCGCGAGGAGGACGCGGCCGAGTCCTCCGAGGGCGCCTCGGCCGACGAACGCGAGGCGGGCGAGGCGGACGAGGCGGAGCAGCCGGGCTCGGCCGGCGAGCCGGCGGACGGCGCGGCGCCGGACGGTCCTTCGGACGAGTCGTTCCCGCGCAGCGAGCAGACCGTGCCCGCCCCGCAGCAGCCGCCCGCGCCGGACCCGTACGTGCCGGAGGAGTCGTACGCGCCGCCGTCCGCGCCCGAGGCGGGCGATGCGGGGGAGCCGCCGGAGAGCCCCGCACCTTCGGACGACGGGGGTGAGCAGGGCAGCCTCGACCCCATCGGCGGGCTGCTCGGTTAGGTGGCATCCTCGGCGAGTAGACGGGCTTCACCAACCGGCGGTTAACGTGTGGCCGACGTCACGGGAACTCCGTGCGGCGGCCGGACAAGTCGGGGGGTGAGCTATTCCATGCACGCCCGCGTGCGCGCCGGCGATCCGGACGCGTTCCGCGAGCTGTTCACCTCGTACGCGCAGCTGGTCTACGGGTACGCGGCGCGCGCGACGGGCGATCCCGGCCTGGCCGAGGACGTCGTGTCCCTGACCTTCCTTGAGGCGTGGCGGCTGCGCGCCCGGCTGCGGGACGAGGGGGAGAGCCCGCGGCCGTGGCTCATGGGCATCGCCGTCAACGTGCTGCGGAACACCGCACGCGCCAAGCGCCGTCACGAGCGCGCCATGGCCAGGCTGCCGGCCCGCGAACCCCTGCCCGACTTCGCCGACGAACTGGTCGGCCGGCTCGCCGACGCCGAACAATTGGCCGCGGTGAAGACGGCGCTGGGGCGGCTGCGCGACGGGGAGCGCGAGGTGTTCATGCTCTGCGTCTGGTCCGGCTTCGGCTACGAGGAGGCCGCGGCGGCGCTCGGCGTGCGCGTCGGAACGGTCCGCTCCCGCCTGTTCCGGGCCAGGGCCAGGCTGCGGCGGCTCACGGACGAGGAATTGCGCAGGGAACCGCCGTTGCCGCGCGGACAAGTACGGGATGACTGCCGGATGCCGGCGGTCCGGTCACATGTGGAGAGGCACCCATGATCCGTACCCATCGGCACCGGGGCGAGGACCCGAGCCGTGCGGAGCTGGCCCGGTTGCTGCCCGCCCCGGGCGATCCTGAGCTTCCCGCGGACCGCCGTCTGCTGCTTGAGGAGCATCTGATGCGCGAAACCGAGCAACCCGCGGCGTCGCCCGGTCGGCGCCGCCTCGTTCTGGCCGCGGTGCCGGTGGCGACCGCCGCCGTCATCGTCGCCGCCGTCACGTTCACCGGCGGCGAAGGTGAGGGCACCGACGCGGCTTCGGGCGGCTCGACGCTCCAGCGGCTGGCCGCGGCGGCGGCTCAGCAGCCGGAGACCGAGGTGGCGCCCGACCAGGTCGCCTACACCGAGCAGTACTACGCCCGGTACAAGGGCGGGGAGCCGAACAACGGCGACAACGTGGAGCGGGAGGAGTCGGGGCCGTACGAGGCCGAGACCTGGGTCACGCCGGACGGGAACGACGGCTGGTACGTGGACTCCGCGCAGTTCCCTCACGGCGCCCGGCTGATCGACGGCCGCCCGGACTGGAACCAGTCGCTGGACGCGGCGGAGCAGGACACGGGCGTGAGCTGCCTGGTGGAACGTCCGGACGTCGTCGAGAGCGACCCGTATATGACGGAGGCCACGGTCACCGAGGAGGACTGTCTGGACCCGGCGGACCTCGACGACCCGGCGAACCTCCACCAGCCCTCCTACGACTACTTCCAGGAGCTGACCACCGACCCGGAGGAGCTGGTGGAGAAGATCTACCGGGAGAACGGCTCGGCCGACTCCGGTGACCAGGCCGACCAGTGGGCGTTCCACACCGTCGGAAGGTTCTTCGAGCACGCGCCGCTGCCGCCCGAGGTGGCGGAGGCCGCGCTGCTGGCGTTCGAGGAGATCCCGGGGGTCACGGTCGGCGTGGGCACGGACGCGGCGGGCCGTGAGGGCGTGGCCGTCACCCGGCACGGCACGCACCTGGGCGAGGAGACGACGTTCCTCTTCGACGAGGAGACGGGCGGCTACCTGGGCGCGCGTATCGAGCAGGTCGACGCCGGGCACTTCCACCCGGTGGGAACCGTTTTCGAGGACTCCGCGCTCACCGACTGGAGCGTCGCCGACCGGGGCGTCGTCGACGAGCTGTCCGAGGCGCGGCCGGAGCAGTAGGGCCCATGCATTCCGTTTCCCCTTCCGGAAAGGAAGAACGCGGAACGGGAACGCGGAACGGGAATGCGGAATGCGGAATGGAGATGTGCAGAAGAAAGGTGCCGCGGGTGCCGGGCGGGGTCACCGTCCGGCACCCGCGGTGTGGGTTTTCCGAGGTGGGACCGATCAGTTGAGGATGGTGGCTTCAAGGGCGTCGAGATCCACGGTCCTGCCCGTGAGACTTTCGACCCTGCTCACCTCTTCCGTGCGGTCATCCCATTCGATCGCCAAGGTGTCACCGCTGAGCCGCAGGTTGGCGTTCTTCAGACTGGACCCCTGGCAGGTGAACAGGACCGGCTCCCAGTCGAGGCCGCCCGCGATTCCGGCCTCCTGCGTACAGACGTCGCCCGTCCCGGGGTTCCCGTACAGGACGCCGTCCGTGGTGGTGTAGAGGGTGATGCCCGCGGACTCCCAGTGGGCGTACCAGTCCTCGCCGCCCTCGACGGGGCTGCCGGAGCCGCCGTCGTCCCCGCCGAAGCCGCCCGTTGTTTCGAGCTGGAGTTCGTCGTCGAGCTCCAGGTCCGGCAGGCCGCCGCTCCCGTTCTCCTCGCCGTTGCCGCCGGAGGCGAAACCGCCGAGCCCCGGGCCGCCGGCCTCGTCGTCGTCGCCGCAGCCGGCGAGCAGCAGGGCGGCCGAGAGAGCGGCCGCCGAGGCGATTGGTCGCATACGTGCGCGCACAGGTAATTCCCCCGTCATCGCTGTGAGTTGAGTGCGTGATCGGGGTCGAACGATAGTGAAAGCGCCCGGGGAAATGCCACTCGGGCCCGGGGAAATCCGGCAACGGTTACCGAGTCGTCGCCAAGAAAGTGCGGGGAAAGCGCCGGGAAAGCCGAATGTGTCACCGTCGGTCCGGCGAAAGCCGCGGTTTTGTTTCTGCGGGGCGGGCCGACCGGGCCCGCCCCTTTCCGCGGCCGGAACAGGGCCGGAACAGGGCCGGGTCAGCCGGCCAGGTCGCGCGCCGCCTGGGCCAGGTCCTTGGCCGTGTCGATGGCCCGCCAGTAGGCCCGCTGCGGCAACGGGAAGCCCGCGAGCCTGCGTTCGCGCGCGAGCCGGGGGAACGTGGTGCGCTCGTGATCGCCGCGGTCCGGCAGCAGCTTCGTGAACTCGGCGGCGAAGACGTAGACGCCGGCGTTGATCAGGTAGGGCGAGGGCGGCGCCTCGATGAAGTCGAGGACGTGGCCGAACTCGTCGGTGTCCACGGCGCCCCACGGGATGCGCGGGCGGGCCAGCGCCAGCGTGGCCAGCGCGTCCCGTTCGGCGTGGAAGGCGGCCATCTCGTGCAGCGAGAAGCGGGTCCAGATGTCGCCGTTGGTGGCGAACCACGGCTCGGCGGGCCGCGGCAGGGCCGCGGCGGCGTGCTTCAGGCCGCCGCCGCGGCCGAGCGGCTCGCTCTCGACGACGGTCGTCACGTGCAGCGGCAGCTCGACGGAGGCCAGCCACTCCTGGAGCACCTCGGCGAGGTGGCCGCAGGAGATGACGGCGTCCGTGATGCCCTCGGCGGCAAGCCAGTTGAGCTGGTGGCCGATGATCGGGACGCCGGTGCCGGGGATCTCGACCATCGGCTTGGGCCGGTCGTCGGTGTACGGCCGCAGCCGTGAGCCCTGGCCACCGGCCAGGACCACGGCCTGCGTCGGCTGCGGGACATCGAGCGAGGCTTCGGTCATACCGGCAGCCTAGGCCCTGTCCTGCCGATCTTGCCGGGCCCGCGGAACCTCATGGTCCGGCGGGCTACTCCGCGGTGGCCACGCCCGCCGCGTAGGCGGTGTCGCACACCGGGCGGGCATGGGCCTGGGCGCGCTTCGTGCTGCCGTACTTCTCCACCGCCGCCTCGCCGAGGGCCTGCGCGATCTCGGCGCAGTGCGGCGCGAGGGCCGGGTCGCGCGTCACGGCTTCCTGGAGGCCGGTCAGTGCGGCGGAGGGGTCCTGGCGGCGCAGTGTGGTGATCAGCCGCTCCTTGAGTACCTCCTGCGGCGTCTGGCTGGCCTTTTCCGCGGCGGCGGTCAGCATTTGTGTGTCGGACGGCGCGGACACCCACGGAACGCGGGTCACGGCGAGTGTCCCGGAGAGCACCAGGACGACCGGGAGGGCGATGGCGAGACTTCTGCCGATGTGTCGAAGTGCCTGATTCACTGAAGGTCTTCCTCGCGAGACGGTGGACGGGCTTGTCGAATCGTAGCGAGGAGTAGTGATTTGGTGACATTTCGCCACCCTCATGGGTGACAGGTCCAGAAAAATTCGAATGGGCCGTTGACGCGCAAAGGGCCGGGTTTCCACCGCGTGTGCGGAAACCCGGCCCTTCCGGCGTCGGAACGGTCAGCCGTTCAGCCGTTTCAGTCGTGTCAGTCGCTCAGGCGCTCACCGGAGCCGGCGGCGAAGACGTGGGTCTCGCCGGGCTTCGGCACCACGTTCAGCGTGGCGCCCTTGTCGGGGACGTCGCGGCTGTCGACGCGGATGACGAGGTCCTTGGTGTCGCCGCCGAACTCGGCGGTGCCGTAGATGTAGGCGTCGGCGCCGGTCTCCTCGACCACGTTGACCGTGACGGCGAGGCCGGCTTCCTTCCCCTCCTCGGCCTTGGCGAGACCGGCGCCCTCGCCGTTGCCATTGACCACGGCGAAGTGCTCGGGGCGGCAGCCGACGACCACGTTGGTGTCGCCCTTGCCCTGCGCCTCGGTGAGGGCGGCGCGCTCCACGGCGACCACGCTGTTGCCGAACTTCACGCCGCCGTCGGTGATCGGGACCTCCACCAGGTTCATCGCGGGGGAGCCGATGAAGCCCGCGACGAAGAGGTTGGCGGGCTTGTCGTACATGTTCCGCGGGGTGTCGATCTGCTGGAGCAGGCCGTCCTTGAGGACCGCGACCCGGTCGCCCATCGTCATGGCCTCGACCTGGTCGTGGGTGACGTAGACGGTGGTGACGCCCAGGCGGCGCTGGAGGCCGGCGATTTGGGTACGGGTCTGGACGCGGAGCTTGGCGTCCAGGTTGGACAGCGGCTCGTCCATGAGGAAGACCTGCGGCTCACGGACGATCGCGCGGCCCATCGCGACACGCTGCCGCTGACCGCCGGAGAGCGCCTTCGGCTTGCGGTCCAGGTACTCGGTGAGGTCGAGGATCTTGGCGGCCTCTTCGACCTTCTTGCGGATGTCCGCCTTGTTCACGCCGGCGATCTTGAGCGCGAAGCCCATGTTCTGCGCGACGGTCATGTGCGGGTAGAGCGCGTAGTTCTGGAACACCATGGCGATGTCCCGGTCCTTCGGCGGCAGGTGGGTGACGTCGCGGTCACCGATGTGGATGGAGCCTCCGTTGACGTCCTCAAGCCCGGCGAGCATGCGCAGGGAGGTGGACTTTCCGCAGCCGGAGGGGCCGACCAGGACGAGGAATTCGCCGTCCTCGATCTGGATGTCGAGCTGGTCGACGGCGGGGGACTCCTGGCCGGGGTAGACCCGGGTGGCCTTGTCGTACGTGACCGTTGCCATGCTGTTGTGTCTCCTTCTACCGGCAGGAACGTGCCGGACGATCCGAGTAGGAAGGTGTGACGGCCATGTAAATGGACGCGGAGTGAACCTAACTCGAAACAAGCACGAAAGTCAGTAGCTGATGGGCAAAAAAACTCATCACAAGATCGTTTGCCCGCGGCGGGGTCGGCGGGGTCGGCGGGGTCGGCGGGGTCGGCGGGGCCCGGAGCGGGGGTCGTCCTGCCGACTGGCGAGACGGCCCCGTGTACCCTGGAGCGGCCGTTACGGCCGGTCGCGGTCGTTGCGAGCGCGCCGCCTTAGCTCAGTTGGCCAGAGCAGCTGTCTTGTAAACAGCAGGTCGTCGGTTCGAATCCGACAGGCGGCTCCGACCCCCCACCCCCTGGCGTTGACTGCGCGCGCCTGCGATCATACAAATATCGCACAAGACCGAACAGGATCGATCAGGGGATCTCAGATGCGCGACGAGCCCTTCCTCCACCTCCGCTCCGCGGGTACCAGCCTGGTGCTGGACCGTTCCGGGAGCGGACTGCCCCGGGTCGTGCACTGGGGGGAGGACCTGGGCGAGCTGTCCCAGGACGCCCTCGCGGCCCTCGCCCTGGCCACGGTGCCGCAGATCGCCTCCAACAACGTCGACGTCGTGGTGCCGGTCGGCCTGCTGCCCGAGCACTCGGCCGGCTGGCTGGGCACCCCCGGCCTCACCGGGCACCGGGCGGGCGCCGACTTCTCCACGGCGTTCACGGTCACCTCCTTCCACGTGGCGGGCCGCACGGTGACCGCTGTCGCCGAGGACGTGACGGCCGAGCTGGAACTGCGCCTGGAGGTCGAGCTGACCGACTCCGGACTGGTCAGGCAGCGGGCCACCGTCACCAGCAGGGCCGCCGCCGAGGCCGCCCCGTTCACGCTCTCCGGGGTCCTGCTGACCCTGCCCGTGCCGGAACGGGCCACGGAGCTGCTCGACATGACCGGCCGCCACCTGCGCGAGCGGACCCCGCAGCGGCACACGTTCACCATCGGCACCCACCTGCGCGAGAACCGCAAGGGCCGCACCGGCACCGACGCCGCCACCGTGCACGTCGCGGGCGAGCCCGGCTTCGGCTTCCGCGCGGGCGAGGTATGGGGCCTGCACGTGGCATGGAGCGGCAACCACCGCTCGCTGGCCGAGCGCACCCACGCCGGTGAGGCGCTGCTGGGCGGCGGCGAACTGCTGCTGGCCGGCGAGATCGCGCTCGGCTCCGGCGAGTCGTACACCACGCCGTGGGTGTACGGCAGTTATGGCCGCGGTCTCGACGAGCTGGCGGGCCGTTTCCACGGCCACCTGCGGGCCCGCGCTGGCCACCCGCACACACCGCGCCCGGTCACGCTGAACGTGTGGGAGGCCGTCTACTTCAACCACGACCTGGGCAAGCTCAAGGAGCTTGCGGACATCGCGGCCGAGGTCGGCGCCGAGCGCTTCGTGCTGGACGACGGCTGGTTCCGCGGCCGGCGGGACGACCACGCGGGGCTCGGCGACTGGTACGTGGACGAGGGGGTGTGGCCGGAGGGGCTGCACCCGCTGGCCGAGCACGTCCGCGGCCTGGGCCTGGAGTTCGGCCTGTGGGTTGAGCCGGAGATGGTCAACCCGAACTCCGACCTGGCCCGCAGCCACCCCGATTGGATTCTGGCGACGGGCGACCGGCTGCCCCCGGAGTCTAGGCACCAGCAGGTTCTCGACCTCGGGCACCCGGAGGCGTACGCCTACATCCTGGAACGGCTGGACGCGATCGTCTCCGAGTACTCCCTCACCTACCTGAAGTGGGACCACAACCGGGACCTGGTCGAGGCCGGGCACAGCCCCACCGGCCAGGCGGGCGTGCACGCGCAGACCACGGCCGTGTACCGGCTGCTCGACGAACTGCGGGCCCGCCACCCCGGACTTGAGATCGAGTCCTGCTCCTCCGGCGGCGGCCGGGTGGACCTGGGCATCCTGGAGCGGACCGACCGGGTGTGGACCAGCGACTGCATCGACGCGCTCGAACGGCAGCAGATCCAGCGCTGGACCGGCCTGCTGCTGCCGCCGGAGCTGATGGGCTCGCACGTGGGCGCGCCGGAGGCGCACACCACGGGGCGCACGCACGGGCTCGCGTTCCGAGCCGGGACCGCGCTGTTCGGCCACTTCGGGATGGAGTGGGATCTGACGCGCGCCGGCGAGGAGGACCGCGCGGCGCTGCGCGAGTGGATCGACCTCTACAAGGAGCTGCGCGGGCTGCTGCACAGCGGCGAGGTGGTGCGCGGCGACCACCCCGACCCGGCGCTGTGGGTGCACGGTGTGGTGGCGCAGGACCGTTCGCGCGCCGTGTACGCGCTGGTGCAGGTGGCGACGAGTGTCGTGTCCCCGCCCGGGCGCGTGCGGCTGCCCGGCCTCGACCCGGCCGCCGACTACCGGGTGGCGCCGCTGGCGCCGGGCGACCGCAGGCGGGGTCCGGCCTCGACCGCGCTGGCCTGGTGGGGCGAGGGCGTGACGCTGCCGGGACGGGCCCTGGACGCGGTCGGGGTGCGGGCGCCCGTGCAGTTCCCCGAGCGCCTCGTGCTCGTGGAGGCGGTGCGAGTCTGAGGCTCAGTGCCGGTGGCCCGGTACCGGTGGCCCGGTACTGAGAGCCCGGCCCGTCAGGGGACGGGCACCGGCGGGATGTCGAGCGGGCGCCGTGCCGCCGCCGTGGCGGCGGCGCCGCGCCGTGCCAGTAGCCAGGCCATCACCACGGAGGCCAGCGCGGCGGCGAAGGTGAGGAACGCGAACTCGCCCCCGACCGCGTACGAGGAGACCGCCGTGGTGATGACTCCGGCCGAAAGGCCGAAGGCGAAGGTCAGCAGCGGAACTGCGTGCCGGGCGGGCAGCGCGGCGCCCAGGGTGAGCAGCGCGCACAGGATCAGGTCGGGGGCGAGGAAGAGGTTGTCGCCGCGGAACCCGTCGTTCGGGAAGAGGTAGAGGAAGGTGGGCACGCTGACCAGCAGGGCCACGATCCGGCTGGCGGTGACGAGGTTCATGCGGTTCTCCGGCGGTATGTGAACGCCCGGGGACCGGGCGGAGGTGCGGACGGGGGCGAGGCGCGGTCAGCCGCCGTAGCGGTCCGCCACGATGCGGCGGCAGCGGCTCACGCGACCTCCACCGGGGGTGTCGCACGCGCCCGGTGGGACCGGTGCAGCCGGTGCGCCCCGAGCGCGGTGAGCAGCGCGATGCACGCGAGGTCGAACACGGTGCTGAACGGCGCCAGATCGGCCCGCAGCGCCGGGTCGGGGAGCAGCAGGAGCAGGAACGCCCCCTTGCCGACGACGGCGGCGAGCGCGGCGGCCGGGCGGGCGGGGCGGAAGAACGCGGCCCAGACCAGCGCGGCGCCGAGCAGCAGTTGGAGCATGCCGCGGTGCCGCAGCAGTGCCTCGGTCATGGGCTCGGGGTCGGCCACGCCGTAGGTCCACTCCAGGGCGTGGCCGTCGACGAGAGCGAGTGCGGGAGTGGCGGTGATCAGGCCCATCACGACGAGGGTCGCGCGGAGGGCGGTGTCGCCGCGGCGAGCTGCGGACATGGGTCGGCCTCCAGATCGTCAGCAATGCTGACGTTCAGCGTAGCTGACTGATTTTGCGCGGGCCACCCCGTAGCGTGGACGGCATGACGACACGGCCCGCGGCGGCAGAGCTGATCCATTCCTCGACCGCCTACATGGTGCTGCGTCTCGGTGACGTCGCCCGCGACCGGATCGACAGGGTGCTCAGCCGCTTCGGCATCACCGGTCGGGACATGCGGGTGATGAGCTTCGCCCAGGGGCGGGCGCTGTCTCAGCGCGACCTGAGCCGCCTCGCCTCGCTCGACCGCACGACGATGGTGGCGGTCGTCGACAAGCTGGAAGGTCTCGGCCTCGTCAGGCGCGAGCGCAGCGCCGCCGACCGCCGCAAGCAGGTGGTCACCCTCACCGGCCGGGGCACGGGCCTCCTCGACGAGCTGACCCTCCTCCTGGCCGGTGAGGAGGCCGGCTTCCTCACCCCTCTCACCGGCGAGGAGCAGCGACTGCTGAACGGCCTGATGACCAAGCTGTACGAGGCGCACGACCCGTCCTGCGCCGCGCCCTGAGCCCGGTGGCTCAGGGGATGAGCACGACCTTGCCGATGGTGGCCCGGGACTCCAGCGCACGGTGGGCCGCGGCCGCCTCGGCAAGGGGGAAATGGTGCACGAGCGGCACGAGGGTGCCCGCCGCGGCGTGCGCCATGGCCTCCTCCTCCAGAACGCGCAGGTTCTCCTCGCCGCCGATCTTCTCGAACAGCCGCGGCCCGACCACGAGCGTCGAGTCGATCCCGCGCTCGGCCCGTTCGCGTTCCGGCAGCCCGGCCAGGCCGTCGTCCGCGTCTCCGTCGTCCGCGTCCCCGTTCGTGGCGAACCAGCCGTAGGCGACGTGCCGGCCGCCTGGGCCGAGGAGGCGGAGCGCGGACCGGCCCAGTTCGCCGCCGACGCCCTCGAAGACGTGGGTGACGGCACGGTCGCCGAACGTGGCGCGGATGCGGTCGGTCCAGCCCGCCGCGGTGTAGTCGACGGCCAGGTCGGCGCCCAGGTCCCGCACCGCGCCCGTTTTGGCCTTGCCGCCCGCGGCGCCGATGACCGCGGCGCCGCGCCGCTTGGCGTGCTGCACCAGCAGGGCGCCGATGCCGCCGGCCGCGGCCAGGACCAGCACGGTGTCGCCGGGCCCCGGGTCGGCGAAGCGCAGAATGCCCATGGTCATGCGGCCGGTCCCGACCATGGCGACGGCGCGGTCGGCGGGGAGGGAGTCCGGCAGCGGGTGGAGGCGGTCGGGGGTGGTGACGGCGCGTTCCGCGTAGCCGCCCGGCACCATGCCGAGGTGGGCGACGACGCGCCGCCCGAGCCAGGACGCCGGTACGCCTTCGCCGACGGCGTCGACCGTTCCGGCCACCTCGCGGCCCGGCACGGTGGGCAGTTCTGGCGCCGGGAACCTGCCGTTCACCGGCCCGGACCGCAGGCGGGTGTCCACGACGTGCACCCCTGCCGCGGCCACGGCGACGCGGACCTGCCCGGGGGGCGGGTTCCGGGTCGGGTATTTCCTCGTAGCGCAGGTTCTCGGGCGGGCCGAAGGCGTGCAGGTGGATCGCGCGCATGGGCGTACTCCTCGTTCGGTGCGGGCACGCCCCAGCCTCCGACTTCAAGCTCTCTTGAAGTCAAGGGGTGGGGCGGCTGTCAGTGGCAGGGGCGAGGATGGGCCCATGGCGCGACGAAACGCGGTGAAGCGGCCGAAGCCGCCGGTCTACTCCCTGCCTGAGCTGCACCCCTTCGGTGCGGACGGCCTGGCGCCCGAGGGCGACTACGACGGTATGGAGTTCACCGGCCTCGACCTGAGCGGCGCGGACGCGCCGGGGGCGCACTTCCTGGACTGCGCGCTGCGGGACTGTGTGCTGGACGAGGCCGGGCTGAAGCGCGCCAGGATCGTCGACAGCCTCCTGGCGGGCGTCCGCGGCGTGGGCACGGTGCTTTCCGAGGCGCAGCTGCGGGACGTGGAGATACAGGACGGCCGGCTGGGCGGGGTGCAGCTCGGCGGCGCCAAGCTCGACCGGGTGCTGGTGCGCGGCGGGAAGATCGACTATCTGAACCTTCGGCAGGCCAGGCTGACCGACGTCGCCTTCGTGGGCTGTGTGCTGGTCGAGCCGGACTTCGGCGGGGCGCGGTGCGAGCGGGTGTCGTTCGAGGACTGCGAGCTGCGCGGAGCCGACTTCCACGCGGCGACGCTGCGCGATGTGGATTTGCGCGGCGCGGTGCACCTGGAGCTGGCCCGGGGCGTGGACCGGCTGTCCGGCGCGGTGATCAGCCCCGCCCAGCTGTTCGACCTGGCCCCCCGGCTCGCGGCCGAGCTGGGCCTGCGCGTGGAGAGCTGACCGCGGCGGGGCCCGACGGCCCGCGCACGCGAAGCGGCCGGCGCCCCCGTGGGGCCGCCGGCCGCTCACCGATCCCGGAGGCGTCCTCAGATGTTGACGCCGAAGTCCTGCGCGATGCCCGCCAGGCCGGAGGCGTAGCCCTGGCCGACCGCGCGGAACTTCCACTCCGCGCCGCTGCGGTACAGCTCGCCGAAGACCATGGCGGTCTCGGTGGAGGCGTCCTCGGTCAGGTCGTAGCGGGCGATCTCGGTGCCGCCCGCCTGGTTCATCACGCGGATGAACGCGTTCCGCACCTGGCCGAAGTTCTGACCGCGGTTGTCGGCGTCGTGGATCGACACCGGGAACACGATCTTGTCCAGCTCCGCGGGCAGACCCGCGAGGTTGACGTTGATCTGCTCGTCGTCGCCCTCGCCCTCACCCGTCAGGTTGTCCCCGGTGTGCTGGATCGTCCCGTCGGGCGTGGCCAGGTTGTTGTAGAAGATGAAGTGCTGGTCCGACACGATCTTGCCGGACGCGTCGACTCCGAGGGCGCTCGCGTCCAGGTCGAAGTCGGCACCCGTGGTGGTGCGCACGTCCCAGCCGAGGCCAACCGTGACGGCGGTCAGGCCGGGCGCCTCCTTGCTCAGCGAGACGTTGCCACCCTTGGACAGGCTCACACCCATGTAGATCCCCTTATTCGTTTCGCGCAGGGTCGCCTTTGCGATGACGTTACTCTCACTGCCCCCAACGATGTGAGGGGGTGGCCCGGTTCCATGCACATCCGCCGGAAAAACCGGCGTGCGGTGCGCGGCCGACCGGGGGAACATGGAACGCATGTCCGGTCCGTATGTCATCCGCGGCTCGGTCTCCCTGCCGGAGTCCGAGCTCCGCTGGCGTTTCTCGCGCTCCTCGGGGCCGGGCGGGCAGCACGTCAACACCAGTGACACCCAGGTCGAGGTGCTGTTCGACCTCGCCGCCACCCGGGCGCTCCCCGAGGTGTGGAAGGAGCGGGCGCTCGACCGGCTCGCCGGGCGGCTGACCGGCGGGGTGCTGAGCGTCCGGGCCACCGAGCACCGTTCCCAGTGGCGCAACCGCGAGACCGCGGCCAGGCGCCTGGCCGGGCTGCTCGCCGAGGCGTCGGCGCCGCCGCCGGCCGCCCGCAGGGCGCGGCGCGTGCCGCGCGGCGTGACCGAGCGGCGGCTCGCGGACAAGCGGCGCCGCGCCGATCTGAAGCGCGGGCGCTCGCGGAACCAGGGCTGGGATTAGGCCCTGTTCAAGTGGTGTCGTTCGCGAAAGTTCAGGCCAGGTGCCGGTAGCCGGCTCGGTAGTAGAGCAGCGGGCCGCCGGGGGCGGCGGGGACGGCGGCGTCGAGGACCCGGGCGATCACGAGCGTGTGATCACCGGCGGCCACCCGCTGCTCGGTGGCGCACTCGATGGTCGCGAGCGCCCCCTTGAGCAACGGCGCACCGGTTTTCTCGCCGAGGACGTGCGGGACCTCCTGGAACAGCAGCCGGTCGCTCAGCCGCCCCTTCATCGCGAACCGGCCCGCCAGGCTTCTGTGTTCCTCGGACAGCAGGGAGGCGGCCCACAGCGGCTGACGTTCCAGCACCTCGTCCATGCGGGAGCCGGTGCGCACGCTCACCAGCACGAGCGGGGGGTCGAGGGACACGGACATGAAGGCCGTCGCGGTCATCCCGGCGGGCGCGCCGCGCGGCCCCTCCTCCTCGTCGTGGGCCGTCACCAGCACCACGCCGGCGGCGAGCCGCGCAAGGGCGCCGCGGAACTCCTCCTCGCTCACCCCCACAGGATGCCCTTCGGGACGCGGAACGGACTCGGTCTGTTGCGCAGATAGGGACACGAACGAAACGGTACGGTCCGGCGGGGCGCACGTGCATCGGCCCAGGGAACCAGAGTTGGGCCCCACGTCGTCCTACGTCCCGCGACCGAGCACTTTCGCAGTGTGACATGAATCACAGTAGGCAACTAATTGCTGACCCTGTGTACCTAGTGGGCAGCTCCCTGTGATTCAGTGGCCTGTGTATCTGCACGTGCATTTCGCGCCGGGGGAGTGATGGAAACGGAGACGGAGCCATATGTGCGCCTCGCCTCGCTGCGGGAGCTGCACCAGGTCGTCGCTCAGCTGAACACCGCCCGCAGCATGGCGGATACCTTGCAGACCATCGCGGACGGCGCCGTCGCCGCACTCGGATTCGAGCTGGCCGCCGTCAACCTCGTCAGAACCGACGGCGACCTCCTCGTCGCCGCCGTCGCCGGGAGTGACAAGGCGGAGGCCGCGATCGCCGGCCGGACCGGCTCACGCGAGTCCTGGGAGCGGCGGCTTGCCATGGGGGAGCGCTGGGGCGAGCTCCGCTTCATTCCGTACACCGAGGGCTGGGTCCTCGACCACGACGACGTGCCACAGTGGCACACCACGGGTCCTGCGCCCCGTTATCCCGAAGAGTGGCACCCGATGGACCGACTCTTCGCACCCATGTACGCATCGGACGGGGAGCTGCTCGCGGTCCTGGAGGTCGACCGCCCGCGCAACGGCCGCCGCCCGGGGACCTGGGGCTGCGAGGCGCTCCAGCTGTACGCCTCGCAGGCCGCGATAGCCATCAGCAACGCCCGTCTGCGCGGCAACATGCAGCGCGCCCTCATCCGTCTCGAACGGGAGCAGCAGGCGCTGCGGGCCAGCGAGGAGAGCTTCCGGCAGGCGTTCGAGTACGCGCCGAGCGGCATGGCCATCGCCGAGGTGGGCGGCGAGAACCACGGGCGGCTGATCAAGGTCAACGACGCGCTGTGCCGGCTGCTCGGCCGCTCGGGCCCCGTGCTGCGCCGGTACAGCTTCTCCGACCTCGTCCACCCCGAGGACACCGGTGTGCTGCTGCGGACGGCGGCCGAGGGTGGCCGCGCCGAGCTGCGGCTCGCCCGCCGCGACGGCTCGTACGTGTGGGTCTCCCTGCGGAACTCGGTGGTCGCGGACGCCGCGGACGGCCCGCAGGTGCAGCTGACGCACGTCGAGGACATAGAGGAGCGCAAGCGCCACGAGCTGGCGCTCGCCCACCGGGCCAGCCACGACTCGCTCACCGGCCTGCCGAACAGCGCGGAGCTGCGCGCCCGGCTCGGCAGCCGGATATGCGCCACCGCGCCGGACCGGTGGGACGTGACTCCCGTCACGGGCCGCGCCACGGACGCGTTCGCGGGGATCGGCACGCCGCCGCCGCGCCCGTACGACTACCACGAGCACGTGTACACCCCCGAACTGCCCGGCGGGGATGGCAAGGGTCTGGCCGTTCTCTTCTGTGATCTCGACGGTTTCAAGTCCATAAATGACCGTTTCGGCCATGTCTGCGGTGACGCGGTGCTGGTCGAGGTCGCCCGGCGCCTCGAACAGGGGGTGCGCGACAAGGACACCGTCGCGCGGCTCGGCGGCGACGAGTTCGTGGTGCTGGCCGAGGGCCTGGGCCAGGCCGAGGCGTCCGACCTGGCCGTCCGCCTGCGCAACGCCATCATCCCGCCCATCCGCGTCGAGGGCAGGGGCGTGCGGGTCGGGGCGAGCTTCGGCATCGGCTGGGCGGCGTGCGGGATGACGACCGAAGAGGTACTGGAATCGGCCGACCAGCGCATGTACGTGGAGAAGCGCTCCAGGTCACAGGGCAGGCGGCGCGCGGGCTGAACGGGCGCGGCCGCAAGCGGTCGGTCCGTTCATCCGAACGGGGTAGGCTCGCGCCCGTAGCCAGGTGGGGGAAGCGCGGTAACGAAGGAGCAGCAGTCGATGAGTGCGGGGCACAACGGCAGGGGCACGCCCGATGAGGGCGACGACGACCCGTTCGCCTACCTCTATCGACCCGAAGGCGGCCAGGCGCAGGGGCAGCCCCGCCCGGCCCCGCGGCAGCCGTCCTACAACCAGGTCCGCCCGGTGGGGGAGCGTACCTTCGGTGGCCAGCAAGGCTACCGCCAGCCTCCGGCACAGCAGCCGCAGCACCGTCCCGACGCCTACTACGCGGCCCCCGAGACCCAGGCGGGCGGCGTGCCGCCGCAGGGCGGCCCGCCGGGACGGCGCCGCACCGACCAGGAGCCGCGCCGCAACGGGCTGCTGATCGGCGCCATCGCCGTGGTCGTCGCCGTCGTGCTCGGCATCGGCGCGGCCATCCTGCTCAGCGGGGACGACGACGAGTCGCCCGGCGCGGACGGCGGCGCCACGCCGACCGGGCCGGAGGAGGAGGACGGCGGCGGCGGGGACGACGAGCCCACGGACGAGCCCACCGACGAGGAGACCGAGCCCGAAGGGCTGCCGGCCGCCGAGCTGGCGGACGTCCAGCTCGGCAACGGCGCCGCGCTGGCCTCCGACATCCCGGGGGCGCGCTCCGCGGACGGTCAGTACATCTCCATACAGGGGAAGCCCAACTCGTCCGTCACCTGGACCTTCGACTTCACCGGCGAGCCCGGCACGTACCGCTTCTACACCGGCTACGCGACCATCACGGACGGCCAGAGCATGGCGTTCTCGGTGAACGGCACACCGCGCAACGACCCGGTCGACATGCAGGACTACGCGACCGCGAGCGACGAGTGGGACACCAGCTGGGTGAGCACCTACAACCTGGTCGAGCTGAACGAGGGCCAGAACACGGTGCAGATGACCTGCTCCGGCCCCTGCGACGTCGTCATCGACCAGCTGAGCATCACGGAGAACACGGACCAGTGAGCCCGCCGCGCGTGCCGTCGAGCACGCGCAGCAGCCGCTCCACCGTCTCCGTCATCGCCGCCCGCCCCGCCGCGAGCCAGCGGCGGGGGTCCACCCCCTCGGGGTCCGCCGCCAGGCGGTCGCGGACCGCGCCGGTCAGCGACACGTTGAGCGCGGTCCCCACGTTGATCTTGGTCAGGCCCGCGGCCACGCCGCGCCGCAGCTCCGCATCCGGCACCCCGGAGGAGCCGTGCAGCACCAGCGGCACGCCCAGCGCCGCGCGCAGCCGCGCTATCAGCGCGTGGTCGAGCGCCGCCGTCCGCCGCGTCATGGCGTGGCTGCTGCCCACGGCGACGGCCAGCGCGTCCACGCCCGTGTCCCGCACGTACTCCGCCGCCTCGGCCGGGTCGGTCCGCACCCCCGGGGTGTGCGCGTCGCCCGGCTTGCCGCCGATGCGGCCCAGCTCCGCCTCGACCAGCAGCCCGTGCCGGTGCGCGAAGCGCACGGCCGCCGCCGTGGCCGCCACGTTCCCGGCGTAGGGCAGCCGCGAGCCGTCGAACATCACCGAGCCGAAACCCGCCGCGGGCGCCGCCCGCAGCAGCGCTTCGTCCGTCACGTGGTCCAGGTGCAGCGCGAGCGCCGCCCCGCTGCCGCGCGCCAGCGCGGTCAGCGCGGCGGCCAGCGGTTCGAGCCGGCCGTGGTGGGCCACCGCGTTCTGCGACACCTGGAGCACGGCGGGCGCGCCGGCCGCGGCGGCCCCGGCGGCGACCGCCTGGGCGTGCTCCAGGGTGATCACGTTGAACGCGGCGACCGCCCGGCCGCCGCCGTGCGCGTCGGCCAGCAGGTCGGCACAGCGCACCAGGGTCACGGGTGCACCAGCCAGTCGCCCTTGCGCATGACGCCCCTGACCTCGAAGTCGCTGTCGAGCACGACCAGATCCGCGTCCTTGCCCTCCTCGATGGACCCGACGCGGTCGTCGATGCCCAGCAGCCGCGCCGGGGTCGAGGACAGCGCCCGCGCCGCGTCGGCGACCGGCAGCCCGTCCACCGTGACCGCGCGCCGCAGGGCGCGGTCCTGGGTCAGCGTGGAACCGGCGATGGCGCCGCCCTCGGCCAGCCGCGCGACGCCGCCCGTCACCTCGACCTCCAGCGGGCCGAGCGGGTAGCGCCCGTCGCCCATGCCCGCCGCGCCCATCGCGTCGGTGATGAACGCCACCCGGTCGGGGCCCGCCGTGCGGAAGGCGAGCCTGAGCACCGAGGGGTGCAGGTGGTGGCCGTCGTTGACCAGCTCGACGGCGATCCGTTCGTCTTCGAGCAGCGCCGCGATCGGCCCGGGCGAGCGGTGCGCGAGCGGCGGCATCGCGTTGAACAGGTGGGTGGCGACGGTCGCGCCCGCGTCGATGGCGCGGCGCGTCGTCTCGTACGTCGCGTCGGTGTGCCCGACCGCCGCGATGACCCCGCTGTCGCACAGCAGCCGCACCGCGTCGATGCCGCCGGGGCGTTCCGGCGCGAGGGTCAGCATCCGCGCGGTGCCGCGGGCCGCGTCGATCAGCTTGCGCACGTCCGCCGGGTCCGGGTCGCGCAGCAGGGTCGGGTCGTGCGCGCCGCAGCGGTTCTCGGCGATGAACGGGCCCTCGAAGTGGATGCCGGCCAGGTCGCCCTGTTCCACCAGCTCCGACAGCGCCCCCGCCTGCCTGGCCAGGTCGCCCAGGTCGCCGGTGACGGTGGAGGCGACCATGGTGGTGGTGCCGCGGGCACGGTGGGTGGCGATGACGGTCAGCGCCTCCTCGGCGGTGCCGGCGGAGAACGATGCCCCGCCGCCGCCGTGCAGGTGGAGGTCCACGAAGCCGGGCAGAATCCAGTGCCCCGGCAGGTCGGTCACCACCGCCCCTTCCGTCTCGCCCCTGCGGCCCGCGGCGAACCGCGTGCCCTCGACCGTGACCCGGCCGCTGTCGACGACCCCGGCGGGCCGTACCACCTTTGCTCCGGTGAGCACGGTGCACTTCATGATCGGGAAACCTCCGCAGACGTGGGGAGCTGGCAGTGGTCCCAGGCGAGCAGGCCCGCGCCCAGGCAGCCGGCGGCGTCTCCGAGCGCCGCCGGAAGGATCGGTGGGATGCGCTGGAAGGTGGCCTTCGCCGCGAGGGCGGCGCGCAGCGGAACGAGCAGCGTCTCGCCCGCCTCGGCCAGGCCGCCGCCGACGATGACGACGGCCGGGTCGAGCAGGCAGACGCCGGTGAGCAGGCCGTCGGCCAGGCCGTCCACCGCGTCCCGCCACAGCGATTCGGCCCGCGGGTCGCCCGCGGCCACGGCCCTGGCGGCGTCGGCGGCGGTCGCGCCCGGCAGGCCGGCCGCGGTGGCCCAGGCACGGCCGACGGCGGCGGCCGAGGCGACCGTCTCAAGACAGCCGTACTGCCCGCAGCCGCACCGGGCACCGCCGGGGCGCACGACGATGTGGCCGATCTCCCCCGCGCCGCCGTGCGCGCCTGGCTCCATGCGCCCGTCGATGCCGATGGCCCCGGCGATGCCGGTGCCGAGCGCGACGAAGAGGAACCGGCCGTGTCCCGCTCCGGCCCCGACGAGCCCCTCGGCCAGGCCGCCGGCGCGCACGTCGTGGCTGACGCCGACGGGGACGCCGCCGAGCCGTTCGCTCAGCAGCCGCCGCAGCGGAACGTCGCGCCAGCCGAGGTTGGCCGACCAGACGGCCGTGCCCGTCCGTTCGTCCACGATGCCGGGCACGACGACGCCCGCGGCGGCGGGCGGGCCGCCGAAGCGGTCGATGCCGGTGGCCCGCAACTCCTCGGCGAAGTCCAGGATTCCGGCCACCACGGCATCGGGTCCGCCGGTGCCCGCGGTGGGCCGGCGTGCCTGGTGCAGCGGCTCGTTGTCCCGCCCCGTCAGTGCGGCTTTCAGCACGGTGCCGCCCACGTCGAGGGCGAGCACGTAGTTCTCCTGGAGACTCACAGGCGCAAGTCTCGCCCGAGACGGGGGAAGAGGTCTAGTCCACTACTGGGGTCACTGTGAAAGGATGACCGAGCGAGTGAGGTTCCGCGGCCGGTCCGGGTCGAGGCCGCGGGCCCGCGCGACCGCCACCGCGAGGCGCTGCGCCCGCACCAGATCCGCCATCGGGTCCTCGCCCTCCGGGGTCGCCACCAGCAGCCCGCCCGCCGCCGCCACGTCCGCCCGCAGGCCATCCGGCGGCGCGCCGAACACCCATACCGCGCGCCCCGGTTCCGCGATGGACACCGGCCCGTGCCGGTACTCCATCGCCGGGTAGCCCTCCGTCCAGGCACCGGCCGACTCCCGCAGCTTCAGCGCCGCTTCGAGCGCCAGACCGCAGGTCCAGCCCCGGCCGAGGAACGTCCACTGGCCGGCCCCCGTCACCTCCGCGGGCAGCGGGTCCGCCACCGCCGCCTCGGCGTCGCGGGCCGCCTCGGCCACCGTCCGCACGCCCGCGGGCAGCGGCCCCGCGGCTTCGAGCCCGGCCCGCAGGAACGCCAGCGCGCTGGTCGCGAACCGCGTCTGCACGACCGACTCCTCGTCCGCGTAGTCGAGCACCGCCACGTGCGCCGCGACCCGGAGCACAGGCGCCGCCGGGTCCGCGGTGACCGCGAGCACCGGCACGTCCCCGCGGCCCGCCCGCAACGCGCCCAGCAGATCCAGGACTTCCGTCGTCGTTCCCGACCTGGTGAGCGCCACGACCCGGTCGTAGCGCCGCCCGGCGGGGAACTCGGAGGCGGCGAACGCGTCCGTCTCGCCCTGCCCCGCCGCCTCGCGCAGCGCCGCGTACGCCTGCGCCATGAACCACGACGTGCCGCAGCCGGTCACGGCGACCCGCTCGCCCGGCCGCGGCAGCGCGCCCGCGAAGCCGGCCGGGCGCGTGCGGGCCACGTCCTGCGCGGCGCGCCGCCAGCACGCGGGCTGCGTGGCGATCTCCCGCGCGGTGCGGGAGGTTTCGAGGTTTTCGAGGTTTTCGAGGGATTCGGTGGATTCGGGAGACATGGGGGCGACTCCTCGCTCGGCGAAAGGGGGCGGTGCTCGGATCGATACTCACCGAAGGCTGTCCGAGCCGGCGAATAAAATGTCCGGATGAACGGGGCGAGCGGTGAGCGGGGGCGGGCGGACGAAGCGAGCGGGGAGCCGGGCGTTCCCGGGCGGGCCGGTCTCTCCGACCGCGACCGCGCGGTCCTCGCCGTCGAGCGCCGGTCGTGGCCGGGGCCCGGCGCCAAGGAGCGCGCGATCCGCGAGCGCCTCGGCATGTCCCCCACCCGCTACTACCAGCTGCTGAACGCCCTGCTGGACGACCCGCGGGCCCTCGCCCACGACCCGGTGACCGTCAACCGCCTCAGGAGGCTGCGCGAGGCGCGCCGCGGGCGCCGGTAAAGTCATGTACATGGGCAGCCTTCCCGTACCCACGACGGACGCCGGCCGCGCCGGCCTCGCCACCCTCCTCGACCGCCCCGACCGGGCCCTGATCGCCGCCGACTTCGACGGCACCCTGGCCCCCATCGTCCCCGACCCCGAGCAGGCGAGGCCGCACCCCGACGCCCTGCCCGCGCTCGCCGCGCTCGCCGGGCGGGTCGCGGTCCTCGCCATCATCACCGGCCGCCCCGCGGACGTGGCCGTCCGCCTCGGCGGCTTCGCCGACCACCCCGGACTCGCCGGGATGGTCGTTCTCGGCGCGTACGGCGCGGAGCGCTGGGAGGCCGCCACCGGCCGCCTGACCGCCCCGCCCCCGCACGCGGGCGTCGCCGCCGCGCGCGCCGAGCTGCCGGGTCTTGTCGCGGAGAGCGGCGCGTTCATCGAGGACAAGGGCAACGCGCTGGCCGTCCACACCCGCCGCGCCGCCGACCCGGCCGGCGCGTTCGCCGCGCTGCGCGGGCCGGTCGGGGAGCTGGCCGCGCGGCACGGTCTTGCCCTGGAGCCGGGCCGCCTGGTGCTGGAGATGCGCCCGCCCGGTATGGACAAGGGCGCCGCGCTGACCGCGCTGGCCCGCGAGACGGCCGCCGCGTCCGTGCTGTACGCGGGGGACGACCTCGGCGACCTGGCCGCGTTCGGGGCCGTCGCGGAGCTGCGCGACTCGGGCGTCGCGGGGCTGCGGGTGTGCAGCGGCAGTGCGGAGGTCACCGAGCTGACCGCGGCCACGGACCTCACGGTCGACGGGCCGCACGGCGTCGCGGCCCTGTTCGCTGAGCTGGCCGCCCGCCTGCCCGCCGCCTCCTGACCGGGCGCACGACGGCGCGGGGCCCGGCGGCTCAGGCCGGGTCGAGCGCCGCCAGCTGTTCGAGGAACCAGGTCTGCGGCGGCAGCGCGGTGGCCGCCGCGGACAGGCGCTTGGTGCGCCGGTCCCGTTCGTCCGCGTCCATCGACAGGGCCAGGTGCAGGGCCTCGGCGGTGCCCGCGATGTCGTACGGGTTGACCAGCAGGGCGTCCTCGCCCAGCTCGGCGGCGGCGCCCGCCTCCGTGGACAGCACCAGGGCACAGCCCCGCTCGGAGACCACCGGGATCTCCTTGGCCACCAGATTCATCCCGTCCTTGATCGGGTTCACCAGGGCCACGTCCGCCATCCGGTAGGCGGCGAGTGAACGCGCGAAGTCGTCCTTGACGTGCAGTACCACGGGCGTCCAGCCGTCCGTCGCGAACGCCGCGTTGATCTCCTCGGCGACCCGGGAGACCTCGGCGGTGTAGTCGCGGTAGACGGCCAGGTCCTGCCGGGAGGGGTAGGCGAACGCCACGTGCGTGACCTGCCCACGCCACTGCGGCCGGTCGGTCAGCAGGCGGCGGAAGGCGAACAGGCCGCGCACGATGTTCTTCGACAGCTCCGTGCGGTCCACCCGCACGATCGTCCGCGCGTCCCCGACCTGCGCGCGCAGCGCCGCGAGCCGCTCGTCGACGTCGGGACGCGACGCCCGCTCGCGCAGGAACTCGGCATCGGCGCCGAGGCCGTGTACGCCCAGTCGGGTGATGCGGCCCTCGTGGTGGATGTCCTGCCCGTCGATCCGGGCGCCCAGCAGGTCGGCGCAGCAGTCGGCGAACGCGCGCGCCCAGCGCGGGGTGTGGAACGCGGCCCGGTCGGCGCCCAGGATGCCGAGCAGCAGGCGGCGGGCGACGGCGTCGGGGAGCACGCGGAACAGGTCGGGCGGCGCCCACGGGGTGTGCGTGAAGTGCCCGATGCGCAGGTCGGGCCGCCGGTCCCGCAGCAGCGCGGGGACCAGCGACAGGTGGTAGTCCTGCACGAGGACGGCCGCGCCCGGCGCCGCCTCGGCGGCCAGCGCCTCGGCGAAGGCCGCGTTGTACGTCTCGTAGTCGGCCCACTGCGCCTCGAAGGCGGCGTCGAAGACGGGCTCGAACGGCGTCTGGTACAGCAGGTGATGGACGAACCACAGCACGGAGTTGGCGATGCCGTTGTACGCGGCGTCGAACGTGCCGTCCGGAATGTCCAGCATCCGCACCGCCTGGCCGCCGGTGTCCGCCGGGTCGAGGCGTGCGCCGGAGCGCGCCACGGCGGCGCGGTCGCCCTCGCCGAGCGCGGCGCACACCCAGGTGCCGGTGCCCGGGGTGAGCGTGCTGAGCCCGGACACCAGGCCGCCGCCGCCGCGCTTCGCGGTCAGGGAGCCGTCGGCGCCGAGGCTGAAGCTCACCGGGCCGCGGTTGGACGCGACCAGGACCTGCCCCGGCCGGCCGGGGGACTGTGCTCGGTGCTCGTCGTGAGTCACGCGCGGTAACTAGCCATTCGGATCACTTCCCAAACGTGTGCCCTGCCACAGGAGTCCGGAGGCTATGCGGCCTGGCGGGCGGCGTACTCGGGGATGGTGGCCATCGGAGGGCGTTCCTCCGCGTTGATCGGGTGCGTCAGCGGCGTGAAGCCGCCGTCGTCGGTGCGTTCGAACTGGGTCAGGCCGAGACGGATCGGCATGACGGAGCCCGGCAGACGGCTCTGCGCCGTCCGCATGATCGCGGTCGCCATGCGGCCGAGCGCCTGCCCGTCCTGGTGCCGGTGCTTGCGCACGCCCACATCGACCTGGCCGAGTGCGTCGAGGCCCGCCAGGTTCAGCGTGTCGATGAGCATGCCCAGCTCCACGCCGTACCCGACGGGGAACGGCAGCTGTTCGAGCAGGGAACGGCGCGCCGCGTACTCGCCGCCGAGCGGCTGGACCACGCCGGCCAGCAGGGGCCAGTGCAGGTTGAGCAGGGGGCGGGCGACCAGCTCGGTCACCCGGCCGCCCTGGCGGGCGCCGGACGGGTTGTCGCCGAGCGGGCGGTCGTACATGGCCTTGACCAGCTGGACGTCCGGCTCGGTGAGCAGGGGGCCGAGAATGCCGGAGACGAACCGGGAGTCGAAGTCCCGCAGGTCGGCATCGACGAAACAGATGATCTCGCCGCTGGCGGCCAGCAGGGACCGCCACAGCACCTCGCCCTTGCCGGGAACGGTCGGGACCCGCGGCAGTATCTCGTCGCGGTGCACGACCTTCGCCCCGGCCGCCGCGGCGACCTCCGAGGTGCGGTCGGTGGACCCGGAGTCCACCACCATCAGCTCGTCGATCAGCGGCGCGTCCTCCATCAGGTCGCGCCGGAGCGCCTCCACGATGGCCCCGACGGTCGCCTCCTCGTTCAGCGCGGGGAGTACCACGCTGATACTGCCTGCCGCCCCTGCTGCCCGCTTCGCGTGCAACAGCTGCGCCAGCGGGCGGTCAGCGGCGTCCCAGGACCGGCGGGCCAGCCACTCCTCTGCCTCTTCCAGCACGAATGTCGCTCCTGTCGCGTTCGGCCACATTTAACCTGTATGGCCGTATCTGCCCCTTCCTGGCGGGGTCCGAACCCGCCGGAACAGGTTTCTTGGGAGATTCTCCCGGTCTCCCGTCGTGTCTCGCGGATCGGACGGCCCGGGCCATTGTCGGGGCCGTCCGTTACAGTCTCGAACAGCGCAGGTGTCCTCCGCATATCGGGAGCCTGTTGCCCACAACTGCATACCGCTCATCCAGAGGGGCAGAGGGAACGGCCCGTAGAAGCCCCGGCAACCCTTCCGCCGGTCTCGCGACGATGCGAGGACCCGGTGGGGAAGGTGCCAATTCCGGCCTGTGGCGAGAGGCGCCGCAGGGAAGATGAGGAGGAGGGCCTCGTACCCATGTCTGTGCCGACCGCAACCGGCTCCGCGCACCACGTCACCACGACCGCCGATCTCGGCCCCGCCGCCGCGCTCTCCTGCCGGGAGTGCGGAGAGCGTTTCCCGCTCACCCCGGCGTTCGCTTGTGCATCCTGTTTCGGTCCCCTGGAGATCGCCTACGATCTGCCGCTCGGCGACCCCGAAGGGCTGCGCCGCCGGATCGCCTCGGGGCCCGCGAGCATCTGGCGTTACGCCCCGCTGCTCCCCGTGCCCGCCGACGTGGCGGACAAGCCGAATCTGAATCCGGGCTGGACCCCGCTCGTCAGGGCCGACCGGCTCGCCGCCGAACTGGGCGTCACCGGCGACCTGTACGTGAAGGACGACTCGGGCAACCCGACCCACTCGTTCAAGGACCGGGTCGTCGCGAACGCCGTCGAGGCCGCGCGCGCCTTCGGCTTCACCACGCTCTCCTGCTCCTCCACCGGCAATCTGGCCGGCGCCGTCGGCGCCGCCGCCGCGCGCGCCGGGCTGCGTTCCTGTGTCTTCATCCCGCACGACCTGGAGCAGGGCAAGGTCGTCATGGCCTCCGTCTACGGCGGCGACGTCGTCGGCATCGAGGGCACCTACGACGACGTGAACCGTTTCTGCAGCGAGCTGATCGGCGACCCGGCGGGCGAGGGCTGGGGATTTGTGAACGTGAACCTCCGCCCGTACTACGCGGAGGGCTCCAAGACCCTGGCCTACGAGATCTGTGAGCAACTCGGCTGGCGGCTGCCGGACCAGCTCGTCGTCCCGATCGCCTCCGGCTCCCAGCTCACCAAGATCGACAAGGGGCTGAAGGAGCTGATCGCGACCGGCCTGGTCGAGGACCGGCCCTACCGGATCTTCGGCGCCCAGGCCACCGGCTGCTCGCCGGTCTCGCAGGCGTACAAGGCGGGCCACGACGTGGTCAGGCCGGTGCGCCCGGACACCATCGCCAAATCGCTGGCCATCGGAAACCCGGCGGACGGCCCGTACGTGCTGGACATCGCGCGGCGCACCGGCGGGGCGGTGGAGGACGTCTCCGACGAGCAGGTCGTCGACGCGATCAAGCTGCTGGCCCGCACGGAAGGGATCTTCGCCGAGACCGCGGGCGGGGTCACCGTGGGCGTGACCGGGAAGCTGATCGAGGCGGGCCTCCTCGACCCGTCGCTGACGACGGTCGTCCTTAACACGGGCGACGGCCTGAAGACCTTGGACGCGGTGGCGCCGACCACCGGTCCGTCCGCGATCATCCGTCCCAACCTGGACTCGTTCCGAGAGGCTGGCCTCGCATCATGAGCGTTACTGTCCGAATCCCGACCATCCTGCGTACGTACACCGGCGGTCAGGCCGAGGTCGCCGCCGAGGGCGGAACGCTCCGGGAGGTCCTGGACGACCTTGAGCGCAACCACCAGGGCATAGCCGCCCGGGTGCTCGACGACGACGGAAAGCTGCGCCGTTTCGTGAACGTCTACGTGAACGACGACGACGTCCGTTTCGCCGATGGCCTGGGCACGGCGACTCCCGACGGCGCGGGTATCTCGATCATTCCGGCCGTGGCCGGCGGCTGACGGCGCACCTCCGAGGTCCGTCCGCCGCGACCGCCCCGCGCCCTACGGGTTCGGGGCGGTCGCGTGTGTCCGAGGACGCTAAAGTGGCGGTGTCCCCCCGGTCGTCCATGCCACTCGCATGTGAATTCACGACACTTCGCGCAAACAATGTGCGAAAAATCGGTGCACCAATTGTCGGGTTGGCGCTTTTGGCGACGGATGAAACGTTCAACTTTCAAGCGGTATGCGGTATTTGCCCGTTCTGGGTTGCCGAGAAATCTCTGCCCAATGGCCTGTTGCACTGGGCGTCCGTCCAGATACATTCAGCGGCGGTCGACGCGTTCCGGCGCACACCCCCCGACCGCCCGGGGGTGGGGTCTGAGAGGTCTGACCCGGGTCCGTGAAGTGCGGTCTCGTGAATGGGCCGGCAAAATGGGGAGTTAGGAATGGCTCAGGGCACCGTCAAGTGGTTCAACGCGGAGAAGGGCTACGGCTTCATCGCGGTAGACGGTGGTGCGGACGTGTTCGTCCACTACAGCGCGATCCAAATGGACGGCTACCGCACTCTGGAAGAGGGACAGCGGGTCGAGTTCGAGATCTCGCAGGGACAGAAAGGTCCACAAGCCGACATGGTCCGAGTGTCCGCCTGAACAGCCGACCGTACCGCGGCCTGGCGCAAGGGCCCGCACCCGATCCGGGTGCGGGCCCTTACTCGTGCCCGCTTCCCCGCTCCGTCCGCCCGTTCCCCCGCCCGTTCCCCCGCCCGGTCCGTGACCGTCTCCGTGTCCGTTTCCGCGGCGCTCTGCGCCCGTCTCGCGCCCGTTTCGGGCGTGCCGCGCCCCGTTGCCCGCCCCGGCGCTCCGCGCGGCTCCTGTGCGCCTCTGTGGCGCGCCGCCGCGGGCGCGGCGCTGACCTGGTTCGCTCCCCTGTCTGCTTGCACTCTCATGGCCAGAGTGCTAATCATGGCGTTAGCACTCTGAAGGTGAGAGTGACAAGCAAGGACCGGTTCGGTGAGGTCCACGGGTCGGGCGGCGCAAGGAGCCGCCGGTTCCGAGGCCGTCCGTCGCGGGCGCCAGCGCGGTCCGGAGCAATCCACCCCAGTCCTGGGAGGACCACTTCACATGGCCAAGATCATCGCGTTCAACGAGGAGGCGCGGCGCGGCCTTGAGCGCGGGATGAACCAGCTCGCCGACGCCGTCAAGGTCACGCTCGGCCCCAAGGGCCGGAACGTCGTGCTGGAGAAGAAGTGGGGCGCCCCCACGATCACCAACGACGGTGTGTCGATCGCCAAGGAGATCGAGCTCGAGGACTCCTACGAGAAGATCGGCGCCGAGCTCGTCAAGGAAGTAGCCAAGAAGACGGACGACGTGGCCGGTGACGGCACGACCACGGCGACCGTGCTGGCCCAGGCGCTCGTGCGCGAGGGGCTGCGCAACGTGGCCGCCGGCGCCAACCCGATGGCCCTGAAGCGGGGCATCGAGGCGGCCGTCGAGAAGGTCTCCGAGGCCCTGCTGAACCAGGCCAAGGAGGTCGAGACCAAGGAGCAGATCGCCTCCACCGCCTCCATCTCGGCCGGGGACACCCAGATCGGCGAGCTGATCGCCGAGGCCATGGACAAGGTCGGCAAGGAAGGCGTCATCACCGTCGAGGAGTCGCAGACCTTCGGGCTCGAGCTTGAGCTGACCGAGGGCATGCGCTTCGACAAGGGCTACATCTCCGCCTACTTCGCCACCGACATGGAGCGCATGGAGGCGGAGCTCGAGGACCCCTACATCCTCATCGTCAACTCCAAGATCAGCAACGTGAAGGACCTCCTTCCGCTGCTGGAGAAGGTCATGCAGTCCGGCAAGCCGCTGCTGATCATCGCCGAGGACGTGGAGGGCGAGGCGCTGTCCACCCTCGTCGTCAACAAGATCCGCGGCACCTTCAAGTCCGTCGCCGTCAAGGCCCCGGGCTTCGGTGACCGCCGCAAGGCCATGCTGGGCGACATCGCGATCCTCACCGGCGGCCAGGTCATCTCCGAGGAGGTCGGCCTCAAGCTGGAGAACGCGACCCTCGACCTGCTGGGCCGCGCCCGCAAGGTCGTCATCACCAAGGACGAGACGACCATCGTCGACGGTGCGGGCGACAGCGACCAGGTCCAGGGCCGGGTCAACCAGATCCGTGCCGAGATCGACGCCTCGGACTCGGACTACGACCGCGAGAAGCTCCAGGAGCGCCTGGCGAAGCTGGCCGGCGGCGTGGCCGTCATCAAGGCCGGTGCCGCCACCGAGGTGGAGCTGAAGGAGCGCAAGCACCGCATCGAGGACGCGGTGCGCAACGCCAAGGCCGCCGTCGAGGAGGGCATCGTCGCCGGTGGTGGCGTGGCCCTGCTCCAGGCCGGCTCGGCGCTGGAGAAGCTGGACCTGGAGGGTGACGAGGCCACCGGCGCGGCCGCGGTCCGTCTCGCCCTTGAGGCCCCGCTGAAGCAGATCGCGGTGAACGCCGGCCTTGAGGGCGGCGTCGTGGTGGAGAAGGTGCGCAACCTTCCCCAGGGCCACGGGCTGAACGCGGCGACCGGCGAGTACGTCGACCTGCTGGCCGCGGGCATCCCCGACCCGACCAAGGTCACCCGCTCCGCCCTGCAGAACGCGGCGTCCATCGCGGCGCTGTTCCTCACCACCGAGGCCGTCATCGCCGACAAGCCGGAGAAGGCCGCCGCCGGCGCCGGCGACGCGGCCGGTGGCATGGGCGGTGGCATGGACTTCTGAGCCGAGCGCTCCGAAGCCACTGCCGGGCGCACCACGCACGGCGCACAGGGCGGCACCCCCCGGGGTGCCGCCCTTCGCCGTGCGTGCGCGTGGCACGGTCCGTCGCGGGTACTCCGGGGAGCGGAAGCGGAACGCGGGCGGATGGACGCGGGAGGAGCACCGATGCACGCACTCACCAAGGGGCTGCTGGCCGGGACGGCCGGCACGGCCGCGCTGAACGTCGCGACGTACGGCGACATGCTGATCCGCGGGCGGCCCGCGAGCAGCACGCCGGATCAGGTCGCCGATGAACTGGCCGTGCGGACCGGGGTGAACCCGGGCGACGAGGAGCATGCACCGGCGCGCGAGCAGGCTGCGGGCGCCCTGCTGGGGTATGTGACGGGCCTCGGTGTGGGCGCGGCCTACGCGCTGTTCCGCTCGGCCGGCGGCCGGTTTCCCGGCTGGCTGTCGGGACCGGCGCTCGGCGCGGCGGCCATGGCGGGCAGCGACGTGCCCGCCACCGCGCTCGGCGTGACGAAGCCGGGCACGTGGCGTGCGGGGGACTGGGTCTCCGACGTGATTCCGCACCTGGTCTACGGCGCCACGACGGCAACGGTCCACCGCGCCCTGCGGCGGGCCTGACCCCGGGCCCCGGGCCCGCGGGAGTCAGGGCGCGGAGTCAGGGCGCGGAGTCAGGGCGCGAGGCGGTCCAGGGCGGCGCGCAGGGCCGGTTTCACCCGGGCGTCGAGCATCGCGTGCCGGTCGGCGCCGTAGCCGCGGGGGGCCGCCTCGATCAGCATGATCAGGTACAGGTAGCAGCGGTAGAGCGCCATACGCAGGTGCGCCGCCTCGTCGAACGCGGTCCTGCCGCCGCCCACCGCGTAGCCGGCGAGCAGGGCCGCGTCGTCCTCGGGCCCGCCCAGCAGGTTCAGCGAGGTCAGCTCGGCCAGGGGGTCGCCCCACATCATGCGTTCGCCGTCGATCAGCGCGCTGATCTCCCCGCCGTCGATCAGCACGTTGCCGTCCCACAGGTCGAAGTGCACCAGCACGGGGACCGTGACCTCATCAAGGGCGGGTGCCGCGGCCGAAGCCAGCGCGCGTATCCGTTCGGCCGGCACGGGCAGGCGGACGGCGTACCGTTCGGCGTCGTCCAGCAGGGCCGACAGCATCGCCAGGAACGTGCCGCGCCACCCGTCCGCGGCCGGGATCGCCCCGCTCGGGTAGCCGAAGCGCGGGCCCGTGACCGTGTGCAGGCGCCCGGCCAGCTCGCCCAGTGCCCGGCGCAGCCGGTCGCGGTCCGCCGCGGGCGGCGGTGCCTGATGCCAACCGGTGCCCGCGCACTCCGTCATCAGCACGAAGCCGTCGCCCGCGGCCACCACCTCGGGCACCGGCACGCCGACGCCCGCCGCCGCGCGGTAGAACATCACCTCGCCGCGCAGCAGGTCCCGTTCGTAGGCGAGGGCGGGCACCTCGCGGGGCGGCGGCAGCTTGAGCACCAGGCGGGTGCCCGCCCGCAGCCGGACGCGCAGCAGCGTGTTGTACGTGCCGCCGGTCAGCGGCTCGCACCCGGCCAGCTCGGCGGCCGGTATCCCGGCCGCTTCGAGGAACGGCGTGACCGTGGCCGCGGCCGTCATCCGCGGGCCGCGGTCAGGGCCGCGCGCAGGTGGCCGTGCGACTGGCTCAGCAGCCGGCCGGCCGTGGGCGCGTCCACGCCGCCGAGGATCGTGAGGATCGCGTGCTTCACCTCGCCGCCGGTCGCCGTCAGCGCGCTCTCGATGACCTCGGCGGGCGCGCCGGTGGCGAGGTGGACGATGCGCCGCGACCTGGCGCGGAGCTTGTCGTTGGAGGCCCGGACGTCGACCATCAGGTTTCCGTAGGTCTTGCCGAGCCGGATCATGCTGATGGTCGAGATCATGTTGAGCACCAGCTTCTGCGCCGTGCCCGCCTTCAGCCGCGTGGAGCCCGTGATCAGCTCCGGGCCCACGACCACCTCGATGCCGTGCTCGGCCGCCGCCGCGAGCGGCGAGCCCGCGTTGCAGGACACCCCGATGGTGAGCGCCCCCCTGGCGCGGGCGTGCTCGACGGCGCCGACCGCGTACGGGGTGCGGCCGGAGGCCGAGATGCCGACGACCACGTCGTCGGCGGTGACGTGCCGCCCGTCGAGGTCGGCCGCGGCCAGCTGTCTGCTGTCCTCGGCGCCCTCCACGGCCGACACCAGCGCGTCGGGGCCGCCGGCGATGAGGCCGATCACCTCGTTCGGCCCGGTGTTGAACGTGGGCGGGCACTCGCTCGCGTCCAGCACGCCGAGCCGCCCCGCGGTCCCGGCACCCAGGTACAGCAGCCGCCCGCCGCGCGCCATGCGCGCCGCCGCCGCGTCGATGGCGGCGGCGATGCGCGGCAGCTCGGCGGCCACGGCGCCGGGAACGCCCGCGTCCTCGGCGTTCATGAGGCGGGCGATCTCCAGCGTGGGGCGTTGGTCGATCTCGGCAAGCTCGGGGCGGTACGCCTCGGTCGTCAGCGCGTCGAACTCGGTGGCCATCGGGAGCGGCTCTCTCCGGTCTGGTGGTATCAGCGATCGCGTGGCGAATGGCGGTGGGCCAGCGCCTCGTAACTGGCGTGCAGCGCGGGCGCCGCCGACTCGTAGGTGCGCTGCGCCACCCCGATGAACAGGCAGTCGACGACGAGCAGCTGGCTGGTCCTGCTGGACATGGCGGCCGGGCGCAGCTCGCTCTCCCGCGCGGTGGAGGTGGTCAGCACGTGGTCCGCGTACTGGGTGACCTCCCCGTCCGGGCGGCCCGTGACGGCTATCGTCGTCGCGCCGTGGTCGAACGCGGCCTGGAGCGGCTCGATCACGTCCACGGTTCTGCCGGAGTGGGTGATGGCGATGGCGACGTCGCCGGTGCGCAGCTGCACGGCGTTGGTGACCGCGAGGTGCGGGTCGGCGTGGGCGTGCGCGACCAGGCCGATGCGCAGCAGTTTCTGGGCCAGGTCCTGCGCGACGAGCGAGGACGCGCCGATGCCGTACACGTCGATGCGGCGGGCCGAGGCCAGGGCGCCGACGGACGCCTCCAGCTGGGCCAGGTCGAGGGCCCCCGCGGTGTCGGTGAGGGTCTGCCGCTCGTCCGCCGTGAGCTTGGCGACCACCTCGCTCATCGGGTCGTCCACGGAGATGTCCGCCGTGACGGCGGGCGCGGCGCCCGACGCCTGCTGCGCGGCGAGCCCGGCCAGGGCGAGCCGCAGGTCGCGGTACCCGGGGTAGCCGAGGAGGCGCGCGGTGCGGACGACGGTGGCCTCGCTGGTGCCGGTGCGCTCGGCGAGGCCGGTCACGGTGAGCGCGGCGCAGCCGGCCGGGTCCCCGGCGACGGTTTCGGCGACGCGCTGCATGGAACGGGTCATGGAGGGTGCCATGGTCCGCACCTTGGCGGCGAGCGCCCCCGGCTCCGGGGGTGCGGGGCGGGGAGCGACGGCGACGGGACGGGGTCTTCCGGCCCGGCGGGCGAAATTTTCCTTCATCGCGTTCCTCACAGGTGAAACGTATTTTCGGCAGAGACGGTCCGTCAAGCCCTCCGGGTCACGGGACGGGTCGGAAAATGGCCGGGACTCTGGTGCAATGGTCGGTATGGAACAGCCGACTTCGGAGGAGGCCCTGCACCGGGGCAGGGCCCTGGTGCTGGCCGATCTGGCGGCGGACGGGGTAGCCGGGCCGGCGGAAGTTTCCATGCTGGAGAAGGCAGTTTCCCACCGCCGCTGGTGGTGCGACCAGTGGCCGGCGGGGGCAGTTTTCGTCACCGGGCTGCTGGCACAGGACATTCAGGACGAGTTGCTTGAGCGGCACGGCCGGTGGCCGCTGTGCCCGCTGTGCGTGGAGCTGGAGCCGCACGCGCTGGACGTGGAGCCTGAGCTGGGCGAGCACCCGCACTGGGTGTGCGGGGTGACCGGCCGGCCGGTGGCGGCGGTGGGCTCCCTCGCGGGGGCGCGGCAATGACCGTTCTCATCGATCCGCCGAGCTGGCCGGGACACGGCCGGATGTGGTCGCACCTGGTCAGCGACGAGTCCTTCGCCGAGCTGCACGCCTTCGCCGCACGGCTCGGCTCGCCGCCCCGTGCGTTCGAACGTGACCACTACGACGTACCGGCGGAGCGGTACCGCGCGGCGGTGGCGCTCGGCGCGGTGGAAGTCGGCAGCAAGGAGCTGGTCCGCCGCCTCCACGAAGCCGGTCTCCGCCGCCGCAAACACGGCTGACGCCCGCGCCCGTCCGGTACCGGTTGCCGCGTTCGCCGGGGCGCGCGCGGCATGCTGGGGGCATGACTGCACCGCCGCCCGCCTCGCCGCTGCCCCCGCACCATGCCGCCGCCCTGCTGCGCCACTTCGCCGACCTCCGGGAGGGAACGCACGGCGGCGCGGCGACGACGCGGGAGGCGAAGGAGGAACTGTTCGCCGAGGCCGCGGCGCTGCTCGATCCGCCCGCGCGGCAGGCACTCGGCGAGATCGACGCCCACCTGCTGCTCGGCACCGGCGACCTCGTCGCGACCGGTGTGCGGCACACCCCGGACGGTGTCGAGGCGCGCTGGACGCTCACCTGGCCCGAGCAGCGCGAGGCCGACGTGCCGCCGCTCGCGCTGCTCGCGCACTACGGCACCGCGTTCCACCACCCGCACCTGCGGGGCGTCACGGTCGGCGAGTGGCCGCTCAACGTGTTCACCGCGGAGCAGGCCGCCGCCGAACTCCCGACCCTGCGCGCCATCCTCGCGGCCGACCTGCACAACCTCGTCTTCCGCCTCGACTACCGCGTCGTTCCGGCGAGCCGATAACCGGTTGGCGGCCGGAGACGGCGGCTGCCAGCATGCGCGGATGACCGGGACGACGGACGACAGCGGGGGCGACGGCGGGGGCGAGGTACTGCAGAACGGCCCGCACCGGCGGGTCGTGCGGATCGGGGACACCGTCCGCAGGCCCGCCGCGCCGTGGACGCCGACCGTGCACGCGCTGCTGGCCCACCTGGCCGCGGCCGGCTTCCCGTACGCCCCGCGGCCGCTCGGTTTCGACGAGCGGGGCCGCGAGGTCCTCACCCATATCGAGGGCGAGGCGGGGCCGGCCGGGTGGGCGAGGATCGTCGACGACGCGGGCCTGGCCGCGTTCGCCCGGCTGCTGCGCGACTACCACGAGGCGGTGGCGGATTTCACACCGCCGCCCGGCGCGGTGTGGTCCGCGGGGCCGCGGCCCTTCGAGCCCGGTGCCGGTGACATCGTCTGCCACGGCGACTTCGGTCCCTGGAACGTGGTCTGGCGCGAAGGGCGTCCCGTCGGGCTCATCGACTGGGACCACGCCCGCCCCGCGCCGGCGCGCCACGACGTGGCGTACGCCCTGGAGTACGCCGCCCCGTTCCGCGACGACGCCGAGGCCGTGCGGTGGCTCGCCCACCCGGGCCCGCCCGACCGGCCGCGCCGCATCGCGCACTTCTGCGCCGCCTACGGCCTGCCCTCGGCCGACGGCATGGTGGACGCGGTCGCGCGTGCCCAGCGGGAGACGACCGAGGTGGTGCGGCGCCTCGCGGCGGCCGGCCACGAGCCGCAGGCCACGTGGGCGGCGGAGGGGCACCTGCGGGAACTGGACGACCGGGTCGCCTGGACGCTGGCCCACCGGCACCTGTTCCGGCCGCGGACGACGGGGGACCGGGAGTAACGAGAGCACCGGGCGCGTCGGAACAACGCCAAAAGACAAAGGCAAGGAGAACGTCTCTCTCCTTGCCTCTCTCAACGTATAGCGCACCGGGGGACTTGCCGCAAGGCCCCCGTTACCGCGCAGAATCGTCGCCCAAAGCCACAACCTGCGGAAACAGAGGGCATGACGTGCGTGTGTCGTTGTTCGGCGGCACGGCTGCCCCGGAGGTATCGCCATGAGTGAGCAGTACGTGCTGGATCTCCAAGAGGTCGACGAGAAGCAGGTCGCGCTCGTCGGGGGCAAGGGCGCGCACCTGGGCGGGCTGTCGCGGATCGAAGGCATCCGCGTGCCCGGTGGCTTCTGCGTGACGACGGACGCCTTCCGCCGGATCATGGCCGGAGCGCCGTCGGTCGACGACCGGCTCGACCAGCTGTCTCGCGTGGACCCGGACGACCGGGAGGCGATCCGCACGCTCAGCGCGCAGCTTCGCCTGACCATCGAAGAGATTGCCATCCCGGGCGATCTCGCGGCGGCGATCACCCGCGCACTCGCCCCGCTCGGCGAGCAAGCCGCCTGCGCCGTCCGATCCAGCGCGACGGCGGAGGACCTGCCCACGGCCTCCTTCGCCGGACAGCAGGACACGTACCTGAACGTCGTTGGCCCCGCGGCCGTCCTCCGGCACGTCAGCCGGTGCTGGGCCTCGCTGTTCACCGAGCGGGCCGTGACCTACCGCCGGCAGCAGGGCATCGACCACCGTGCGGTCCACATGGCCGTGGTCGTGCAGCAGATGGTCTTCCCGCATGCGGCCGGTGTCCTGTTCACGGCCGACCCCGTCACGGGCAACCGGAAGGTCGCGGTCGTGGACGCCGGCTTCGGCCTCGGGGAGGCACTGGTGTCGGGACTGGTGAACCCGGACAGCTTCAAGGTGCGGCACGGCGAAGTCGTCGCCAGGACCATCGCCGCGAAACAGCGTGCCGTTCAGCCCTCCGGGCCCGGTGGCGGTACGCGGGAAGTGGCGATCCCCCCGCGGCGGCAGGAAGAGCCGGCGCTGACGGACGCGCAGGCCGTTCGTCTCGTGCGGCTCGGGCGGCGGATCGAAGCGCACTTCGGCTGCCCGCAGGACATCGAATGGTGCCTGGCCGACGACGACTTCCGGATCGTCCAGAGCCGGCCGATCACGACGCTGTTCCCCATTCCGGCGACCGGCGACCGGGAGAATCACGTCTTCGTCTCCGTCGGCCATCAGCAGATGATGACCGACCCCATGAAGCCCCTGGGGTTCTCCATGTGGCAGCTGACGGCCATGGTGCCGATGCACGAGGCCGGCGGGAGGCTGTTCGTCGACGCCACCTCGAACCTGGCCTCGCCCGCGGGCCGCGCCGCCCTTCTCGGCATCACGGGACGAGAAGACCCGCGGATCAGGGACGCGCTGGAAACCGTTCTCGACCGCGAGGATTTCGTTCCGCTGCTCCCGGAACCCGACCCGGGTCCCGGTGGGCCGCGGGCCGGCGGTGCGTCCGCCCCGGGCGAGCCCGATCCGGCCATCGTCGCCGAGCTGATCGAGCGCAGCCGGGCTTCCGTCGCGGCCCTGGAGCGCGACATCCGGACGAAGAGCGGACCGGCGCTTTTCGACTTCCTGCTGGGGGCCTTCGAGGAGCACAAGCGGGTCCTCGGTGATCCGCTGAGCTTTCGGGCGATCATGGCGGGGATGGAGGCCACGTGGTGGCTCAACGACAAGCTGTACGAGTGGCTGGGCGAGAAGAACGCGGCCGACACCCTCACCCTGTCCGCCCCGGGCAACGTCACGTCGGAGATGGGTCTCGCGCTGCTCGACGTCGCGGACGTGATCCGCTCGAAGCCGGAGGTGGTGGCGTTCCTGGCGGGCGTCGGGAACGACGACTTCCTGGACGAGCTGGCGAAGCTCCCCGGTGGGACCGAAGCGCGCGACGCCATCGAGGACTACCTCGACCGGTACGGCATGCGCTGCGTCGGCGAGATCGACATCACGAGGCCGCGCTGGCACGAGCGCCCCACCACCCTCGTGCCCGTGATTCTCGACCATGTCAGGAACTCCGAGCCGGGCGCCGCCGAGCGGCGTTTCGAACAAGGGCGGCAGAAGGCGCGGGAGAAGGAACGGGACGTGCGCTCCCGCTTGCGTGCCCTGCCGGACGGAGACTGGAAGGCCGACGCGGCCAAGCGGATGATCGACCAGGTCAGAGCGTTCATCGGCTACCGGGAGTACCCGAAGTACGGCATCGTCAGCCGTTATTCCGTCTACAAGCGGGCCCTGCTCGATGAGGCCGGGCGCCTGGTGCGGGCGGGCGTGCTTCACGAGAAGGAGGACATCTTCTACCTCACCTTCCACGAACTCCACGACGTCGCCCGCTCGAACCAGGCGGACGCCCAGCTCATCCGGCAGCGCAAGGAAGCGTTCCGGTCGTACCACGCGCTCACGCCGCCCCGGGTGCTCACATCGGATGGCGAGGCCATCACGGGGGCGTACCGGCGTGACGACGTGCCGGCCGGCGCCCTGATCGGCCTGCCGGTTTCCGCCGGGACCGTGGAGGGCAGGGCCCGGGTCGTCCTCGATATGGCGGACGCCGACCTCGAAGCGGGCGACATCCTGGTCACAGCCTTCACCGACCCGGGCTGGTCGCCGCTTTTCGTCGGAGTCGCCGGCCTGGTGACGGAGGTGGGCGGCCTGATGACCCATGGCGCGGTGATCGCCCGGGAGTACGGCCTGCCCGCCGTCGTGGGCGTGGATCAGGCCACCCGGCTGATCCGGGACGGACAGCGAATCCGCGTGCACGGAACCGACGGGTACGTCCAGCTCCTCCCCTGACCGGCCACGCCTTCGCCCGCGTCCCGCACCGCGTCCCGCACCGTGGCCGTCGGTGGTCGTCCGTGGCCGTCCGCGCCTTCGAGGAACGGATGTGGGCACGGGCCGGCAGGAGCACCGGGGAATGAGGCCGGGCGCCGTGTCCGTTGTCCGACGCGTGTCCGCTCATCCCACGACCCCGACCGGGTCGACCGCACCGCCCGCCCGCCTGCCCCTCGCCGTGTACGTCATCGGCGCGGCGATTTTCGCACTTGGCACCTCGGAATTCATGCTGTCCGGGCTGCTGCCCGAGGTCGCCGACGATCTGGACGTCTCCATACCCAGCGCGGGGCTACTGATATCGGCCTTCGCCATCGGCATGGTCGTCGGCGCCCCGGTGCTGGCCGCGGCGACGCAGCGGCTGCCGCGGCGCACGACGCTCGTCGGGCTGCTCGCCGTCTTCGCCGTGGGGCACGTGGTGGGGGCGCTCGCGCCCGGATACGCGGTGCTCTTCGTCTGCCGGGTGGTGAGCGCGCTGGCGTGCGCCGGATTCTGGGCCGTGGGCGCTGCCGTCGCGATCTCCCTGGTGCCTGCGCACGCCCGCGCGCGCACCATGGCGGTGATGATCGGCGGGCTGAGCATCGCGAACATCGCGGGCGTGCCCGGCGGCGCGGCGCTGGGGCAGAGCCTCGGCTGGCGGTCCGCGTTCTGGGCGGTGGCGCTGATGACCGTCGTCGGCCTGGTCGGCGTCCTGCTCTTCGTGCCCCGCACCTCGCCCAGGGACGACGCCGCCGAACGGCCCGCCCTGCGCACCGAGCTGCGCGTCTACCGCAATCCGCAGGTGTGGCTCGCGATGGCCACGACCGCGCTGTTCGCGGCCGGCACGTTCTGCTTCTTCTCCTACCTCGCGCCGCTCCTGACCGACGTCACCGGCCTCGGCGAGGGCTGGGTGCCCGTGGTGCTGGTGCTCTACGGCGTCGGCGCGCTCATCGGAACGGCACTCGGCGGCCGGCTCGCCGACGCGCACATGTTCGGCACGCTCTACAGCGGGCTCACCGCGGCGGTCGTGGTGCTCGCGCTGGTCGCCATGACCGCGCAGCACGCGGTCGCCGTCGTCCTGCTGTCGGCGCTGCTCGGCGTGGCCGCGTTCCTGTGCGCGCCCGGCCTGAACGCCCGCATCTTCGACGTCGCGTCCGGCGCCCCGACCCTGGCCGGGGCCACCGCCACCTCCTCGTTCAACACCGGGAACACCGTGGGTCCTTGGGCTGGCGGCCTGGTCATCAGCGGCGGGCTCGGCTACGCCTGGACCGCGTGGCTCGGCGCGCTGCTCGTGCTCGGGGCGCTGGCCGGCGCCTGGCTCCAGTCGCGCGGCACGCGCCCCGCCCGCGTGATCGCGACCGGCGAACGGCGCGCCGCGGCACCGAGCACCGCCTACACACCGTAGGCGGTCAGCAGGTCGAGTTCGGTGTGCAGGTTGAATCTGGCCGTGGCCTCCCAGTGCGCCCGGCCGTGCGGGGTGCGGAACAGGCGGGGCAGCGCCAGCAGGCGGCGCAGCACGTCGGCGCGGCCCGCGCGGAACGCGTCGTCGGCCACGAAGCCGTACTCCTGCCGCACGGCCGCGGCGTACGCCGCGTACGCGGCCGGCGCGCCGGCCAGGACGCCGAGGTCGGCGTCGCACAGCGCGGCGCCGTTCGCGTCGCCGTCCGCCGGATCGTGGTCCGCGGTCAGCCGCACCAGCCTGGCCACCTCGCCGCCGCGCGGGTCGCCGGCCAGCAGCCGTTCCGCGAGGCGTGCCGACTGCTCCTCGTTGTCCGCCGCCCGCGGGTCGTACACCGCGTCGTGGAACCAGGCCGCGAGCACCACGGCCGCCGGATCGTCCGCGTACTCCCGCAGCGGCGTCAGCCGTTCCAGCACGTCCCGCAGGTGTGCCGTCGTGTGGTAGTGCCGGTGCGGCTCGTCCCAGCGCGCCAGCAGTTCCTCCTGCACCCGCGGCGCGAGCAGCGGCTCGCGCCCGGTCGGTTCCGATGCCATGCCGCCATTGTCACCAGCATTGTCACCAGGAGCGCGGCGGTGCGCGCAGCGGCTCGGGCAGCTCGGTCGCGTGCACGATCGCCAGGCCGGAGACCGCCCTGGTCAGGGCCACGTACAGGCGGCGCAGGCCGGTGCGTTCGTCCGGCTCGCCGTCCACCACGGCCGCCGGTTCGTCCAGCACCACGTAGTCGTATTCGAGGCCCTTGGCGAGCGAGGCGGGCACCAGCGTCAGCCGGGCCTCGGCGGAGGTCTCCTCGCCGGGCGTCAGGTGGGCGAGGCCGGCGTCGGCCAGGGCCCGCGCCAGCACGGGAACGCGGGCGTCGGCCGCGATCAGGCCGACCGAGCCCTCGTGCTCCAGGGCCCGCGCGCAGGCCGCGGCCACCGCGCCGGCCAGCTCCCCGGCCGGAACGGTCCGCACGTCGAGCGAGCCGGGGGAGTCGCGGATCGAGGTGGCCTCGGACAGTTCCGGCGCGATGGCGGGCAGCAGCCGCGAGGCGTACGCGATGACCTTCCGCGGCACGCGGAAGCCCTGCGTCAGCTCCTCCACCGCCGCCTCCGGCTTGCCGAGGTGCGCGAGCGCCGCCGCCCAGCTCGGCGTGGCCCACGGGGTGGTGCCCTGCGCGATGTCGCCCAGGATCGTCACGGAACCGGTGCTGCACCGGCGGCCGACCGCCCGGTACTGCATCGGCGAGAGGTCCTGCGCCTCGTCGAGTACGACGTGCCCGAGCGAGCCGGTGCGCTCCACCAGGTCCCGCGCCTCGTCGATCAGCACGGCGTCGGCCGGGGACCAGCGCGCCGACTTAACGCCGCGCGGCGGCTTCGCCCACAGCACGGCCTTCTGCTCCTCCGGGTCGAGGATTCCGTCGGCCTGCTCGGCGAGGAAGTCCGCGTCCGAGAGGAGCCGCAGCACCAGCTTGGCCGGGTCGACCTGCGGCCAGCACTCCTTCACGGCCGCCTTGACCGCGGGGGTGCGGGCCACCGCGTTCTGCACCCGGTCGTCCGGCGCCTCGCCCGCCCGTTCCATCTGCACCAGCACCGCGTGCGCGATGCGCTGCGGCAGCGCCTCGCGGGCCGAGCCGTACCGCATGTCGCGGGACTGCAACTCGCGGACGATCTCCTCCAGTTCGTACACCGGAACGCGCCAGCGCCGCGAGCCGCGCACCACGACGACCGGCTCGGACGGCATCCGCAGCCCGGACCGAACGGCCCGCCGCAGCACCTCGGCCATCCGCGCGTCGCCCTTGATGCCCGCCGCCGTCGCCGGGTCGGTGCCGCGCACCTCCACGTGCGCGACCAGCTCGTCCACGGTGGCCTGCTTCACCTCCATCTCGCCGAGCGCGGGCAGCACCTGCTCGATGTAGCGCAGGAACGACCGGTTCGGACCGACCACGAGCGTGCCGCTGCGCGCGAGCCGTTCCCGGTGGCTGTACAGGAGGTACGCCACCCGGTGCAGCCCGACGGCCGTCTTCCCGGTGCCGGGCGCGCCCTGCACGCAGACGGACCCGGACAGCGGGGCGCGGACGATCTCGTCCTGCTCCGGCTGGATGGTCGCGACGATGTCCCGCATCGGTCCGACGCGCGGCCGTTCGATCTCGCGCTGGAGCAGTGCGCTGCTCTTCTCGGCCTCCTCCAGGTCGGACAGGTGCTCGTCCTCGTAGGCGGTCAGCTCCCCGCCGTCGTAGCCGAACCGGCGCCGCAGCGCGATGTCCTGCGGGTCCCGTTTCGTCGCGCGGTAGAACGGCTGCGACACCGGTGCCCGCCAGTCGATGACCATGGGGTCGCCGTCCGCGTCGTGCACGTGGCGGCGCCCGATGTAGAAGCGGTTGCCGCTCTCGTCGTCCTCGTCGAGCGCGTGCAGGTAGTCGAGCCGACCGAAGAACAGCGGCGTGTGCGCCAGGTCGGCCAGGGACTTGATGCGCACCGCGATGTCGCCGCGCAGCACTTCGGCGCTGACCCAGTTCGGGGCGACGCCGGTCAGGTCGAGCGACTCGGCGTCGGCCCGCATGGCGCTCAGCGCGGCACGCGAGGCGGCGAGGTGATCACGTTCGGTATCCAGCGGGGAACGGGCGGGCACGGCGAAGCCTCCGGTGGTGGTGCGAGTCGGCGGAGAGGTCTCGCCGGCCGGTTGCCGTCCGGCCGGCTCCCACCGGGCCCTGGCTCGGTGGGAGGGGAAGCACGGGAGCCTAGGCCGGTCCCGGCGGCCGGGGCAAATCATTAACGGACCTCACGGAACGGCGCCCCGTTCAACTGCTGCCGCTTCCGCCGCGTTCGCCGCGCCCCCGCGGCCGGTGCGTGCGACGCCGCTCGCGCCCCCGCCGCACCGCGCGTTCCGGCGTGCGTTCCGGTGTGCGCCTCCGGCGCGGAAAGGGGCCCCCGACCAGCAGTGCGCCGCCGTCACCGGCCCGTGCGCACCCCGCACCGCGAACGGGCGCGGCCGGGCCGCCCGGCCCTGGCCGCCGACCGCGGCGGAGCCCAACGCCCTTGAACGCGTCCCTGGTTGACCGAACGGTGCCCGCATAGCATGACGCCTCATCGCTCAGGTGTGCGAGCCCCGGTGACCGCGGGGTTCCTGAGCGATGCCCGACCGACCCGAGCGATGCCCGACCGACCCGTGAGCCGCGGAGCGCCGCCGGCGCCCCGCGTACGCCCGGCCAACCGTACGGGGGAACCATGCCTGTGTCCGAGCCTTCGACCGTACCCGTGGCGCCCGGCGCCGTACCCGTGCTGGGCCACACCGCCGCACTCTGGCGGGACCCGCTCGGCTTCCTGCGGCAGTGCACCGAGCGCGCGGGCGTGCTGGAACTCAAGCTGCGGGGCCGCCGCGGCTATCTGGTCGCCGATCCGAAGCTGGCGCACTCCGTCCTGACCAACGTCCAGGACTTCGACAAGGGCGGCCAGGTGGCCGAGCAGGCCCGCGCGGTGCTGGGGAACGGGCTGCTCACCTGCCCCGTCTCCGAGCACCGCAGGCAGCGCCGGCTGATGCAGTCCGCGTTCACGCGGGAGCGGATCGGCGAGGCCGACCGGGTGATGGCCGAGGAGGCCGAACGGCTGACGCGGTCCTGGCACGACGGCGAGACGGTGGACTTCGTCCCCGCGATGAACGAGCTGACCCAGCGCGTGACCATCCGCTCCCTGCTGACCAGCTTCGACCTCGCCAGCGTCGACGAGATGATCAGCGTGTTCAACGGCCTGCTGGACGGCGAGGTGTTCCGGCACATGGTGCTGCCCGAGTGGGCGCGTAACCTCCCGCTCCCCTCGGCCCGCCGCTTCGCCGCCGCGGTGGCGGCGGCGGACGCCACCTGCGCGCACGCCGTGGCGGCGGCCCGCGCCGACCCCGGCGGCGGCGGGCTGCTGAACGCGCTGATGGCGGGCGGCGACAGCGGGGAGGCGCCGTTCACCGACGAGGAGCTCCGCCACCAGGTGGTCACCTTCCTCGCCGCCGGCACGGAGACCACGGCCAGCGTGCTGGCGTGGTTCTTCCACCGCGTGGCCGAGGAGCCCGCGCTGCGAAGACGTCTGCACGAGGAGCTGGACGCCGTCCTGGGCGGCAGGACCGCCACCGCCCAGGATGTGCCGCGGCTCCCGTTCACCCAGGCGATGTTCGCCGAGACGCTGCGTCACCACTCGCCGACCTGGATCATCGCCAGGAGCGCCACCCGGGAGGTGGACCTCGGCGGCCACCGCTTCCCGGCGGGGACGGAGTTCTACGTCAGCCCCTACCAGCTCCACCACGATCCGGCGGTCTTCCCCGAGCCGGAACGGTTCGACCCCGACCGCTGGAGCGAGCGCTCGGCTCTCGTGCCCTACCCCGGCTACGTGCCGTTCGGCGCCGGGGCCCGCATCTGTATCGGCGCGCGCTTCGCCGTGCAGGAGGCCGTCATCGCCGTCTCCGCGCTCGCCGGCCGCTGGGACCTGCGGCCGGTGCCGGGCAGCGGGGCGCGGCCCCGGCCGCGCATCGTGATGGCGCCGAACGGTCTCCACCTGCGGGCCCACGCCCGCTGACCGGCCCGCCGCCGCCCGCGACACACCCCGCGACACACCCCGCGGCTTCCGCGTCCCGGGGTGTGTTAGGCTGGGTGCAGTTGCAGTTTTGGTACCCATGAAATTCTTATGTGCGCCTGGCGGTAGTGACCGACGGGCGCTTTTGTATTTTTTACCGGTCTTTTCCGGATGGGCTCATTTCCGTAACCACGGAGTCCGCACCGTGTGGATTCCGTTTCTCTCGTCCCATCGAAGGAGATCGACATGGCCAGTGGCACCGTGAAGTGGTTCAACGCGGAGAAGGGCTTCGGCTTCATCCAGCAGGATGGTGGCGGCGCCGACGTCTTCGCCCACTACTCGAACATTGCCACGCAGGGCTTCCGTGAGCTTCAGGAAGGCCAGCGGGTGACCTTCGACGTCACCCAGGGTCAGAAGGGCCCCCAGGCCGAGAACATCGTTCCCGCCTGATCACCGGGCAGCGCTCGGCCCGGCCCCGCACCCGCCCGGTGCGGAGCCGGGCCCGCGCCGCCCCGGCAGGGAACGACAGCACAGCTCGGAGCCCGCGGGACCGTGCACCGTTCCTCACCACCGGCCGGCGGAATGTCCGCCGGTACCCCCGAGGAAGGCACCCCCCGTGGTCGCTCACGCACAAGCGCGCTCGCGCCGTCGGCCCACCGCCGCACACCGCAGCGCTCCCGCCCCCACAACCGCAGCCGCAGCCGCAGCCCAGCCCCCCGCCGCCGCGCCGTCGTTCGAGGCCATCGGCCTTCCGGCGGTCCTGTGCGCCGAGCTGGCGCACCAGCGCATCACCGTTCCGTTCCCCGTCCAGGCCGCCGCCGTTCCCGACGCGCTGGCCGGGCGCGACATACTCGGCCGCGGCAGGACCGGCTCCGGCAAGACCCTCGCCTTCGGCCTTCCCCTCCTGGCCAACACGGCAGGCAGCAAGGCGGAGGCCCGCCGGCCGCTCGCCCTCGTCCTCGTTCCCACCCGGGAGCTGGCCCAGCAGGTCACCGAGGCGCTGCGGCCCTACGCCCGCGCCGTGCACCTGCGGATGGCCACCGTCGTCGGCGGTCTGGCGATCGGCCGGCAGGCCAAGGCGCTGCGCGACGGCGCCGACGTGCTCGTCGCCACCCCGGGGCGGCTCAACGACCTGATCGAACGCGGGGACTGCGCGCTCGACCGGGTGCGCATCACCGTGCTCGACGAGGCGGACCAGATGTCCGACATGGGCTTCCTGCCGCAGGTCACCCGGCTGCTGCGGCAGGTGCCCGGCGACGGTCAGCGCATGCTGTTCTCCGCGACCCTCGACCGCAACGTGGAACGGCTGACGCGCCAGTTCCTCGACGATCCGGTCCTGCACTCCGTCGACCCGCCCGCGGCGGCCGTCACCACGCTGGAACACCACCTGCTGCACATCGCGGAGGGCGACAAGGCCGCCCTCGTGCTGCGGATCGCCGCACGCCGCGGCCGGGTCATCATGTTCCTCCGCACCAAGCACGCCGCCAACCGCCTCGCCAAGAACCTGCTCGCGGGCGGGGTCCGCGCGGCGGCCCTGCACGGCGGCAAGTCGCAGGCGCAGCGCACCCGTTCGCTGGACGCGTTCAAGGCGGGTGACCTCACCGTGCTGGTGGCCACCAACGTCGCCGCCCGCGGCATCCACGTCGACGACGTCGACCTCGTCGTCAACGTCGACCCGCCCACCGACCCCAAGGACTACCTGCACCGCGGCGGCCGGACCGCGCGCGCCGGGGCCTCGGGGCGCGTCGTCACCCTCGTCGTGCCCAGCCAGCGCGGCGACACGGCACGGCTGATGCGGGACGCGGGCGTCACCCCGCACAGCAGCAAGGTGCGCGGGCCCGAGGACGCCGAGCTGGCCCGCATCACCGGGGCCCGCGCCCCGTCCGGCGTGCCGGTCACCCCCGAAGCGCCGCGGCCCGCCGCGGCGCAGCCGCGCGCCACCGGGCGCGCGGCCCACCGCTCGCCGGGCGGCGGCGCCCCGCGCCGCCGCCGCCCACGCCCGCGCCGCGCCGCCTGACGCCGGTCAGGCCCGCGCGGTGAGCAGGTCCATGTCCGCGCCGGTCAGGCGCAGGGCACCGGCGGCGACGTTGTCCTCAAGGTGGGCGGGGTCGCCCGTGCCCGGGATCGCCAGCACGTGCGGGCCCAGTCGCAGCGTCCACGCCAGTCGCACCTGGGCCGCGGACGCGCCGTGCGCGGCGGCGACGGCCAGTACCTGGGCGTTCTCCGCCGTCCTGGCGGCGGCGCCCTGCTCACGGCCCGTGCCGGCGATGGCGAAGTAGGGCACGAACGCGATGCCGTGTTCGCGGCAGCGCTCCAGCACGTCGTCGCCGGACCCGGCCCCGGCGTCGGCGTCGACGTGGAACTGGTTCTGCACGCACACCACGGGGGCGACGGCCCGTGCCTCCGCCAGCTGCGCGGCCGTGACGTTGGAAACCCCCAGGTGCCGGATCAGCCCGGCGTCGCGCAGCTCGGCGAGGGCACCGAAGTGTTCGGCGATCGACGACTGGGACGGCATCCTGCGCAGGTTGACGACGTCGAGGTGGTCACGGCCGAGCTGGCGCAGGTTCTCCTCCACCTGGCCGCGCAGCTGCTCCGGCCGGGCCGTGTACCACTGCCCCGACGGGTCCCTGCCGGGCCCGACCTTGGTGACGATCACCAGATCCGCCGGGTACGGGGACAGCGCCGAGTTGATCAGCTCGTTGGCCGAGCGCAGCCGGGAGAAGTAGAACGACGCGGTGTCGATGTGGTTGACGCCGAGTTCGAGCGCGCGGCGCAGCACCCGGCGGGACACGTCCCGGTCGCTCGGCGCGCCCAGGTCGAACGCGGCGCTGCCGGTGAGGCGCATCGCCCCGAGCCCGATCCGGTTCACGGTCAGCTCACCGAGCCGCCAGGTACCGGCGGCCGATGCGGTGATGGGGTCGTTCATGGTGCGGTTCTCCTCTGGTGTGGCCGCGGTCGAGGTCGACCCCGGCACTCTGCTGTCGCGCCCGTAGCACCCCGGGGGACCCGGACGGCGGCCTGTTCCTGCTCCGATAGCATCGGTGGCATGTCTGCTGCTTCGTGCGCGGCCGCTGCTGCCGCGGTGACGAGGACGCTCCGCTAGCGGCGGGGCGTTCGTCTCACCTTTGTTGAACGTTTCGTCGCTTCCCGGTTGAACCGGAGCGGCACGTTCGTGCTGCTCGGAACTCGTTCTGAGCAACGGAGCACTTGGTGTTTTCAGGCATTGTTTCTGCGCGCCGGGAGGAATCGTCCCCGGTGCGTGCGTGGCTGGTGCTGTGCAGCATGGCCATGCTGCAATTTTTCATCGCGGTCGACGTGACCGTGGTCAATATCGCGCTGCCCTCGATCGGCGCCGACTTCGGCGTCGGCGGTCACGCGCTGACCTGGGTCGTGGTCGGCTACACGATCACCGGTGGCGGGCTGCTGATGCTCGGCGGCCGGCTGGGCGACGTGCTCGGCAGGCGCCGCATCCTGCTGCTCGGCACGGCCCTCTTCGGCGCCGCGTCGCTGCTGGCCGGGCTGGCGCCGTCGTTCCCCCTGCTGGTGGCGGCGCGGCTGCTGCAAGGTGCCGGTGAGGCGATCGCGCTGCCGGCGGCGATGGCGGTGATCGTGCTCATGTTCCCCGAGGGGCCGCGCAGGTCGCGGGCGCTCAGCGTGTGGGCGGCCGTCGCGAGTTGCGGCCTCGTTCTCGGGTTCGTGTTCTCCGGGATCATCACCGAGCTGTTCGGATGGCGGTGGATCTTCCTGGTGTCCGTGCCTTTCATCCTGGCCGTGCTGGCGGCGGTGGTCTTCCTCGTGCCGAGCGTTCGGCCCGCCGAGCGAACGCCGCTTGATCTGCCCGGTTCGTTCCTGCTGACCGCGGCTCCGCTGCTGTTCACCCTCGGGGTCGTCGAGGCGGGGGAGAAGGACAGCACGCTGCCGTGGCTCCCGCCGGTGGCGCTGGTCGGCGCGATAGCGGCCGCGGCCCTGTTCATCGGGGCCGAGCGCCGTTCGCGGAACCCGCTCGTGCCGCTGCGGTTCTTCCGCAACCGGCCGCGCGTCCTGGCCAACCTTGCCACCGCTCTGCTGAGCGCGGCACTGTCCACCTCGTTCCTGCTGTTCACCTACTACCTCCAGGACCGGCGGGGCGCAGGCCCGCTCGAAGCGGGCCTGACGATGCTGCCGCTGGCGGTGTCCCTGGTGGCGGCCTCCGTGCTGGTGCCCCGGCTGCTCGGCCGGTGGGGAGCGCGGGTCTGTGTCCTGATCGGCATCGGCTTCACCGTGCTGGCGATGGCCGCCATCGCGCTGGTCGCCGCCCTCGGCGCGGCCGGTCCTGCGATGATCCCCGCGATGATTCTCACCGCCGCGGGGATGGGCTTCGGGATCGTCGGGCTCCAGTACGCCGCCGTGTCCGGCGTGACGGAAGACGACGCCGGCATCGCCTCCGGCGTCCAGCGAGCCGCCGACCAGCTGGGCGGTGCCACCGGAGTCACGATCTACGTCGGCATCGGGTTCACGCCCGGTTGGGGCGGCGTCGACCCGTTCCTCGTCAGCAGCCTGCTGGCCATCGCCGGGCTCACCGCGGCCGGGTTCGTCGCCGGGCGGCTGTCCGCGGGCGCCGCGGTGCCGGAGTCGGAGCCCGGCTGACCCCTGGCCTGCGAGGTCGTGTCCGCGCCGGTCGTGCCGCTGACGCGCTCCTGGGATCGGTGCGCGGTTGGGCCGTAGCCGCTGGGCAGGTGCTCGACCGTGCACATCCGGGTGACGTGACGGTAGTGCTTCGTAGGTCTCGAAGGCCGCCCGTCCGGGATGGCCCGCGGCTTGTCACCGAGCGCCGGCTTGTTGCCGCGCAGGTCGTCCATCAGCCGGCGTCCGTCCCGGACGGCAAGGACACCGGTCACTGACGCGAGGAATCACGCCGAAGGTCCGTTTTTCTGACCAGTGACGAGCGCGAAAGTCAGAAGTTCGCCACCGTCGGTGTCGAGCATGGGGATCGTGGCACGAGATCCTTGTCTGACGACCTCGTTGGGGGAATGTTCGGCGCAGGCCTCGCACCACAGCTTCCAGTCGAGCCAACCATCGGGTTGCGCCCGGCTTGCGGTGACCTGGAACAGTCCGGTCTGTTCCCACTGGAAGCGCCACCACTCGGGCGTGTGAAAGGACAGGACCTCCCACCCCGCCCCGGATCGCAGATGCGCCGGGGCACCACCGAGCTCGCGCAATTCGCGGTGCAGTGACGGCACGGCGATCGACAGCTGACCGCCTGTCTTGAGGAACTTGCCGATGTAGCCGACGTAGAGATCGTCAGTACCGAAGTAGTGATAGCTGCCCACCGCCAGGATCGCATCGAATTGTTCCGATTCGAACGGCAAGTCATGCGCTTCGGCACGCACGGCGTGGACCTGGTCGCCGACGCCTGCCTGATCGAATCGCGCGGCGTTTTCCTCGGCCGGGACCCACAACTCCGAGGCCCACACTTCGACACCGTACTCGCGCGCCAGGAAGACCGAGGTCATACCCAGTCCGCACCCGAGATCGAGAACCTTCATTCCGGGCCGGAAGGTGCAGTCCCGGCTGAGGTCTTCGAGCAGCCATAGTGGGTTTGGCCCCATACAGTTGTCGACCATCCACTGCGGGTCGTACGTCGCCGCACGCGGGTACTTATCAGGCCTGACGAGTGCATCCAGTGACGTCACTGCACCTTCGTATCAGCCCGCCTCACGACCCGACAACGGAGTTTCTTGGGCAGGGTTATGCCCGCTGGTCTATGTCCGTTTGGCTATGTCCGCTTGGCTATGTCCGCTGGTCTATGTCCGCTTTTCGGCTCAACGTTCCCGCTGCCCTCCTTTCAGGGCTCCACCGCACGGGCACCGGCCGGTCCGGCGAGCGCGGCCACGCCGTCGTCCGCCCCCGGGCCGTGACCGTCAGGCCGAAGTCCTCGATGCCCGGCTCACCTTCCGCGCGCCACCAGGCGTGGGCGGCGACCAACTCGTCCCACAACCGCCGCCGCCCGGCCCGCCGCACGACGACGTCCGGGCCGACGCTGTCGCGTCGCACCGCCGCGGTCCAGCCCGGCCCCACCGGACCCACCCCGCTACTTCTTCTTCTCGTCGTCGCCGCCACCATGCTGACCAGCCATGTGCCCTCTCTCCGTTCTCTCCGTGCGAGCCGGGCCATCACGGTAATGGTGGTGCGGGGGCGCGTGGCAGAGCGCGCGGCTGCGGGGTCTGTCATGCGATGCGCACATTCGGTTGGGCCTTCTCCGTCGAGAATTCCGGGCATGGATCTCATTCAAGGCAGACGATTCCGCCGGTGCCTGCTGCTCGCGGCCGTGCTGGTCGGCACGAGCGCCGGTACCGGTGTCGGTGTTTCCGGGGCGGCGGCAAGCAGTGGGAGCCTCGATGTCACCGACTACGACGTCACGGTGGACTATCAGCCGGACACCCAACTGCTCCGGGGCGTCACGGTGGTCACCGCCACGGCGACCGCGGAGCTGGACCGTTTCACGCTGCACCTCAGCGAGTTGACGGTCCGTTCGGTCACGGTCGACGGGGAGGCGGTGACGTCCTTCGCCCAGGACGGCGCGAAGGATCTCGTCATCGTGCCGGCGACGGCGATCGGGCGCGGCGCCGAGTTCCAGGTGCGGGTCGAGTACGACGGGACGCCAGGGGCCGGGTGGCACCCCACCACGTCGGGCGGGGCCACCGCGTTCCTGGGAAGTTCCAGCGCGTGGTTCACGGCCCACGAGGACGCCCACGACAAGGCCGCCTTCCACCTGACGGCAACCGTGCCGGACGGCTGGAGCGTCGTTTCGATCGGCCGGGAGGGACCGGTGCGCCGCGAGTCCGGCACGGCCACGTTCCAGTGGACGGAGCCCGCGGTCGACCCCGCCCGCATCGCCGTGTCGATCGACCGGTTCACCATCGAACGTGCGGCGCTCGCCGACGGGACCCCGGTCGTCAACGCGTACGCGCCGGAGCTGATGGAGACCACCAAACCGCTGGCGGACCGGCTGCCGGAGATCCTCGACTTCCTCTCCGGCACGTTCGGCCCGTATCCGCAGCAGGCGGCAGGCAACGTCTTCGTGCACGTGAACGACGACGCGCCGGCGACCGCGCCGCAGACCCGGCCGGTGTATCTCGGCGCCGGGAACGAGCAGTTCATGAACCTCGGCACCGTCGTCCACGAGCAGGCCCACCAGTGGTACGGGAACGCGGTCGCGGCTCGCGGGTCCGCGGACAACTGTCTGGCCGAGTGCTTCGCCTCCTACGCCACCTGGCTGTGGGACGAGACCAAGGACGGCGCCGACCTCGACGCCCGCTACCGCGAGCAGGTCATCGCCAACCAGGACAACGCCGGCTTCTGGGCGGAGCTTTACCGCCCCGGCGAAACGCCGGGCATGGGCATGTACACCAAGGGCCCGCTCGCCCTGCACGCGCTCCGCGCGCAGGTCGGCGACGAGGCGTTCCACCAGCTGATCAGGCAGTGGCCGCAGGAACGGCGCGGCGACTACGCCGACTGGCCCGAGTTCGAGGCGTTCGCCGAGACGGTCACCGGACAGGACCTCACCGGCTTCTTCCAGGCGTGGTTCCGCGACGGAACGGTGCCCGCGGACGAGTACCTCTGGCCCGGCGGGGTCACCTCCGGCTGAGGTGACCCGGATGGGGTGGGCCGGACTCCGGTGCCGCAGCGTGGAGTTCGCCGCATGCCCGAACTACACGGCCGTGACGGGAACGGGCCGGTCGGGGGAATCCAGCCAGGGCGTGGTGCGTTCGCGGGTGACGGTCAGCCCGAAACGCCCGACTCCCGGCCTGCCCCGCCGGTCCCACCACCGCCAGCCCGCCGAACCATCCCCCGTGACGACGCGCGGGGTGAGGCCGGTGTCTTTCAGCGCCCGCCGCGCCCGTTCGGCGACGCCCGCGTCAACCTCCACGGTCGTGACGGCGACACTGCCGAGCCGGTGGGCCAGCAGCCCGGCGTTCCACCCGGTCCCGGTGCCGATCTCCAGCGCGGTCATGCCCGGCCGGACGCCGAGGTCGGCCAGCATCTCCAGCACCAGGCTCGGCATGGAGGCGGAGGAGGACGGCACCACGCCGCCGTCCTCGCCGTCGTGCCGGCCGTCGTCCCACTGCACCGTGACCGGCACATTCGCCTCCGCCGCCCGCTGCCAGCGCACCGGGTCGACATCACGGTCGACGAACACGTGCCGCCCGGAGGCTGTGTCGAACGGCCATATCCGCGACGGCAGGAACCGTGCACGCGGTACGGCCCGGACCGCCTCGACCCACTCCGGAGCGATGCCCTCCGGAGTGAACGCCGCCGCTTCCCAGTTCACGAGCCCGGCTTGCGGTGGGGCGGCGGAGGAGCCCTTCTTGTCATCCTCGGGCATGTGCAACCTCAGTGAACGGCGCGCGGTCGTTCGCAAACGTTCCGAAGGTCAGCGGGCGTTCAGCCGACCGGACTTGGCGGCCTTGATGAAGGGGTGCCAGGCGGTGGCGGGGATGAACAGCGCCGGGCCGCTTGCGTTCTTGGTGTCGCGGACGGGGATGGTGTGGGGGACGCCGTCCGCGACCTCGACGCAGTTGCCGCCGTCACCGTTGCTGTAGCTGGAGGTACGCCAGTTCATGATGGGTTGGTCTCCTTCAGGCTGTCGATGAACGGCTGCCAGGCGGTGGCGGGCACGAAGAGCGCCGGGCCGGTGCGGTCCTTCGTGTCCCGGACCGGGACGCTGTCGAGGATGCCGTCCGCGACCTCGACGCAGGAGCCGCCGTCACCGTTGCTGTAGCTGGAGGTGCGCCAACCGGCGGTCCGCAGTTCGGGCTTGCTCATCGGTCCTCGTACTCCTTGATTAGCGATTCGATCAGGGTGAGGGACGCCTCGGGGGAGAGGGCGGCCGCCCGGAGCCAATCGTAGGACCGGCGGTAACGGGCGTGCACCTCCGGATCGTCGATCAGGCGACCCGAGAATTCGTTCTCGATGTACACCATCGGTGGGGCGTCCTCGAAGGTCAAAAACGTGATCATGTGGTTCAGCGGGGGCGGCATGGCGGAGGCCAGCGGGAAGATCTGGATGACCACCTTCTTCTCCCGCACCGCGGTGGCGAGGTGCAACAGTTGTGCGTGCGCTGCCGCGGGCCCTCCGGTGCCCGCGCGAATCAGCGTCTCGTGCAGCACGACCCAGAAGCGCGGCTGGTCCTTCTCGAAGAACCGCCGGGAACGCTCCAGCCGGGCGGCGACCATCTCCTCCACCTTCTCAGGTGGGCGGAGCGGGTCGGCCGCCTCCATAAGTGCCCGTGCGTAGGCCTCGGTCTGCAGCAGCCCCGGGATGAGTGTCGGCGCGTATTCGAGGATGGCGGTGGCGATCTGCTCCAACTCCGCCGTGTCGGCGAAGTATTCGGCAAGCCGCGACGCCTTCTTGATGGCCGTGGCCAGGTCCTTGAAGAAGCTGTCCGTGCCGAACTCGCGGTCGAGCAACTGCGCCAGGTCCGGCTGGAGTTTCCGCTCCGCCCGTTCGATCTGCGCCAGGTACCCGGCGCCCGTGAACACCCGTGTCCCCAACTGCTCAAGGCTCAGCCCGGCTTCCTCGCGCTTGGCGCGCATGTGCGCGCCGCAGAACGCGGCCGGTGACTCGCCGGGATTCAGTGGCTTTTTGTTGACCACGGCCTCACTGCCCCTCCGTGCGCCAGCGCAGGTGCGCTGTTCAAAGGCTGTCCACGGTAGCGCCTCCCGCGTCACACTGTAAGCAAGTAGTCACACAAGGGCACGAAAGAGGGATGTGAGCCGGTGTGCGAGGCAGCCGCCTCAGCGGACACGGCCGACCAGGTCGACGGCGATCACGACCGGTTGGCGCTGCTTGATCGTGTACCAGACCCGGTAGCGCCCGACGTGGATGCGGTACTTGCCGCCGCCGCAGTCCAGCGCACCATCGGGACGGGGGTTACGCGGCAGCGTGTTGACACTGTCGAGTACTTGGTCGACACCGTCCCGGTCGTCCTTGCGGTACCGGGTCAGCGCGTTCCTGGCGGCCCGCTCCCATACGACCTGGCTCAGGACGTCATCCGGCCCTGGAGCTGGTCCTCCAACTCCTGCGTGGTCACGGGTGCGGCGGTGCCGCGCTGCCGGTCCAGTTCTCCCTGGAGCAGCCCGAGGGCGTCTTCGAGGACTTCGAGGACGGCCGGCGAGACGACGACCGCGACGGTCTCGCCGGTGGCGTCGGTCAGCGACAGCGTCTTGGCCTCGTGGGCGAAGGCCAGCGCTTTTTCCGCGTCGAGGGCCGGGGGGTCGCCGTCCTGTTCGCGCTGGTCGAGTTCCTCACGCGTCCGGGCCACGTAGCGGGCGATGGCATCCAGTCGCCGGGCTGCGTCCCCGATGGGCAGGGCGGGTACCGGCCCCTGGCAGGCATCGAACTGTGCGGGGTCCATGCGGGCACCGTGGCACAACGCGTAGCGGCTCAGCAACCCTGGGAGCATGTCAGGCCATTGCCGGCCACGCTCTCAATGACCTGCGCGCCGTATGAAGCGGCGAGGCGTCCCAGACGAAAATCTGTGTCGATGGACCCGATGGGGTCGCCGGTCTCACGGCAGGCAGTCCTCCAGGTTCCGACCGGGAAGGTCCTTCTCCGTGATGGCTCCATAGAGCAGCTCTACCGCCCGGGGAGCGGTGATGGCCCCCTGCGACCATGCGGCAAGCGCGGCCCGACGCCATTGCGTGCCCGTAGCCCGCTGGAGGCGATCCGTCGGGGTGTGGCGGGATCAGAAAGCCGTGACCGGTCAGCCACTGGGCATGGCGGGCATGCTCTTCGAGTCGGGCGTCCAAGCGGTACCGCGCGCGAGACGCCGTGTCCGCGTCCTCCTCCGCCAGTCCGCTGCGGCGTGAGACCAGTGCTTCCGGCGGGCGGGTGACGAGATGCCCCAAGGGGACACCGAGTGCCTCGGCCAGCCGGAACAGTTCGAGCGCCGTAATGCGCCGCTCGCCGGCCTCTATGCGCACGACGACGGTGCGCTCCAAGTCAACCTGTGCTGCCAGGTAGCCCTGGCTCAAGCCGGCGGCGAGACGTGCTTCGGCGATTCGCTCGCCCAGCTCCGCGCGGCATCCATGTGTGTGATTTTTGCACCCCCCGGCTCGAAGCGGTACGTCCTTGCTGGTGGGGCCTGGTGCTTTCGGTCGTGCGCCAGCGCAGGTGCGCTGTTCAAAGGCTGTCCACGGTAGCGCCTCCCGCGCCACGCTGTGAGCAAGTCATCACAGATAGGCACGGAAGAGGGGTGTGAGGCAGTGTCGATCCTCCATGGACGCACGGACGCCGAGAGCGCCGCGCACGAACTGCGGGAGGCGCTGGCGGGCAGCGGGATCACGTTGCCCTCGCTCGGCATCGACCCGCTGTACCCGCTGGTGGAGCTGGGGCGTTGCAACGCGGAGACCGCGCTGCGGCTGGCTGCCGCGCTGCGGAGGTGCGGGCGGTGAAGGAGGAGAAGGAGGAGAAGGAGCCGCAGGAGGCGGCGGAACGGGAGCCGGAGGAGGCGGTGCCGTTCGACGACACGACGGAGGCGCTGCGGGTGCGGCTGGCCGAACTGTCCGAGCGGGTGCGGCTGCACCTGGAAGGGCGGTGAGGTGATGGTGGTCGGGGTGCTGGTGGCCGTGGAGATCGACGCGCGTTCGGTGCTGCGCGGGGATCAGGTCATGGTCGGGGGCCAGGCGTTCACGGTCAGCGACATGGTGACGGTGCCGGGCGGCAAGCGGCTGGAGTTCGTCTCGGGCGAGACGTTGACACTGCGCGCCCACACGGTGCTGTGGGCCAGCCGCCGGATCATCCCCCGGCGCCGCGCCTGAGGTTGGGTGAACGGCTGGGCAGGGCGGATGCCGTGGTGTGTAATCCCGTGGGGGGCGAGCGCGAGGGGGAGAACCTTGGTGGACGGACTGCATCCGACCGATCCGCGGCAGGTGGGGCGGTATCGACTCGCCGGGCGACTTGGGGCCGGCGGAATGGGCCGGGTGTATCTGGGGCGTTCACCCAGCGGGCGGCTGGTGGCGGTGAAGCTGGTACGGCCGGAGCTGGCCGGGGACCCGGGCTTCAGGGTCCGGTTCGCGCGGGAGGTGGCGGCGGCCCGGCGGGTCACCGGTTTCTTCACCGCCGCCGTGGTCGACGCCGACCCCGACGGCCCGTCCCCGTGGCTGGCCACCGCCTACGTACCCGGCCTGCCCCTGGACGAGGCCGTCGCCGCCCACGGGCCCTGGCCGGTGCGTTCGGTGCGGGCGCTGGGCGCGGGCCTGGCCGAGGCGCTGGAGGCGATCCACGAGGCCGGTCTCGTCCACCGCGACCTGAAGCCCTCGAACGTGCTGATCGCCCCGGACGGCCCGCGCGTCGTCGACTTCGGGATCTCCGTGGCGGCCGAGGCCACCGCGCTGACCCGCACCGGCATGGTCGTGGGAACGCCGGGGTTCATGGCCCCCGAGCAGCTCACCGGGGCGCCCGTCACCCCGGCCACCGACGTGTTCGCGCTGGGCGCGGTGCTGACGTACGCGGCCACGGGCACGGGACCGTTCGGCACGGGCTCGGCGCAGGCGCTCAACTTCCGTATCGCGTACGAGGAACCGGACCTCGGCGGCCTGCCCCCGTCGGGCCTGGAGATCGTCGCCGACTGCCTGGCCAAGGACCCCGCCCGGCGCCCGGCGGTGCCCGCGCTCGTCGAGGAACTCGCCGTCGTTCCGGCCGGCGACCACCCGCCGACCGAGATCGTTCCGGCGGCTGTGACGGCGACTGCGGATTGGCTGCCGGGGCCGGTCGCCCAGGCGCTGCCCGGCACCATTACCGCGCCTGCCCCGGTGGCCGCGCCCGCCGCGCCCCCCGCGCCTGCCCCGGTGGCCGCGCCCCCCGCGCCTGCCCGTTCCGCGACCCCAGCACCTGCCCGTTCCGCGACCCCGCCGGGCGCGTCCGCCGCACCGGGCGGCCTGGTGTTGCGCCGGACGTTCGCCTACTGGTGTGCCATCGCGGTGCTCGTGCTCGCCGTGGTCCTGCCATCCCGCAACGGGCACGCCGCCCTGACCGGCATCACTGAGGGCACCGGGCCGTGGCCGTTCGTCCTCGTCGCCGCGCTCAACGCGGCGACCTGCGGCCTGGTGCTCGCCGTGCTGTACCGCGCCCCCGCCGCTCCCGTTCCGCTCTGGGCCCGCATCCCGCACACGCTCATGAGCGTTTTCACCACCGGCCTGTTCGCGTACTTCCTGTACTGGCACGTCGTGGACGGGGAGGTCGACCGACTGGGCCCGGGCGCGTGGCTCTTCGGCCTCGGGTGCCCGGTGCTGATCTACAGCACCTTCCAGTTCCGGGCCCCCGGCCGCCGACCCTGAGGGGTGGTGCCCGGGTCCCTAGGGGGCGCTCGCCCGCGAGGGGGAGGGGAGCGGGGGAGGCGTTCCGACCGGGGGGCGATGCGGGGCGGGGGCGGTCGGCGGCAGGGTGGAGGGCATGAGTACCGCGACTGTGCGGCCCGCCGCCGCCACCCCTCTGGTCCGTGCCCCGCGCCTGCTGGGCACCGCGCTGCGCGCCGTCGGCGTGGTGGCGGGTGCCGCGTTCGAGGTGGTCGTCCTCGGGCGGGTGGCGGAGGAGGCGCTGCGTTACACGCCGCCCAGCTCCTCCTCGCCGCCCGCGGCGAGCACATCGCCCGCGTCCATGATCCGGTAGGCGTAGCCCTGTTCGGCCAGGAAGCGCTGCCGGTGCGCGGCGAACTCCTGGTCGATGGTGTCCCGCGCGACGACGGAGTAGAAGCGCGCCTCGTGCCCGTCCGCCTTGGGGCGCAGCACCCGGCCGAGCCGCTGCGCCTCCTCCTGCCGGGAGCCGAACGTGCCGGACACCTGGATGGCGACGGTCGCCTCGGGGAGGTCGATCGAGAAGTTGGCCACCTTGGACACCACCAGAACGGACAGCTCCCCGGCGCGGAACGCTTCGAACAGCCTCTCCCGCTGCGCGTTGCTGGTCTCGCCCTTGATGACGGGCGCGCCGAGCTGCTCGCCCAGCTCGTCCAGCTGGTCGATGTACTGGCCGATGATCAGCGTCTGTTCGCCCGCGTGCCGGTGCACCAGGGATTCGGTGATGCGGCGCTTGGAGTCGGTGGTCGCGCAGAAGCGGTAGCGCTCCTCCGGCTCGGCCATGGCGTACGCGAGCCGTTCGGAATCGGTGAGGTCGACGCGTACCTCCACGCAGTCGGCGGGCGCGATGTAGCCCTGGGCCTCGATCTCCTTCCACGGCGCGTCGAACCGCTTGGGCCCGATCAGCGAGAACACGTCGGACTCGCGGCCGTCCTCCCTGACCAGCGTCGCCGTCAGGCCGAGCCGGCGGCGGGCCTGGAGGTCGGCGGTGAACTTGAAGACCGGCGCGGGCAGCAGGTGCACCTCGTCGTAGACGATCAGGCCCCAGTCGCGGGAGTCGAACAGCTCCAGGTGCGGGTACACGCCCTTCCGCCGCGTGGTCAGCACCTGGTACGTGGCGATGGTGACCGGCCTGATCTCCTTGCGGGTGCCGCTGTACTCGCCGATCTCGTGCTCGGACAGCGAGGTGCGGCGCATCAGCTCGGCCTTCCACTGGCGGGCCGAGACGGTGTTCGTGACGAGGATCAGCGTGGTCGACCGCGCCTTGGCCATGGCGCCGGCGCCGACCAGTGTCTTGCCCGCGCCGCAGGGCAGCACGACGACGCCGGAGCCGCCGTGCCAGAAGCCGTCGATGGCGTGCTCCTGATAGGGGCGCAGGTGCCAGCCCTCCTGGTGCAGCTCGATGGGGTGGGCCTCGCCGTCGACGTACCCGGCGAGGTCTTCCGCGGGCCAGCCGAGCTTGAGCAGCGCCTGCTTGATCTGGCCGCGCTCGGAGGGGTGGACGATCACGTTGTCCGGGTCGATGCGGGCGCCGACCAGCGGCTGGATGCGCTTGGAGCGCAGCACCTCCTCAAGCACCGGCCGGTCGGTGGTCTGGAGGACCAGGCCGTGCGCGGGGTGCTTGAGCAGGCTGAGCCGCCCGTACCTGGCCATCGTCTCGGCGACGTCGACGAGCAGCGCCTGCGGCACCGGGTAGCGCGAGAACGTCACGAGCGCGTCGACGACCTGCTCGGCGTCGTGGCCCGCGGCCCGCGCGTTCCACAGGCCGAGCGGGGTCACCCGGTAGGTGTGGATGTGCTCGGGCGCCCGCTCCAGCTCGGCGAACGGCGCGATGGCCCGCCGGCAGTCATCGGCCCTCTCGTGGTCGACTTCGAGCAGCAGCGTCTTGTCGCTCTGCACGATGAGTGGCCCTGCTGCCTCCATCTGCCCTCCTCAAGGTCTCGGCTCCGCGGCGTCGGGTCGCGGCCAAGCCTCCAGTGTGGCACTTGCCGCCAGCTTGGGTGGCTCGCTCGCCTTCCCGGCCGGGCTATGCTGTATTGCAGATGTAAGACGGCGTCGCGGGAGGCAAGCCATGGGAGATCCGGCGGAGACGGCCACCAGCGCACCGGCACAGGTCAGGTTGTCCGCTCAGGACTGGGCTGATCTGCGGGAGACCATGCGGATACTCGGCCTCGGCACCACCTCGGAGGCGTTGCGCGAGGCGATCCGGCTCCTGCACCGGGAGGCCCGTCAGGTCCAGGCCGCGCAGAGCATCGCGGAGTTCTACGCGGACGCCGAGCCGCCGCTCCCGGTGACGGACGCGCTGGTGACGGAGGCCGACCTGGCGGCAGCCGACCGGGCCGAGTGGTGAGGCCGCCCATCAGCCTGCCACCGCTGCGGGGCCAGGTGTGGGTCTGTGCGTTCCCCGCGCAGATCGGTCCGCACCCTGCCGTGATCCTCACCGCGAACGCGATCTCGCGGCGGCTCGCGGGAGTCACCGTCGTCCTGATCAGGGGGACACCGGGGCCGCGGGGGACCCACGTGCCGGTGGGACCGGAGAGCGGACTGAAGAAGTACGCCGAGTCGTACGTCGACTGCACCGAGCTGCACACGGTGGGCAAGCCGAGGCTGCGCCGTCCGCTGGGCCTGCTGGCTCAGGCCGAGCTGCGCGCTGTCGAGCTGCGGGTCCGTGACGTGCTCCAGCTCGACTGAGCCGCCACAGCGGAGCCCAGCTCAGCGGTGGGTCAGGAGGGTGGTGGCGATGGTGGTCTGGTCGGGGGGCAGGGTGGGGTCGCCGTCCTCGATCGACCACAGGCCGTTCTGGAGGACGCGGGCCAGTGTCCAGCCCTTCGCGCGGTCGCGGTCCAGCGACAGGGCCTCGGTCATGAGGTCGAAGCGCGGCAGGATCTCGTCCGGGTCGAAGCGGTTGTCGAGGGCGGGCAGCAGGTCGAAGCCGACGTCGCCGACCAGCGGCTCCGGGTCGATCGCGAGCCAGGGCTCGCCGCGGTCCGCGTCCGGGCGGGGGGCGAGGACGTTCTCGTAGTGCAGGTCCCAGTGCAGCAGCGCGCCGCCCGGCTCGTCGAGGAGCTCGCGCGTGGCCGCGGCGCAGTCGGCCAGCAGGCGCCGGTCGTCGTCGCGGGTGAGGCGGGGGAGCGCCGCGGGGGCCTCGGCGGCCATGGCGCCGGCGATGTCGCGCAGGTGGCGGGTGCCGGGCGGCGGCGGGACGGCGGTGAGGCGGCCGAGGAGCCCGGTCAGCAGGCGGCAGGCGGTGCGGCTGCCTGGTACCTCGTTCAGGGAACGGGCCGGGTCGAGCGCTTCCAGCAGCAGCGATCCGGTGTCCTCGTCGTGCGCGAGCAGCCGCACCGCGCCGTTGCCGTCCCAGGCCCGCAGGGCGGGGGCCTCGCCCGCGTTCTCCGGCGTTCGCGGGCGGATCTTGAGGGCGGCGGGGGAGCCGTCGGCCCGCTCGACGGGCAGGACGAGCGCGAGCATGCCGTGCCGGGCGGGCCCGGTGGGGCGCAGCCGCCAGTGGTCGAGCATGCGGGCGGCGAGGCCGGGCAGCGCGGCCGTCCAGGCCCGGCCGGCGTCGCCGTTGGACTTGGCGTGGTACCCGGCGAGTCCGTCCGGAACGGTGATCATCTGTCGCTGTCCCCCAGGGGAGAGGTCCTGGTTCACTGGCCGGCGTCGGCGCTGCCGGTGATCCGGTGCAGTGGGTACGTCCGCACCTCGTCCGCGGTGTGGTCGAACGCGGTCACGAAGCCGCCCTCGACGCGCACCGGGGACACGACCCGGTGGGCCGCGAGGCCGTCGGCCCCCACGTAGCCGATCCGCACGAGGGCGCCGGAACGGGCCGCCGCCTGGAGCGTCCGCAACGTCGTGGCGGCCGGCGTGCGCGGCGGCGGGCCGGCCGCGTCGGGCACGCGCCCGCCGGGTGTGCGCCCGCCGGGCGCGCGGGGCGTGTCCAGCGCCGCGTGGTCGCCGGCGCGAATCGCGCGTACGGCGGCGCTCAGCAGCGTCTCGTCCGCGCCGGGCGGGGCGTCGGGCGCCGGCTCGGGAGCCGTGCGCGGGGGCGTGCGGTGCGGCTCCGCGTGCAGGGTGAGTACCGCGCCCTCGGTGGACTCGGCCGCGGGCGCGAGGCCGAACTCGCGCAGCCGCGCCAGCAGCGTGTCGGGCGGGGAGGCGGAGACCACGATGGTCGGCGCGATGCGGCGCAGGCGCAGCCCGTCGGTGCGGCGGTCGGCGAGCACCTCGTCGAGCAGCGCCTCGTCCTCGCAGCGCAGATAGCTGCCCGCGGCGCCGACGCGCAGCCGGCCGTACCGTCTGGCCACGTCGTCGACGAGGTACGTCAGCGGCTGCGGCACGGGCGTGCGGGAGCGGGCGGCGAGGAAGGCGTGCAGTTCGGCCGCCGTCCACCCGGCGTCCAGCGCGCGGCGGACCGAGGCGGGCGTGAACCGGTAGACGGTGGCCGCGCCCTTGGACTCGACCTCCGCGGCCAGCGCCATCGCCTGCCGCAGCTCCGGCAGCAGCGGCCCCGGCGCGACGGCCGTCAGATCGGCCTGCACGAGTACGTGATCCACCGGCCGGGGGAGCAGGGGCGCGAGCCGCGCCGCGGCCTCCGCGGCCTCCGCGGCCTCCCCATCCCTGTCCCTGTCCCTGTCTCTGTCCGTGTCCCTGTCCTGCGCCCCGCCGTCGAGCAGCGGGCGGACGAAGGAGGCCAGCGCCCCGCGGCCGGTGAACCCCAGCAGCTCCGCCTCGGCCAGCGTCGCCGCACACATCCGGGCCCGCGGCTCCTCGGGGAGGCGGCGCGGCAGCTCCCAGCGGATGCGCCGCGCAACCGCTTCGGGATCGGGCGCGTGCCCCGGCTCGGTGCCGGCCAGCAGCCGCAGCGTCGCCAGGCGCAGCTCCGCGGCCGGGCCGCGGTCGAGGCCAGGGCCGAGCGCGGCGAGCAGCCGCCCCTTCGCGTCGCGCGAGCCCACCAGGCCCGGCACGCGGGTCGCGGCCAGCCAGGCGGTCGCCAGGCGCACCCAGCGCCGCTCGGGCGGCTGCTCGCGCCAGACGTCGTAGTCGGGCGTCGGCGCGAACCGTTCGTCGGCCTCGCCGTCCGCGGCCACCAGCCCTGCGCTGTAAGCGAGTTCGAGCCAGAACGCGGCGTCCGGCTCCGATACGTCCAGGGTGACCGCGAGGCGCTTGAGGTCCCGCACCCCGAGCCCGCCCGAGCGCAGCACGGCGGGGGTCTCCCGTTCCCACGCGCCGAGCAGCTCCTCCACCACCGCGAGCGCCGCGCCGGCGGCGCCCGCCGCGGCGATGTCCACGGCGGCCGGCTCGTAGGCGGCGCGGGCCGTCGGCTCCGGCGGCATCGGGTGCAGCTCGCGGTGCGCCCGGCCGCCGCGCAGGTGCAGCGCGACCTCGCGCGGCAGGACGACGGTGCCGGGCGAGGTGGGCATCAGCAGGGCGCGGTCGAGGAGCCAGCGCAGGTGCGGCCCCGGCCGGGCGGTGATCTCGCCGTAGGGCGGGCCCCAGGCCAGCCGGTCGAGGACGGAGAGGGACTGCTCCGGCGCCCCGGCGAGCAGGTCGCCCAGCCGCGCCGGGTCGGTGAACAGCGCGGCCAGCGCGGTCAGGGCGCTGACCGGGTCGTGCGTGGGCGGCAGTCCGGTGCGGGCGAGCAGGTCCTGCATGCGGCTGGGCGAGATCCCCGAGGCGGTCTCGGCGAGCGTCGGGCCCAGGCCCGTGCCGCTGGGCCGGGCGGCACTCGGGGCGAGCAGCTCCTGCGCGGTGCGGACCAGGCGCAGGCCCTCCGGTCTGCCCCAGAGCAGCGCCCGGGCGCGCAAGGTGGCGAGTGCGCCGGGCAGTTGCTCCTCACCGCCGGGCAGCAGGGCGGCGAGAACGGGGTACTGGCAGGGCTGCGGGGCAGCGGCCAGCGCCTCCGCGGTCTGGAGGGTGAACGTGTCGAGCCGTTCGAGGGCGCGCAGCACGGAGGCGCGGGTGCCCGCGCGGGTGGCCAGCTGGGACAGGTCGCCGGGCAGCGGGGACAGCAGGTCGGCCCTGGCGCGCAGCAGCCCGGCCAGCTCCGCGTCGGAGCGGGATCGCAGCTCGTCGGCGAGGGTGCGGGGGCTGGTGGCGGTCATCCGACCAACGGTAGCGGCAGGAGTGTGTGCCGCGCACGGGACGCCGCGGTACGGCGCGCTGAACTCCTCACCACGACTCGCGACGACCTCGCGACGACCGCGCGACGACGGGAAGCCCTTCAGGGGCAACATTGCACCGTGGCAATCGTGCGTTCGGGTGAGTGTGTAGGCGAGTGGACTCGGGGGGTGAGGGGGCGGCAGACTCAGCAGCCAGCCGAAGGAAGGACCGAAGACACGATGCCGCCGAGGGAGAATCCGACCGCCCGACAGGCGCGCCTGGGTGCGGAGTTGAGGAAGCTGCGCGAGCGGGCGGGCCGGACGGCCCGGGAAGCCGCGGGCATGCTCGGCACCGACCAGGGCAAGATCAGCCACATAGAGTCCGGCCGCATCGGCGTCAGCGAGGAGCGCATCAGAAAGCTGGCGACCTTTTACTCGTGTGCGGACCACGCCCTTCTCGATGCCCTCTGCGAGATCGCCCGTGAGCATCGCGGACAGTTCTGGTGGGACGAGTATCGTGGCATGGTTGCCCCGGGCCCGTTGAACGTCGCCGAGCTGGAGCACCACCTCGTCGGCATGCAGATCATGCAGACCGTGACCGTACCCGGCCTCCTTCAGATCGAGGACTACGCGCGTGCCCTCTTCCGCGGCAACGTCACGGAGCTGCCGCCGGAAGAGGTCGAGACGCGCACCGAGTTCCGGATGCGGCGCAAGGTCGTACTGGAACGCGAGAACCCGCCGCCGTTCGACGTCTTCATCCACGAGGCGGCGCTGCGGATGCGGTTCGGCGGGCGCGCCGTCGTGCGGCGGCAGCTCGAATACCTCATGGCCTCCTCCGAGCGGCCCGACATCACGGTGCGCGTCGTGCCGTTCACCAACGAGGACTTCTTCGAGGCCGTGCAGCCCGTCCTCTACTCCACCGGCGTCGTCCCGCAGCTGGACACCATCCAGATCGACACCCCCTTCGGCGGCGGCTTCCTCGACGCCGAGGCCGACGTGCTGGCCTACCGGGCGTTCTTCGCCCGCGCCCGCAAGGTGTCGTTGAACGCGGTCGAGTCCCGGCAGCTCATCCACCACATCGCGCGAGAACTCTGAGAGGCGACGATGCCCACCCCGAACCTCGCCGCCACGCGGTGGCAGCGTTCCTCCTACTCGGGAGGCACCGGGGACAACTGCCTGGAGCTGGGGCGGCCGGCCCCCCACGGCGGCCGGGTGCTGCTGCGGGAGTCCGACGCGCCGCGCTCCGTGCTGACCACCAGCGCCGCACGGCTCGCCGCGCTGCTGCGCGGGGTGAAGGCCGGGCGGTTCGACCGGCTGGCCGGCCCGCGGCGGGTCAGACGTGCGGGTCAGACGTAACGGGCCGTGATGCGGCGCAGACGCGCCAGGGCGCCCGCGCAGTCGTCCTCGTGCGCGACCGTGCTCAGCAACTCGCGCAGGAACAGCACCTCCATGCGATCCCGCCAGCCGTCGCCGAGCGGCCGCAGCTCGGCGTAGGCGCCGAAGAAGCGGTCCGCGTCGGCGGGCGCCGCGGAGGCGTGGAACATGCTCAGGTCCACGTCCGGCCAGGTGAACGAGACGGCGGGATCGATGAACGCGGGCGCGCCTTCCGCGGTGGCCACGATGTTGGCGTGCCACAGGTCGCCGTGCGTCAGCACGGCAGGCGTCGGCGGCACGAACGCGGGCAGCCGCGCGCAGATCCGCTCGATGGCAGCCCGGTCGGCGGCCGTGAGCGCGGCCACGGCCCGCGGCTCCGGCAGGTACCGCAGGATGCGGCGGGTGGCGTAGAACTCGTAGCCGTCGTCCGCCCAGGCATTCCGCTGCGGCAGCAGCCCGAGCCAGCCGTCCCGGTACCAGCCGTGGCGCGGCCCCCGGACGGTGTGCAGGCGGGCCAGGGCGCGTCCGGCCTCGGCCCAGAAGGCGGGGCGCCGGGCGGGGTCCTTCGCCGCCATGGCCTGCATCAGCAGCAGCCGGTCGCCCGCGTGCCGCACCTCGGGAACGGTGAGGCCGCCGTCGTCCGCGAGCGCGCGCAGGCCCGCCGCCTCCGCCGGGTACAGCCCCGGCGGCGCGCCCGCCGCGTGCTTGGCGACCAGGCGCGTTCCGTCGGGCCAGGTCAGCAGCCACACCTCGCTCACCACCCCGCCGGTCAGCGGCCGGGCGTCCGCCCCCGAGGCGTCGACGCCCGCCGCGCGCAGTGCCGCGCGGAGGGCGGGGCCGGCTCCGTTCACGCGTCGGCCGGGGGGCGCTTGCGGCGGGCGCGGTGCAGCAGGAACGCGGCGCTGGCCAGGGCGGCGCCGCGCAGCAGCCAGGGCCAGTGGTCGGCGAACGCGCCATCCGCTTCGCCCTCGGCGAGCGCCGGGCCCCAGTAGCCCGCCGTGCGGCCCAGCAGCCACAGCAGGTAGCCGCCGCCCACCAGGGCGGGCATGCCGAACGTCGCCCACTGCGCGGCGCGGCGGCTCAGCCGCGGCGACCAGTAGGTGACCAGCCAGCCCAGGCCGAGCACGACGATCGACCCGGCCACCGTGCCCGCGACCAGCAGCAGCACGCCCAGGTACTCCACCGGGCCGCCGACGCGCCGGCCGCTCAGCGCCGCCCGCGCCCACCGGCGCCCGCGCGCCGTGCGCGCCGCGCGCTCCGGCTCGGTGGGCCGGACCGCCTCCTCGGCCTCCGCGGCCGTTTCGGGGTCGAGGGCCGCGTCGAGGGCCGCGTCTGGGTCCGCCTCGGCCGGGGCGGGCGAGGCGCGCAGCATTTCGGGGATCTCGATGCCGCCGAAGAACCGGCCGATCTGGCCGTCCGGCCAGGGCTCCGCGTCCCGCTGCGGCCCGCCGAGCGGCACTTCCGGCCAGGCGGGCGCGTCGGGCCCGCCCGGGGGACCGGCGGGCGCGGACTCGACCGGGGGACCGGCGGGCGGCGACTCGACCGGCGCGCGCTCCTTGGCGGCGCGCTCCTTGGTCCGGCGCTCCCGGCGCGAGCGCTCCTTCCGCGGGGGCTCGGCGACCGGGCGGGGCGCCGGAACGGGCGCGGGCGCGGGAACGGACGCGGGCGTCGTCCCGGGCGCCGACCCGTGCTCCGCGGCGGCGGCCACGACATCCTCCGGGCGCCCCATCTTGCCCAGAATCCGCTTCACCGAGGCCCGGCTGTCCGCCCCGCCCGCCTCGGCGCGGCGCCTGCCGATCTCGTCCCGCAGCCCGTTCACGAGCGTCGCCCGCTGCGTGGCGGACATGCGCGTTCCGTGAGCCAGGTCGCCGACCCGGCTCAGATAGTCAAGTACGAGCTGCTCGCCTTCGATTCCCACGCCACTGCCCCTGCGTCGCGCCGACCGGAACCCGAACGATGCTAGTCAACTTCTCGCCTCCCCACAGGACTCACCGGGACGGCCGACGCGGAACCTGAGAGAACGCCGTTGTTCATCGCAGGTTCACCGAACGCCGTACAACCCGCTACCCACGGCTCGTTACATGGTGAACGTCCCCGCCGGACACCGACATCACGCACCCCGGGAGCCGGGCCCCGGCACCTGGCCTTGACGCCGAGCACCACGGCCCGACGCGGCGCGCGCACCGCCACGGGACCGGGGCTGAAGACCGCATCGCGTTCTTCACTGCCGACATCGACAGCGAGGGAGAGCGCCATGGGCGCCTGGTTGAGCACGACGCAACCGAGACGGCCGTCGAGCGGTGTGGACGACGACCTTGGCGGGCCGGCGGCAGGCGGTGACCTGCCAGAGCCCGCGGTGCCCGCGCAGGCGCGTATACCGCTGGGGTCCAACCCGGTGGTGCTGCTCGCGGACGCCGACGAGCGCATCCGGCAGGGCCTGACGGCCCAGCTCGCCAAGTACCAGGTATCGGTGGTGCACTGCGCGGACGGCGCCGCCGCACTGCTGGAGGCCGGGCTGCGCAAGCCGGACGTGCTGCTCGTCTCCGCCGACCTGCCCCTGATCGACGGGCCGACCGTGCTGCGCCTCGTGCGCCGCCGGCTCTCGATCCCCGTGGTGCTCGGCGTCGGCCCGGACGACACGGCGCAGGTCGCCCCCGCGCTCGCCGCCGGCGCCAGCGCGTGCGTCGCGCGCCCCTACCGGCCGCGGGAGGTCGCGCAGCTGCTGAGCCTGGCCGACCGCGGGAACCGCGGCTGGGACCAGCCGCTGGTCTGCGGGCCGCTGACGCTGGACCCCAGCACGTACGAGGTGCGGATGCACGGCGTGCCGACGGCGCGGCTACCCCTGCGTGAGTTCCAGCTGCTGCACCTGCTTATGCTGAACGCCGAAAAGGTGATCACGCGGGACCGCATCCGCGCCGAGCTGTGGGGCGAGGGCGCGCGCCGTTCCAACACCATCACCGTTCACATTAGGCGCCTGCGGGAGCGGCTCGGGGACGATCCGCACCACCCCGAGATCATCCAGACCGTCCGGGGCGTCGGCTACCGCCTGGTGCCCCCGGCGAGCTGACCGGACACCGCGCGGCACCGGCCCGGCGCCCCGGGCCGCTGCCGTCGTGCCGGTGCCCTGCGGGTCTCCCGCGGGAGGCCGTTTCCTTAACGATTCCAACTCTTTTTGTGAAACTGCCGGTTCCGTTGAACCTATCTTTCTGTTCACCTTCTGGCCCTCGCTCCTTCGCTGGCCGCTCCTACGTTCTCTTCGACACCACAACGTCATTGACTACCCGGCCGGCCCGGCTGGGCATGAACAAGGAGCAACGTCCATGCGCAACTGGCGCGCCAAGAGCGCTGCGATAGCCGCGGTCTCCGCCCTGGCCCTGGTCACGGCCTGTAGCAGCGACAACGAAGAGGACAACGGCAACGGCAACGGCGGCAACGGCGGGGGCAACGAGGAGTCGACGCTCTCCGGCACGATCTCCGGTGCGGGCGCCAGCTCGCAGGAGGCCGCGCAGGCCGCCTGGCAGGCCGGGTTCAACGAGCTGCACCCCGACGTCACGGTCAACTACGACCCGAGCGGCTCCGGCGCCGGGCGCGAGCAGTTCACCGCGGGCGGCACCGACTTCGGCGGCACCGACGCCTACCTCTCCGAGGAGGAGGGCGAGCTGGCCGCCGCGCAGGAGCAGTGCGGCGAGGTCGTCGAAATCCCGGTGTACGTCTCGCCGATCGCGGTGGTCTTCAACCTGGAGGGTGTGGACTCGCTCAACCTGAGCCCCGCCACCATCGCCCAGATCTTCAACCAGCAGATCACCAACTGGAACGACGAGGCGATCGCGGCCGACAACCCGGACGCCGAGCTGCCCGACCTCCCGATCACCCCGGTCAACCGCTCCGACGACTCCGGCACCACGGAGAACTTCGTCGAGTACCTGTCGGTGACCGCAGGCGAGGACTGGCCGCACGAGGTCAGCGACGTGTGGCCGGTCAGCGGCGGCGAGGCCGGTCAGGGCACCGCCGGTGTCGTCCAGGCCGTCGCCGGCGGCGAGGGCACCATCGGCTACGCCGACGCCAGCCAGGTGGACGACCTCGGCACCGTCGCGGTCGGCGTGGGCGAGGAGTTCGTCTCCTACTCGCCCGAGGCCGCCGCCGCCGCGCTTGAGGTCTCCGAGCGCGTCGAGGGCCGTGGCGAGTACGACTTCGCCTACGACCTGGCCCGCGACACCACCGAGAGCGGCGCCTACCCGATCGTCCTCGTCTCCTACGCGATGGCCTGCGCCACCTACGACGACGAGGCCAAGGCCGAGCTGGTCCGCGAGTACCTGTCCTACATGATCAGCCCCGAGGGCCAGGACGCCGCGGCCGCGACCGCCGGCTCCGCCCCGCTGTCCGACGCGCTGCGCACCGAGTACCAGGCCGCGGTGGACGCGATCTCCGCCGGCTGACCTCGTCCCGGCACCCACGGTCCGGGCGGCCCCTGCCACGGGTGGCCGTCCGGACCTAAGGGCTTCCCGCCCGGACCTGAGGGCTTCCCGCCCTGTCCTTGACGTCCCTGTCGCCCGCAATCGAGTCTTCAGCAGCAGAAAGGGAGAGACAGTGCCTCCCACCACCACGAGCACGCGCACCCGGGGAGCGCCGCAACGGCTGGGGGACCGTGTCTTCTCCGGCGCCTCCACCGGGGCGGGCGTGCTGATCCTCGTCATCCTCGCCGGCGTCGCGGCCTTCCTGGTCGCGGAGGCGTGGCCCGCCCTGTGGGCCGACTCCTCGGAGATCCCGGGCGGCGACGGGATCGTCCTCTACATCTGGCCGGTGCTGTTCGGCACGCTGCTCTCGGCCTTCTTCGCGCTCGTCATCGCCACCCCGCTGGCCGTCGCGATCGCGCTGTTCATCACGCACTACGCGCCGCGCCGCATCGCCTCCCTGCTGGGCTACCTCATCGACCTGCTGGCCGCCGTGCCCAGCATCATCTTCGGCCTGTGGGGCGCGTTCGAGCTCGCCCCGATGACGGTCGAGCCCACCCGGTGGCTGGAGGACAACCTCGGCTTCATCCCGCTCTTCGACGGGCCCGCCTCGCCCACCGGCCGCACCATGCTGGTCGCCACGATCGTCCTCGCCGTGATGATCCTGCCGATCGCCACCGCCGTGATCCGGGAGGCGTTCCTCCAGACGCCGCGGCTGCACGAGGAGGCGTCCCTCGCGCTGGGCGCGACCCGCTGGGAGATGATCCGCATGGCGGTGCTCCCGTTCGGCAGGTCGAGCATCATCGGCGGCCTGATGCTCGGGCTCGGCCGCGCGCTCGGCGAGACCATGGCCGTCGCCATCGTGCTGTCGGCCAGCCGCGACGTGGTCTCCTTCGACCTCATCAGCAGCGAGAACCCCTCGACCATCGCCGCGAACATCGCACTGTCCTTCCCCGAGGCGTCCGGCCTCGACGTGAACACGCTGATCGCCTCGGGTCTCGTCCTCTTCGCCGTGACGCTCCTCGTCAACATGGGGGCCCGCGCGGTGATCAACCGGCGTCGCGACTTCTCGGGAGCCAACTGATGTCCACTCCGACGACCTCCCTGGACAAGGGCGACAGGAACGACAAGGGCAGGGCCCGCGAGGAGGCCGCCGCGCTGCTGGCCGACATGCCGCTGACGCATGGTTCCCTGCCGCGCCGCGCGGCGCCGCTCACGCTGCTGGCGTTCGTGCTGGCCGGCATCGCCGTGTGGCAGACGGGGCTGCTCGGCGCGGCGTTCGCGGGCATTCTGGTCGCCGTCGGCTACACGGCCGTCATCTACGTCTGGGCCCGCCGGGTCGAAGGCCCGCGGGGCGCGTTCGACCGGCTGGTGACGGCCGTGGTGTCCTCGGCGTTCGCGCTGGCGCTGCTCCCGCTCATCTCGGTGATCAGCACCGTCGTGTCGGAGGGCGCCGCCCGGTTTGACGCCGACTTCTTCAACAACTCGATGCTTGGCGTCGTCGACGAGGGCGGCGGCGCGCACCACGCCCTCATGGGCACCCTGATCATCACCGGCATCGCCGCGCTGATGTCCGTGCCGGTCGGCCTCATGACGGCGATCTACCTGATCGAGTACGGCCGCGGGCGCCTGGCCCGCTGGATCACCTTCTTCGTCGACGTGATGACCGGCATCCCCTCGATCGTGGCCGGCCTCTTCGTCTACGCGCTGTTCGAGCTGTTCTACGGTCCCGGTATCCGCATGGGCTTCATGGGCTCCGTCGCGCTGAGCGTGCTGATGATCCCCGTCGTCGTCCGTTCCGCCGAGGAAATGCTCAAGCTGGTGCCGAACGAGCTGCGTGAAGCCTCGTACGCGCTGGCCGTGCCCAAGTGGCGCACCATCCTCAAGGTGGTGCTGCCGACCGCGCTGGCCGGCATCGCCACCGGCGTGACGCTGGCCATCGCCCGCGTCATCGGCGAGACCGCACCGCTGCTGATCACCGTCGGCATCACCAGGGGCGACAACTTCGACCCGTTCAACGAGCGGATGGCGACCCTCTCGGTCTTCTCCTACAACCAGTACGCCTACGCGCCGGGCCACGCCCGCGACCTGTTCTACGAACGGGCCTGGGCCGCGGCACTCACGCTCATCCTCATCGTGATGACGCTGAACCTGCTGGCCCGGCTGATCGCCAAGCTGTTCGCCCCCAAGACCCGCGCCTGAACCCGCGCCCGAAGACCGAAGAAGAAAGCGAAGCACTGTGGCCAAGCGCATCGAGGTCAAGGGCCTCGACATCTACTACGACAAGTTCCTCGCCGTCCAGGGCGTCTCCATGACGATCGAGCCGCGGTCCGTGACCGCGCTCATCGGCCCGTCCGGCTGCGGCAAGTCGACCTTCCTGCGCACCCTCAACCGCATGCACGAACTGGTGCCGAAGGCCCGGGTCGAGGGCAAGGTCCTGATGGACAACCAGGACCTGTACGGCGCGAACGTCGACCCCGTCGGCGTCCGCCGCCACATCGGCATGGTGTTCCAGCGGCCGAACCCGTTCCCCACCATGTCCATCTACGACAACGTGGCGGCCGGCCTGAAGCTCAACAACAAGCGGATGAAGCGCAAGGACCTCGACGACCTCGTCGAGCGTTCGCTGCGCTCGGCCAACCTGTGGGAAGAGGTCAAGGACCGGCTGAACCGTCCGGGCTCCGGCCTCTCCGGCGGCCAGCAGCAGCGCCTGTGCATCGCGCGCGCCATCGCGGTGGCGCCGGACGTGCTGCTGATGGACGAGCCGTGCTCCGCGCTCGACCCGATCTCCACGCAGGCCATCGAGGACCTGATCACGGAGCTGAAGGAGCAGTACACCATCGTGATCGTGACGCACAACATGCAGCAGGCGCAGCGCATCAGCGACACGACGGGCTTCTTCAACCTCCAGGCGATCGGCGAGCCCGGCGGCCTGGTCGAGCTGGACACCACCACCAAGATCTTCACCAACCCGGCCAACAGTGACACCGAGCGCTACGTGTCCGGCCGCTTCGGGTGAGGAACGGGGGCAGCGTCCCATGCGGAAGCGGCTCGTCAGGGCCGCCGCGCCCGCGGCGGCCCTCCTGCTGATCGCCGGCTGCGCCGGGGACGACGCCGCCACGGTCACCCGCGGCAGCCTCTCCGGGCGGCTGGCCGGCTCGGGCGCGACGTTCCCCGAGCCGCTGTTCGAACGGTGGATGTCGCACTACGGCACGCACGTCGAGACCGGCGCCGCCATCGACTACCGGCCCGTCGGCTCCGGCGGCGGCATCGAGCAGTTCCTGGCGGGCACGGTCGACTTCGGCTCATCCGAGCGCTACCTGCGGCAGCGCGAACTCGCCGTCGCCGCCGACGTCCGCGGCTGCGACGCCGTGCAGTTCCCCGTGGTGTTCGGCGCGGTCGCCATCGTGCTGAACGACGAGGCGCTGGACGGCATGGTCCTGACCGCCGAGGTGCTCGCCCGGATCTACGACGGGCAGATCACCCGCTGGAACGATCCGGCCGTCGCCGCGCTCAACCCGGACCTGGACCTGCCCGAGCGGCGTATCGTCCCCGTCCACCGCTCGGACGGCTCCGGCACCACCTACGTCTTCACCCGCTACCTCACCACCGAAGTCCCGTTCTGGGGCGAGCGGTACGCGGAGGGCACGGACATCGACTGGCACGAGACCGCCGTCGGCGGCGACGGCAACGCGGGCGTGGCCGGCGCCGTGCGGGACAGCGCCGGCGGCCTCGGCTACGTCAACCAGTCCCACGCCGACGAAGCCGGTCTCGCCACCGCCCGCGTCGTCAACGAGGACGGCACCCCGGTCGCGCCGACCCTTGAGGCCACCACGGCCGCCTCCGCGGAGGCGGAGATCCCGGACAACTTCCAGTTCGCCATCGACGACATCGGCGGCGCGGGCTACCCGATCACCGGCGCCAACTGGATCTTCGCCTACACCTGCGGCTACGACGGCGACACCGCCGCGCTGCTGCGCGACTTCTGGACCTGGGCCCTGAACGACGCCACCGCCGACCGCTTCGCGGCGGACCTCGGCTACGCCCCGATGAGCCGGTCCCTGAAGACCCGCGTCACCGAGGAGATCCGGCACATCAACGCCGACGGCTGAGCCGGTGCTCAACCCGGGCTCACCCGGGCTCACCCGGGTCAGGTGTGCGTGAGGTGCTGCTGGAGTTCGTCGAGGATCTGCTCCGCGGCCGTGTAGCCGATGCCGAGGAACCACAGCTGGTCGTCGACCCGGAACGCCCGGCCTTCCTGTACGGCCGTCAGCTCCTCCCACAGCGGCCCGCCGACCGCGTCCTCCTCGCCCGACGCGTCGGGTGCGCCGTAGGAGGTGTAGAAGATGAAGTCGCCGTCCGCCCGGTCGACCTGCTCGGGGCTGACCTCCACCGCGAAGCCGTCCTCGGCCTCCTCGGTGATCGCCGGGCGGCCGAGGCCGACGTCCGCCAGGATGGTGCCGATGAAGTTGTCCTGGCCGTACAGGCGCGTGTTGCCGCCCTCGATGAAGCGGACCATGCTCACCTCGGTCCCGGCCGCGGCCTCGGCGCCGCCGACCGCCTCCGTGACCTCCGCGACGTGCGCCTCGTACGCGGCGACGACCTCCTCGGCCTCCGCGGACCTGCCCAGCGCCTCCGCGTGCATGAGGAAGTTGTCCTGCCAGGGCGCGCCCACGTTCTCGCTGAACACCGTGGGGGCGATCTGCGACAGCTCGTCGTAGCGCTGCTCGTCGCGGACCTTGCTGCCGAGGATCAGGTCCGGGTCCAGCTCGTGGATCGCCTCCAGGTCGGGCGCGGCGATGGTGCCGACGTTCTCGATGTCCGCCAGGCCCTCCTGCGGCAGGTAGTCGAGGAACATCGTCCCGGTGTCCGTCTGCACCGCGCCGACCGGCGTGACGCCCAGCGTGATCGCGGTGTCCAGTTCGCCGGTGTCGAGCACGACGACGCGCTCCGGGTCCTCGGGGACCTCCACCGGGCCCATCGCGGTCTCGACGGTCCTGGTGCCGCCCCCGCCGTTCCCCTCGCCGTCGCCCCCGGAGCCGGAGCCGGAGTCGTCCGAGCCGCAGGCCGCCAGCGCGAGGGCGGCGGTCAGGGCGACGGCGGTGGCGGCGGTGCTTCTGCGGTACCTGTGCTGCCTGTGGTGCCTGCGGTTCATGTGGGCGTTGCCTTTTCTCTCGCGGTGTCCCGCGCCGTGCCCGGCGCGGATTTCGGGTGGGGCACCGGCGCCCCGGGAACGACGAGCGGCGAGCCGGTCACCGGATCGGGCACGACGACCGCCTCCAGGCCGAACACCTCGTGCACCAGACCGGCCGTCACCACCTCCTCCGGCCGGCCGCGCGCCACGATGCGCCCGTCCTTCATCGCGACCAGGAAATCCGCGTACCTGGCGGCCTGGTTCAGATCGTGCAGCACCGTCACGACGGTCCGTTCCATGCGCCGCACCAGGTTCAGGACGTCGACCTGGTGCGCGATGTCGAGGAACGTCGTCGGCTCGTCGAGCAGCAGCAGGTCCGTGTCCTGCGCCAGCGCCATGGCGATCCACACCCGCTGCCGCTGCCCGCCGGACAGCGCGTCCACCGGCCGGTCGGCGAGCGACGTCACGTCGGTGCGCGCCATCGCCTCCGTCACGGCCCGTTCGTCCGCCTCCGACCACTGCTGCCACCACCGCTGGTGCGGCTGGCGCCCGCGGGACACCAGGTCGACCACCGTGATCGCCTCGGGCGCCACGGGGGACTGCGGCAGCAGTCCGATGGCCTGCGCGATGCGCCGCGTCGGGATGCGCGCCAGCTCCTGGCCGTCCAGCAGCACCGCGCCGCCGCGCGGCTTCAGCAGCCGCCCGAGCGCCCGCAGCGTCGTCGACTTGCCGCATGCGTTCGGGCCGACGATGACGGTGACCTGCCCGTCCGGAATCTCCAGGTCGAGGCCGTCGACGACCGGGTGCGCCTCGTCGTAGCCGAGGACGAGCCCCCGGGCGCCCAGACGGTGACTCATGCGCGTCCTCCGGTGCGGTTGGCGACGATCAGCCAGAGCAGATAGGGCGCGCCCACCGCGGCCGTCACCACGCCGACGGGCAGTTCGGTGGGCGAGAACAGGGTCCGGGCCGCCACGTCGGCGAGCACGGTGATGAACGCGCCGGTGAGCGCGGAGCACACCAGCGGGATCTGGGCGGTGCCGGTCAGGCGGCGCGCGATCTGCGGCGCGAGCAGCGCCACGAAGTCCACCGGGCCCGCCGCGCCCGTCGCCAGCGCGGCCAGCAGCACGCCCACCGTCGCCAGGCCGAGCCGGGTCCTGGCCAGCCGGATGCCGAGCGCGGTGGCCGTGTCGTCGTCCAGGACGACGGAACGCTGCGCGCGGGCCGCCCACACCACGGCGGGCAGCAGGAGCAGCAGGCCGATGGCCAGCGGCGCGGCCTCCGCGTTGCCGCGCCCGTTGAGGGAGCCGGTCATCCACACGGTGGCCTGCTGCGCGACCTGGTAGTCGCCCTTGGTGAGGAACAGCTGCGTGACCGAGCGCAGCGCGATGGCGAAGCCGATGCCGATGAGCACGAAGCGGGCCGCGTGCAGGCCGCCGCGCCAGGCGAAGACGTAGACCAGTCCCGCGGCGGCGAGCCCGCCCGCCACCGACCAGTACGGCAGCACGGCGGTGGACACCGCGCCGTAGGTCATGGCGCCCACGGTCAGGGCCGCGGCGCCGTGCGTGACGCCGATGATGTCGGGGCTGGCCAGCGGGTTGCGCGCCACGGACTGGATCAGCGCGCCCGCCACCCCGAGCGCGGCGCCGACCAGCAGCCCGAGCGTCATCCGCGGCAGGCGCAGCGTTCCGACGACGAACTCGGCGGAGGAGTCCAGGCCGAAGGCCGCCCGCAGGGCCGCTCCCGGCGCGACCGCCGAGGTGCCCAGGCACAGCGACGCCAGGCACGCGCCGAGCAGCGCCGCCGTCAGCACCGCGACCACCAGGGCCGAACGCCGGTGCAGCAGGAACGAGGCGCCGCGCCCGCGCGCCACCGCGTACCCGGCGGCGCCCACCGCGGGCCGCCGCTGCCGCGGAGCCGTTTCCCGCAGGGCCGTTCCGCTCACGACCGCACCCCCGACCTGCGCACCAGAACGACGAGGAACGGCACGCCGATCAGCGCGGTCATCACCCCGGACGGCACCTCGGAGGGCGGGAACACCAGCCGCGCGACCACGTCCGCGACCAGCAGCATCACCGCCCCCAGCAGCGCGGACATCGGCAGCAGCCAGCGGTGCCCGCCGCCCACCAGACCGCGCGCCAGATGCGGAACGGCCAGGCCGACGAACGCGATCGGACCGGCCGCGGCGACGGCGGCCCCGGCCAGCACGACGGCCCCGAGGCCGCCGGTGACGCGGACGAGGGCCACGTTCTGTCCGAGGCCGCGGGCCACGTCGTCGCCGAGCGCCAGCGCGTCGAGCCCGCGCGCCGCGGCGATCACCAACACCGTGCCGGTGAGCAGGAACGGCCAGATATCCGCGGCGATGGACGCGTCCCGCCCGGAAAGCGACCCGATCTGCCAGAACCTGAACTGCTCCAGGGTCGTGGCGCGCGTGGTCAGCACGCCCGCGGTGACCGAGGCGAGCAGCGCGTTCACGGCCGCGCCCGACAGCGCCAGCTTCACCGGCGAGGCGCCGCCCCGGCCGCGGGACGCCACCGCGTACACGCCGACGCCGGCGAGGGCGGCTCCGGCCAGCGCGTACCAGACGTAGTCGTCCAGCGAGTGCGCGCCGGCGAACGCGATGGCGAGCACCACGCCGACCGAGGCGCCCTGGCTGACGCCGAGCAGCCCGGGCTCGGCGATCGGATTGCGCGTGAGACCCTGCATCACCGCGCCCGCCATGCCCAGCGCCGCCCCCACCATCAGGCCGATCACGGTCCGCGGCACCCGCAGCTCCCGCACCACCTTCGCGGCCGCGCCCTCGCCCTGGCCGATCAGCGCCTGCCACACCTCGCCCGGCGCGAGGGAACGGCTGCCGAGCGCCAGGCTCAGCAGCGCGGCCAGCGCCACCGCGGCGGCCGCCGCGGCCAGCAGCGCCGAACGCCGCACGGCGCCGCCGCCGCTGGGCGCGCGCACGGCGCGCGACACGGCGCGCTGCGCGGCGGGCGACGGCGGGGCGGCGGCAGGCATGCGTTCCTCGGCAGGTCGGTCGGTCCGGTCGGGGCCGCACGGCACCTAGGTTAGGCGAACCTAAGTCTCCGCGCGTGCTGGAGGCACAATAGCCGTATGCCGCATTCCCCGCAGACCGCGCCGCTGACCGTCGGATTCGATCTCGACATGACCCTCATCGACTCCAGGCCGGGCATCAAGGCGGCCTACGACGCGCTGTCCGCGGAGACCGGCGTGTACGTCGACTCCGACCTCGTGGTCTCCCGCCTCGGGCCGCCCGTGGAGGAGGAGTTGGCGTACTGGTTCCCCGCCGGTTCGGTCGGGGCCACCGCCGACCGCTACCGCACCATCTACGCCGACCACGCGGTGCACGGCACCGGCCCGCTGCCCGGCGCCCGGGAGGCCATCGACGCCGTCCACCGCCACGGCGGCCGGGCGATCGTCGTCACCGCCAAGCACCAGCCCAACGCCGTGCTGCACATGGACCACCTCGGGCTGCGGCCCGACGCCGTCATCGGCTCGCTGTGGGCCGAGGCCAAGGCGGAGGCGCTGCGCGCGCACGGGGCGCGCGTGTACGTCGGCGACCACATCGGGGACGTGCGGGGCGCGAAGGCGGCCGGGGCCCACTCGGTCGCCGTGGCCACCGGCCCCTGCGCCACGGCGGAGCTGAGCGCCGCGGGCGCCGACACGGTGCTGGACGACCTCACCGCGTTCCCCGCCTGGCTGGACGCCTACCTGGCCTGAACGCCCCGCCCCGGCACGGGCCTGTCGGCCTGCGCCGCGCGGGCCGCGCGGCGCTGGTGCGCCATACCGCGCAGCAGCCCGGCCGCGGCGATGACGAAACCGGCGCCCATCAGCATCGACACCACATACGCGGCCGTCGGCAGCGGCTCCGCGCCGATGAACAGCGGGATCACCGTGACCATCGTCGCCACCGCGCCGACGGCGAAGACGACGGCCCCGGCGCGCACCAGACCGTCCCCGGGACCCGCCGGGTCGTTGTCACTCACCCGTCCAGGGTCGCAGGTGCGCATACTCGCCTCGCGGCGGGGGCAGTGATCCTCCGAAACGGCCCGGCGGCGTCTTGTCACCGGACCGGGGGCGATTAGCCTGAGAGGTGGCGGGTCCGGTCGGCCCGCCTCATTGTTATGACGAGTGCGAGGACGAGACACGTGCCTACCGGCAAGGTCAAGTGGTTCAACAGCGAGAAGGGCTTCGGCTTCCTTTCCCGTGACGACGGCGGCGACGTCTTCGTGCACTCATCCGCGCTGCCCGAAGGAGTGGACGGCCTCCGGCCGGGCCAGCGTGTCGAGTTCGGCGTCGTCGCCGGCCAGCGCGGCGACCAGGCGCTGTCCGTCACACTGCTCGACCCCGTGCCCTCCGTCGCCGCCGCCCAGCGCCGCAAGCCCGACGAGCTGGCCTCCATCGTCCAGGACCTGACGACCCTGCTGGACGGCGTGTCCCAGCAGCTGGAGCGCGGCAGGTACCCCGACCGCACCAGCGGCCGGAAGATCGCCGGCATGCTCCGCGCGGTCGCCGACCAACTGGACGTCTAGGACGGGATCTGGCGAGTCGCCGGGGCGGGCACGGGCGCGAGCAGCGCCTCCGGTACCGCGGGGACCAGCCCTTCGCCGGCCGCCCGGGTCAGCAGCTCACGTATCGCCGCGTACCCGGCGTCGCCCAGATCCTCGGTGAACTCGTTGACGTACAGGCCGATATGGGCGTCCGCGACGTCCCGCTCCATCTCCTGCGCGTGGGCCAGCACGTACTCCCGGCCCGCGGACGGGTCGTCCCAGGCGCGGCGCAGCGAGCCGCGGATCGCGTCGGCGATGCCGCGCAGCCGCTCCTCGCCGAGCGACCGCTTGGCGATGATCGCGCCCAGCGGGATGGGGTGCCCGGTCGTGCCCTCCCAGAACTCGCCGAGGTCGGCCAGCCGGTGCAGCCCGTACCGCTGGAACGTGAAGCGCGCCTCGTGGATGACGAGACCGGCGTCCACCCGCCCGTCGCGCACCGCCGGCATGATCTCGTGGAACGGCATCACCCGCACCTCGCCGACCCCGCCCGGCACGTGCGCCGCCGTCCACAGCCGGAACAGCAGGTAGGCGGTGGACCGTTCGGCCGGCACCGCCACCGTCCGCCCGGCCAGGTCCGCCGGCTCCCGTTCGCCCGCGGTGAGCACCAGCGGCCCGCAGCCCCGCCCCAGCGCGCCGCCGCAGGGCAGCAGCGCGTAGGTGTCGAGCACCCAGGGCAGCACCGCGTAGGACACCTTGAGGATGTCGCCCTCGCCGCGCTCCGCCAGCCCGTTGGTGACGTCGATGTCGGCGAACGACACGTCCACCGGCGGCGCGCCGGGCACCAGGCCGTGCGCCAGGGCGTGGAAGACGAACGTGTCGTTGGGGCAGGGGGAGTAGGAGATGCGAAGCGCGTCAGTCACGGTCCCTCCAGGTGTCGAGTACGGGCCAGGTGGCGGCGAACGCGGCGGTCAGCGCCCGCAGGGCCGCCGGAATCCGCCACGCGTCGCGGTCGCGCGGGCCGACGGCGTTGGAGACGGTGCGGATCTCCAGCACGGGAACGCCGTGCAGCGCGGCGGCCGTCGCCACGCCGAACCCCTCCATCGCCTCCGCGGCGGCGCCGCGGTGCCGGCCGGCCAGCTCCGCGGCCCGCTCGGCGCTGCCCGTCGCGGCCTGGACGGTGAGCACCGGGCCGAACGCGGCGCCGGTGGCCGCGGCGACCGCGCGGGCCAGCCGTTCGGGCGGCCGGTGGGCGGCCACGCCGAACCCCAGCTCCTCGATGCCGAGGAACCCGTCGGGGGTGTGGCTGCCCAGGTCGGCGGCCACGATCGTGGAGGCGACCACCGTCGCCTCCACGGCGACGGCGGGACCGAAGCCGCCGCCCACGCCCGCCGACACCACGAGCCCGTACGGCTCAGGCGCGCCCGCGAGCACGGCCGAGGCGGTCGCCGCCGCGGCGGCGGGGCCGACGCCCGCGGCCACCGCGTCCACCGTCAGCCGCGTCCGCGCCGGGCGGCCCCGGAAGCGCGCGGGGCCCGGGCCCGGCAGCTCCGCCACCGGCTCCCGCGGCTCCCGCGCGAGGGCGGCGAGCACCGCGTCCCGCTCCGCGGGCACCGCGGTGACCACGAGGACCTTCAGCGGCGGAGCGCCGCCCGCCTCAGACGTCGGACTCAAGATCGACGTTCCACACGCCCTCGAAGGAGCCGAACAGCCGTTCCTCGTACTGTTCCTGCGACTCGGAGTTCCAGATGGCCTCCGCGTCGTAGTCCTCGCTCACCTGGGCCACGACGACCCGCAGATCGCCGCGCTCCGGGAGCGCGCCCGTCGTCTGGCTCTGCTGCTGCTGGCTCTGCCGCAGCCGGTCCACCTCGAACGTCTGGTAGGTGGAGGTGAACGGCGTCGCGTCGTGCAGCAGCCCGTTGTAGAACACCAGCCAGCCGGTGTCGGCGACCTCGGGGTCCACCCCGATGCGGAACGTGGACCCGACCCCGGCGGTGAACGCGGGAACGCCGTCCTCGCCCTCAAGGCACTCGCGCACCCGGTCCACGCCCAGCGGCTCGTCGTGCCCGTGGCACTCCTCCGCGGTCTCCCGCGAGGCGGTGTGCGAACCGAGCGTGAAGTGTGCGCTCGGGCTCGGCTTCTGGCAGCCGGACAGCGCGAGGAGCCCCAGCGAGGCGGTGCCGAGCGCGACGGTGGTGCGGGCGGCCCGGCGGCCCCTGCTGGTGGCGAGGCTGGTGGCGAGCGCAGTCATGCGGGCAGGTTAACCCGCTGGGGACGGCTCACCGGACGCGGGGGTGCGGCGTGCCGCGGCGGGCGGCGGACAGCAGACTGCGGATCGTCACGACCGTTCCGCAGGACACCACGACCGCGGCGACCGTCATCCCCAGCGTGCCGTTCAGCGGCAGCATGATCCCGACCGCGCCGCCCGCCACCCACGCCATCTGGAGCGTCGTCTCCGAACGTGCGAACGCGGAAGTGCGCACGACCTCCGGCACGTCCCGCTGGATCATCGCGTCCAGCGACAGCTTGCCCAGCGCCTGGCAGATCCCGGCCGCCGCGCACACCGCCACGACCGTGGCGGACAGATAGGTGGCGGCGGCGGTGACCGTGCAGGTCAGCGCGAGCAGCAGCACCGTCAGCAGGATGCGTTCCGGCGACCTGTCCCGCAGCCAGTTCCCCAGCAGGTTGCCCAGCGCGTTCCCCGTGCCCGCGGCCACCCCGACCAGGCCGAGCGAGAACGCGGCGGTCAGTCCCGGCAGCGACTCGTTGCGCAGCAGGAACGCCATGAAGAACAGCAGGAAGCCGGACAGGGCGCGCAGCGACGCGTTCGCCAGCAGCGCCTTGAACACCGGCGAGTCCACCGCGCGCAGCACCCCGCGCGGCCCGTCGTCGCGGTTCTGCGACTTCGCGGCCCGCGCCTCCGCCAGCTCCGCGAGGTGCACCTTCCGCTCGCCGCGGGCCAGGTCCACCTGCCCTGGCAGCCGGAAGGAGAGGAACGCGCCGATGACGGTGATCGCGCACGCCCCGTACAGCGGCCAGCGCTCGCCCAGCGCGTTCAGCGCGAGACCGACCGGGGCGGCGGCGCCGGCCGCGATGAGGCCGGTCAGGGTGATCCGCGCGTTGGCCTTCACCAGCGAGATGCGCGACGGCAGCAGCCGCGGGACGACCGCGGCCCGCACGATGTTGTACGCCTTGGAACACACCATCACCCCCAGCGCCGCCGGGTACAGTTCCATCCCGCCGGTGACCACCGCGCCCGAAATGACCAGCGCGAGACCGCCCCTGGCCAGCAGCGCCCCCGCCATCGCGGCCCGCCGCCCGTGCGGCAGCCGGTCGAGCAGCGGGCCGATGACCGGGGCGAGCAGGACGAACGGGGCCATGGTGACGGCCAGATACAGCGCGACCCGGCCGCGTGCCTCGTCCGTGGGCACCGAGAAGAAGATGGTGGAGGCCAGCGCCATCGTGATCATCATGTCGCCGGCCGAGTGCACCGCGTGCAGCTCGATCAGCTTCGACAGGCCGGACTCGCCCGCGCCGTGCGCGTTCGTCGCCCGGCGGATGCGGCGGCCGACGGTCCGCGGTACCACGGACAGCACGCGGCCCGCCGCCCGGACCGTCCGGGGGAAACCCCCGGCGCCGGACGTGCTCTTGGTGCGGGACGAGCTGCCTGCGGCCACGGCGCAAGCCTAAAGGCTGAACGCTCCCCGGCCCCTGCTTCTCACCTCCCCTTTACCGCGGTTTACGCCGCGCGCCCCGCGGCGGCGGGTGCGCCCGGCCCGCGCGTCGGCCGCCCGAGCCGTGCGGTAGCGTGGGCGGACGGTGCGCCTTGCCTCGTACAGCTCGACGTCGCAGCGGTCCAGCGTCCGCTCCGTCGGCTCCGTTCGCCTCCAGGCGCCCGGCACCGGACAACGGCGTAGGAGTGAGTTCAGTTGAACAACGGGCACGGGGAGATGCTGTGAGTGCAGGGATGCGGAGCCGGACCCCCGACCAGTTGTGTGCCGAGGCGGTGGAGCTGGCCAGGGAGGCCGCGGCCGAGGCCGCGCACCCCCACTCCCTCGGCGAGTACCTCGGCGCGGTCGCCGAGGGCGACCGGCTCGTCACCCACCTGTTCGGCAGCGAGGAGCCCGGCTACCCGGGCTGGCGCTGGGGCGTCACCGTCACCAGGGCCTCGCGCGCCCGCCTCGTCACGGTCGACGAGGTGGCGCTCACGCCTGGCCCCGAGGCGCTGCTCGCCCCCGACTGGGTGCCGTGGCACGAGCGGCTGCGGCCGGGCGACCTGGGCCCCGGCGACCTGCTGCCGACCGACGCGGACGACCCGCGCCTTGAGCCGGGCTTCGCCGGTGAGGCGCCCGAGTCCGAGCCGGCGGAGCGCGCCACCGTCGCCGACGTCGCCGCCGAACTCGGCCTGGGCAGGCCCCGGGTGCTGTCCGTGCTGGGCCGCACCGAGGCGGCCGAGCGCTGGGAGGACGGCTTCGGCCCGCGGACCCCGACCGCGCAGTCGGCCCCGGCCAGCTGCGTGAGCTGCGGCTTCCTGCTGCCGATGGCCGGTTCGCTGCGGCAGGCGTTCGGGGTGTGCGGCAACGAGTACTCCCCGGCCGACGGGCACGTCGTCTCGCTGTCCTTCGGCTGCGGCGGGCATTCGGAGGCCGCGGTGATGCCGGAGCCGCCGCAGCCGGCGCCGCCGGTGATCGACCACCTGGGGGCCGACCCGCTGTGACGCCGCGGGCGCGCGTGCGGACGTTCCAGACGTTTCAGAGCAGGGCGCGCGCGAGCAGGCTCACGCCGGAGGCGGCGACCACCCACAGCAGCGCGGTGCGCAGCCCGTTCGTGCCGAACCGCCGCCGCAGCGGGCCGCCGGCCAGGTAGCCGAGCGGTACGAACGGCACCAGCGCGAGCCCGGCACGCACCTGCGCGCCGTCCAGTTCACCCGACGCGGCGAGCGCGCCGAGCGACATGAGCGCCCCGATGAGGAAGAAGCCGCTCAGCGTCGCCCGCACCCTGGCCGCCTCCTCGTGCTGGTAGAGCAGCGCGACCGGCGGGCCGCCGATGGACGTGGCGGTGCTGGTGAGGCCGGACAGCGCGCCCGCGGTCAGCAGCAGGGACGGGTTCAGCGGCAGACGCACGGACGACAGGGTGGCGGCCACCGCGAGGAGCACCATCGCGCCCACCGCCCCGGCCAGCGCCCGAGGTTCGAGCTGTCCCACCAGCCAGGCCCCGGCCAGCGACCCCGGCAGCCGGGCCGGCAGGCCCCAGGCGAGGCCGCGCCAGTGGATGTGCCGCCATTCGGCGGCCGTGGTCAGCATGGGCAGGAACGGCGTCGTGACGAGGAGGGCGCCGGGCATCAGGGACGGGTCGGCGAAGGCCACCACGGGGGCCGCGACCAGGCCGAGGCCGAGGCCGATGCCGCTCTGCACGGCGGAGCCCAGGAACACGGCGGCACCCGCCAGGAGCAGAAACGATATGTCGGGCATCGGGCAACGAAGCTACCACCGCGCCCGCCCGCGGGCCCGCCGGGCCGGGGGTGGGGGGTCAGTGGCACCCGGTACTGTCGCACCCGTGACCACCGACGACCACGACGATCCCTTCGACACCGAGCGGCTGCGGCACGGTGTCCTCACCGCATGGACGGCCTCCCCGGCCCGGTTCCGCGAGGACGCCAACGCCGAGGAGGACCTCGCCAGGGGCGGTTACCGCGACCGGCTCGTGGTCGAACTGGCGCAGAACGCCGCCGACGCCGCCGCCCGCGGCGGCGGCCTGGGACGGCTGCGGCTCGCCCTGCGCGACGGCGTGCTCACCGTCGCCAACACCGGCGCGCCGCTCGACGCCGCGGGCGTCGAGTCGCTGTCCACGCTGCGCGCGTCCGCGAAGCGCGACGCGGAGGGCAGCGTCGGCAGGTTCGGCGTCGGCTTCGCCGCCGTGCTCGCCGTCAGCGACGAGCCCGCCGTCGCGAGCGGGGCGGGCGGCGTCCGCTGGTCGCTCGCCGAGGCCGGCGACCTGGCCGCGGCCACCGCCGAGGACAGCCCGCGGCTGCGGGAGGAGCTGGAGCGCAGGGCGGGGCACCGGCACGCCGTTCCACTGCTGCGGCTGCCGTTCCCGCTGGCCGCGCCCGAGATCCCGGACGGCTTCGACACCGCCGTCACCCTGCCGCTGCGCGACGCGGCGGCCGAGGACCTGGCGGCCCGGCTGCTCGACGCCGTCGACGACACCCTGCTGCTGACCCTCCCCGGCATCGACGAGGTCACCGTCGAGACCGGCGGCGTCACCCGCACCCTGACCCGCCGCCAGTTCGGCCCGTACACGCAGATCACCGAGGAGCCGGGCCCCGCGGGCAGCGCCGTGCGCTCCACCCGCTGGCGCGTGTCGACGCGGTCCGGCGAGACCGCGCCCGAGCTGCTGGCCGACCGCCCCATCGAGGAGCGTGAGCGCCGCCACTGGTCGGTGACCTGGGCCGTGCCCGTCGACGCCGAGGGCGCCCCGGCCGCGCCGGCCAGCCCCCCGGTCGTCCACGCCCCCACGCCCACCGACGACGCGCTCGGCCTGCCCGCGCTGCTCATCGCCTCCTTCCCGCTGGAGCCGACCCGCCGCCACGTCGCGCCCGGACCGCTCACCGACTTCCTCCTCGGCCGGGCCGCCGACGCCTACACCGCGCTGCTCGCCGACTGGCGGCCGGTCACGGGCGAGATCCTGGGCCTGGTGCCGGGCCCGCTCGGCCGCGGCGAGCTGGACGGCGCGCTGCGCGCCCTGCTGCTCCAGCGGCTGCCCACCACCGCGTTCCTGCCCCCCGCCGCGGCGCCGCCGGTCCAGGAGGACCCGGAGAACGAGGTGCCGGTCGCGCTGCGGCCCACCGACGCCGAGCTGGTCGAGCGGGCGGGCGCCGACACCGTTTCCGTGCTGGCCGAGCTGTTCCCCGTGCTGCTGCCCGCCGGGCTCGAACGCCGCGCGGAGCTGCGCGTTCTCGAGGTCGCGCGGGTCTCCCTCGGCGAGGTCATCGACCGGCTGGCCGGGGTGGAGCGCCCGCCCGGCTGGTGGTGGCGGCTGTACGACTCGCTGGCCGGTGTCGACCCCGACCTGCTGACCGGCCTGCCCGTTCCGCTGGCCGACGGCCGCACGACCGTAGGGCCGCGCCGCGTGCTGCTGCCCGTGCCGGGCGGCGAGGCCGCGGACCTCGGCCGCCTCGGCCTGAAGGTCGCGCACCCGGAGGCGGCGCACCCGCTGCTGGAGAAGCTGGGCGCGGGGCCCGCCACGCCGCGCGCCGTGCTGGCCACCGCGCAGGTGCGGGCGGCTGTCGCCGCCTCGGCCGACGTGGAGGTGTGGGACGAGGACGCGATCCCGGCCGCCGAGCTGGCCGAGACGGTGCTCGCCCTGGTCCGCGACGCCGGTCTGGTGCCGGGCGACGAGCCGTGGCTCGCCGCGCTCGCGCTGCCGGACGAGGACGGCGAGCTGACACCCGCGGGCGAGCTGGTCTACCCGGGCAGCCCGTTCCAGCGCGTCATCCAGGAGGGCGAGCTCGCCGCCTGTGACCCGGACCTGGCCGCCCGCTGGGGCGAGCAGCCGCTGACGGCCGTCGGCGTGCAGGCCGACTTCGCGGTGATACGGGCCGCGGACGTGGTGCTCGACCCGGACGAGCTGGAGCCGCGCGAGGGCGACTACGCCGAGCCGGACGACGCCGGTCTGCTCGACGCCGTGGACGTGTGGTGCGAGGACACCCTGGACGCGCTGCCGGACGCCGCTCTGCCGCCCGTCGCGACCGAGGTGGTCGCCGTCCGCGACCTGGAGCTGGTCGACGAGGACCACTGGCCCGAGGTGCTGTCCCTGCTGTCCCGCCCGCCGTTCCGCGAGGCGCTGACCACGCCCGTCCGCGTCCGCATGCCGGACGGCTCCTTCGAACGGGCCCGTTCCTACACGGCGTGGTGGCTGCGCGGGGCCCCCATCCTCGCGGGCCGCCGCCCGGCCGGGCTGCGCGCGGCGGACGGCGATCCGCTGCTCGCCCGGCTCTACGAGGACGCCGACACCTCGGACGTCGACGAGGAGGTGCTGCACGCCCTGGGGGTGCGCACCACCGCCCGCGCGCTGCTCGCCGAGCCGGGCGGCGCGGCCGACCTCCTGGCACGCCTCGCCGACCCGGCGCGCGAGGTCACCCCCGCGCAACTGCACGGCCTGTACGCGCTGCTCGCCGGGCTCGATCCGGAAGAGGTCACGCTGCCCGACGAGTTGCGGGCCGTCGTGGACGGCACGGCCGCGGTCGTCGCCGCCGCGGACGCGCTGGTCGCCGACGCCCCCGACCTGCTGCCGCTGGCCGGCGGGCGCGCGCTGCTGCCCGTTCCGCCGCAGCGGGCCGCCGCGCTGGCCGCGGTGCTGGACGTGCGCACGCTGAGCGCCGCCGTGCCGGCCGAGCCGCCGGGCGGCGGCACGGAGCGCGACGTTCCCGAGGAGGCCCGCGCGCTGCTTGGCGAGGCGACGCCGCCCCGGTACGTGGAGCACGACGAGCTGGTCGTGTCCGCGGTCGAGCTGGACTGGCGCCTCGCCGCGGACGGCGTCCTGCACGCCGCGACCGTGGAGGGCCTGGCCGCCGGGCTCGCCTGGGCCGCCGGGCAGTGGCCGCGCCGTTTCGAGCTGGCCGCGCTGCTTGAGGACCCCTCACGCACGGAGGAGCTGGAGACCGCGCGGTGGTTCGACTGAGAGCTGTCGGCCCCGCGCTGCTGCTGCTCCTCGTCACCGCCTGTTCGGCCGGGGAGACCGCCGACGGCACGGCCGGGGAACGGGCGGCGGAGCCGTGGCGGCCCGCGCCCGGGCTCGACTGGCAGTGGCAGCTCACGGGCCCGCTCGACCTGGCCGTCGACGTTCCGGTCTACGACATCGACGGCTTCGAGTCGGACGCGAGGGACGTCGCCGCCCTGCACGAGCGCGACGTGCGGGTCATCTGCTACATCAACGCCGGAGCCTGGGAGGACTTCCGTCCGGACCGGGACGCCTTCCCCGCCGGGCTGCTCGGCGAGGGCAACGGCTGGGAGGGCGAACGCTGGCTCGACATCCGGCAACTGGAAGCGCTGCGCCCGCTGATGGCCGCCCGCTTCGACCTGTGCCGCGACAAGGGCTTCGACGCGGTGGAGCCCGACCTCCTGGACGGCTACCTGAACGAGACGGGTTTCCCGCTGACCGCGGACGACCAGCTCGCGTACAACCGCATGATTGCCGAGCTGGCGCACGAACGCGGCCTGTCCGTGGGCCTGAAGAACGACCTGCCGCAGATCCCCGAGCTGGTCGGCGACTTCGACTTCGCGGTCAACGAGGAGTGCGCCGAGTTCGGCGAGTGCGCCGCCCTGACCCCGTTCATCGAGGCGGGCAAGGCCGTCTTCCACGTGGAATACGCCCTGGACACCGAGGAGTTCTGCGCGACCACCACGGCACTCGGACTCAGCTCGATGGCGAAGCGCCTCGACCTCGACGCCTGGCGCGACCCGTGCTGAGCGGGAGCGGGCTTCAGCCCGCGGGCTCGCCGCTCCCCGCGGCGCGGGCGATCGCGGCCTCGCGGCGGCGGACGAACCACAGGCCGAAGAGGCCGAGCCCGGCACCGGCCAGGCACGTCCAGATCCACCACTCGTGCCCGCGGTCGGCGTACCAGACGTAGAACGGCACCTGCACGACGAACAGCACGGCCCACACGATCGTGCCGACGAGGACGGTGGCCACCACGTTGCCCTCCAGGGGCTCGGGCGCCTCCCGCTTGCCGTCCGTGAAATCACCCCAGCGCATCCCCGCAGCCTACCGGGGGCGCCGGGAGAGACGGATCACTCAGGTGGGTGCACGGGGAATGTACAGTGCTCGCCGTTCGTCATATATTTCGTTAGGCAAGCTAATGAGCGATGGCGGTGCTGATGCCCAACGTGAAGCTGGACGAGCCTGACGACGCGGACGCGGTGAACACGCTGCGGATCGGCGTCCTGCGGCTGTCCCGCCGGATGCGTCACCTGAGCGTGGACAGGACACTGAGTCTGGCCGAACTGTCCGCGCTCGGCACGCTCGCGCGATGCGGGCCGATGACGCCGGGGGAGCTGGCCAGGAAGGAGCACGTCCAGCCGCCCTCGATGACGCGCATCATCGCGCTGCTCCAGGAGCGCGGCCTCGTCGCGCTCGAACCGCACCCGGAGGACCGGCGGCAGAAGCTCGTGGCCGCCACCGGCCAGGCCGAGGAGATGCTGGAGGAGAGCCGCGGCCAGCGGAACACCTGGCTGGCCGACCTCGCCGGTGAGCTGGACGAGGAGGAGTGGGCCGCACTGCGCGCCGCCGCGCCCGTGCTGCACAAGCTTGCGCATCTTTAGGAGAGACAGGACAGACGCACGAAGGAGTGTTCCCCTTGAGTCCGGGACCCGGAGCCGACTCCGCACCCGCATCCCTGACCACGACCGACAAGATATCCACCTTCAGTTCCTTCCGGGTCCGCAACTACCGGATTCACTTCTTCGGTTCCTCGGTGTCCAACATCGGCACCTGGATGCAGCGCATCGCCCAGGACTGGCTCGTGCACGAGCTGACCCATTCCGCCGCCGCCGTCGGCATCACCCTCGCCCTCCAGTTCCTGCCGATGCTGCTGTTCGGCCTCTGGGGCGGCGTGCTCGCCGACCGGTTCGACAAGCGGAAGCTGATGCTCGGCACCCAGGTCGTGCTCGGGCTCACCGGCCTCGCCCTGGCCGCCCTCACGTTCAGCGGCGCCGTGCACGCCTACCACGTCTACGCGCTGGCCTTCGTCGTCGGCCTCGCGACCGTCGTGGACAACCCCGCCCGGCAGGCGTTCGTCTCCGAGATGGTCGGGCCGCGGCTGCTGCGCAATGCCGTCTCGCTGAACTCGGCCAACTTCCAGTCCGCCCGGCTGATCGGCCCCGCCGTCGCGGGCATCGTGATCACGGGCGTGGGCAGCGGCTGGGCGTTCCTGTTCAACGGCCTGTCCTTCATCGCGCCGATCACCGGCCTGCTGATGATGCGCACGTCCGAGCTGACCCCGGCCGAACGCGCCCCCCGCGGCAAGGGCCAGCTCCGCGAGGGCCTGCGGTACGTCGGCAGCCGCCCCGAATTGCTGTGGCCGATCGTCCTGCTCGGTTTCGTCGGCACCTTCGGCTACAACTTCGCGATCTGGCTGGTCGCCTTCACCGACCAGGTCTTCCACGCCGACGCCGGCACCTACGGCCTGCTGAACTCGCTCATGGCGATCGGCTCCGTGGCCGGGGCGCTGCTCGCCGCGCGGCGCGGCAGCCGCCGGATGCGCTTCACGGTGGCCGCGGCGCTGCTGTTCGGCACGCTGCTGATGGTGGCCGCCGCGGCGCCGACGTTCCTCGTCTTCGCCCTGCTCATGCCGGTGGTCGGTGTGGTCGCCATGACGTTCCAGGTCACCGCGAACGCGGGCATACAGCTGCACAGCGATCCGGCGATGCGCGGCCGGGTCATCAGCCTGATGATGATGGTCTTCGTCGGCGGGACGCCGTTCGGCGGGCCGCTGATGGGCTGGCTCACCGACGCGTTCGGCGCCAGGGTCGGGCTGCTCACGGGCGGCGCGCTGTGCGCGGGTGCCGCGGTGGGCGTGGCGCTGGTGCTGGCGCGCATCGGCGGGCTGCGGCTGCGGATCAGCCTCAAGGCCGGGAGCCGCGGCGTCGCCCTGGTGCCGCGCGACCCCGAGGAGCTGGCTACGGCGTGAGCGGCGCCGCGGGCGGCTCGGGTGCCGCGGGCGGCGCTTGCGGCTCTTGCGGCTCGGCGGACATCCGCCGGGCGAGCAGCTGGCCGGGCCAGTCCCCGACGCTGAACCGTTCGGTGGGCGTGAAGCCCTGGTCGCGGTAGTACGCGACGAGCCGCCCGTCGTCCCCGGCGTAGCAGTCGACCCGGAGCAGGTCGACACCCTGCCGCCGGGTCTCCGCGACGGCGTGCGCGAGCAGCGCGGCGCCGACGCCGCGGCCGGCGAACCTGCGGTCGGTGACGAGCAGGTGCACGTAGACCTCGGGCTCGTCAACCGGCGCTATGTAGGGCCCGGGGCCGGGCGTGAGGGTGAGGGAACCGGCCGGTTCGCCGTCGATCTCGGCGATCCACGGAGCGCCGGACGCCACGATCTCCCGGACACGTTCGACCGCCCTGGGCCGCGCCGACCAGGGCTCGGAGCCCCACTGGCCGGTGCGCCCGCGACCGGCCAGCCACGCCACCGCGCCGTCGAGCATCCCGAGAATGACCGGAAGGTCGTCCAATCCACCCTGCCTGATCTTCATATGGGGGATGCTAGAGCCTTGGGTCCAGGATGCGGGAGGGATGCCGATGCGGCTGTTCACTGCGGTGCTGCCGCCGCCGGAGGCCATGACCGAGTTGTCCGCGGCCGTGGCCGCGGTGCGGAACGGTGGCGCGCTGCCGCAGCCCCCCGGGCTGCGCTGGTCAGAACCGGCGGGCTGGCACGTCACGGTGGCCTACTACGGCGAGGTCGCCGATGACCGGCTGCCAGGGCTGCGGGAACGGCTGGCCGCGGCCGCGGCGGCCAGGCCCCCGTTCGGACTGCGGCTGGCGGGGGGCGGCACCTTCGGGGAACGGGTGCTGTGGGCCGGGCTCGCGGGCGAGACGGCGGCCCTGCACGCCCTGTCCGCCGCGGCAGCGGAAGCCGGCCCCGCGGTGGACCAATACGACGCGTACCGCCCGCACCTGACGCTCGCCCTCGGCACCCGCGGCGAGAGCACCGGCCCCCCACTCGGCCCGCTCGCCGCCGCACTGGGCGGCTTCGCGAGCCGGCCCTTCCGGGTCGAGCGGCTCGTGCTGATGGCCAGCGAGCCGGAACGGGGGTTCTCGGTGCGGGCCGCGTGGCCGCTGGGCGTACCGTAAACACTGTGAACGCCAAGACACGCACGCGGATCGTCAGCGCCGCACTCGTCGTGCTCCTCGCCGTGGTGGCCCTGGCCGCGGCCTTCGGCTAGGGCCCTGTCCTAGGCGCGTCTCCGCGGAAGGCGGGCTACCAGGCGAATGCCTCGGGGGAAGGGCCCGGGCCGGGGAAGACCTCGTCCAGGCCCGCGAGCAGGTCGGCCGGCAGGTCGAGGGAGACGGCCCGCACCGCCGAGTCGAGCTGTTCGCGCACGCGCGGGCCGACGATCGGGCCGGTGACGCCGGGCCGGGTCAGCAGCCAGGCGAGTGCCACCTCGCCCGGGGCCAGCCCGTGCTTCTCGACCAGGTCCTCGTAGCGCTGCACCTGCGCGCGCTGCGCGCTGTCCGCGAGCGCCGAGGCGGACCGCCCGCCGCCGCTGCGGCTGCCGCCGCCCTCGCGTTCCTTGCGGAGCGCGCCGCCGAGCAGCCCGCCGTGCAGCGGCGACCACGGGATGACGCCGAGGCCGTAGTCCTCTGCGGCCGGGATGACCTCCATCTCGGCGCGGCGCTCGGCCAGGTTGTACAGGCACTGCTCACTGACCAGGCCGAGGGAGCTGCGCCGGGCGGCGGCCTCGTTCGCCTGGGCGATGTGCCAGCCCGCGAAGTTGGACGAGCCGGCGTAGAGGATCTTGCCCTGCTGCACCAGCACGTCCATGGCCTGCCAGATCTCGTCCCACGGCGTGTTCCGGTCGACGTGGTGGAACTGGTACAGGTCGATGTGGTCGGTCTGGAGCCGCTTCAGGCTGGCGTCCACGGCCCGGCGGATGTTGACCGCCGAGAGTTTGTCGTGATTGGGCCACGCGGGTCCGTCACCGGCCATGTTGCCGTTCACCTTGGTGGCGAGGACGACCTTGTCGCGCCGCTCGCCGCCCCTGGCGAACCAGGTGCCGATGATCTCCTCGGTCCTGCCCTTGTTCTCGCCCCACCCGTAGACGTTGGCCGTGTCGAAGAAGTTGACCCCCGCGTCCAGCGCCGCGTCCATGATCGCGTGGCTGTCCGCCTCGTCGGTCAGCGGACCGAAGTTCATCGTCCCGAGCACCAGTCGGCTGACCTTCAGTCCCGTGCGTCCCAGCTGTGTGTACTCCATGCCCTCAAGCCAACGCCGTGGAGTGCGCTCAAGGCAAGACAAAAACGGCCGCCGGCGTCCCCCCGGACGCCGGCGACCGCCGCGGTGAAGCGATGGGCCTACTGCTGCGGCGCGCGGGCCTTCGTGGCGAGCACGCCCGCGGCGGCGACCGCCACCAGGGAGCCGAGGACCACGATCCACACGCCGAAGCTGCTGGAGAAGTCGATGCCCTCCATGAACCCGTCCAGCTGCTCGCCGGACAGCTCCCCGCCGGTCTCGTCCTCGACGTAGGTGCGCGCGAGCTTCTCCGGGTCGAGGAAGTTGAGCACACCGAAGACCAGGGTGACCAGGCTGGGCACGATGGAGCCCGCCGCGGCCATCAGGTTCTGCTTGACGAGCCCGAAGGCGAGCAGGCCGAGCGCCAGCAGGGAGGTGATCAGCGTGAACATGCCGTCACCGTCCAGGCCGGACACGGTGTCGGAGGTGCCCTCGACGTCGACCGAGGTCCAGGCGAGGAACGAGCCGAGCAGGGCGAGTGCCGACCCGCCTATGCCGGCGAGCAGCAGGTTCTTGATGATCGGGTTCGCCGCGGCGCCCCCCGTGGGCGCCGGCGCGAACGGCTGAGGGTTTTGACCGTATGCACTCATGGGCAGAACGTAGGGAGGGGCGATTCTCAGCCGCAACGCGCTTGCCCTCTATGCCGCTTATGCCGGTTTTATCTTCGCCGATGCGATGCGGATCGCACGCAACTCTCCCCCATCAGGAATCACACCTCCCACTTGCGCAGGGGCGGTACTCGCGAAGCCCGTCCGTGGGTGAGGGCTCCGTGGGCCGGATGGCAGGCTTGAGGCCATGCTCTCCTGGACTCCGCCGCGGTCCGTGCCGCGCCGTGCCGTCGTCGGCGGCCTCGCGTGTGTGCTGCTCGCCGCCGCGCCGCTCGCGTTCGCCGCCGCCCCCGCCGAGGCGCCGCCGGCGTTCACGATCGGCGATCCGCGCATCACCGAGTCCAGCGGCCTGGCGGCCAGCCGCCTGCACTCGGGGGTCTACTGGACCCACAACGACCAGGACGTGGCGCCCAACCTGTACGCGATCGACGGCGGCACGGGGGAAACGCTCGCGACGATCACCCTCGCCGGGGCCACGGGACGCGATCTGGAGGCGATATCCCTGGGCCCCGACGGCGCCCTGTACGTCGGCGACATCGGGGACAACTACGACGGCGAGTGGCCGGAGGTGTGGATCTACCGCCTGCCCGAGCCGGAGCAACTGGCCGACGCCACCGTGACCCCGGCCGTGTACCGGGCGACGTACTCCGACGGGCCGCGGGACGCCGAGGCGCTGATGGTGCATCCGGAGACCGGCCGGGTCTATCTGGTCAGCAAGAAGCAGGACGGCGGCGCCGCCCTGTACGCCGGCCCGGCGGAGCTGTCCGAAAACGAGCAGAACGTGTTCGAGCGCCAGACGGATATCGACCTGTGGGTCACGGACGGCGCGTTCTCGCCCGACGGCACGCGTCTGCTGCTCCGCGGCTACTTCACGGCCCGCATGTACCGCTTCGCGGACGGCGTTCCCGAGCCGATCGAACGCCGGGTGATCCCGCCCGTTCAGCGGCAGGGCGAGTCCGTGACGTTCACGCCGGACGGCCGGACCCTGATGTTCGGCACCGAGGGGGAGGGCGGCCAGGTCGAGCCGGTGGAACTCTCGGGTGACCTCCTCCCGGAGAGCGCCGCGGCCGAGGAGGCGCGGGAGGACGAAGACGGCGGCGACGGCGGCGGAACGGACGGTGCCGCGGAGGGGGATGAGGGGGACGAGGGGGACGAGGGCGGGCTCTCGGTGGGCGTCACCACCGCGCTGGTCGTGGGCGTACTGGCCGTCCTCGGCCTGCGCCGCCTGCTGCGCGGCGGCGGCACCCGTTCCTGACCCCACGGCGCGGCCTGGCCGCCTCAGGTACTCGTGGGGCCGTCGCAGCCGGCTTCGGCTTCGCGGCGGTCCTCGGGGAGGGTGGCCAGGAAGGCCGCGATGCCGTCGAGCACGCGGTCGATGCCGAAGCGCACCACCTCCTCCTCCGGCACGTCGAAGGCGCTGGCGGGCAGCGAGAAGACGTGCGGGTAGCAGCCGCTGGCGTACGCCGTCTCCATGATGGGGGCCTGGGCGTTCCAGAACTCCTCGTCGGTGATGTGCGTCTCCTCCTGGGCCTGGTGCAGCAGGACGTAGTGCCTGGCGGTGCCGGTGACGTAGGCATCGATGGTCATGATGATCTTGATGCGCTCCTGGGCGGTGAGGCCGAGCCCGTCGAGCACCGCGAGGAAACGGTCGAAGCCGAGCAGGGCGTTGGGGCCGAGCAGCGGGCGTGACTGGTTGACCTGGAGCAGCCAGGGGCGGGCCAGGTAGTGGCGGTAGGTGCCCCAGGCGATCCGGGCCAGGCCCGCGCGCCAGTCCTCCGCCTCGGGGGGCGCCGGCTCGGTGTCGAAGCCTTCGATGTGGTCGAGCATCAGGTCGAGCAGCTCGCCCTTGCCCGGGATGTAGCGGTAGAGCGTCATCGTGCCGACGCCCAGCTCGGCCGCGACCCGGCGCATGGACAGGGCGGCCAGCCCCTCCCGGTCGGCGAGTGCGACGGCCGCTCCGACGATCGCGGTCAGCGTGAGCCCGGGCTTCGGGCCACGGGCGGGCCGCTCCTGGACCTGCCACATCAGTTGGAGGCTGCGGCTGATGTCACCGCTTCCGCTGCTGTGCGTCGTCGTCATGATGCGGGCCATCCTAGGGCGGGGCAATTACTGGGTACGGTGTACGTTATTTCGAGTACAGTGTACCCAGTAAGGGTTCACCTACCCATGGAGCATGGAGGGGCGTATGGCGTCCGAATCCGAGTTCTCGGTCGTCGCCGAGGGGCTGCGCAAGCGGTACGGCGACAAGACCGCCCTCGACGGCCTCGACCTCGCGGTGCCGCGCGGCGCGGTGTACGGCCTGCTCGGGCCGAACGGCGCGGGCAAGACCACCTGCGTCCGCATCCTGTCGACGCTGCTGCGCGCCGACAGCGGGCATGCGTCGGTCGGCGGCCACGACGTGCGGCGCGAGCCGCGTAAGGTGCGCCGCCGCATAGGCATGACCGGGCAGAACCCGGCGGTCGACGAGATACTCACCGCCCGGGAGAACCTGCGGATGTTCGGGCGGCTCTTCCACCTCGACCACGCGATGGCGCGGCGCAGGGCGGAGGAGCTGCTGTCCGAGTTCAGCCTGGTGGAGGCGGCGGACAAGCAGGTCAAAACGTACAGCGGTGGCATGCGGCGCCGGCTCGACCTGGCGGCCAGCATGATCCTGGCGCCCGAGGTGCTGTTCCTCGACGAGCCGACCACCGGCCTCGACCCGCGCGGCCGCAGCGAGGTGTGGGACGCGGTCCGCGGGCTCACGGCCCTGGGCACGACCGTGCTGCTCACCACCCACTACCTGGACGAGGCGGACAAGCTCTCCGACCGCATCGTCCTCATCGACAACGGACGCAAGATCACCGAGGACACCCCGGCCGGTCTGAAGCGGGCCGTGGGCGGGGACCGTATCGAGGTGGTCGTGTCGGTGCCGGCCGACGTGCCGGCGGCCGTCAAGGCCGTCGCCCGCGTCACGCGCGGCGTGGGGCCCGAGACGGACGAGGAGGGCCTGCGCGTGCACGCGCCGGTCAGCGACGGCGTCGCGGCCCTGACCGAGGTGGCCAGAACGCTCCAGGAGAACGGGGTCGTGTGCGAGGACATCGGGTTGCGCCGCCCGACGCTCGACGAGGTCTTCCTCCGGCTGACGGGGAAGGACAAGGAGACGGAGAAGGGAACGGACGCATGAGCACGACGACACCGGCCGCTACCGGGCTCGACGGACCGGAACGGCGGCTGTACTGGGCGTTCGTCGACTGCTGGACCATCGTCAAGCGGGACCTGACCCACCTGGTCAAGCAGCCCTCGCTCATCGCCTGGCAGCTCGGCTTCCCGATCGTCTCGGTGCTGCTGTTCGTCTACGTCTTCGGCAGCGCCATGGACGTGGGCGGGGGCGCGGACTACAAGGACTTCGCGCTGCCCGGCATGTTCGCCATGACGATGGCGTTCGGCTTCATGAACACGGCGATGGCCGTCGTCATCGAGAAGGAGCGCGGTGTCACCGACCGGTTCCGGTCGATGCCGATGTCGCCGTCCGCGGTCGTCGCCGGGCGGGGCGTCTCCGATGTGCTGCACGCGGCGCTCGACCTGGCCGTGATGGCGGTGATCGCGCTGGTCATCGGGTGGCGCTCGGACGGCTCGCTCGTGGCGACGCTCTACGCGTTCCTGCTGCTGCTCCTGCTGCGGTTCGCGCTCATCTGGATCGGCGTGTGGATCGGCCTGCTGGTGCCGAACACGGAGGCGGCGGGCAACCTGTTCGCCGTGGCGTTCCCGTTCGGCATGATCTCGTCCGTGTTCACGCCGCCGTCGATGATGCCGGACTGGCTGGGCACCATCGCCATGTGGAACCCGGTGTCCGCCACCGCCAACGCGATCCGCGACCTCTACGGCAATCCGCTGCCCACCGGCAGCAGTTGGATCGAGGAGAACGCGATGCTGATGGCCGTGGTCTGGCCGCTGATCATCACCGCGGTCTTCCTGCCGCTGGCCGTGCGCCGTTACCAGGCCCTCGGCAAGTAGGTGCCGGTGCCCGCGAAATCGCGGTGCCCGGCGGGCTGATCCCCGCCGGGCACCGCGTCGTTCCGCTGCCTGGTCAGAGGCGCTCGATCACGTAGTCCACGCACACCGTCAGGGCTTCGACGTCCGCCGGTGCCACGGCCGGGTACATCGCGACCCGCAGCTGGTTGCGGCCCAGCTTGCGGTACGGCTCGGTGTCCACGATGCCGTTCGCCCGCAGGGCCTTGGCGACGGCCGCCGCGTCCACGCCGTCCGCGAAGTCGATCGTGCCGACCACGTGGGAACGCTGCTCGGGGTCGGTCACGAACGGGGTGGCCACCTCGGACTTGTCGGCCCAGCCGTACAGCCGCGCCGCCGAGTCCGCCGTCCGCCGCACGGCCCAGTCGAGCCCGCCCTGGCCGTTGATCCAGTCCAGCTGGTCGGCGAGCAGGAACAGAGTGGTCAGCGCCGGGGTGTTGTACGTCTGGTTCTTCCTGGAGTTGTCGATCGCCGTGGGCAGCGAGAAGAACTCCGGGATGTGCCTACCCGAGGCGGCGACGCGCTCCACGCGCTCCAGGGCGGCGGGGGAGAACGCCGCGACCCACAGCCCGCCGTCGGAGGCGAAGGACTTCTGGGGGGCGAAGTAGTAGACGTCGGTCTCGGTGACGTCGACGGGCAGGCCGCCGGCGCCCGAGGTGGCGTCGACCAGCACGAGCGAGCCCTGGTCGGCGCCGGGCACGCGGTGGATGGGCGCGGCGACGCCGGTGGAGGTCTCGTTGTGGGTGAGGCAGTAGGCGTCCGCGCCGCGCTCGGCCCTGGGCACCGGGTGGCTGCCCGGGGTCGCGGAGATGATCGTCGGCTCGTCCAGCCACGGGGCCTTGCTCGCCGCCTTGGCGAACTTGGCGGAGAACTCGCCGAACGACAGGTGCTGCGACTTGGCCTCGATCAGGCCGTGCGTCGCGATGTCCCAGAACGCGGTGGAGCCGCCGTTGCCCAGGACGACCTCGTAGTCCTCGGGCAGGGACAGCAGGGCGCGCACGCCGTCGCGGACCTGGCCCACCAGGTTTTTCACGGGCGCCTGGCGGTGGGAGGTGCCGAGCAGGGAGCTGCCGGTCGCGGCCAGGGCGCTGAGCGCCTCGGTGCGCACCTTGGAGGGGCCCGATCCGAACCGGCCGTCGGCGGGTTTGATGTCAGCGGGAATCTGGATATCGGCCACGAGCCGGAGCGTAGTCCCTTGGACGCCGAAACCGCACATCCGGCTCGTGACGTGGACAGCAGCGGGCGTCAGCCGAGCCGGACGGGCAGTTCGACGAGGTCGTTCTGCGTGACGATGGGCATGTTGCGCAGTTCCTCGTCCGGCACGGCCAGCGTGAGACCGGGGAAGCGGTCGAACAGCGCGGGCAGCGCGATACGCGCCTCAAGACGCGAGAGGGCCGCCCCCGGGCAGATGTGCGGGCCGTGGCCGAAGCTGATGTGCCGGATCGGTCCCGGCCTGGTGATGTCGAACCGGTCGGCCGTCTCGCCGTACTGGGCGGTGTCCCAGCCGATGGCGCTGTAGGAGATCACCAGCCCCTCGCCCTTGGCGATCACGGTGCCGCCGACGTCGATGTCCTCGGTGGCGAACCGCATCAGCAGGTGCGAGGCGGGGGTGTTCCAGCGCAGCGTCTCCTCGACCACCGTCTCCCACGGCACGGCGCCGGAACGGACCAGGTCGAGCTGGTCGGGGTGGTTCAGCAGGGCGCGCACCGCGTGCGTGATGAGGCTGATCGTCGTCTCGTGACCCGCGGCGACCATCGCCTTCAGGTTGCCGATGACCTCCTCGTCGGTCAGCGGCTCGCCGCCCTCGTCGGCCAGGATCAGCGCGCTGGTCAGGTCGTTGCCGGGGGCCGCCTTCTTGTCGGCGACCATCTTGGTGAAGAACTCGTCGAGTTCTTCGATGACCGCGAGGCGGGTGTCCTGCGGGGTGAGCATGCTGAAGAACGCCTTGTACAGCCGGTGCAGCCGCGGCTGTTCGGTGTGGTCCACGCCCATCAGCTCGCTGACCACGGCCATCGGCAGCGGCAGCGCGAAGACGGCCTTGAGGTCCACGGCCGCGCCGTTCGCGCCGTGGGCGGCGAGGTCGTCGAGCAGGAGGTGCGTCTGCTCCTCGATGTAGGGGGTCAGCTCCGTCACCCGCCGCGCCGTGATGGCCTGCGCGGTCTTGGCGCGCAGCCTGCGGTGCTCGGGGCCGTCGACGGTGAACATGCTGCGGCCGGCGTCGATCATGCCGATGAGCGGCCACTGCCGCGTCACCTCGCCCCGCTGCCAGAGGTCCCACTGGCCGATGTCCTTCACGAGCCTGGGGTCGGTCAGCAGCTTCCTGGCCTCGGCGTGGCGGGTGACCGTCCAGACGGTGACCTCGCCGGGGAGTTCGATGCGGGCCAGGGGGGTGATCTCGCGCAGCCGGCGGGTCTCTCCCGGCCGGTCGCGCACGAGCGGGTCGAGGGGGACGACGGGGCAGGTCATCTCATGCCTCCAACGGCGGGGGTCGGGGTGAACCGGACCGGCAGCACCGTCATGCCGCGCAGGAACGGGGACGGGCGGCGTTGCAGCGTCCGGGGGGAGACGGACAGATCGACGTCGGGGAGCCGGTCGAGCAGCACCTCGATCCCGGTGCGGGCGATCACCTCGGCGATCTCCTGGGCCGGGAACGGGCAGCGGAACTCGCCGTGCGAGAAGGAGAAGTGGGCGTTGTTGCCGCCCGCGTGGGCGTGCCCTGTGCCCTGCACCTGCGGGTCGCCGTGGGCGCCCTGGAGGCCGAGCAGCAGCATGTCGCCCGCCTGGATGTGCTGCCCGCCGAGCCGGGTGTCGCGGGCGGCCCAGCGGCCGGCGAGGATCTGGGTCGGGGTGTCCTCCCACAGCACCTCGTTCATGGCCTCGCCGACGCTGTGCCGGCCGCCGGAGAGCGAGGCGGCGAACCGGTCGTCGGTGAGCATCAGGCGCAGCGAGTTGCCGATCCAGTCGGAGGTCGGCAGGTGGCCGGCGGCGACGATGGCCTGGAGGTCGAGGACGTACTCCTCGTCGGTGAAGTCCCCGCCGTGCGCCAGCATGCGGGAGGTGACGTCGGCGCCGGGCGCGGCGCGCTTGCCTGACACCAGGCGCTGCATGGCGCCGGTGAGGTACTTGTGGCCCGCGATGGCGTCCTCGCCGCCGTCGGCCAGCGCGTTGATGGCGCGGGTCAGTTCGTGGCTCTCGGCGTCGGGGAAGCCGATGACGCGGCCGAGGACGAGGATCGGCAGCATCTTGGCGTAGTCGCCGATCAGTTCGGCCTCGCCGAGGCCGCAGAACGAGTCGATCAGGCCGTCCGCGATCTCCTCGGCGTGGCGGCGCAGCTCGAACGGGTCGACGGCTTCCAGGGCGGGCACGACCATGCCGACGTGCCGCTGGTGTTCGGCGCCGACCGTGTAGTAGATCGACGGCTGGCGTCGGTTGACCATCGGCAGCAGCGGCCAGTCTTCGGGGATGACCGGCCACTGGTTCCACAGGCCCATGTCGCGCGTGAACACGCCGGTGTCGCCCGTGACGTGGTGCAGTTCGCGGTAGCCGATCACCAGCCAGGCCGGGATGTCGCCGGGCAGCACGACGGGCACGACGGGACCGTGCTGCTGCCGCATCTCCCGGTACAGCTCGGCCGGATCGGTATGGAACCTGGGCCCGCTCAGCGGCACCGCGCCGGGCGCGGCGGTGGGGGGCTGCTTCGGCTGTGTCGTCACGGTGTGGTCTTCCGGGCGGTGGCGGAGGTGCCAGAGGCGGTGGAGGCGGTGGAGAGGGCGTGCAGGTGCTCGACGAGGGTGATCAGGACGCTCTTGCTTGACGCGCGCGACCTGGCGTCGCAGTCGATGAGCGGGATCGTCTCGGACAGGTCGAGGGCCTCGCGCACCTGTTCCGCGGTGTGCGCGGGGCCGCCGAAGTCGTTGCGGGCCACGATGAACGGGGTGCCGTGGTGCTCCAGGCGGTCGATGGCGTACCAGGAGTCGGCCAGCCGGCGGGTGTCGACGAGGACGACCGCGCCGAGCGTGCCGGCGAACAGGCGGTCCCACAGGAACCAGAAGCGCTCCTGGCCCGGCGCGCCGAACAGGTAGAGCACGGTGTGGGCGTTCAGGCTGATCCGGCCGAAGTCGAACGCCACGGTGGTGGAGGTCTTGCCGCGGACGGCGGAGGGGTCGTCGATCCCCTGGCCCGCCTGCGTCATGATCTCCTCCGTGTTCAGCGGCCTGATGTCGCTGACGGAGCGGACCATGGTCGTTTTGCCGACGCCGAAGCCGCCGACCACCACGATCTTCAGGCCGTTGTCTGCGGAGCTGCCCAGCGGGGTGCGGACGGCCGGTCGGTCAGAGGTTGCGGAGTCCAACGAGTACCTGCTCAAGGAGATCGGTGTCGGGAAGTTGGGCCGCACCCGCGGTCGTGCGCGGGTGGCGTGCGGTGATCCGGCCCAGGGCGAGCAGGTCGCTGAGCAGGATCTTCACGATGGAGACCGGCAGGTTGAGGTGGGCGGCGACCTCCACGACGGCCGTCGGACGCTCGCACAGCCGCAAGATCCTGACGTGCTCCGACTGCATGCCGGTAGCGGGCTCGCATTCGCTCACCACGAGCGTGACCAGGTCAAAGGCGTCCGTCTCCGCGCGGCTGCGGCCCCCGGTGAGGGTGTACAGCCGGTCGGGGTCGTCGTCCCGGCCCGGGCGGCTCATGCCGGTCCGCCGCCTTCGGCGAACTCCTCGCGGGGCGGCGCGCTCAAGTGCTCGCCCAGCTGCTCGACGAGTTCGTTCATGTTGTGGCCGATGAGGCCGACGTCGGCGTCGTCGTCGGCCACGATCGCCAGGTGGGCGCCGTCCCCGGCCTCCACGATGAACAGGATTCCGCCGTAGAACTCGGTCATCGACTGGCGCACGCCGCCGGTGCCGTCGCCGAATTCCATGGACGCGCCGTGCGACAGGCTCTGGATGCCCGCCGAGATCGCGGCCAGCTGGTCGGCCTGGTCCTCGGACAGCTCCGGGGTCCGGCACAGCTTGAGCCCGTCGCGGGAGAGCACGAGCGCGTGCCGGGCGCCCGGCGTGCGCGACAACAGGCTTTCCAGCAGCCAGTCGAGCGATGCTCCCGTGGTGGGTGCGGTCATGGGGTTTCGTCCTCCGGGTGGGAAGTCGAGGGGGCGGGTGCCTCGGGCTGCGTGTCGCCCTGGCCCCGTACGGCGCGGCGGAACGCACCGAAACGGGCGGCGGATTCTGCCGGTGAGTGGGCCGCGGACGACGATGGCCGCGGCTGCCTGGTGACGCTCTGCGGGTGGGCCGCGAGCGTGCGCCCCCTGCGGCGCTTGGGCAGGCCGCTGGCGCCATACTCGACGAGTTCTTCGTCGGCCGGTGCGGCGGGGGCGTGTTCGGCCGTGGCGAGCGGCGCGTCCGCCACGGCGGGCGCGGGCGCGTGCGCGGCGGCGCGTTCGTCCGTGGTGCGTTCGTCCGTGGTGCGTTCCGCGGTGATGCGTTCCGCCGTGATGCGTTCGGGAGCGGGGGCGGCGGCGGGCGCGGGGGTGGCCGTGACCTTCGGGCGGCTGATCAGCTCCTGCGGAATCATCATCAGCGCGCCGGTGCCGCCGCGCGCCGAGGGCCGGAAGGACACGGTCAGTCCGTGCTTGCGCGCCAGGCAGCCGACGACGGCGAGGCCGAGGCGCGTGCCGGAGAGCGAGGTCAGGTCGAGGGGTTCGCCGGAGACGGCGCGTTCCGCGCGGCGCAGCGCGACGTCGCTCATCACCAGGCCGCTGTCCTCGACGGTGAGGATGACGCCGGCCGGCACCTCCTCCGCGTACACGTGGACCTCGGCGGTGGGCGGGGAGAAGTTCGCCGCGTTGTCGAGGAGTTCGGCCAGGGCGTGCATGACGCCCTCGGCGGCGTGGCCCGCGATGGCCACGTCCACGGCCGAGTGCAGCCGAATCCTGCGGTAGCCGCTGATGCGGCCCATGGCGCCGCGCAGGATGCTCTCCATGACGATCGGCTTGGCCCAGCGCCGCCCGGAGCGGGCGCCGGTGAGCACGGCGATGCTGTCGGCGAGCCGCCCGGCCTGGGCGGTGCGGTGGTCCAGGTGCAGCAGGTCGCCGAGCACCGTCTCGTCGCTGTGCCGGTGCTCCATCTCCCGCAGGTCGGCGAGCATGCTGGTGGCCAGGGCCTGCATGCGTCCCGCGGCGTTGGCACTCGCGGCCATCGCGGCGGCCTTGCCGGACTCGCCGCGGCCCACCTCGACGGCCAGGGTGCGCAGAACGCGGCGCAGCGCCTCGTCCTGCGGCTGCCCGGTCGCGGCGAGCGCGCTGTCGGCCGCGGCGCCGTCGCGCAGGCGTGCCACCACCGCGGGAACGGTCTCGTCCGCGAACCGGGCGGTCGCCGCGTCGCGCGCGGCCGTTTCGGCGTCGCGCGCGGCGGCCGTGGCGCGAAGCCGCCGTATCGTGCCGCGGGCGTGGGCGGTGGTGACCAGGGCGGCGGTCAGCAGGAACGCCGCCGCTCCCGCACCCCAGGCGGTCTCGGCGCGGAAGGACTCGGGTGCGGCATAGACCGCCCCCAGCCAGCCACTTCCCGAGACGATCAGGGAGACGAGGAGGGCGAGCAGCAACTGCCGCAGAGGAGGGCGCTCCGTCATGTGCCGAGGAACCTCATGGGGGTTGGTCGTACGGTACCTGTCAATTCGGCAACACTATAGGCGCGTTAAAGATCCTGGAAGCAAAGATTGTGATAGCGGCGGGTGTTGCTGTTGATTACTTTCGCGCATTCCCGGACATGAGCGATCATTGCGGAGCCGCGGTGCGCCCGCGTGGCAACCGCGTGCCGCAGGGTGCACGCTGTGGGGCATGGAGAACGTGACCGAACTGGCCGCGGCGCTGTGCGCGTCCGTGCGCGGCGAGGTGGAATTCGACGCCGCGGCCCGCGCACTGACCACCATGGACGCTTCCAACTACCGGCGGGTCCCCGTCGGCGTGGTCGCCCCGCGCGATGCCGACGACGTGGCCGCCGCGCTCGCCGTGTGCCGGGCCCACGGCGCGCCCGTGGTGCCGCGCGGCGGCGGCACCAGCATCGCCGGGCAGGCCACCGGCACCGGCGTGGTCCTCGACTTCACCCGCCATATGAACCGCGTCCTGAGCCTCGATCCGGAATCGAGGACCGCCGTCGTGCAGCCCGGCGTCGTGTGCGACACGCTGCGCGCCGCCGCCGTGCCGCACGGCCTGACCTTCGGCCCCGACCCCTCCACCCACAGCCGCTGCACGCTCGGCGGCATGATCGGCAACAACTCCTGCGGCTCGCACTCCGTCGCCTGGGGCACCACCGCGGACAACGTGCACGAGCTTGAGGTCCTCACCTACCGCGGCGACCCGGCCCGCCTGGCCCGCGGCGGCCTGGACGGGCCCGCGCCCCTGCGCGCGGGCGCGGAGGAGCTGGTGGCCCGGCACCTCGCGCTGCTGCGCACCGGCTTCCCCGACCTGCCGCGCCGCATCTCCGGGTACGCGCTCGACGAGCTGCTGCCGGAGAAGGGCCGGGACTGGGCCCGCGCGTTCACCGGCAGCGAGGGCACCCTCGGCGTGCTGACCGAGGCCACCGTCCGCCTGGTCGCGGCCCCGCCCGCGCGGGCGCTCGCCGTGCTCGGCTACGCCGACGAGTCAGCCGCGGCCGAGGCCGCCGCCGGTCTCCTCGTCCACGGTCCGCTGACCGTCGAGGGCATGGCCGCCGACCTGGTCGGCGAGGCGGCGCGCGGTGCTCTGCCGCGCGGCGGGGCCTGGCTGTTCGTGGAGACGGGCGGCCGGCACACCGCCGAGGCCGAGGCCGCCGCCCGCGCCCTGTGCCGTGCCGCGGCCGACGGCACCACCGGCCAGGCCGTGCTCACCGACCCGCTCGACCAGCGCGCGCTGTGGCGCATCCGCGAGGACGCCTCGGGCCTGGCCACCCGCATGCCCGACGGCGGCGAGGCGTGGCCCGGCTGGGAGGACTGCGCGGTGCCCCCGGCCCGGCTCGGCGCCTACCTGCGGGAGTTCCGCGGCCTGCTCGCCGACCACGGCCTGCGCGGCATGCCCTACGGCCACTTCGGCGACGGCTGCATCCACATCCGCATCGACTTCGACCTGCTGACGTCCGCCGGCATCGCCCGTTTCCGCGACTTCGGCACCGAACTGGCCGCACTGGTCGCGGCCCACGGCGGCTCGCTGTCCGGCGAGCACGGCGACGGACTGGCCCGCGCCGAGCTGCTGCCCCGCATGTACGGCGACGAACTCGTCGGTGTCTTCGGCGCGTTCAAGGAGCTGTGGGACCCCGACCGCGCCCTGAACCCGGGCGTGCTCGTCCACCCCGCGCGCCTGGACGACAACCTGCGCTTCACCGGGCTGCCCGCCCGCCCTGTGCCCGTCGCGTTCGCCTACCCGCACGACGGCGGCGACTTCTCCGCCGCGGTGCGCCGCTGCGTCGGCGTCGCCAAGTGCCGCGAGACCAGCGCGGGCACGCACGTCATGTGCCCCTCCTTCCGGGCCACGGGCGAGGAACAGCACTCCACCCGCGGCCGGGCCAGGCTGCTGCACGAGATGTTGACCGGCGAGGTGGTCACCGACGGCTGGCGCTCCACCGAGGTGCGCGACGCGCTCGACCTGTGCCTGTCCTGCAAGGGCTGCCGCAGCGACTGCCCGGTCGGCGTCGACATGGCCACCTACAAGGCCGAGTTCCTGCACCACCACTACGCCGGGCGCCGCCGGCCGGCCGCCCACTACGCCATGGGCCGCCTGCCGCGCTGGCTGCGTCTGGCCGCCGCGCTGCGCCTGGCCCCGCTCGCCAACGCCGCCGGGCGCGTTCCGCCACTGGCCGCGCTCGCCAAACGGGCCGGCGGCATCGCGCCGGAACGGCCCATCCCGGCGCTGGCGCGCCGCCCGTTCACCCACTGGTGGCGCGCCGAGGGGGCGGCGGCGGCCCGCGCGGACGGCCGGCCGGTGGTGCTGTTCCCCGACACCTTCACCAACCACCTGTCCCCGGCGGCGGGCCGCGCCGCCGCGGCCGTTCTCGGGGCGGCCGGGCTGCGCGCCTCGGTGCCGGCCGGGCCGGTGTGCTGCGGCCTCACCTACGTGTCCACCGGCCAGCTCGACCAGGCCAAGGCGGTGCTGCGTCGCACGCTCGGCACCCTGGAGCGGGCCGCGCCCGGCGACGCGCCCGTCACCGTTCTCGAACCGCCCTGCGCGGCGGCCCTGCGCACCGACCTGCCGGAACTGCTGCCGGACGACCCGCGCGCCCACGCGCTGGCCGGGCGCGTCCGCACCTTCGCGGAGACCCTCGCCGAGTACGCGCCCGACTGGGAGCCGCCGCGCCTCGGCCGCTCCGTCGCCGGGCAGACGCACTGCCACCAGCACGCGGCGCTCGGCGACGCCGCCGACCGCGCGCTGCGCGACCGCGCCGGGCTCACCGGGCCGCTGTCCACCGGCTGCTGCGGTCTCGCGGGCAACTTCGGCTTCGAGAAGGGGCATTATGAGGTGTCCGTGGCCTGTGCCGAGGATCAGCTGCTCCCCGCGGTGCGGGCGGCGGCGCCGGACGCGGTGCTGCTGGCCGACGGCTATTCCTGCCGCACCCAATTGGAACAGCTCGGCGGTCACCAAGCGCGGCACCTCGCGGAGGTGCTCGCCGAGGCACTCGCCGATGAGCCGTGACCCGCTTTCCCGGCGGGCATCCGAGCACCGCGCCAGCCGTTTCCGGCCCACGTCAACGGGCTGACCACCAGCGGGAATTCGCCGTTCCGCCGCCGTTATCCGGAGAATACCGGCCGCCTCATGAAAGACCATCGTCCATGACCCCACTCCCTATCGGAATAGGCCCTGTTCTCGTATAGCTACGGCGAGGGGACAAGTAGCTCAGTGTGATCTGAGGGCTTCTGCTTGAGCACGAGGCTCGGGGACCGCTCCGTTGTTCAAGGCGGTGAAGTCGGCGTGGGCCTGTTCGACGGCTTCGGGGTACGCCTCGCGTTTGGCGCGTTCGGCGAGCGCCCGGTAGATGCTGGCGACGGAGGGGTTCTGTCCCTTGCGCTTGCCGGTGGGGATGATCAGGTCGGGCTGGATCTGCTCGACGGACTCGCCGCCGGCGCGGCGCCGGAGCAGGGTGTGGAGCATGTCGTCGGTGATGACCGGCGGCCGGCCGCCGTGCTTGCCCTTGCGCGCCGCGGCGTCGAGCCCTTCGAGCGTCGACTCGCGGATGTTCTCCCGCTCGGTCTCCGCCATCGCTGCGAAGAACGCGAACAGCAGCTTGCCCGGGCCGGTGGGGTCGTAGATGCCGGGCAGGGGCCCGGCCAGCATCTCCAGGACCAGGCCGTGGGCGGTGAGGTGGTCCGCCAACGCGGTGAGTTCGGCGGCGTCGCGGCCGAGGCGCTTCATCTCGTACACGGTGAAGATGACCCGGCAGTGCGGGGCGTGCGCCTTGACCTCCCGCGCGGTCCGCAGCGCCTCCTCGAACTTCGGGCGGACCCGTACGCGGGTGCTGATCTTCTCGCTGAAGATCTTGTCCCTGGGGATGCCGTGCTTGCTGAGGGCGTCGAGCTGCGAGTCGAGTTCCTGCCCGAGCGCCGAGCAGCGGGCGTATCCGATGCGGATGTCCGCGCTCGGCAGATCCGGGTCGATCGGCGCCGGCGGCGGGGTGCCCGGCCGCCACGGCCGGCCCGGGCCGCGGTCGGCCGGGGTCGGCACGCGCAGCGCCTTCTTCAGGCGGGGCACCAGGGTGAAGCGACGGGTGTGGTAGGCGGAGGCGACCGCGCCGCCGCGTGATCGGCACGGCGAGCCGGGCTGCGCGTCACACTTCGGACAGGCGTGCTGTTCGACGTCGTCCGCGTCCGACCGGTCGGCCGGGGAAGAGTGCTGAGGGTCCGTCATGGGCCCGGATTCTCGCACAATGCAAGTCTCAGAACAGGGCAACTCTCGCTCTTGAGTGAGAGCAGGTTCTGAGAACGAATCCGGGATTGGCGGGGCCCGCCAGTCCCGGATTGATCTTGCTCGCGCAAAGGGACGTTCGCGAGAGGGCCCGGGGCAAAGTGGTGATCTTCACCGATCGAGTGCCCGGCTGTCGGTTGGCAGCCGGAAGCAGCCTGCTAAAGGTGTTTCGCGTGGCCGCCGGGCGGTCCGCAGGAGGGCCCTGGGGTGGTGGGTCAGTCCGAGGCGCCGCTGCGCCGGGCGTAGGCGCGGGCGGCGCGGGCACGGTCGCCGCAGCGTGTGGAGCACCAGTGGCGCCGGCCGTGGGTGCGCAGGAGGAACCGGTCGCAGGGGGCTGATCCGCAGGCGGCGAGGATGCCGGCGTCGGGACCGGTGAGCAGGTCGGCGGCGTCGGCGGCGAGGGCCGCCAGTGCGTGGTTGACGGCCTGGTCGGTGGGGTGCGCCTGGACGCGGCGCAGCCCCCGGGCCTCGTCCCAGGCGAGGAGGGGGGCGGTGGGCACGGTCGTGAGGGCCTCGTTCACCGCGCGCAGGGATTCCTCGGGCGGCGTGGTGGTGTCGACGCGGGCGGCGAACAGGGCGCGGATATGGGCGCGCAGCGTGCGCATCCGCTGTGCGCACACCTCGTACAGCTGCACGTCCGGGGTGGTCAGGTCGTGGGCGGCGAGCCAGCGCATGGCGGATTCCGGGGCTGTGAGCAGGTCGTAGCCCTGGCCGGCGGGCAGGGTGGCGACAGTGTCGGCGAAGTCCAGGGAGCGGTACCGGTCGGCACCCGGTACCGGAGGCAGGGCGGTCGGTGCCACGTCGGTGGCCAGGGTCTCATCCATGCCTCTCATGGTAACGCTTGTGTTTTCCCGTGAGGTCTGCTTACGCTTGGACTCACGGAAAACATGCACAGTTTGCGTGAGAAAAGAGGAGATGGCATGTCCCAGCACAATGCCAACCAGTTCCCGGTCCGCACGTTCGGCGGCCCGACCGCCCTGTTCGAGTACGGCGGCCTGCGCTTCCTGACCGACCCGACCTTCGACGGCCCCGGCGACTACGCCGCGCCCGGTGGCCCGACCCTGACCAAGACCGCCCCCTCCACCACCACACCCGCCGACCTCGGCCCCATCGACGTGGTCCTGCTCTCCCACGACGAGCACGCCGACAACCTCGACATTTCCGGCCGCGCCCTGCTCGCCGACGTCCCCCTCACCCTCACCACCCCCGGCGGCGGCAAGCGCCTCGGGGCGAAGGCCCAGGGTCTGGCCGACTGGGAGTCGACCGAGCTGGAGCGCCTGGGCGGCGGCACCATCACGGTGACCGGCGTCCCGGCCATCCACGGCCCCGGCGCGCGTGAGGAGATCGAGCCCTTCGTCGGCCAGGTCGTCGGCTTCGTCCTGACCGGCGAGGGCCTGCCGACGGTCTACGTCAGCGGCGACAACGCCTCGCTCGACGCGGTCAGGGAGATCGCCGAACGCTTCGCCCCGATCGACACCACCCTCCTGTTCGCCGGAGCACCCCGCTTCCCCATGCTCTTCGACGGCCGACCGGTCGTCCTGGACAGCGCCCAGGCCGCCGAGGCCACCCGGATTCTCGACGCCCGCCGCGTCGTCCCGGTCCACCACGACAGCTGGGCCCACTTCACCGAGGGCCGCGACGAGCTGGAGGCGGCCTTCGCCGCCGCGGGCCTGACCGACCGCCTGGACCAGGACTGGGCGCAGGGCGCCTGAGCCCGGACCGCCACTCAGGAACCGAGACCTCGTGCCAGGGCCGGGGCTCCCCACACGCCGAGCCCCGCCCCTGGGAGCAACCCCTCGCAGCGTCCCCTGCGCCGTGCCACAACGACAGGGAAGGACCCGATCACGTGTCCACCGCAACCAACGCCGGCCTCGTGCACCGCTTCTACCAGGCCCTTCAGTAGGGCGACTACGACACGCTCACCGGCATGTTCCACCCGGACTTCGTCTTCTGCCCCCAGATCGACAGCCCCCGCCCCGGCGCCGCAGGATTCATCGGCGCGGAGAAGAAGCACGTCGACGCCTTCTCCGACATCCGCCTGACGGTCCTCGACACCGTCGCCGAAGCCGACAAGGCCGGCGCCTACGTCGTGGTCGAAGGAGACCAGGGCGGCGACTACTACGGCAGGACTGGAGCAGGTGCAGGGCGAGCATGGACACCTCCTGGGACTCCTTGTCCGCCCCTGCCAGGTCGCCGTCTTCAGCTCGGTGAAGTGCGACCGCCCGCCCTCGGCCGCCGCGCCATCGCCGTCGGCGCCCTGCTCGGTTCCGTCGACCGCGATCAGGTCCTCCAGCCGCGAGCGGCTCGCGTGGCCGAGCCGGTCCAGCGTGCCGCGGCAGAACCGCTTCTCGAAGTCCTTGATCGCCTTGCCGACCAACCGCCGCACCTGCCCGGGCGCTGGCGGCTCGACGTGGTCGTTGCGGCACCGAGCCACGACCGCGGCCGCCAGCCGGTCCCGCGACAATTCCACCGGGCACAGCTCGGTGGCCAGCCAGGCGGCCAGCCGGTCCTGGTCCTCCTCGGTGTTCGCGCGGAGCCCGTACGCCGCCCGGATTTCGCCCCGATGCCGCTGGATCGCCTTGCTCTGCCAGTCGTACTCCGCCCACGCCCCGGCCGGAACCTTCACCTGCCGGGCCACGTACTCCACCTCGGTGGCCGGCACCTCCCTGGCCGACTCCGGGAACCGGGCCTCCACCTCGAAAAACTTCAGCAACAGCGCGAACCCGAGCCGAGTCGCCCCGGACTTGTTCCGCACCCGCTTCATGTCGTCTTCCGGCAGCGTCCGGACCTCAATCAGGTCCTCCGGCTCCCAGTCCTGCCGCACCCCGCCCCCCTCCACCCGACCGAGATCACTCGTTCAGCTCAACGAGGCGCCCGGCCAGGAGAAACGAGCACCAGGGCAATCACACAGCGCTACATGTCCGTTCGCCGCAGCTATACGAGAACAGGGCCGAACTCGCCGACATGATCGGCCTCGACGTCGTCCTGTCGGTGGCCGAGGCGCTGCACGCCGAGTTCCGCGAGCCGCACCTCGCGCCGCCGCTGCTGCTGCTGCGGATGGTCGAGGGCAATCTGCTGGGCCGCAAGACGGCCGCGGCTTCTACCCCTACGGCTGACGGCGCGGCACGCGCCGCGCCCGACCGGCCGCCCGGAGACCCGGGCGGCCGGTCGGTCTGCCATTCAGAGATCTGAAATGTGGCCCGCGTTCACACTCTTGACGCTGCCATGCCCCCCTCCTATGGTGGCGAAGTCCGTTCATGAGAATGTCTTCCGTTCAGATACATGAATCGGGTGGGCCATGCGCATACGCGAAGTACACGTCACTCCCGTCGCTTTCCGAGACCCACCGCTCCTGAACGCCACCGGTGTCCACGAACCGTGGGCGCTCCGCACCGTCGTCGAGGTCGTCACCGACGAGGGCCTCACCGGCCTCGGGGAAACCTACGGCGACCTCTCCCACCTCGACCGGGTGCGCGCCGCCGCGCGCGAGCTGACCGGGGTGAGCGTCCACGCCCACCACGCGCTCTACGCCAGGGTCGCCGCCTCGGTCGGTGCCGACGTCGTCACCGACCAGCACGGCCTCACCGGAGCCGGCTCCAACCAGAAGACCGTCGACGCCGTGTTCTCGCCGTTCGAGGTCGCCTGCCTCGACATCCGCGGCAAGGCCGCCGGGCTGCGCGTGGCCGACCTGCTCGGCGGACCCGTCCGCGACGCCGTCCCCTACAGCGCCTACCTCTTCTACAAGTGGGCCGGCCATCCGGACGCCAAGGAGGACCGGTTCGGCGCCGCGCTCGACCCGGACGGCATCGTCGCCCAGGCCCGGCTGTTCATCGAGGAGTACGGCTTCGCCTCCATCAAGCTCAAGGGCGGCGTCTTCGCCCCCGACGAGGAGGCCGAGGCCGTGCGCGCGCTGCACGACGCCTTCCCCGGACTGCCGCTGCGCATCGACCCCAACGCCGCCTGGACGCCCGCCACTTCCATCCGGATCGGCAACGCGCTCGGCGACGTGCTCGAATACCTGGAGGACCCGGCACCCGGCATCGGCGGCATGGCCGAGGTCGCCGCCCGCGTCCCGATGCGGCTGGCCACCAACATGTGCGTCGTCACCCACGACCACCTGCCGCCGGCCATCGCGCAGCGCGCCATCGGCGTGCTGCTCCTGGACCACCACTACTGGGGCGGGCTGCTGCGCTCCGCCCAAGTGGCCGCGCTGTGCGGCACGTTCGGCCTCGAACTGTCCATGCACTCCAACAGCCACCTCGGCATCAGCCTCGCCGCCATGACCCACCTCGCCGCGGCCACGCCCAACCTGAACCACGCCTGCGACACCCACACCCCGTGGCAGGACGGGCAGGACGTCGTGGCCCCCGGCGCGCTCCGCTTCACCGGCGGCGCCGTCCCCGTGCCGGAAGGCCCGGGGCTCGGCGTCGAACTCGACCGCGACGCCCTCGCGGTCATGCACGAGCAGTACCGCACCTGCACCGTCAGGCGGCGCGACGACACCGCCTACATGCGCAGCTTCGACCCGGACTTCCAAGCGAAACGCGCGCACTGGTAACCCGCCCAGGCACCCCCGTCCCCTTCCCTTAGGAGCCGCGATGTCCGCGTTGGACTGGATCGTGGTCGCTGGCTACTTCCTCGTCGTGGTCGCCATCGGCTGGTGGTCGAAGAACCGCATCCACAGTGTGGCCGACTTCTTCACCGCCCGGGGGCGCATCCCCTGGTGGCTCTCCGGCATCTCGCACCACATGTCGGGCTACAGCGCGGTGATGTTCGTCGCCTTTGCCGCCGTCGCCTACAACGACGGGATCACCATCTACTTCTGGTGGCCGCTGACCATCGGACTCGGCGTCGGCATCGGCGCGTTCCTCTTCGCCGCCCGCTGGAACCGGCTGCGCGCCAAACACGACGTCAAGTCACCGCTCGAATACCTCGCCCACCGCTACAACCTGCCCACCCAGCAGGTTCTCGCCTACAGCGGCGCGGCCCTCAAGGTCGTCGACATCGCCGCCAAGTGGGTCGCGATCTCCGTCCTGCTCCAGGGCTTCGCGGACATCCCGCTCGAGTGGGGCATCATCTTCACCGGCGTCGCCACCATGGCCTACATGACGGTCGGCGGCCTGTGGGCCGATGTCCTCACCGACATGGGCCAGTTCGTCATCCAGGCGGTGGCCGGCGTCGCCATGCTGATCGCCGTCATGGCGGAGCTGGGCGCCGACTTCCCGTTCGCCATGTGGAACGACCTGCCCGACGGCCGCGGCGACCCGATCGCCGGCTCCGTCACCACCTGGCTCGTCATCGCGTTCCTCTTCGTCAAGACCTTCGAGTACAACGGCGGCATGTGGAACCTGGCGCAGCGCTACATGGCCTCGCCCTCCGGCTCCGCCGCCCGCCGTTCCGCCCTCCTCTCCAGCGCCCTGTGGCTGGTCTGGCCGCTGATCCTCTTCCTGCCGATGATCGCCGCGCCGCTGATCGTGCCCGGCCTGTCCAACGGCGAGGAGTCGTACATCGAACTGTCCAAGGAGCTGCTGCCCGCGGGAATGATCGGCCTGATGCTCGCCGGGTTCTTCTCGCACACGATGGCGATGGTCGCCTCCGACTCCAACGTCATCACCGCGGTCATCACCCGCGACATCGCCCCGGTGCTCGTCCCGAAGGTCAGGGACTTCTCCGACCGCACCCAGCTGACGTTCGCCCGGATCACCACCGTCCTCTTCGTCACGCTCAGCATGACGATCGCGATATCCACCGGCGGCGAGGGATTCGTCCTCGATACCGTCGTGGAACTCGTGGCCGCCACCATGGGGCCCATCTCGATCCCGCTGATGCTCGGCCTGCTGCCATGGTTCCGCCGTAACGGGCCCACCGCGGCCATCACGTCCTGGGCCGGCGGCCTGCTCGTGTGGTACTTCGTGCGCTACATCGTCGAGGACGCCACCCAGGCGGCCATCGTCGGCCTGCCGCTCCTGACGTCCCTCGTCCTCTACATCGGCCTCGGCCTGATCAAGCCCGAGGGCACCGACGAACGGGACGCGCTGATCGACTCCCTCAGCACCGACCCGGACGACACCGATTCCGCCGCCGCCGAGCGGCAGCCCGCCGGGGAACGGGAGGTTCCCACCGCCTGAACCGATCCCCCCACGGATGGCCGGGCCCGCCGCCCCCTGCCCGGGCGGCGGGCCCGTCCGCCGTGCCGGGGGTGTGCCGGGGTGTGCCGGGAGTAATGCGATTGCCGCTCCGCCGCGGACGGCACAGACTCCGTTCCCATGACGCTGCGATACCACGAGATTGCCGAGGCCAGGCACCGCATCCTCAACCCGCTGACCGAGGCCAAGCTGGACCTGCTGGGCGGGATCTGCGGGCTCGCGCCCGGTCGGCGCGTGCTCGATCTCGCCTGCGGCAAGGGCGAGATGCTCTCCCGCTGGGCCCGCGCGCACGGTGTGGCGGGCCTCGGGGTCGACATCAGCGAGGTCTTCCTGGCCGCGGCCCGCGCCCGCGCCGCGGAACTTGACGTGGCCGGTCAGGTCACGTTCGAGCAGGCCGACGCCGCCGCCTGGGCCGCGGAACGGGCCGGCGGCACGCCGTTCGACGTCGTCTCCTGCATCGGGGCCACGTGGATCGGCGGCGGGCTCGGCGGCACCCTCGGCCTGATGCGGCCGCTCGTCGCGGACGACGGGCTGCTGCTCGTCGGGGAGATCTACTGGGCCGAGGACACCGTCCCCGCCGAGGCCCACGAGGCCCTGGGCATCGGTCCGGAGGACTGCGCCACGCTCGCCGGAACGCTGGACCGGTTCCAGGAGGCCGGCTGCGAACTGATCGAGATGACGCTCGCCGACGGCGACAGCTGGGACCGTTACGCCGCCGCCCAGTGGCACACCACCAGCGACTGGCTCCGCGACCACCCGGACGCCGAGGACGCGGCCGAGATCCGCTCGCTGCTGACCTCCTCACGCCGCGCCCACCTCGCCTACCAGCGCCGCTACCTGGGCTGGGGCGTCTTCGTGCTGCGCCCCTGACCGGGCGGGCCCGCTCAGCCGCCGTGTCCGGCGACCGACCGCGGTTCGCGGGCCGCCGGGCCGACGTAGCGGGCCGAGGGGCGGATCAGCCGGCCCGTGCGCTTCTCCTCAAGAATGTGCGCCGACCAGCCCGCCGTCCGCGCGCACGTGAACATCGCCGTGAACATGTGCGCGGGCACCTCCGCGAAGTCCAGCATGATCGCCGCCCAGAACTCCACGTTGGTGGCGAGCACCCGGTCCGGACGGCGTTCCCGCAGCTCCGCGAGCGCCGCCCGCTCCAGCGCCTCCGCCACCTCGAACCGGGGCGCGCCCAGCTCGCGCGCCGTGCGGCGCAGCACTCGCGCCCGCGGGTCCTCCGCGCGGTATACCCGGTGCCCGAAGCCCATCAGCCGCTCGCCCGCGTCCAGCGCGCGCCGCACGTAGCCGGCGGCGTCGCCGCTGCGTTCGATCTCCTCGATCATGCCGAGCACGCGCGAGGGCGCGCCGCCGTGCAGCGGCCCGGACATGGCGCCGACCGCGCCGGAGAGCGCGGCGGCGACGTCCGCGCCGGTGGAGGCGATGGTGCGGGCGGTGAACGTGGACGCGTTCATGCCGTGTTCGGCCGCGGAGATCCAGTACGCGTCGAGCGCGGCCACGTGCTGCGGGTCGGGCTCGCCGCGCCAGCGGCGCAGGAAGCGTTCCGTGATGCTGTCCGCCTTGTCGATCTCGCGCTGCGGCACCATCGGCAGCCCGGCGCCGCGCGCCGACTGGGCGACGAAGCTGAGCGCCATCACCGCGGCGCGCGCCAGATCCTCCCTGGCCTGGGCGGCGTCGATGTCCAGCAGCGGACGCAGGCCCCACACCGGCGAGAGCAGCGCGAGCGCGGCCTGCACGTCCACCCGCACGTCGCCCGAGCGGACCGGGATGGGGAACGGCTCGGCCGGCGGCAGCCCCGGCGTGAACGCGCCGTCGACCAGCAGGCCCCACACCTGCTCGAACGGCACCTGACCCACCAGATCCTCGATGTCCACGCCGCGGTAGCGCAGCGTGCCGCCCGCGCGGTCCGGCTCCGCGATCTCCGTCTCGAACGCGACGACCCCTTCGAGCCCGGGCACGAACTCCGACATATGACTGCTCCTTCGGGCACTCGGCGCGCTGCGATTCTGGCGGTCACCTTAACGCCGGGTGGCCGCGGGCCGGAGAGCACGGGACGAAAGCTCTCGGCGCGCGCCACCGTCGGCCGTATGTTGCAAGATATGGCGCGTGTCCCACGCCGAGAACACCGAGAACGCCGAGCACACCCAGAACGCTGATACCGCCGAGAACGCCGATACCGCCGAGAACGCCGATACCGCCGCCGGTGCCCCGGGCGCCCAGCTGGACCCCGCCGCCATGCGCGCCCGGTACCGCGCGGCCGGTCTCGACGAGAAGGACCTGGCCGCCGAGCCGTTCGAGCAGTTCGAGCGGTGGTTCACGCAGGCCGCGGGCAGCGGCCTGCACGAGCCGAACGCCATGATCCTCGCCACCGTGGACGCCACCGCCCGCCCCAGCACCCGCACGGTGCTGCTGAAGCAGTTCGACCGGCGCGGCTTCGTCTTCTTCACCAACTACGGGTCCCGCAAGGGCCGCGACCTGGACGGGAACCCGCACGTCTCCCTGCTGTTCCCCTGGCACGGCATCGCCCGGCAGGTCATCGTCCTCGGCACCGCGGAGCGCACGGGCCGGGCCGAGACCGCGGCCTACTTCCGCACCAGGCCGCACGGTTCGCAGCTCGGCGCGTGGGCCAGCGAACAGTCCTCCAAGGTCGCCTCGCGGGCCAAGCTCGACCAGCTGTACGCGCAGCTCGCCGAGCGTTACCCGGAGGGGGCGGACGTGCCCGCGCCGCCGCAGTGGGGCGGCTACCGGATCGTGCCGCGGTCCGTCGAGTTCTGGCAGGGCCGGGAGAACCGGCTGCACGACCGGCTGGCCTACGTGCGCGCGGGCGAGGGCTGGACCGTCGAGCGGCTGTGTCCTTGAGCCCGCGTCCTTGAGCCCGCGTCCTTGAGCCCGCGTCCTTGAGCCCGCGTCCTTGAGCCCGCGGGGCGGGCGGGCACAAAAAAACGACCCGCGGGCCGTAGCCCCCGGTAGGCGCTCGATGCGCCCGCCGGGGAGCCGGCCGGACGATACCGGCGGCCCGCGGATCGGGTGACTGCTTGGGATTGGCCGGCGGAGCCGGCGCGCCACGTGTCGTGGTACGACGGCCGTTAGGCCGCAGTCACCTCACGCGTCCGGTTGTCATACATCTGCCGAACCACCTCCCTTCTCGTGTACCCCACACGGTAGGCGGCCCCCCGGAAGCACCACAACCGAATTTCGGTGCGGCAACGAGATTCGCTGAAACCCTATGTGACGGACGTCACGATGCAGTTGAATGGTCCGGCGCACGCGACCGGCGCTCATTCTCCTGTGCTGGGGGTATCAGGTGACCACTCCTTCCGAGACTCAGTCCGCGCACCGCGTTTCCGATGACCGCCTGCTGTCGGCCCTGCTCGACGGCATGGACGCGGCCCTGTTCGCCGTGGACAGCGGCGGGCGCATCACCCACTGGAACCGGCAGGCCGAGCGCCTGCTCGGCTGGACCGCCGAGCAGGCGGTGGGACGCAAGGGGCTCGGCGGCTGGGCGGTGCGGGACGCCGACGCGACCGACGTGAACGACCGCCTGCTCGGCGTCCTGCGGCGCACCGCGAACCCGTCGGGCCGCCAGGTACAGGAGTTCCCCCTGCTGCGGCGCGACGGCGGGCGGCTGCTGGTCCGCGCGCAGGTCAGCGCGGTGCGGGCGCCGGACGGGCGCAGCACGGGGGCGTACTGCGCGTTCAGCGAGGTGCACGCCCAGCTCGACCTCGAACGGAACCTGTCGCTGAGCGAGGCGCTGCTCGCCGACTCCCCGTGGGCGGTGCTGGTCGTCGACCCCGACCTGCGCACCGTCGCCGCGAACGGCCGCGTCGCGCAGGCGCTGGACATCACGCCCGTGGACATGCTGGGCGAGCCGCTCGCCGAGTTCTTCGGCGCCGGGATGGAGGAGCTGGAGAGCGCCCTGGAGCACACCCTGGCCGGGCAGGCGCCGGACGGGCCGGTGGAGCTGTGGCTCACGCAGGCCGAAGACCCCTGCCGCGAGGACCAGTTCGGCATCCCGCCGGTGCCCGCCGCGGCCGGGGACCGGCGCTGCCTGCTCGGCGGGTTCCTGCGGCTCGGCTCCCCGCTGGCGCCGCAGGCGCCGCCGCTGGGCGTCGCCTGGATCTTCCAGGACGTCACCCACTCCAGGCGCGCGGGGCAGGGCGCGGCGCGGCGCGCGTTCCGCGACGGCCAGCTGAGCCGTGCCTCGCGGGCGGCGGCGGAGTGCGAGGACCCGCGCGAGGCGGCCATGCTGCACCTGCACTACGCGCTGGCCGGGTTCGCCGAGCACGCGCTGCTCGACGTGGCCGTGCCCGGCCCGGCCGCCGCCCGGGCGCCGGGTCTCGTGCGGACGGCGGAGAGCCCGGCCGCGTTCGCCCCGCCGGTGGGCACGGCGGGCGTGGCGGTCCGCTACCGCCCCGGCCACCCGGCGCTCCAGGCGTTCGAACGCGGGGTGCCGGTGCGGACGACGGGCGGAACGGGCCGTTCGGACTGGGCCGCGGAGCACCGGTGGCCGCCGGAGGCGGAGCACGCGCTGTGCGTGGTGCTGCGCAGCCGCGCCAGGAGCCTGGGCGTGCTGACGTTCCTGCGGGGCCACGGCCGGCGCCCGTTCGACCGGGCGGACGCCGCGTACGGCGAGGACGTGGCGCTGCGGCTGGCCGCGGCGGTCGACCTGGGCGGTGCGGCCGGCGCATGCTGAGCCGGGCCGGCCGCCCGGTCGGCTCAGCGGCGCCAGAGGATCTGGTCGGCGCGTTCGGCGTACACCTGTTCGTTCCACTCGATGCCGCCGTCGACGTTCCCGGAGCGCAGCAGCGGCGGCTCGGTGCCGTCGGCCGCCAGGCGTCCGACGGCCTCGGCGACGAGGGCCTGGAGCAGCGCGCAGGTCACGACGGTGGAGGCGGGGGCGAACGGGGCGCCGATGCCGTCCGCGGTCAGGGTCGTGTCGCCGACCGGGATACCGCTGTCGAGAACCAGGTCGCAGTGGTCCTTCAGGAACGCGCCCGAGGGGTGGCGGGAGGTGGTCTCCGCGGTGTAGGCGACGGAGGTCACGCCGATCACCGTGAGCCCGCGGGACCTGGCGTGCGCGGCCATCTCGACGGGCAGCACGTTCCGCCCGGACAGGGAGACGATGATGAGCAGGTCGCCGGCGGCGGCGGAGCTGTTGTCGAGGACAGCGGGGCCGAGGCCGCCGACCCGTTCGAGCGCGCTGCCCAGGGTGGCGGGCATCACGTCGACGCCGGTGGTGCCGGGCACCGACAGCAGGTTGACCAGGGCGAGGCCGCCCGCCCGGTAGACGAGGTCCTGCGCCGGGAGCGCGGAGTGCCCGGCGCCGTGGGCGAACAGCTTGCCGCCCGCGGCGACGGTGCCGGCGACCAGCGCGGCTCCCTCGGCGATGTGCGGGGCCTCCCGCTCGCGGACGCGGTGCAGCAGGCCGATCGTGGCGTCGAAGAACTCGTCGGCGAGCGTGATATCGCTCATGTGTGGTGCGTCCCCTTGCTGGCCGTGGCGGTGCGGAGGCGGTTCCGCTGGGGCCACCGTAATGGTCTGGACCAGTGGGGTGTCAATACGCATGCGCCCGGTTACTCGCGGCGGGATCGGTTGTCATCGCCGTACGTCAGAATTGGAGCAGGGCCACCGCACGAGACTTCGAGGGGCACTTATGTCCGGACTCATCGACACGACCGAGATGTACCTCCGCACCATTCTGGAGCTGGAGGAGGAGGGCGTGATCCCGATGCGGGCCCGTATCGCCGAGCGGCTCGAACAGAGCGGGCCCACGGTCAGCCAGACCGTGGCGCGCATGGAGCGCGACGGCCTGCTGACCATCGCGGGGGACCGGCACCTGGAACTGACGGACGAGGGGCGGCGCCTGGCGCAGCGCGTGATGCGTAAGCACCGGCTGGCCGAGTGTCTGCTGGTCGACGTGATCGGCCTGGAGTGGGAGCAGGTGCACGCGGAGGCGTGCCGCTGGGAGCACGTGATGAGCGACGCGGTCGAGCGCCGCGTGCTGGAGCTGCTCAACCACCCGACCGAGTCGCCCTATGGGAATCCGATTCCCGGCCTGGCCGAGCTGGGGGAGACGGGGGAGGTCGGCCCGTTTCTCGGCGAGGGCATGGTGGCGCTCGCCGATCTGGACGCCGACGGCGGGAAGACCGTCGTGGTGCGGCGCATCGGCGAGCCGATCCAGATGGACGCCGCCGTCATGCAGACGCTGCGCAGGGCGGGGGTGCAGCCGGGGGCGTCGGTCAGCGTCACCGCCGGCCAGGCCGGCGCGGTGCAGGTCGGCAGCGGCGGCGAGTCGGCCGAGCTGGCGCACGACGTCGCGATGCACGTCTTCGTCAACAAGGGGTGAGACCGGGCCGGCCCGCTCCGCGGGTCGGCCCGAATCCCCGAGTCCGGCGGCCGTCAACCCTGAAACTTCGTCATCCGAAAGGGGAATCTTGGGCGGCAACTGCCCGGTGTTCGAATATTTATTCGATATCGTGGCCTCTGGAGGTACGGGGCGAGCCGGGGCCGGAGAGAGGGGTGGGTGCACATGGTGCGGCGCTTCGACGTGAGCGGGCAGGGCGGGGTCCGGCTCGCGGCATGGGAGTTCGCCGACCCGCCCGGTCCGCCCGCCCCGCCCGCCCCGCCCGATCCGCCCGGTCCGTCTGCGGGGTCCGGTCCGCCCGCGGGGTCCGCGGCCGGGCGTCCCGGGGTGCTGCTGCTGCACGGGCTGCTCGGCCGGGCCGCCCACTGGGCCGACACCGCCCGCTGGCTCTCCGGCCGCGTCCGCGCGGTGGCCCTGGACCAGCGCGGCCACGGCCGCAGCGCCAAGCCGGCCGCGGGCCCGTTCGACCGCGACGCCTTCGTGTCCGACGCGGAGGCCGCGGTGGAGCAACTCGGCCTCGGGCCCGCGGTGCTGATCGGCCACGCCATGGGCGCGCTGACCGCCTGGCAGCTGGCCGCCCGGCGGCCCGACCTGGTGCGCGCCGTGGTGATCTGCGACATGCGGGCGGCGGCGCTCGGCGTCAGGGCGCGGCGCGAGTGGCGGGACTGGCTGACCTCCTGGCCCCTGCCGTTCGCGACGCTCGCGGACGTGCGGCGCTGGTTCGGTGCCGAGGACCCGGCCCTCGACCGGCCGCGGCCCGCCCGCGGCGACTTCTTCGCCGAGGTGATGGTTGAGCGCGTCGACGGCTGGCGGCCCGGCTTCTCCCGGCGCCAGATGCTCGCCGCCCGCGAGAGCTGGGTCCGCGACGCGCACTGGGAGGAGCTGGCCCAGGTGCGCTGCCCGGCCCTCGTCGTGCGCGGTCTTGAGGGAGAGCTGGGCCGGGCCGAGGCGCAGGAGATGGTCCGGGTGCTGCCGCGCGGCCGGTACGCCGACATACCGGACGCGGGCCACCTCGTGCATATGGAGCGGCCCGCGGAGTGGCGGGAGATCGTCGGACCGTTCGTCGGGGAGGCCCTGGGGGTGGCCCCGGCCGGCGGGCGATCGTGACGGCCCGTCATGACCGTGACGTGACAGGACTGGTGCAAACCCGGAACATTCGGCGGTCGTTCAGCCGTGCGGCTGTGCGATGATTACGGTCCATCGTGGGGGCCCAAGGGGGAGTTGATCATGTCGAAAGCGACGCGTCGAGCCGGGACTGCCGCGGTCATCGCGAGTCTGGTGGTGCTCACCGCAGCATGTGGTGGCGGTGACGGCGAGTCACCGTTCGAGGGCGGCGGTTCCGCGGGCGGCGAGACCGGCGGCGGCGGGGACGAGGGCGGCGGGGACGAGGGCGGCGGGGACGAGGGCGGCGAGACCGGCGGTGACTCCGGCGGGGGCGGCGACAGCGGCGGCGGCTCGGCCACCGCGGACCTGCCGCCCGACGAGATAGCGCAGGCCGCCGCGGACGCCCTGATCTCGGTCGACTCGCTCCGCATGGCCACGGTCGGGGACACCTCGGCCATCGGCTTCGGTATGGACCTCCACCTCGACACGGACGGCACCTGTCAGGGCTCCGTCACCGCGCCCGGCGCCGGTTCCGTGGAGCTGCTGATGAGCGGCGAGGAAGTGTGGATGAAGCCCGACAGCCAGTTCTGGGAGAACGGCATGGGCGCCTCCGACCCGGCGCTCATCAGCCTGGTGGACGGCAGCTACCTGCACGGCACCACCAGCGACCCGGAGCTGTCGCAGATGGCCGGCACCTGCGCGCTCGACGAGTTCTTCGGCGAGCTGGGCCCGACCGGCAGCGCCGGGGACAATGTCACGGCCGACCCGCAGACGGAGCACAACGGTGTTCCCGTCATCCCGATTCACGAGGAGAGCGGCGGCGAGGTCACCACCATTTTCGTCGCCGCCGAGGGCGAGCCGTACCCGCTGCTGATGCGCACCCAGGCGGACGGCACCCCCATGGAGATCGAGTTCAGCGACTTCAACGAGCCGGTCGCCTTCGAGGAGCCGCCGGCCGACCAGATCCTGGAGATCGCCGACTTCCGCCAGGGCGACATCGCGGCGTGAGCCGTCGCGTGCGGCCCGGCTCCGCGGGCCGGGCCGCACGCATGTCAGGACTCGGGTCAGGGCCCGGGTCAGGACCTGCTGACCGCGGCCAGGATCTCCGGCAGCCGCGCCGCCGTCATCGGCGCCGCGATCCGCAGCCCCGCCCACGCCAGCAGCAGCCCGTACCCGGCACCGGCGGGCAGCAGCGCCCAGGTCCAGGCCGCGTCCTGCGCGTGGGCCCACACGGTGAGCGCGATCACCGGCGCGCACAGCACGCCGCCGGCCAGCATGCCGCCGATGATGCTGAACCACGCCAGCGCGCCCTGCCCCGGCGCCACGTTCTTCATCGCGTTGTCCTGCGGGATCGAGTAGGGGAACCGGGCGCTGGTCACCGCGCCCGCCGCGACCAGCGCGCCCAGCAGCGCGAGCGCCAGGCCGAGCCCGTCGGGCAGCGACCCCCACGCCCCGAACGCGGCCGCGGAGCCCACCACGACCACGCAGGTGAACGGCAACCCGATCAGCCCGATCGCCAGCGCCCGCCCCCGCAGTTCCAGATACGCGTCCCGGTCCGTGCCGATGGACTGCGCGACCAGCCAGAAGCCGCTGTAGTCCTGGCCGAACTGGTTGTACATCTGCAACCCGAGCAGCGCGGCGACCCAACAGGCGTTGTACACGCTGCCGTTGCCCTGGACCGCGAAGACCAGCGGGAGCAGCAGGCCCATGCCGAGCGACATCGCCCAGCCCATCTTCGTCTTCGGATCGCGCCACGCGTACGTCAGCGCGCGCCGCATCACCGTTCCCGTGCGCCCCTCGGGCAGCCACGCGGCGAGGCCGCGCCCCGCGGCGCCGCGCGCGCCGGCGCTCTCCGGCGGGGTCTGGAGCGTGGAGGCGTCCGGCGCGGTCATCAGCCGGGTCAGCGTGCGGCTCCACCACAGGAGCAGCAGCCCGCAGGCGAGCAGCGTGCCGCCGAGACCGTAGGCCACGAAGCCCCACGAGCCCTCGCCCGCCGCCCGCACCGCGTCCACCGCCGAGGCGGGTGGCACCCACCGCGCCACCTCGGCCACCGCGGCGACGGGGCCGAGCCCGTCGCCGTCCTCGTCGGCCAGGGCCGAGAAGCCGAGGTTCACCCCCTGGATGCCGAACGCCACCACGAGGCCGCTGAGCACGGCCAGATCACGTCCCTTGCGGCTGCTCAGCAGGCCCGCGTTCGCCGTGGCGAGTGTGCGCGAGAGCGTCGTGCACGTCAGCAGCACCAGCGCGACGGCGCACACGGCGACCACCGTGGCCGCCCCGCCGCGCGCCCCCGGCACCACCGCGCCGGCCACGAGCAGCAGGGTGAACAGCGGTCCCGCGCCCACCAGCGAGGCGACGAGCTGCGCGGTCAGCAGCGGCCTGGGCCGCAGCGGCAGCATCACCAGCCGCCCCGGGTCGAGCGTCTCGTCCGCGGCACCCACGAACAGTGGCATGAACGCCCAGCCGAGCGCCGTGGCCGCGACCAGCGCGACGCCCGCGGCGGGCCCGTCCTCGTGCCCGCGCAGCGCCACCATGATCAGCAGCCCGAGGACGCCGAAGAGGCCCGCGACCACCAGCGAGCCGACGAACGCCGCCGAGCGCCCCTTGGACTGCCGCACCCCGTTCCGCAGCAGCGACAGCTTCAGCCGCAGGAACGTTCCGGCGACGGAGGAGGCCGAGAGTTCCGCGGTCCCCATGCCGCCGCTCATCTGCCGCCGCCGCCCAGCCAGTCCAGCCGGTCCCCGGCCGGATTGCCCTGCGCCCCCACCAGGCCGAGGAAGGCGCTCTGCAGGGACTCCGCGTCCCCGCGCACCTCGTCCAGCGGGCCGTGCGCCCTGATCCGGCCCGCGGCCATCACCGCGACCCAGTCGCACAGCGACTCCACCAGCTCCATCACGTGGCTGGAGAACACGACGGTCGCGCCCGAGGCCGTATAACGTTCGAGCACGCCGCGGATGATCTGCGCCGACACCGGGTCCACCCCCTCGAACGGCTCGTCGAGGAACAGCACTTCGGGATTGTGCAGCAGCGCCGCGGCCAGCCCGGTCTTCTTCCGCATGCCCGTCGAGTAGTCGACCACCAGCTTGTGCTGCGCGCCCGAGAGGTCGAGAACGTCGAGCAGCTGGTTCGTGCGCCGGTCCACCTCGTCGGCCGGCAGCCCGCGCAGCCGGCCGAGGTAGGTCAGCAACTCCCGGCCCGAGAGCCGTTCGAACAGGCGCAGCCCCTCCGGCAGTACCCCGATCCGCGCCTTGACCGCCACCGGGTCCCGCCACACGTCCGTGCCGGCGACCTCCACGACGCCGGAGTCCGGTCTCAGCAGCCCCGTGATCATCGAAAGCGTGGTGGTCTTGCCCGCGCCGTTCGGTCCGACGAGGCCGACGAACCGGCCCGCCGGCAGGTCCAGGTCGATGCCGGAGACGGCGACCTGCTCCCCGAATCGCTTCCACAGCCCCCGCACGGACACGGCCGTCCGGGCCGCCGTGTCCGTTGCGGCTGGCCCTGGTGTCGTGTCCTGCTCAGGTTGGCCTGTCATGTCTCACACCCTAGACGGGGCGCTTCCGCCGACTTTCCCAGGATTTATGCGGTGGGTCGATGCGGTGGACTCATGCGGTCAGGGCTCCTGGCCGCAGGCGTAGGCGAGGGGGGCGATCACCTCCGCCGCGTCCGGGAGCCAGCGGTTCACCGAGGTCGGCCGGTGCACCCACTGCGCGGCACCGCGGCGGCCCATGCGGGTCGGCGGGGCGGCCACGAAGTCGCCCTCGCCGCGCACCGAGAGGCTGAGCGCCGCCGGGGACCAGCCCAGCTGCCGCAGCAGTCCTGGGGCCTTCGCCGCACCGCCCGGCAGCACGAAGAACTGCATGCGGCCCGCGGGCGTCGCCGCCACGGGCCCCGGCGCCACCCCGCTCCGTTCCATCCGGGCCAGTGCCAGACAGCCCGCCGTCTCGGGCACGTCGAAGACGTCGAACGTGCGCCCGGTCGGCAGCAGGATCGCCGCCCGCGGCTCCCGCGACCACAGCCGGCGCACCTCCGCGGTGCTGCCTGTCGCGTGCGTCGTCCAGTCCCGGCGCAGGGGGTGCGCGCCGGGCGCACCGCAGGCCGGAACGGCGCACGAACAGCGCGTCGCGCCGGAATCCGACTCCAGCCATGCCCCCGGCAGCACCTCCCAGTGCCGTTCCTTGACGTACTGAAGGGCATGTTCGAGGAGGTTTCCGCCGAATTGCCGTGCGAGGGGCGGTGCTGTGTCTCCTGCGGTGCGTGCGCTGGTCTCTTCCACGCCGATGACAACTCGACTACTCCGCACGGGTTACGGCCGCGCGGGAACGGGTCTCCCGGGGGACGCCCGCACGCGGGGCGCATCGGTGCATCCATGGGGGCATACGGGATGGACCGGGCGGCGGCCGGGCAGTGATCAGCCGGGATTCCCCAGGGGCCCGTCAGCAAAGGGAGCCGCTGATGACTGCCAGACCACTGATCGCCCGCCAGCCCAACGAACGGCTGCTCGCCCTCATCAGGGAAGCGGCCTGCTCGAACGCCGGGCTGGCGCGCCGCGTCAACATGTGCGCGGCCGAGCGCGGTCTCGACTTCCGCTACGACAAGACGTCCGTGGCGCGCTGGATTCGCGGCCAGCAGCCGCGCGGCCGCGCGCCTGACGTCATTGCCGAGGCGCTGGGGCGCAAGCTCGGCCGGCCGGTGACCGTCGACGAGATCGGCATGGGCACCGCCCGCCAGCTGACCTCGTCCGTCGGCCTGCACTTCGCGGCCGGGCTCGCCGAGTGCGTCGAACAGGCCGGTGAGCTGTGGCACTCGGACGTGACCAGACGGGAGAACGGCGAGGGGCAGAACCCGTACGCCACCGGCGGCTCGCACGTCGCGCCCGCCGCGCTGGTGGAGCCCAGCCGGGACTGGCTGATCACCCCGGCCGACGCCGAGGTCGCCCGCACCGCGGGCACGCGCGTGGGCACCGCCGACGTCGAGGCCGTGCTCGCCACCACCGCCGCGCTGGTGAGTCTCGACCGGCGCTGGGGCGCCGGGCACGTGCGCCCGGTCGTCGTGCACTACCTCAACAGCGTGGTGTCGGGGCTGCTCTCCGGCGCCTACCGGGAGACGGTCGGCCGGGAGCTGTTCGGCGCGGCGGCGCGGCTGACGGAGCTGGCCGGGTACATGGCCGTGGACACCGGCCTGCCCGGGCTCGCCCAGCGCTACTACATCCAGGCCCTGCGCCTCGCCCAGGCCGCGGGGGACCGGGGCTTCGGCGGTTACGTGCTGGCGGCGGGAATGAGCCATCTCGCGGCCGCACTCGGCAACCCGCGCGAGGTGATCCAGCTGGCCCGCGCGGCCCAGGAGGGCGCCAAGGGGCGCGCGACGCCGCGCGCGGAAGCGCTGTTCCTGGCCGCGGAGGCCCGCGGATACGCGCAGCTCGGCGACCGCGCGGCCTGCCACCGGGCGGCGGCCGACGCGGCGGCGGCGCTGGAGCGTTCCGGCGGGGAGACGGGCGACGACCCGGTGTGGATCGCGCACTTCGACGCCGCCTACCTCGCCGACGAACTCGCCCACTGCCACCGCGACCTCGGCCAGGGCCGCGAGGCGCAGAAACGGGCGGCCGAGGCGCTCGCCGGCCACCCCGGGACGCGGACGCGGCGGCGGGCCATAGGGCTTGTGGTGCTGGCCACGGGCCAGTTGCAGGAGGGTGAGCTGGAACTGGCCTGCCACACCGCCGCGGAGGCGGGCACCATGCTGGACGGCCTGCGCTCCGGCCGCGGCACGGAGTACCTGGAGGAGTTCACGGCCCGCCTCGAACCGCACCGCAACGATCCGCCGGTGCGCGAGTTCACCGCCCGCAGACCGCGGCGTGAAGGTGTGAGTCCCCGCTGACCTGCCGGACTTGACGCCGGGAGGTGGCACCGCGAGTCTCCTGTAGGGCCGGTAGCGTGGCCCGGCGAACGGCGTTGAGTGACGAGGAGCCCGCGTGACCAGCCACAACGGACGGGACAACGAACCCCGTGAGGGCGTGATACTGCCGTCGGACGGCAGTGAGGCATGGGACTCCAGCGCCCCGCAGCGCGGTCAGGACGCCACCGTCGCCGCCCCGCTCCCCGGTCAGCCCTGGGGCCAGCCGTGGGGCCCGGACGCGGCCGGGCCGCCGCGGCAGGCCGCCGTGCCCGGCCCGCCCCCGCCGTTCCCCGCCGCAGGACCCGCCGCACCGCCGCAAGCCCCCGCACCGCCGCAAGCCCCCGCACCGCCGCAGATGCCCGCGCCGCCGCAGACGCCCGCGGCCTCGCAGGCCCCGGCGCTGCCGCAGTCGCCGACGCCGCCGATGCCCGCGGCACCGCCGCCCGCCCGGCCCGCCCCGGCCGCCGCCCACGGCGACGCGACCCAGCAGATCCCGGCCGTGGAGACGACCGCCCGGATCAGGGCGCTGCCCGCCCAGGGCACCCCGGCCCGCCCGACCGCGCCGCCCGGGGACGGTTCGGAGAGTGCGACGCAGCTGATCCCGCCGGTTCCCGGGGATGGTTCGGAGAGCGCGACGCAGCTGATCCCGCCGGTTCCCGGGGATGGTTCGGAGAGCGCGACGCAGCTGATCCCGCCGGTTCCCGGGGATGGTTCGGAAAGTGCCACCCAGCTGATCCCGCCCGTTCCCGCGGCCGGGGACCCCGAGGCCACCACGCAGCTGCGCGCCTACCGCGGCCCCGCGCCCGCCCGGCCGGCGCCCGCCGGCCCCGGGCACGGCAGGCCGGGACCGGCCGCGCCCCCGCGGGGCGACGCCGAGCCGACCCAGTCCATGCCGCGCGTGCCCGGCGACTTCGACAGTCTCTTCCGGTCGGCGGCCGTCGCCGAGGAGCCGCCACCACCGCGCGGCGGTGGCGGCGGGCGGCGGTCCACCGGCGGTCCGCGGCGCCGTTCCCCCGCCGTGGTGGCGGCCGCGGTCGTCGTCGGCTGTGCGCTCGTCGGCCTGATCGCGGGGGCCGCGCTCAGCGGCGGCGACGACGACGGCGGGGACACGCGGGAGACCACGGAGCCGGAGGCGGCCGGGGAGAAGGAGCCGGAGAACGGCACGGCGGAGGGGTCGGACGGCGGCGCCGGGGAGGCGGCGGACGCCGAGGCCGAGCAGGCCGAGGCGCTGTCCGCGCTGCTCGCGGACAGCAACGACAGCAGGGACGCGGTCATCGAGTCCGTCACCAGCATCAGGGCCTGCCGCGACCTCGACCGCGCCGCGGAAGATCTGCGCGCCGCGGCGGAGCAGCGCAACGGCCTCGTCACGCGTCTCGACGGGCTCGCGCTCGACCAGCTGCCCGAGGGGGAGGCGCTCGCCCAGTCGCTCAGCGAGGCGTGGCACGCCTCGGCGGAGGCCGACGAGCACTACGCGGCCTGGGCCGACCAGGCGGGCAACGATCCGCAGGTCTGCCGGGGCGGACAGGCGCGGCACACCGACCGGGCGTCGAACGGCGACGCGGCCAGCGGCCGGGCGACGTCGGCGAAGGAGCGCGCGGCCGAGCTGTGGAACCCGCTGGCCAGGAAACACGGCCTGCCCGAACGGGCGGCGACGCAACTGTGAGCGCACAAAGCACCGAAAAGTCTTCCCGTCACGCCCGCCGTTCCTCCACCATGGCAGGCATGCCGCTCAACGACATGCCGTGGTGGCGCTGGCGCACCAATGTGCGCTCGGCGCTGCACATGCTCTCCGACTCCGCCTTCCACCAGACGTGCTGGGTGGCCGGCGTGCCCGGCTACGGTGACGTGACGGACGCGGTCTACCGGCTGGTGGAGGACACCTGGCTGGACAACTGGTCCGCCGAGAAATACGTCGGCACGGTCTTCAGGGACAGCCAGGAGGCCGCCCTCGTGGACGTCGCCGTGCTGCGCGTGCTGCGGATCATGCACCAGGTCGGTGCCGACGCCCCCGTGACCGACTACCTCCAGCACCACGGCTGGCCCGAGGCCGTGCGCGCGGCGCGCGAGGCGCACACGCGGCTCGCGGTGAACGACGGCGAGGACCCGGACGTGCCGCCGCGCACCCTGGACGACCTGGCCGCCGCGATGCACACGGTCTGATGCCGGTGTGCCACGCTTGGGCACCATGACCACCGACCAGCCAGACCAGCCAGCGGCGCGGTCCGAGTTCGTGCTGACGCTGTCCTGTTCCGACAAGCCCGGCATCGTGCACGCCGTGTCGAGCTTCCTGTTCATGACCGGCTGCAACATCGAGGACAGCCAGCAGTTCGGCGATCGGGACACCGGGCTGTTCTTCATGCGGGTGCACTTCTCGGCCGAGGGCCGGCCGGCGCCGGAGAAGCTGCGTGCGAGCTTCGCCGCGGTCGGCGACACGTTCCGCATGGACTGGCAGCTGCACCCGGCCGACGAGAAGACGCGCGTGCTGCTCATGGTCAGCAAGTTCGGACACTGCCTGAACGACCTGCTGTTCCGTGCGCGGAGCGGCGCGCTGCCCGTCGAGATCGCGGCCGTGGTCTCCAACCACCCCGACTTCGCCGAGCTGGCCGCGTCCAACGACGTCCCGTTCCATCACATTCCGGTCACCGCGGACAATAAGGCGGAGGCGGAGGCGCGGCTGCTGCGGATCGTCGAGGACGAGGGGGTGGAGCTGATCGTGCTCGCCCGCTACATGCAGGTGATCTCCGACGACCTGTGCAAGCGGCTGCCGGGCCGCATCATCAACATCCACCACTCCTTCCTCCCCAGCTTCAAGGGCGCCCGGCCGTACCACCAGGCGCACGCCAGGGGCGTGAAGCTGATCGGCGCGACCGCGCACTACGTGACGGCGGAGCTGGACGAGGGCCCGATCATCGAGCAGGAAGTGGAACGGGTCGGCCACGAGCTGACCCCGAAGCAGCTCGTCGCGGTCGGCCGCGACGTGGAGTGCCAGGCCCTGGCCCGCGCGGTGAAGTGGCACAGCGAACGCCGGGTCCTCATCAACGGCCACCGCACCGTCGTCTTCGGCTGACTCACGGCTCACGGCTCACGGCCGGGACAGCGCCGCCGCGGCGCTCAGCACGTCGCGTATGACCGCCGGGTCGCCCTCGACGCCCGAGGCCGCGTCCTCCGGCGAGGTGCGGCCCGCGGCCAGCTGGCAGAACACCACGTCGTCGAGCGCCACATGCGCCACCGCGTCCCGCGCCTGCGTGCGCGAGACGCCGGCGACCGGCGAGTCGAGCGGGATGTACCAGTGGCCGCCGCCCGCGCCCTCGACCTCCAGGTGCAGCGTGCGGCCCGGCGTGCCCGCCGTGGTCAGCCGGGCGGGCGACACCGCGAGCCCGGCCCGCCGCCGGCCGGCGATGCTGCCCGGCAGCCGTCGCGCGTTCAGATCGACCAGCAGCCGCAGATGCGGCCCGTGCGGCGGGGCGTACGGGTACTCCACCGCCTCGGCGATGTCCCCGGCGTGCACCCAGCAGGCGAACGCCCGGTCCAGGTAGGCGTCGGACAGCGGCACCCGGTCACCGTCCCCGGGGAAGCGCCCGGGATCGCCGAACGCCGCGCGCGGCAGCGTCCGTTCCCCGGTCCTGCCGCCCAGCTCGCCCGCCTTCCGCACCAGCGATCTGGTCCGGTCGCGCCACGGCTGCCACGCCGGGCAGCGCTCGCCGCGCGCCCCGTCGCCCGCATCCGGCCGGCGGCCGGGCGGGCCGCCCGCCGGGTCCCGCAAGCCGACGGCGCGGGCCAGCGGCCCGTCCCCGGCCAGCAGGTGGTCCACCACGCCGGCCACCGTGGTGCGGCGCCAGGACCACTGGTCGTCCGCGAACCAGCGCAGCGACACGGGCGTACGCCACTCGTCCTCGGCCATGTCGTTGAGCAGCGCGTCGAGCCGCGCCGCCTCCGCGTCGAACGGTGCGGCCCACGACGGCAGCGGCTGCCGCGCGGGGCGGCGGGCCAGGCAGTCCGCCAGCACGGCGGTGCGCAGCCCGGGGTCGAGGTCGAGGCTGCGCTGGGGTTCGAGCAGGGTGGCGGCGTCCCGCAGGCCGAGGGCCTCCTCGGCGCAGCGCCCGCACTCGCCGAGGTGGGCCTCGACCCGCTCCGCCTCCTTCGGGGTGCAGGCGGCGAGCGCCCAGGCGCCGAGCAGCGACATCAGGTCCTGATGATCCCGGTCGTCCAGGGGAGCGGACATCGGCTCGCTGGCCTCCCGTTGCCGAGGGGGGACCGGCGGTGGGCCGCCTGGCCCGCCGTCGGCGGAGGGCGGCATCGGGCCGCGTGGTGCGGGGACGCGGTGGGCGTCGGCCGCCGGTGGCCGGCGCGGGCCGGGCTCCGGCGGAGTCGTCACGCGTGCTCCCTGCCCGGCTCCGCGGGCCGCCCGGCGTCGGAGGAGTAGCGGGCCGCTGAGGAGAGCAGCTGGAGGCCGAGGCGCAGCCGGCGGCGGGCCTCGGCCTCGCTGATGCCGAGGCGCTCCGCCATCTGCCTGCAGTCCTGGCGCTGGAACCTGGTGAGCTCGAGTGCGTCGCGCAGCGGGGCCGGCATCGCGGTGACGATGTAGTCGGCGCGGGCCGCGGTGGAGGCCGCGCGCACCAGCTCGGCCTGCTCGGCCGGGCTCGCGCCGCTGGGCCCCGGCCTGCGGCGCAGCCGGTCGACGGCCAGGCGGTGGGCCGCGGCGGCGATCCAGGAACGCATCGGGCCCTTGTCCGGGTCGAAGTCGTGCGGCGACTGCCAGATGAGGGAGAAGACCTCGCGGGTCACCTCGCCGGTGTCGGCCTCGTCGTCGAGCACGCGCCGGGCCGTTCCGTAGGCGAGGGACGCGAACCGGTCGTACAGCTCGGCGAGCGCCGCGGCCTCGCCGCGCCGGAGCCGCTGCCGCATGCTCCGGTCCCAGTGGGGCGGCGTCTCGTGCGCCATCCCGCCTCCCATCCCCGCCTCGCGTCCGCTGCGGACAACCTTCGCCCCCGTGCGTACGTCAAATGTAGTGTGCGGCGCTGTTCGTGCGCGCCCCCGCACACGAATCGGCGCCCGGGGCGGCGGGGACGAGTGACGGCCGCGAAAGTGGGCAGGGCGCAGAGAAGGAACGTATGAGCGGTACGGCCGAGCAGGAGCCGAGCAGGAGAGGGGCCGCGGGGACGTGGCGTTGAAAGTGCGGGCGGAGCAGCGGGGGGAGTGGACCGTGCTGCGGGTCGTCGGCGAGCTGGACATGGCGGCCTCGCCGACCGTGCGCCAGCATGTGCACGACGCGGTGGCCGACGGCCGCAGGCAGGTGGTGCTCGATCTGTCCGAGGTGCTGTTCTGCGACTCCAGCGGGGTGGGCGTGATGGTGGCCGCGCGCCGGCTCATGCGCTCGTGCGCCGGTGAGCTGCGCCTGATCCTGCCGGCGCGCGGCGCGGCGGACGGCTCGCACGTCAACCGCGTGCTCGCCGCGCTCGGGGTACGCCGTCTTTTCGACTGCTACGCCGATCTGGAGGCCGCCACCAGCGACGCAGGGGCGCCCCTGACGGCATGAGCCGCAGGTCGGGCCGCTTCTCGACGGTGTTCGATCGGCACGCCGAGCGGTCGCACAGTTTGCAGATTGCTTACTCCTTTGCGCCGGAATATTCCTGAAGCACTTGTTGTCCGACTCGCCCGTCAATCATGCTGTGATGAGCCGGGGTTGTGCCTCGGTGTGAGGGGATTTGTCCGCCCGGTTCGGATGGTGTGAACGGTGCAGGAGCTGGAGAAGCAGTTGGAGGTCGCCCCCGAGCCCGCGGAGGTGGGCCGGGCCCGCCGGTGGGTACGGGCGCAGTTGGAGCGCGGCCAGGCCGCTCCGGCCTGCCCCGACCAGGCGCAGCAGGACACGCTCGTGCTGCTGGTGTCCGAGCTGGTGACGAACGCGGTGGTGCACACCGGCCGGCCGGCCGTGCTCCGGCTGACCGCGCGCGGACGGCGCCCGGGGCGGAACGTTCCGGTGCGCCTGGAGGTGGTGGACGACAGCAGCAGGGCGCCGCGCCCCAGACGGGCGGAGGGCGAGGACACCGGCGGCCGCGGTCTTGAGCTGATCGACGTGCTGGCCGACCGCTGGGGCTGGCAGGCCGAGGGGCGGGGGAAACGGGTCTGGTGCGAGCTGGACTGCGCGTCCGCGGGGCCGCCGGTGGCCGAGTCGCGGGCCGAGGCGGGCGTCCAGGTACCGGCCGGGTATTGACGGTACGTGCCGCCCTGCTCACCCTGGGGAAGGGTGCCGTGCTGGTCCTCGGAGGCGGGGCCGGGCGGGGCCGGGGTGGTGCGTGGCGAGGGGACGTCGAGGCGTCGGCTCGGCGAGCGCGGATCACCCGCCCCTCCCCCGACCGGGGAGGGGCGCCACCGCGCGGGCGCGGTCAGGCCCCGCGGGTGATGGCCGCCGCGATGCGCGGGGCGTCCCTGGCCAGCTCGCGCAGCATGCCGCTGATGGGGTTGGTGTAGCCGGTGAAGTAGAGCCGCGGCGCCGCCGGGTGCGTGTCGCGGCCGTGCACCAGCGGGCGGCCCCGGCCGTCGAGGACCCCGAGGTGGCCGATCAGCGGTTCGAGGCCGCGCCGGTAGCCCGTTGCCGCGATGACGACCTCCGGGGTGATCGTCTCGCCGTTGGCCAGGAGCACCTTCTCGCCCTCGAAGGACTCGACCGCGCCGACCGGCTCCACCTGCCCCCGCCGCACCGCACGCACCAGGCCGGGGTCGAGCACGGGGATGGCGCCCTCCCGCACCCGCGAGTACAGGCCGGTGTCCGGGCGCGGCAGACCGTGGGGCGTCAGGTCGGGCACCGTCCGCTCCAGCGGGCGGGCCAGCCGGTCCACCAGGCGGACCGGCAGCCGTCGGCACAGGATGGCGCTCGCCTGGGAGGGCCAGCCGAGCGTGGCGCGGCGCAGGATGTGCGGAGCGGTCCTGACGGCCAGGCGCACCCGGCCCGCGCCGCCCGTGGCCAGGTCGGTGGCTATCTCGGCGCCGGTGTTGCCGATTCCGACGACCAGCACGTCCCTGTCCTGCCAGGGGCCGGGCGAGCGGTAGGCGTGCGCGTGCAGCAGTTCGCCGGTGAACGTGTCGCGGCCGGGCCAGTCGGGCAGCCGCGGCGTGTGGTTGAAGCCTGTCGCGACCACCACGGCCGACGCGTGCAGGCGGCGTCCCCCGTTCGCGTGCAGCACCCAGTCGCCGTCGGGCGCGGGCCGGTCCACGCGGGCGACCTCCACGCCCGCGGCCAGGTCGATCCTGTGGTACCTCGCGTACGCCTCCAGGTAGCGGACGAAGTCGTCGCGCCGCACCCAGCGGCCCGCGGACCTGGGGATCGGCAGGCCGGGCAGGGACGACCAGCGCCGGGTGGTGTGCAGCCGCAGCCGGTCGTAGTGCGCGCGCCACGAGGCGGCCACGTCGTCCGACTTGTCGAGCACGACGGCCTTGACCCCGCGGTCGGCGAGCGCGGCCGCGGTGGCGAGCCCGCCGGGTCCGGCTCCGATGATGTGCACAGGCGGCGTGGGCATGTCCATGAGCATACGCAGAAGGCCCGCCGCCCCGGCAGGGGTGGCGGGCCGTGGAGGGCGCGGGGGCCGTCCCGGGACAGGGACCGGGCGGCGGCGCCCGTTCCCTCACTTCGTGGGCTTGCGTCCGGTGACGCCCAGGTGCACCAGCAGGGTCAGCGTCGGCTTCAGGTCGGCCTGCTTGGCGCCCAGCGCCTGGAGGCTCTTGGGTTGCGAGGAGACCGCGGCCAGCATGGTGACCAGCGAACCCGCCAGCGCCGCGGCCGAGGGGCCCTGGTCAGCGGCCCGGCCCTTGGCCCGCGCGCTCTCGATGGATTCGGTCAGTGGTTTGACGACTGCACCCTGCACGCGGGTTCTGATCCGCACGAAACGCCGGTCACCCTCGGCCGCGCCCAGGTCGATGACCCGAAGGATGGCGTCGTGTTTGCGCCAGAAGGCGAGAAAGCCCTCGACCAGGTCTTCCGCGGTCTGGCGGCCCGCCCTGCCGGACCAGGAACGGCCCGCGACGAGCTCGGAAAGGCCGGCGCTCTCGCGTACGGCCCCCTCCGCGATCTCCAGGACCGCGGCTTCCACGTCGGGGAAATACTGATAGAAAGTCGCAGGTGAGGTGCCTGCTTTACGGGCCACGTCAATGACCCTGACATCCCGGTAGGGAGAAGTCCCCAGCATTTTGCCGAGGCAGTCGAGGAGTTTCTGCCGCGTCGCCTGCCCGCGTCGGCCGGCGACCCGGCCGTCGACGGTTGTCACCTGTCCTGTCATGCCAGTCAGCTTATCGACGCGTGATCTAGGCGCGATTTGATCGCATCCGATCGGGGGGTATCCGCTTGACCGGCGCGGACCGTTCCCGACATTTCCCTCAATCCAGGCCCCCGGTTCGCCACTGTCGTAGGCGGGGGGAAGAATCGACGCGTAGGTCCGCCGAGCGCGCGGCAATGAGATGCTGCATGGGGCGGTCGAGGAGCGCCCGTACGGGGAGGTGTCAAGCACATGGTGGAGCAGCTGACGCAGCACGATCCGCGCCGGATCGGGCCGTTCGAGGTGCTCGGCCGGCTCGGCGCCGGGGGCATGGGTCTTGTGTATCTGGCCCGTTCGGCGTCCGGCCGCAGGGTCGCGATCAAAACGGTGCGCAGTGAGCTGGCCGAGGATCAGCTGTTCCGCGTCCGCTTCACGCGCGAGGTCGAGGCGGCCCGCGCGGTCAGCGGCTTCTACACCGCGGCCGTCGTCGACGCCGACCCCAGGGCCGCCGTGCCCTGGCTCGCCACCGCCTACGTGCCGGCGCCCTCCATGGAAGAGATCGTCACCGAGAGCGGCCCGCTGCCGCCCCAGGGCGTGCGCTGGCTGGCCGCCGGCATCGCCGAGGCGCTCCAGTCCATCCACGGCGCGGGCCTGGTGCACCGGGACCTCAAGCCGTCCAACGTGCTCGTGGTCGAGGACGGGCCGCGCGTCATCGACTTCGGCATCGCCTCCGGGGTGTCCAACACCCGTCTGACCATGACCAACGTCGCGGTCGGCACGCCCGCCTACATGTCGCCCGAGCAGGCCAGGGACTCCCGCAGCGTCAACGGGGCGAGCGACATCTTCTCCCTGGCCTCCACCCTCGTCTTCGCCGCCACCGGCCACCCCCCTTACCACGGGGCCAACCCGGTGGAGACCGTCTTCATGCTGCTGCGCGAGCGGCCCGACCTCAGCGGGCTGCCGGACGAGCTGCGGCCGATGATCGAGTCGCTCATGGTGCACAAGCCGGAGGACCGGCCCACGCCCGCCGACCTCCAGGCGCAGCTGGCCCCCCACCTGTTCGCGGCGAGCGACGACAGCGGCAGCGCCTCGGCCTGGCTGCCGCCCGGCGCGGTCGCGCTCATCGAGTCGCGCCGCGGGCGTGCCCCGCAGACGCCCGCCCCGGCGCCCGACGCGCAGCCGGCCGCCGTCTCGGCGCCCTCCGCCGCCCCGAGCGCGCCACCGCCCATGCCGCCCGCCCCGCCCTCGATGCCGCCGTCGATGCCCCCGCCGCCCGCGGCCGAGGACCCGGTGCGGCTGCCGGGCTCCGGCATGCCCGTCGGCCCGGGTCCGCACCGCGGGGAGCCGCCCGCGCCCGGCGACCACCTCGTGCCGCACTCGCCGGACTGGGCGCGCCCGCCCACCGGCGCCGCCGCCTCCGCCATCGCCAGCCCTTCCACCGCGCACCCGGGCCAGCGGGGACACACCGCCGATCCGGCGCGCTGGCGGCCGTGGCGCTTCCGTATGAACAACGACCTGTGGGGCTCGCCCGTCGTCCGCGACGGGCTCCTGTACGTCACCTCCTTCGAGGTGCACGCCCTGGACGTGGCCAGCGGGCGGCGGCAGTTCAAGACGCGGGAGGTCGCCTGGTCCATGGCGGTCACCGGCGGCCGGGTGCTGGCCTCCGACGGCCCGAGCCTGTACGCGCTCGACGCCACCGACGGCTCCGACCGATGGCGGATTCCCACCGACACCTGGATCTACGCGCTGCGCGCCGAGCGCGGCACCGTCGTCACCGCGACGCGCGGCGGCGGCGTGCAGGCGTGGGAGTCCGGCACCGGCGAGCAGTTGTGGGAGCTGTCGGGTGCCCAGGCCGACTTCGAGACGCACGACGCGGCGCCCGTGGTGCACGGCGGCGTCGTCTATGCCTGGGGCGAGGGCCAGCTGTTCGTGCTGGAGGCCCGCACCGGCGCCGAGCTGTGGCGCCACCCCGTCGGCGACACCTCGGTGACCGGCGGCGTTCCCGTGCGGGTCACGCCCACCGACGACGGCCTCGTGCTCGTGTGCGCGGGCTCGCGCGTGCTGGCGCTCGACGCCGCGAGCGGCGCGGAGCGCTGGCGGTTCGACGCGCCCGCGGCGATCCTGTGCCCGGCCACGTACCAGTCGCCGAACACCCGTTCCGCGGGCGTGTACTTCACCGACTACCTCGGCACGGTCTACGCGCTGGACGTGGCCACAGGCGACGACCGGTGGCGGATCGCCACCGAGGCCAGGCAGTCCGTGGAGCCGGTGGTGGTCGCGGACGGCATGGTGCACCTCGGCGGCGGCAGCGCGATGTACACGCTGGACGCGGTCAGCGGCACGCCGCGCTGGCGGTTCGCCGCGGGCGACACGATCGTCGGCTCCCCGGTCGTCACCAGGGGGCGGCTGCACTTCGGCTCCGAGGACCACTGCCTCTACACGCTGGACGCGGTCAGCGGGCGGTTGAGCTGGAAGCTGGAGACGGGCGGCGCCATCACCGGCACCCCGGCCGCCGAGGGCGGCATGGTCTTCGCGTGCAGCAAGGACCACTGCGTGTACGCCCTCGACGCGGCCCGCGGCACCCGCCAGTCCGCATAGTCCTGGCCCGCCGGAGCGGCGGCCGGCTTCACCAACCCCGCGCGGCGGTCGGGTCGCGCCGTTCATCTTCGGCGGCCGGGTCCGGCCGTGGAGGCAGGGGCGTTCCGCGGGGCGGGGGTGTCCAGCTCGGCCAGGCGGGTGCGTACGGACTCGGCGTCGGGGTGGGCAAACTCGTCGAGCATGTCCAGGGCCCGCCGCAGCGAACGGCGTGCCTCCGCGGGGCGCCCGGCGGCGGCCTGGGCCTCGGCGAGGCGGGTCAGGGTCTCCGCCCCGCTGACCCGCTCGCGGTCGGTGCGCCACACCAGCGCCCGTTCGTAGTAGGAGATGGCCCGCTCGTGGTCGCCGAGGCGGTGGTGGATGAGCCCGAGGCTGTCCAACGTGGACGACTCGCCGCCCGCGTTGCCGAGCGCCCGGTGCATCGCCAGGGCCTTCTCGCAGTAGCGCAGCGCCTCCTCGTACGCGCCGAGCACCGCGTGGAACCACCCGATGTTGTTCAGCTCCTGCGCCTCACCGACCCGGTGCCGCGAGGCCCGGTGCAGGTCCAGCGCCCTGGTCGCGTGCTCCAGGCCCTCCCGGTGCTTGCCCTGCTGGTGCCTCAGGTAGCCGAGGTGGGTGTGCGCCCGTGCCTGCCCGGTGACGTCGTCCTGCTCCTCGTAGATCCGCAGCGCCAGGGACACGTGCTCCTCGGTGCCGGCGTAGTCGCCGATCCGGTAGTACGCCTGGCCGAGCCCGATATGCGACAGGGCCTGTGCCGGCAGGTCGTCGATGCGCCGCGCCGCGTCGAGCGCGATCCTGTGCATCGTCACCTGGTGCTGGGCGTGCCCCTCCTGGAAGAGGAACGCCCGGCTGGCGTGGGCGAGTTGCGCGGCATGGGCGTGGAAGCCGTGGTGCGCGGCCTGCCGGGCCGCGGCCAGCAGCGCGGGCAGCTGACCGGCGAACCAGGCCCTGGCCCGCGTCACTTCGGCCGGCCGCGTCACGGTGACGCCCGGCAGCGCGGGCGCCGGGTCGATCGACGCCGTCACCGCCGGGTTCAGCAGGGCGTCGCCGGGAACGGCGCTGTGCACGTAGTGGTCCAGGAGCCGGTGCAGTGCCTCGCGCCGCTCCGCCTCGCCGTCGCGCTCCAGGGCGAGTTCGCGGGCGTACGTCCACAGCAGGTCGTGGCTGCTGTAGCGGCCCGGCACACGCTGCCCGACCAGATGGGCGCGCAGCAGCTCGGACAGCAGCCGACGGGTGTGCGCCACGGGCAGCCCGGCCAGGCTGGCCGCGGCGGGCAGCGTGATGTCCGGGCCGTCCACCAGCCCGAGCAGGCGGAAGACCCGCGCCCCCGCGGGGCTCAGCGCCCGGTAGGACCACGAGAACACCGTGCGCACATCCGTGCTGGGGTCCCCGCTCTCGAACACGTCGAGGCCGTCGCCGGCTTCCAGCTCGTCGTCCGCCTTGCACCCGCGCAGCGTGGTCAGCGGCAGCCCCGGCTGCGTCGCGGCGCGCGCCGCCACGATGGCCAGGGCCAGCGGAAGACCCGCGCACATCGCGATGACATCGTCGACCGTGCCCTGCCGCGCGGCGAACTCGCGGGAGCCGAGGCGGCGGACGAGGAGCTCGCGGGACTCGACGGCCGACAGCAGGTCGAGCGGCAGCTGGTGGGCGCCCTCGGTCACGGCCAGGCCGGTCAGCTCGTTGCGGCTGGTGACCAGCACCAGCGATCCCGGCGAGGTCGGCAGCAGCGGGCGCACCTGCTCGGCGTCCCGCGCGTTGTCCAGCACGATCAGCATGCGCCGGTCCGCCAGCAGCCCGCGGAACAACCCCACCTGAGCCTCGAACGCCGCCGGAATCCGGTCGCCAGGCACCTGGAGCGCGTCCAGGAAGACCCGCACCACGTCGGCCGGCGTCATCGCCGCGTCCGTGGGGCCGAACCCCCGCAGGTTCACGTAGAGCTGACCGTCGGGGTACAGGTCGCGCGCCCGGTGCGCCCAGTGCACCGCGAGCGCGGTCTTGCCCACGCCGCCGGTGCCGGCGATCACGCAGATCACCGGCGCCCCGCCGCCGCCCCGGCCCTTGCGCGCCAGCGCGTCGAGCGCGTCCAGCTCGTGCGTGCGGCTGGTGAAGTGCTCGACGTCGGGCGGCAGCTGACGCGGCACCGCGATGGCAGGGGCCCCGGGCTCCTCGGCCGCCCGCGACGGCTCGCCGGGCGGGGACGCCTGCGCTGCCCCGCCGGTGTCCTCGCCGAGCAGCACCGCCTGGTGCGCCCGCTGCAACTCCTCGCCCGGCTCGATGCCCAGTTCGTCGGCGAACTGGTCGTGCACCCGGCGGAACAGCGCGAGTGCCTCCGCCCGCCGCCCCGTTCGGTGCAGGGCGGTCAGCAGCAGCGAGACCGGCCGCTCCCGCATCGGATGGGCCGCCACCAGCCCTGAGAGGCCGGCGGCCGCGTCCTGCGGGCGGCCGAGCGTCAAGTCCAGTGCGGCGCGCTCCTCCTGGGCGGCGAGCCGTTCCTCCTCAAGTGCGGGCACCACCGCCTCGGGCAGCCAGCCGCCCGCCACGTCCGTCAGCGCCGTGCCGCGCCACATCGCGAGCCCGCGCCCCAGCAGCTCGTGCCCGAGCGCCGGTTCGCTGCGCTGCGCCCGGTGGACGAGGTGGCGGAACCGGTGCAGGTCGACGAGATCGCGGTCGACCCACAGGCAGTAGCCCTGCGCCGAGGTCGTCAGCTCGGCCTCCACGCCGGACAGCTGGGCCAGCGTGCGGCGCAGCCGCGAGACGCAGCCCTGTACCGCGTTGCGGGCGGACGCCGGCGGCTGCCGGTTCCACAGGGCGGTGACCAGGCGGTCCATGGAGACCACGCGGCCCGGCTCCAGCAGGAGCATGGCCAGCACGGTGCGCTGCTGCGCGGTGTGCGGACCGACCAGGCGCGCGCCCTGCCAAACGCCGACGGCGCCGAGGAGTCGGAACTCCACCCCGTTCACGCGCATTCCCCCCGTCCCCGCCGTCCGGCCCGCGGCACCCGGCTCAGTGGCATATCAGCATGATCTCAGCCGGAGCCGCCCGCCTGTCCAGCGAGAGCGCGTTCCCCCGCCTTCGCGGGGGCCGCGCGGGCGACGCGCGACCGCGTCCGCGGGGGTGGCGGCTTCCCCGAAGGGCCGCCTCCCCCGCGGTGGCGTGTCACGTGCCGCATCGCACGCGTCACACCGTGTCGCGGGTGTGCTCAGGCCACGTCGCGACCGCGTTCGCCCTCGCGCGGCTCCTCGCGGTCGCGCGGCCACGGACCCTGGTGGACGTCGCCGCCACGGTGCGGCTCGGCCTCCCTGCGGTGCCCGCGGCCCGCGTGGGCACGGCGGCCCTCCGCGGGGGCGTGCTCGCGTTCGCGCAGGTGCCGGCCCGCCATCCCGGCCGCGCTGCCCAGCATCACCAGACCGGCCGCCAGCGGCAGGGCGACGGCCCATTTGATGCCGCCGGCTCCGACGATCAGGCTGTCGTTCACCTGGTACTGGCGCACCAGCCACAGGATGGTGAAGCCCAGGGCGCAGATGCCCGCGAGGAGCATCAGCAGCCGCGAGCGCAGCAGGATGCCCGCCGCCGTCAGCGCGGCGGCCACCAGCATCGGCAGGAACATGCCCGTGAACAGGTTGGCGTTACCGGTGGTAACCCCGTCCCCGGTGAACAGTGATGGCCACTTGATGTGCTGTCCGTCGCGGCCGCCGTACCAGTTGAAGAAAACACTGACGATGGCCGCCGCAGCGGCGATGGCGGCGAGCACGGACCCAAGTGCGTTACGCCACATTTCGAGCCTCCCTCGGTGTGGCTGTGATACTCCGGCTCGTCTTCCGACGCTACGTGCCCTTCGCCGGGCCCGCACCCCGAACGGCGGCGGCCCGCTTGCGGGCATTACCCTCCGCCCATGACCCCCGCCCCGCGCACGCTGCCCCTGCTCACCGCCGTGATCACCGTGGCCGCCCTCGAACTCCTGCGGCTCGCGGGCGCCTCGGGTTCCGCCTGGGCGGTGCTGCCGGTGACGGCCGCGGCGGCGTCGGCCGGTCCGCTCGTGTGGTGGCTCGGGCCGCGGCGCGCCCTGCCCGCGGCCGTCGCCGCGCTCGCCGCCGCGCGGCTGCTGGTGCAGATCCCCGCGGCGCGGGCCGAGCCCGTCGTCGCGGTGGCCGCGGGCCTCGCGCTCGCCGCGCTGCTGCTGACCGTGCGCCGCCTGGCCGCGGGTTCGGTGAACGGCCCGGGGCGCGCCGCGCGCGCGATCGCCCTCGCGGTCGGCGCCGATGTCGCGCTGCGGCTGCCGCTCGACCTGCTCGACCCGGTGTGGCGCGGCGGCGCCGCCGGGTGGCTGTGGGCGCTGCTCCTGTCCTGCCTGCTGGTGGCGGGCGCGTGGCGGCTGTGGGGGAACGCGGCCGGGTCCGCGCCCGGCGGCGGCGCCGAACTCGCCCTGCTCGGACCCGCGCTGGCGCTGTACGCGGTGCTGCTCGCCTCGCCCGCGTTCGTCGCGGCGCAGGGCGGTCTGTCCGTGCCCGCGGCGGGCTGGACGATCGCCTGCGGCACCGTGCTCGGCGTCTGGGCGCTGTCGCTGCCGCAGGTGTCGCCGCGGGCCGGGGGCATCGCCGGGATCGCCGCGCCCGGCGTGCTGGCCGTCGCGGTCGCGGTCTTCGTGGCCCTGCCCGCCCCGCTGGCCGCGCCCGCCGCGCTGGCCGGCACGGCGGCGCTGCCCGCGGTGCTGCGCCGGCTGTTCGCGCTGCCGCGGCTGCTGACCGGCCGCGGCGCGCTCGCCGACCTCGCGCTCGCGGGCTGCGGGGCGGCGGTCGGCTACGGGCTGCTGGTGCTGCCGGTCCAACTCGGGCTCGTACCGGGCCTGTTCGCCGTGGCCGCCGCGGCCGGCCTCGGCTGGTCCGCGACCCGCACCGGGGCGGCCGGGGCCGTGCGGCGGCTCGGCCACGCCTTCCGGCCGGTGCTGGTGGCGGTGCTGCTGCTGGCCGCGCCGCCGCTGCTGACCGCGCTGCGCGACGGCCCGCGGCCCCTGCCGACGGACACCGCGGGCGGCCAGTACCGGCTGCTGACGTGGAACGTGCACTGGGCCGTGAACGCGGACGGCGAGCTGGTGCCCGACGCCGTCGCGGACGTGATCGCGGACTCGGGCGCGCACGTCGCCGTGCTCCAGGAGGTGCCGCGCGGCCGGCCGGCCGCGGGCGGGCTCGACCTGGTGACCTTCCTGGAACGGCGGTTCGACGCCACGGCCGTCTGGGTGCCGGGCGCGGACCGGCAGTTCGGGAACCTCGTGCTGACCTCGCTGCCCGTCACGGACTCGGTCACCGAGAGCCTGCCGCGGGCCGGCGGCGACATGGACCGTTCCTACGCCGCCGTCACCGTCCGGCTGACGGACGGCGAAGAGGCCGCCGTCGTGGGCACGCACCTGGACGGCGGCGAGGAGCCGGGCCCGCGGCTGCGGCAGCTGGAGCCGCTGCTGGCCGCCGTGGGCGACGATCCCGGTGCCGTCCTGGCCGGTGACCTCAACGCCAGGCCGGGCTCGCGGGAGATGGCGGCCGTGGCGGCGGCGGGTCTGCGCAGCGCGCAGGACGAGATCGGCGACCCGGAACGGGACACCGCCACCACGCCCCCGCGCCGCGTGGACTGGATTCTCGGCGGCAGCGGGGTGGCGTTCGGCGACTTCGACGTGATCGACTCCGACGCCTCCGACCATCTGCCGCTCGCGGTCACCGTGTACCTGGACTGAGGCCAGGACCTGAGGCCGAACGGGCCGCCGCCGGCGCCGGGCACCGCGGGCGGCGTCTACGCTGCCGCCATGACCGCCGTTCCGCGCCCCGTCGGCGCCCTGCTGCTGCCCGGTGCCGGCTACACCCCCGCCCGCCCGCTGCTGCATTACGCCCGTGCCGTGCTTGAGCAGCACGGCTTCACCGTCCGGGAGCTGTGGTGGGAGACCCCCGGCACGTTCGCCCGGTTCTCCGACGCGGAGCGCACCGCCTGGGTGGAACGGCAGGTGGTGGCCGCCCTGGCGGCGGCGGACGACTGCCGGCTGATCGTGGGCAAGTCCCTCGGGACGCTCGCCGCGGGTATCGCGGCCGACCGGGCGTTGCCCGCGGTGTGGCTCACCCCGCTGCTGCGCACCGGGGCGGTGGCGGGCGCGCTGCGGCGCACGCCGGCGCGGACGTTGCTGGTGGGGGGTACGGCCGACCCGCTGTGGGATTCCGCGGTGGCGGGCGAACTGCCGCACGAGACCCTTGAGTTCCCCGGTGCGGACCACGGTCTCGAACTGCCGGGGGATGTGGTGGGCTCCGTCGCGCTGCTTCAGACCTACGTGCGGGCCCTCGACCGTTTCGCCGGCGGCCTCGCCCGGCCGCGCGCTTAGGAGGGTCCGGGCCTGGGCCTGATCCTGGGCCTGAGCCCGTTCCGCCCGGCCCGCCCGTTCCGCCCCGCGCTGTGCGCTGGGCGGAACGGACTGCCTTTACGGCTGTGCTGCCGGCCCCCACCGGCAGCCCTGGCCGACCAGGCCGGAACCGGGCCCGGTCCGGACGACGCCCCCTCCACGCCGCCCGGCCCGTTCACCGGCACCGGGACTGTTCGGCGGCTCCCCCGTTACCGCCGAACAGGCCCGAGGGAGGCCAACCGCGCACCCCTGTGCGGTCGGTTGTTGATGAGCATGACAGAGGGCAATAAACGAGGGATAAACGTGTGCGGGGGCCGGCGACGGCGCCTCAGCGCCCGGCGTCCTGCGACACGGCGGACGCGCCCGCCGGCGTCCCGGTGGACCAGCTGTCCCCGGCCGCCTCCAGGGACGGCGCGGCCTGGGCGGGGGCGGCGGTGAGCGCGGCCAGGGCCGCGGCGGCCACGACCACCGGGGCGGCGACAGCCGAAAGCCTTCTTCGCACGCGGTTCATGACATCTCCTAACGGTCGGGAGTGGTCGAAAGAATGCACCACTTTGAAAGATTGCCCGCCGTCCGACAGCAAGAACCGGCTGTAGTGGTGACGCCCACTACAGCCGGCCCCGCCGGCGGACCGCCGGATCGTTACGATGCGTCCTTGTTGTCGGCGGGTTCGCTGGTCGACCAGCCGTCGCCGAGCGGCCTGACAGGCGACCTGGCGTCCCGCGTGGCGGGCTCACTGGTGGACCAGCCGTCGCCGAGCGGCTTGACACCGCCCTTTTCTTTCTTCTTGGCGGCCTGGGCCGTGCTGCCGTCGGATTCCCCCGTTGGTTCTCCGGCCATCCGGCCGGCGCCCTGGGGCCTGACGACGGCCTTGCCGTCTTCGTCGGCGGGTTCGCTGGTCGACCAGCCGTCACCCGAAGGCTTGATTTCAGTCAAGGTCAACTCCCGTTGGTCGCAGTCAACCGGGGCCGGGCCGTCCGCCAACTCCCCCGCGGTGCGCGGACGGCCCGGCCCCGAACCGCCTCCCCGTGGCGGCGGTCGGTGCGCAGAAGCGTTTCAGGTTCCGATAAACGATTCGTGAATGCGGCACCGAAGGTGGTTCGAAGGCTCAGACGGCAGAGGAGCCCAGAAGGTTGCGGACCGCGGCGGATTCCGGGCTGCCCTGCTCGTCGAAGATCTCAAGCGCCTGCTGGAGGCACGCCTCGCCGCGGCCCTCCTGACCGATGCCGAGGAGCGCGCGCCCGAGCAGCGTCAGCACGTTGGCCCTGCGCCACGCCCCGCCGACATTGCGCAGTTGCGCGAGAGCCAGCTCGCACAGCCTCGCCGCCTCGGCGGGCGAGTCCATCGCGATGTGCGTTTCGGCCATGCGGTAGTGGGTCATGCCCTCCCAGAGGCGCTGCCGGTGTGAGGAGAACGTCTTCAGCGCCACGGTGAACTGGTGCAGCGCCGCCTCGTGCCTGCCGTCCGCCGACAAAGCCTGACCGAGCGCGTACTGGCCGTTCGCCATGCGCAGATCGGACCCGAGGGATTTGAGGATGTCCAGGGTGCGGTGCGCCAGCTGAACGGCATTCTCGGTGGCGCCCGCCTTCAGGTTGATGCGGACCAGATTCCCCAGGGCACTGGCCGCGCCCGGCTGGTTGCCGTACCCCTCGAACTCCGTGAAAGCCCGCGTCAGGTACTCCTCGGCCTCGTCGTTGCGCTCCAGATACCCGGCGATGATGCCCTGCTCGTTGGCCGCGTGCGACCGCGTCACCGGGTCCTCCGCCGCCGTGCCCAGAAGTATCGCCCGCCGCCCGTGCTCGTAGGCGGACGAGAAGCGCCCGGCGTGACTGCCCGCCAGGACGAGCGCGATGCGGGCCCTGCCCTCGGTGCGGGCGTCCCCCGCGGTCTGCGCGGCGTGCAGCGTGGCCTCGGACGCGCGCTCGTACGGCAGCGGCAACGCGCCCGACTCCGACAGGTCCCTGGCCACCAGCAGCAGGTCGGCCGCCTTGCGCAGCCGTTCGCCCGAGGTCGCGCCCTGGACGGCCGCCAGCAGGCAGTCGGCCTCGGTGAACAGCCAGTCGACGGCCGCCGCCGGGGTGTCGAACGTCAGGCCCGGATACTGCGTCGGCTCCAGGTGGGCCGTGGTGCGGTCGCCCGGACGCTCCAGCTCGTACACGTTCGCCGTGGTGGCCAGGTAGAAGTCGAGCAGCCGCGACGTGGCCGCCTCCCGCTCGGCGGGCGGCTGCTCGTCGCGCTCGGCGCACGCCCGGGCGAAGAGGCGGACCAGGTCGTGGAAGCGGTAACGGCCTGGCGCCGCCGACTCCACGAGCGAGGTGTCGACGAGGGATTCGAGCAGCGTCTCCGTCGCGCCCTGGCCGCGGTCGAGCAGCGCGGCGGCGGACAGCAGGGAGATGTCGGGCCCGTCGGCCAGGCCGAGCAGCCGGAACGCGCGCGCCTGCTCGCGGCTCAGCTGGCCGTACCCCAGCTCGAAGGTGGCCTTCACGGCCTGGTCGCCCGCCTGCAACTCGTCCAGGCGGCCGCGTTCGTCGCTCAGCTTGCGGGCCAGCGTGGAGACCGTCCAGGTGCGGCGCGCCGCGAGGCGGGAGGCGGCGATCCGGATGGCCAGCGGCAGGAACCCGCAGGACGCCACCACGTCCATCGCCGCGTCCCGCTCCGCGTTGACCCGCTCGGGGCCGACGATCCGGGTGAAGAGGGTCAGCGCCTCCTCTGGGCTCATCACGTCCAGGTCGACCAGGTGCGCCCCGGCCAGGTCCACCATCCGCACCCGGCTGGTGATCAGCGTGGCGCAGTCCGCGGTGCCGGGCAGCAGGTGCCTGACCTGCGCCGCGTCCCTGGCGTTGTCCAGCAGGATCAGCAGCCTGCGGCCGTCCAGCAGCGAGCGGTACAGCGCGGCGCGCTCCGCCAGGCCCTCCGGCATCGACGCGTCGGTGACACCGAGCGCCCGCAGGAACGAGCCGATGACCGCAGCGGGGTCGGCCGGGCTGGCGCCCGCCCCGTGCAGGTCCACGTACAGCTGGCCGTCGGGGAAGTGCTCGCGCGCCGCGTGCGCCACCTGAACGGCCAAGGTGGTCTTGCCGACCCCGCCGATGCCCGCGACCGCGGACACCACCATGACCCGCCCGCCGACCGTGGCCAGCTGGGCGCCCAGCTCGGCGACGAACGCCGCGCGGCCGGTGAAGTCGGGGACGGCGGCGGGCAGCTGGGCGGGGCGGATGACGGGGAGCGTCGCGGCGGCGGTCTTGGCCGCCTGGCTCAGGGAGCTGTCCGCGTTCAGGATGCGCTGCTGCAGCTCCGCCAGCTCCGCGCGCGGCTCCACGCCCAGCTCGTCGATCAGCAGCTTCCGCGCGTCCGCGTACACCGCCAGGGCCTCGGCCTGCCGGCCGCTGCGGTACAGCGCGAGCATCAGCAGCTCGCGCAGCCGTTCGCGCAGCGGGTGGCTGGTCGTCAGGGCGGTCAGCTCGGAGACGGACTCGGCGTGCAGTCCGGCCTGGAGGCCGACGTCGAGGCGCTGTTCCTGGAGTATCAGGCGCTGCTCGGCCAGCTGGGTGCGGGCCACCTCCGCGTCGGGTCCCGGAACGCCGCCGAGCGCCTCGCCGTCCCACCGCGCGAGTGCCTTGCCGTACAGCTCGTGTGCCCGCATCGGGTCACCGGCCGCGGCGGCCTTCTCCGCGGAGGTCGTCAGCTTGACGACGGTGTCGGCGTCCAGCTCGTCGAACGGGCCGAGCCGCAGCGCATAGCCGCCCAGCTCGGTGACCAGGACGTCCGTGCGCGATCCGAACGCCTTCCGCAGCCGGGAGGCGTAGGTGCGCAGTGCCGCGAGCGCCTGCTGCGGTGGGTCCTCGCCCCACAGGGCGTTGACCAGCTCCTGCGCCGTGGCGGTCCGGCCACGGCGCAGCAACAGAGCAGCGAGCAAAGCGCGTTGCTGAGGGGAGCCGGATGGCAACGGCCGGTCCCCCTGCCAGGCGCGAACCGGGCCCAGCACGGCGAAGTGCAAGGTAGGCGTGTGACCCCCCGTGGTCCCCTCACCAACGACCATGGTGTCCTCTGCTTCTTACCTCTTCAACGTATGGGGCGAACGTTGGAGTCTATCGGTCACCGGCGGCCCCGAGAAAGACCGGGTTCGTGATCGCCGCCATCGGTCCGGGAAGACCTGGTTCGCCCTGCTCGGGTGCCGGATGCCGGACTTCGGCGCGTACGTGCGAGGCGTTGGCGGGGGTGGTGTCCCAGGTGACGGTGCCGCTGCCGCCGCCCGGCAGGGCCGCGGTGTGCCGCACGCCCTGGTCGGTGACGAGGCGTACGACGCCTTCTGGTACGCCCGAGACGTCCAGGCGGACCGTCACGCGCCGGTCCCGCGGGGCGCGGAGCCGTTCGCCGATGCCGGCGTGCCCGCCGCGTTCGTCCGTGACGGAGAAGGCCAGGTCGACGGCGGCGGACTCGGCCACCCAGGAACGCCCGGAGCTGATGCCCGCGAGGATGGCGGGGCGGGACAGGTCGTCGGCCAGGACCACCGTCTGCGGCAGACCGACGACGTCCGGCTCGCGGTGCGCGTCGCTGTTGCCCATCGCGGGCAGCCAGCCGTCGCCGTGGCGCAGCAGCGAGTCCCAGCCGGCGAGGGCCAGTTCGTCCTCGGCGTTCCAGGGGCCGTTCCACACCTCGACGGCGTCGGCACCGGTGAAGCCGAACTTCCAGGAGCAGCCGATGCAGGCGGCGTGCGCGTGCGCGGGCACCACGAGCCCCCCGGCGCGGTGGATGCGGCGCGTGTACTGGGCGTACGCGCCGTCGCGGGCGCGGTAGCGCCAGTCGATGAACGTGCCGGGGTCGATGCCGAGCGCCAGGAAGTGGCCGTTGCGGGTGGTGACCTCCTCGCCGCACAGCACCAGCAGGTCGTCGCCCCACAGGCCCTGCCACGCGCCGTGGCCGGAGGTGGTGTTGTGCTCGGTGGTGACGATGAAGTCCAGGCCCGCGGCGCGCGCCGCGGCGGCCACGTCCGCCGGGGTGCGGCGGCCGTCCGAGTGCACGGTGTGCAGGTGGCAGTCGCCGCGGTACCAGGCGCGGCCCCGCCCGGCCGCGCGCTGCGGGGGGTGGACGGGCCGCGGGGTGCGGCCGGGCCCGCCGCGGGTGAGGGTGACCGTCACCTCGTAGTCCAGGCCCTGCGGCGCGACGGTGTAGGGGCCGAGGGCGACGTGCCAGGTGCCGGCGTTCACCGGGCCGGCGAGGTAGCCGGGGGTGGCCTCCTCGGCGCTGATCGCGAACTCGGTGCGGGCGCCGCCCGACCAGCCGCGGAATCCGTCGCCCGGCAGGGCGGTGCCGCGTTCGTCGAAGACGCCGATGTCCAGTGCGTTGCCCTGCGTGCCGTCCGGCACCTCGGGCCGGTCGTAGGTGTAGGACACGGCGATCCGCCGTACCCCGCGCGGCACCTCGACGGGCAGGTAGACGAAGTCGGGGGCGCCCGGGTCGAGATGGCCGCGAACGGTGCGCGTCTCCTCCTCGCCCGGCGGTGCGGGGGCAGCCTGTGCGAAGTCCACCGGAGCCAGCGTAATCGCGGTCGTGCCGCCCGTCGCCGCCCCGAACCTGAGCACGTCGCGCCGTTTCATCGACCGGCCTCCGTTCCCTGTCGCCTGCCTGTCGCCGTCGGAAGTGGTCACCGTCACACGGGCAGATGGAATACAGGAGAAGCGCGGGGGAGGGCCGGGCGGACAGCGGGCGACGCCGTGTTCCCGCGCGGTCCGCCCTCTTATGCTCGTGGGATGACGACGAGCGCTCAGGGACCGACAGCCAACGCGATGCGGCGCGCCCTGCGCCGGGCCAGGGACGGCGTGGCCCTGGACGTGCCGGAGGCGGCCGTGCTGCTCCAGGCGCGCGGCGAGGATCTGGCCGGTCTCGCCGGTGCCGCGGCCCGGGTCAGGGACGCGGGCCTGGAAGCCGCGGGGCGGCCCGGGGTGATCACGTTCTCCAAGAAGGTGTTCATTCCGCTGACCAGGCTGTGCCGGGACCGCTGCCACTACTGCACGTTCGTGACCGTCCCCGGCAAGCTGCGGCGGGCCGGGCATGGCATGTTCCTCTCGCCGGACGAGGTGCTCGACATCGCGCGCCGCGGCGCCGAGCTGGGCTGCAAGGAGGCCCTGTTCACGCTCGGCGACAAGCCCGAGGACCGGTGGCCCGAGGCCCGCGAGTGGCTCGACGCCGCCGGGTACGACGACACGCTCGCCTACGTCCGCGCGATGGCCGTGCGGGTCCTGGAGGAAACCGGGCTGCTCCCCCACCTGAACCCCGGCGTCCTGTCCTGGACGGACTTCCAGCGCCTCAAGCCGGTCGCGCCCTCCATGGGCATGATGCTGGAGACGACGGCCACGCGGCTGTGGTCCGAGCCCGGCGGCCCCCACCACGGTTCGCCGGACAAGGAGCCCGCGGTGCGCCTGCGCGTCCTGCACGACGCCGGCCGCTCCAGCGTCCCGTTCACCACCGGCCTCCTCATCGGCATCGGCGAAACCTTCGAAGAACGCGCCGAGTCCGTCTTCGCGCTGCGGAAGGTCGCGCGGACCTACCGCGGCATCCAGGAAGTCATCGTGCAGAATTTTCGCGCCAAGCCCGATACGGCGATGCGCGGCATGCCGGACGCCGAGCTGGCGGAGCTGGCGGCGGCCATCGCGGTGACGCGCCTCCTGCTCGGGCCCGCCGCCCGCATTCAGGCCCCGCCGAACCTGGTGGACCAGGAGTACGCGCTGCTCATCCGCGCCGGCATCGACGACTGGGGCGGCGTCTCCCCGCTCACCCCCGACCACGTCAACCCCGAACGGCCCTGGCCGCAGATCGACGACCTCGCCGAACGCACCGCGGCCGCCGGCTTCACGCTGCGCGAACGGCTCACCATCTACCCGGAGTTCATCCGGCGCGGCGAGCCGTGGCTCGACCCGCGGCTGCTGCCGCACGTCACCGCGCTCGCCGACCCGGACACCGGGCTCGCCCGCGAGGACGCCCGCCCCCGCGGCCTGCCCTGGCAGGAGCCGGACGAGCCGCTGACCGCCGCCGGGCGCACCGACCTGCACCGTTCGATCGACACCGAGGGCCGCACCGGCGACCGGCGGGACGACTTCGACGAGGTGTACGGCGACTGGGACGAGCTGCGCGACCTCGCCGCGCCCGGCATGGCGGCCGAACGGATCGAACGGCTGGACGGCGACGTGCGCGCGGCCCTGTCCGTCGCCGCCGACGACCCGCGGCGGCTCACCGACGACCAGGCGCTGGCCCTGCTGCACGCCGAAGGACCGGCGCTGGACGCGCTCTGCCGGGTCGCCGACGACCTGAGACGTTCGGTCGTCGGCGACGAGGTCACCTACATCGTCACCCGCAACATCAACTTCACCAACGTCTGCTACACCGGCTGCCGGTTCTGCGCCTTCGCACAGCGCCGCACCGACGCCGACGCCTACACCCTCTCCCTCGACCAGGTCGCCGAACGGGCCGCCCAGGCGTGGGACGTGGGCGCCGTCGAGGTGTGCATGCAGGGCGGCATCCACCCGGACCTGCCGGGCACCGCGTACTTCGACATCGCGCGCGCCGTGAAGGACCGGGTCCCGGGCATCCACGTGCACGCCTTCTCGCCGATGGAGGTCGTCAACGGCGCCACCCGCACCGGCATGTCCGTCCGCGACTGGCTGACCGCGGCCCGGGAAGCGGGACTCGACACCATCCCCGGCACCGCCGCCGAAATCCTGGACGACGAGGTGCGATGGGTGCTGACCAAGGGCAAACTGCCCGCGGCCACCTGGATCGACGTCGTCTCCACGGCGCACGAGCTCGGCCTGCGCTCCTCCTCCACGATGATGTACGGGCACGTCGACCAGCCGCGGCACTGGCTCGGGCACCTGCGGACCCTGGCCGCGATGCAGCGCGCCAACGAGGAGAAGGGCGTGCCGGGCTTCACCGAGTTCGTCACGCTGCCGTTCGTCCACACCAACGCGCCGGTCTACCTGGCCGGAATCGCCAGACCCGGCCCCACCGCCCGGGACAACCGGGCGGTGACCGCCATGGCCCGCATCCTGCTCCACCCGCACATCACCAACATCCAGACCAGCTGGGTCAAGCTGGGCGCCGAGGGCGCCGCGGAGATGCTGCGCTCCGGCGCCAACGACCTGGGCGGCACGCTGATGGAGGAGACGATCTCGCGCATGGCAGGCTCGGCGTACGGCTCCTACCGCTCGGTCGCGGACCTGCGGGCCATCGCGGAGGCCGCGGGCCGCCCCTCGCGGCTGCGGACCACCACCTACGGTGCGGTGACGGCGGAGCGCGCGGAGCGCGCCCTCGCCGCCGACGGGCAGCTGCCGCGGCTGCTGCCGGTCGTCGGGGCGGGAGCCGAGGCGTGACCGCCCCGGCCGGCGGCGCGCTGTGGGGGCGCGCGGAACAGCAGGACTTCCGCAGCCGCGTCCGCGGCTGCCTGCTGGGCGGGGCGATCGGCGACGCGCTCGGGGCGGGCATCGAGTTCGACTCGCTCGCCGCGATACGCGAGCAGCACGGGCCCGCCGGGGTGACGGACTACGTGCCCGCGTACGGCAGGCGCGGGGCCGTCACGGACGACACCCAGATGACCCTGTTCACGGTGGACGGCCTGATCCGCGCGCATGTACGGCGCGACACCGGCGCCTGGCACCCGCCGACGGACGTGCACGCCGCCTACCGGCGCTGGTACCGCACCCAGCGCGAGTGGGGCCCGGACGAGCGGCGCGCGGGCGACGGCTGGCTGGCGCGCCAGGAGTGGCTGTACGCGCAGCGCGCCCCCGGCCGCGCCTGCCTGACCGGCCTCGCCGACACGGTGATGGGCACCGTCGACCAGCCCAAGAACCCGGACTCCAAGGGCTGCGGAACGGTGATGCGCTCCGCGCCGTTCGGACTGCTCGTCGGCTGGGAGCCGCAACTCGTCTTCCAACTCGGCGTCGAGTGCGCGGCCCAGACACACGGCCACCCCACCGGAGTCCTCGCGGCCGGCGCGTTCGCCGCGATCGTGCACGCGCTGGTGCGCGGCGACGGCCTGGACGCGGCGGTCCAGAAGGCGCTGGTCCAGCTGGCGTCCCGCCCGGGGCACGAGGAGACCACGGACGCGCTGAAGAAGGCGCTCGGCACCGTCCGGCAGGGCATGCCGAGCCCGGAGCGGGTGGAGTCGCTGGGCGAGGGCTGGACGGCGGAGGAGGCCCTGGCCATCAGCGTGTACTGCGCCCTTGTCGCCGAGGACATGCGCCACGGCCTGCTGCTCGCGGTGAACCACGGGGGCGACTCCGACTCCACCGGCTCCCTCTGCGGCAACCTGCTGGGCGCCCTGCACGGCGAAACGGCCCTGCCCCCGGCCTGGCTGGCGGAGCTGGAAGGCCGCGCCACGATCGCCGAACTGGCCGACGACTTCGCCATGGAGATGACCCAGGGCCCCACCCTCCACGGCCCCGGCGACTCCGCCCGCATCTGGCTGGAACGCTATCCCCGGGCGTGAACCCGCCGTTCTGGACTCGGACCCGTCATCGGAGGCGACCCTCACTCTTTTCGGTCAACCCGTACGGTTAACTCCTCTGGTCAGCCTTTCCAGTGAAAATCCCCGTTTCGTATCGTTCGGCGATGCGCGAAAGATCGTTATTCGATGCGAAGCCGAGGGAGGCGGTCCAAAGGAGCAAGAATCAGGCAATCCGCGGTCAGCGCATTGCCCGGTTGTCGCGGCCGGCCCTAGCCTGAACGGCAACGTGCCTGCCGAAGGGGGACCGGGGAGCCATGGAGCGCGACTGGGAAGCAGATCCGTCCGCGTTATTCGAGAGGCGGCTGGGACTGTCCGCCGAGGAACAGAAGATCTCCACCAAGAAGCGGACGTGCCCGGACATCTGGCAGATGAGCAACGGCGATATCGCGGTGATCGGGCGTGACCTCACCGCTGCTTATCGGTCGAGCCTTCCGGAGGGCGTCTCACTGGCCGAGGACGAGCGGCTGGTAATAATTCCCGGAATCATGCTCAGCACCGCGAAGAGAGACATCCCCGATGCCTGACACCCGCCCGCCGGCCCTCGGCCCCGCCGGGGGCGAGCGGCTCGGACCGGACGAGTACGACAGCGACTTCGACCGGTACGAGGACGAGGTGCGCGACCGGGACTCCTGGAAGCTGGAGCGGGAACAGTTCTTCGACGAGGACGACGACCCCAGTTTCCGGGCGTTCCGCCGGGGCGAGTGGGCGAACGCCCTGCGGCTCCTGGCGGCCGAAAGCCCGGCCTTGCGGGAATCGGCCGCCTCGGACCACGCGCGCGGTTCCGTGTTCCGCCGCGTCCGCATCGTCGAGGAGCCTCTGACGCCCTACGTGCAGTGGGAGCTTCACGCACTGCGGGTGCAGGCGGAGAACGGCCTTCCGGTCCGCGTGGTCACCGCCGACGCGGTCGGCCACCTGGAGCGCGAGGGCCCGTTGCCGGAGTTGGTCACGCTCGGCGGTCTGGTCCTCTACCGGGTGATGTACACGGCGGCGGGCGTCCCCGACGGTGCCATCCGTTACACCGACGTGGACCGCATCCGCCAGTGGGAGCGGTTCATCGCCGCGCTCTACGAGCGCGGCGAGGACGTCACCTCCTACGTCGAGCGGCACGTCGCCCACCTGCCCGCACCGGCGGCCCCCGCGCCGTAGGCCACGACGGACGACGGAGCGGACCATCGACAGCCGAAACGGACCATCAGAGGAGCGCGAGAGCCGCCGCGACGGTACGCACAGCGAGCTGTCGGGCACGTCCCGCGACGTGGTCCAGGCCGGAAGCGTCAGCGGCGGAGTCCACTTCCATGGGCGCGACGGCCGCCCCGACGCCCCGGTGCCACGTCAACTACCCGGCGACGTACGCGGCTTCATCAACCGGATGGACGAGCTTGACCGGCTGAACGCGATTCTGCCCGGCCACGAGGAGGAGCCCCTCGTCATCTCCGTCTGGGTCATCGCGGGCACCGCGGGCGCGGGCAAGACCTCGCTCGCCCTGCGCTGGGCGCACCAGCTCCGCGACCGGTTCCCCGACGGCCAGCTCTACGTCAACCTGCGGGGCTACGACCCCGGCGAGCCGGTCGGCCCGCAGCAGGCGCTGCACGGCTTCCTCACCGCCCTCGGCGTCCGCCCCCGAGCCATCCCGCACGACATCGACGCGGCGGCCGGGCTCTACCGTTCGCTGCTGGCCGACCGGCGGGTGCTCATCGTCCTGGACAACGCGGCCACCGCCGCCCAGGTCCGCCCGCTGCTGCCGGGCGGCACCGGCAGTCTGGCCGTCGTGACCAGCCGCAGCCGTCTCACGGGCCTGTCGATACGGGACGGCGCCCGCCGTCTCACCCTCGGAACCCTCCCCGAGCCGGAGGCCGTTGCGCTGCTCCGCACCATCACGGCCGACCACCGGCCGCAGGAGGACGAGAGGAAGCTGACCGAGCTGGCCCGGCTGTGCGCGCGGCTGCCCCTCGCCCTGCGGATCGCGGGGGAGCGCGCCGCGGCGCGCCCGCACCTGTCACTGGACGACCTGGTCGCCGATCTGCGCGACCAGTCCGCCCTGTGGGACGTGCTCAGTACGGAGGACGGGGAGGACACCGAAGGTGTCCGCGCCGTCTTGGCCTGGTCCTACCGGGCGCTGTCTCCGCCCGCGGCCCGGCTCTTCCGGCTGCTCGGTATCCACCCCGGGCCCGGAATCGGATTGCCCGCGGCGGCTGCCCTGGCCGGCCTCCCGGTCGGCCGCGCCCGGCAGTTACTGGACGTGCTGGTCGGAGCGCACCTGCTGGAGCAGACCGCGCCCGACCGGTTCGCGTTCCACGACCTGCTCCGCGCGTACGCCACCGCCCAGGTCCGCCACGAGGAGCCGCCCGAGGAGCGGGCGGCGGCGCTGCGCCGGGTGCTCGACTGGTACCTGCACACGGCGGACGCGGCACAGGAGTGGATCGAGCCGGACGAGGCCCGGGTACCGCTGGGTTCCCCCGTCGAGGGCGTTACGCCACTGGCATTCCCCGACTACGACCGGGCAGTCGACTGGGCCGAGCACGAGCACCAGAACCTGCTGTCCGCCGTCCGCGCCGCGGCGACAGCCGGCCTCGACCGCACGGTTCGGCACCTGGCGGCCGTGGTGTTCAACGCCTTGCCGCCCAGCGCGCCGGCTTCCGACTGGCTGTCCGTGGCCCATGCCGGTCTGGACGCGGCGCGCCGCCTCGGCGACCGCGCCGGGGAGGCCGGGATGCTGGAGTGCCTGGGCATGGGGCACACTCAGGCCGGCCGTCCTGACCGCGGCCGGCCCTGCCACGCCGAGGCGCTGACGATCCGCCGCGAGCTGGGCGACCGGCACGGGGAGGCCGAGTCGCTGAATCTGCTGGGCCTGAGCCACCTCCGTCTCCGCGAACTGTCCGAGGCCGAGGCGTGTTTCCAGCAAGCCCAGGTGATTTTCGGTGAACTACTCTCCCGCCATGGGCAGTCCGGCTCTTTGGCCAATCTGGCCGCGGCCCGCCACGAAGCCGGACGGCTGGACGAGGCCGCCGAGGCCGCCCGGCAGGCTTTGACGGCCCAGCGGGAACGAGGCAGCAGTACCGGCGTGGGCGATGCCCTCGGGCTGCTGAGCGGGATCTGCCTGGAGCTCGGCCGGCCGGTCGCGGCACGGCAGGCGGCCACCGAGGCCGTGACCATCGCGCTCGACCTGCGGGACCACGTCCTGGAGGGGTACTGGTTGATCGCCCTGGGCAACGCCCAGCGGGAGCTCGGTGAGCACGCCGACGCACTGACCTCTTTCCAGCGGTCCGCTTCGCTCCACCGCCGCCTTGGCGATCGCGGCCGGGAGGCGATGGCGTGGCACGGTGCGGGCGAGACGTATCGCGCGATGAAGCGGCCGGAGGACGCCGCCCCCTTCTTCCGCCGGGCCGCCGCAGCGCATCGGGAGTCGGGCGACCGCTGGCACGAGGCGCTGGCCCTCGCGGCCCTGGCCGAGGACGACCCGGAACAGGCCCTCCGCCACCGTGCCGAAGCCCTGCGGCTCATCGCCTCCTACCGCGACCCGAGGGCGGCGAAGCTGCGCGAGCGGCTCGAAGAACGCTGGACCGGCGCTCCGTCAGTCTGATGCGCGCCCCCGCGACGGTTCCCCGCAGCCGGTGGGTGCGTTGACCGGCTTCCCCTTCCCGTTCGTCGGCGGGTGACAACCCTGCTTCTCGCGCCCCCGTCCCGATCACCGTCCGCGACCGTCCCCCTGGCCAGATGGCTCTTCTGCCCGCCCGCCCGCCGGAGGCGATGATTCCGACAGGCGCCGGCCGCCCGTCGAACTCGGCGGCGGCCGCCAGGTCCGGCAGGTGGACGAGGTGGCGCACCTTGCGGGGGCGGCGCCCCGTTTGCAGATGGTGGAGATCTCTACCGACAGCACCCCTGAAAGACTTACGCCGTCTGGCCACCGGCCGCCGAGGCGGAGCACGGGCGGAGGAACGCGAACGCCCCGCCCACCGATCGACTTCGCTTCGGTGGGCGGGGCGTCACGCTGTCCACGTGCGTGACGGGCGGGTGGTCAGTGGGGGATGCCTTCGATGATGTCGCGGGCGCCCTGGCGCAGTAGTTCGGCGCAGACGCGGGTGCCGAGGACGGCCGGGTCGTTGCTGTTCTCGCCCCAGTGGTGGGCGTGGACGAACTTGGAGCCGTCCCGGGAGAAGACCATGCCGCGCAGGGACAGTTGCCCGTCGGGTTCGGTGACGCAGTAGCCGGCGATGGGGCTGTTGCAGTGTCCGCGCAGGCCGTGCAGCATGACGCGTTCCGCGGTGACTTCGCGCATCGTCCTGTCGTGGTTGAGTCGGGCGAGGAGCCCGGCCACGGGGCCGTCGTCCCGTCGGCACTGGAGGCCGAGCACGCCCGCGCCGACGGCGGGCAGTATCTCGGCCGCGGTGAACACCTGGCGGGCGCGGTCGGTCAGTCCGATGCGTTCCAGGCCGGCGAGGGCCAGGACCATGGCGTCGAGGGCGGGGCCGGGCTTCTTGCCGTCCAGCTTCTCCACGCGCGTGCCGACCAGGCCGCGCAGGCGCACCACGTTCAGGTCCGGCCGGACGCGGCTGATCTGCGCCTTGCGCCGCACGGCGGAGGTGCCCACGGTGGCCCCGGCGGGCAGGTCGGCCAGGTTGTGCCGGTCGCTGCCTTCGGGGAACAGCAGGACGTCGCGCACGTCCTCGCGCGGCAGGTAGGCGGCGAAGACCAGGCCTTCCGGGAGGGGGACGTCGCCGGGCACGTCCTTGACGCAGTGCACGGCCATGTCGACTTCGCCGCGCTGGAGCATCTGGTCGATGCGCTTGGTGAACAGGCCCTTGCCGCCGAGTTTGGCGAGGTCGCCCTGCCACAGGTCGGCCTCGGTCGTCACCGGTACCGGCTCCACCGCAAGATCGGGGGCGTGTTTCTTCAGCAGGGCGGTGACCTGCTCCACTTGGGCGAGCGCCATCGGGGAGCTGCGGGTGCCGATACGCAGCGGCCGGTCGGCCGGGAAATCGGTCAACGAAACGTCCTCTTCTCTTCTTCGGTGCGGCGGGCTTCACGGTAGCGGGGGCCATCGTGCAGGCGGGCAGCGATGAGTGGGTGCAGCAGCGCGTAGGCACGTGGTGGTGGCGCCAGGCGGAAGGCGTCGATCTCCTCGTGCTGGAGCCGGATACCGGCGATCTGGGCCGCGGTCAGGGCGGGGGCGGTGAACACGAATGCCAGCCGCCCGCGCCGTCCGGGGGCGCCCGGGGGTATCCACTCGATGACGCGCGCAGGGCCGGGGTGGACGTCGAGCCCGGTTTCCTCGCGGGTCTCCCGGCGCGCGGCCTCGCGCGGGGACTCGCCGGCCTCCACGATGCCGCCGGGCAACTGCCAGAAGTTCCGCCCGCGGGGCGGAGCAGCAGCAGGCGGCCGTCGGTGTCGGTGAGCATGACGGCAGCGGTGAGCGGGTGTCCCGGAGCGCGAGTCACTTCTTTCGGTTCTTGAGGCTGTCGACGATGTCGGCGGCGTCCGCTTCTGCGGCCTCGCGCACCTCGTCCGGGGCGGCGGGCGCGGACGCGATGTTGGCGATCAGCCCCAACGCGTTGATCTTGGCGAACAGTTCGTCGTCGGGCACGTCGGCGTAGGGGTCTGGGGTCGTCATGCTTCTCCTCGTTGTTGGGGTGTGGTTGCCCGCCCCGCGGCCAGCGCGGGGCGGGCGCTCCCCCTCGCGCGCGGGTGGGTTTCGGGGGCTGCCCCGGTCTGCGACGGGGCGGCCCCGCTGCGCGCGAGGAGATCGGGGCCCTGCCGCCGTGGTGTGGGACTGCCCCTCCGGGCCGGTGTCGGGGTCAGACAGCGGCAGGGCAGTCATCTGGGACGAGCGGCCCACAGGACGGTCGCGCGGGTCATGACGAACGATTCACCCGAGGCGAACTCCAGACGTTTCGCGCCGCCGCGCATGGTGGTGAGGTCGCGGACGGTGAAGTCCTGCCCGCCGATCGTCAGCCGGTCGCCGCGGGCTATGGTCTCCGCGGTGACCTCCACCGCGGTCATGATCTGGCCGGGCCGCGTCAGGGGCCTGCCGGTCACGACGCGGCCCCCTGGCCGTGGCGGGACGCGGTGCGCGGCTCTCCTGCGGGCACCGGCCCGGGCTCGGGCGGCGGCTCCGCAGGGGCGGCGGCGGGATAGATCAGCGTGTTGCAGTACCGGCAGTGCGCGCCGTCGTCGCGGCGGTCGAGCGTCCCGGGGTGGCGGCAGTCGGAGGTGGGCACGGGCGCTCACTCCTGCGCGACAAGGACGAGGGCGACCAGGGCGGCGAGGCCCAGCAAGTTCGCCGCGATGAGGAGTTCACCGGCGCGGGCACCCAGCAACCCCCAGGCGCGGATACAGCGGCCTGGGCGGCGGCGGTGCCGCGCGCGGCGCAGCGCCGTCACCGGACTTGCTCCAGTACGTCAAGCAGGGCGTCAGGGTCGGTCAGGCACGTGGCGGTCGGGGGAATCAGCCACCAGACCGCCTCCGCGTGACCCTGGGCGTCCGCCGGCGGGACCAGGATCGGCAGCCCGCGCATCAGGACCAGCACGCCCAAAGCTGCGGGGTCCCAGTCGGCCGCCGAGCCTCTGGGCACCAGCCACGTCATGGTGTGCAGCGCCCGGTCCTCGATGATGGGCCCGGACCGTTCCCGCAGCACCCCGACCGCGCGGACGCCGACGATCGACGGGACGCGCACGGCGTCCCACCACCGGTCAGACGGCAAAATCGCCGCACCACCAGACGGCAACCAATCCGGCAAAGTGTTGGCGGTCACCGCGCCGTCTCCCCTGAGAGCACCCGTGTCAGGGCCGCGCAAATGCGGGTGGCCTCCACATGGGATAGGACCAGTTGTACTGTCCCGAGCAGGTGGTCAACGGCATAGAGCGCGATCGGGACACGTACCTCCCCGGTGGCTCTGTCGACGGCCACCGGGCCCGTGCCCAGCGAAGCGTGCCACTTCTCAGTCATGGGACTCCTACGGAAACCATCTGTGATGTGCTGGTTACCGTAGGAGGTCGCCGAGTGGTCGAGGGGGACACTTCGTCCCCCTCGACTTACCTGTCCCCCTATCCGTGCTCAGGCGCAATCCCGATGGCCTCTGCCAGACGCGCTGCCTCCGGCCGCAATGCTCGCGGCGCCCGCCGCCACAGATCAGCGGTCACACCACGCGCTGACGGCGTGAAGGCGACGGTCTCCGAACTGATCTCGTGTGCCATCACCATGACGTGCAGCGCGGCCGTGCGGTCCCCGCGCTGGAGATGCCCACGGGCAACCTCGACCCACAGACGGGCCCTACGCTCCGTGCTGGGCATTGTGTCGGGGGCGAGGTCATCCGCGATAGACAGCGCGCGGCGCGCCACTCGAAGATCAGTAGCTACGCTGACAGCGTGGAAGTCCGTGTTCGCCCGGCCGAAGACCGTACTCGGGTGGACGTACCCGGCCGGCAGCGACTTCGCCGTCTGATCCCCGGAATCCCAGAACCGCCATGCGTCTCCCTCTCGCCCCTCACGCGCGGAAGTGACCGCGGCGTGCAACTGGAGGGCCCCGTAGAGGCCCCGCCAGTCCTCAGGCGCGTCCGCCAGGTGGGGCCGCAGTATGTCCGCCGCGTCCGTCACCACCCGCAGCGCTTCCTCGGGATACGCCGTCTCGCGCACGATGTTCGCCATCGACCACGCCGCCGCGGCGATCGCCGCAGGGTCGTCCGCTTCCTGGGCGGCGGACAGTGCCCGGTCGACCACCACCCACGCCAGCTCGGACGGGGCGACGTAGGCGGTGGCCTGCGCGGTGAGCCGGTACACGTCCGCCAGCGCCACGAGCGCACGCCGCCGTGACGTGCTGTTCGACGCTCGCGCTGCGACTTCGGTATCTCTGATCAGGTCGGGCAGGAGCGTCCCCACCTCGGTACGCTGCCGCGTGGAGCTGTGCCACAGGCGCCACGTCTGGTCGACGCGCGCCTGAAGCGCGGCGACGTCGACAGGCTGTTCTTCGTCCCGCGGACCGAGCTGGCGCCTCATGACGGCAGCCCAGATCTCTGGCAGTGCGGGGTGCGTCAGACGTCCGAGCGGCACCGGCTGCACGGCCTCGGGGATGCCGCCAGTGATCAGGGACACGTCGGGGAGCTGGAGCGCGGCAGCGAGGCGCATCAGCTGTGTATGTGACCGGAGTTCACGGTCACCGCGTTCGATCTTCTTGAGCCAGTCCGGGCCGCGCCCGCACAGGCCCGCGAGCACAGGACGCGACATCCCGCGCGACTCCCGCAGGACACGGATACGTTCGCCCGGGGACAAGCTCTCCAAATGGTCAGGGGTGTGTGCCATGCTGGTTCTCCCGTTCCAGAGGTCGCACTCAGAACGGTACTCTCGGCCAAGCGCCGGGAACAGCGAACGGCCCCGCCATCAATGGCGGGGCTGTTGTGCTGCCAGGGTCTACGTGGCGGGCAGGCCGGAGCCGGGGCAGGTCGAGCGGTCGCCCTGCGGCTGGTGAGTCGGCGTCGGCGCGCGCCTCGGGACGCCGACGTGTACGCCCCGTGGGCACCGAGCAGTCTAGGAGCGCCAGCAGGGCGGAACGACGAAGCGCCCCCTGCCCGCCACCCCATCGGGGGCGGCGGGCAGGGGGCGCAGTCAACGGGCGGTGACCAACTGGTAGAGGGTGAGAGCCAGACCTGCGAGAGCCACGAGCGCGGCCACGGACGGCAGCGGCCAACGGGCACGCTCCAGCGAGTCGAGCCGATCTGTTGTGCGCTGCTGCCAATCGGTTCCGCCTCGCTCAAGCGCATCCAGTCGCCCGTCATGGGGCATCCAGCCGCGCGGCGTGCTCGCGCATCGTCTCCGCCGCCTGGCCGTGCCGCTGCATCAGCAGCGCCAACGCGCCGTCCGTACGCGTGAACCCCACCTCGATCGTGTTCGACCGTACCGGGGCCGGGCGGTCTGTCGTGCACCCGGGCACGGGCGAGCGCCGCGGCAAGCGGGTCCGCCGGCCCTGCACCACTGGCGACGCCACCACCGCCGGGCCGCGACTACATCAGCCGCAGTTGCGTGTCCGCGGCGCGCGGGCGTGGCACCGCGGCCGTGGTGCGGACCGTGTCCGTGCCGAGGGCGTCGAGGCGGTCGAGGAACGGGGAGCGGCGTGCGGCGCGCACCGTGCCGTGCCGCAGCCGTTCCGCGGCGTGGCTCAGGTACAGCCGCCGCTGCGCCCGCGTCATCCCGACGAACAGCAGCCGCCGTTCCTCCGCCTCGCCCTCCGGGTCCGGCTCCGCGCCCGGCCAGCGCAGCGGCAGCAGCCCGTCCTCACAGCCCACCACGAACACCACGGGGAATTCGAGCCCCTTCGCGGCGTGCAGCGTCAGCAGCGAGATGCGGTCGGCCCGCGGGTCCCAGGTGTCCACCTCGACGCCGAGCGCCAGTTCGTCCCGGAAGCGCTGTTCGTCGCCGCCGCAGCGGTCCGCGAGCGGTCGCAGCAGTTCGACCGCCTCGCGGACCACCGCGTCCTCGTCCTGCCGCAGCTCGGCCCAGGACCGCCCGGCCGTCAGCGCCGCGAGCACCTCGGGCACGCCGGGCCGGTCGGCGAGCCGGTCGTGCGAGCGCTTCTGGAACGGCAGCCCGGCCCGCGTCAGCGCCTCGATCACGGCCCGCGCCTGCCGGTCCGTCCGGTACAGCACCGCGAAGTCGGAGAAGCCGAGCCCTTCCGCGCCCTCCGTCTCCGCCCAGCCGCTGTCCCTGGCGTGGAACGTCGCGCCGCCGAGCAGTTCCTCCACCGTGCGGGCCACGAACGTCGCCTCGGCCTGCTCGCCGCCCGCCGGGCGCACTCCGACCGGCGCGCTGCCGTGGTCGCCCAGCGGGCGCAGCTCCCGGTCCGGCACCAGCGTCGTCGGCGCGATGACCCGCTGTGCCGCCGTCAGCACCGGGGCGCTGGAACGGTAGTTGCGGGTGAGCTGGACCGTGCGGGCGCCGGGGAAGTCCTCGCGGAAGCGCAGGAAGAACCCGACGTCCGCGCCGCGGAACCGGTAGATCGCCTGGTCGGGATCGCCGATCGCGGTCAGGTTCCCCTCGGGGGTGGCGAGCTGGCGCAGCAGCCGGTACTGGCGTTCGTCCACGTCCTGGTACTCGTCCACCGAGATCCAGCGGTAGCGGTCCCGGTAGGCGGCGGCCAGCTCCGGGTCGGCCTCCAGGAGCGCGAGCGGCAGGTCGATGAGGTCGTCGAAGTCGACCAGGTCCCGGGTGTGTTCCGCCAGCTCCTCGGTGATGCCGAAGTCCGCGTCGAGGCCCGCCCGTTCGTGTTGCTCCCGCAGGATGGCCAGGCCGAGCGAGTGGAAGGTGGCGATCGTCAGCTCCGGCGCCTGCCGCGGCACCAGCGCGGTGAGGCGTTCGCGCATCTCCTCCGCCGCGCGGCGGGTGAACGTGATCGCCAGGCAGTGCCGCGGGGCCACGCCGTGCTCGGTGACCAGGCGCGCGATGCGGTGGGTCAGCGTGCGGGTCTTGCCCGTGCCCGGGCCGGCGATGATCAGGAGCGGGCCCTCCGTCACCGCCGCGGCCGCGGCCTGTTCCGGGTCGAGGCCGTGCGGCCCGGCCGCCGGCGCGGAGCGCTGCGCCGGAACGGGCGCGGGCGCGGGCGCGGTTGTGGGAACGGGCGCGGGCGCCGGGGCGCGCGCGGGCTTCGCGCTCCGCGCCTCGGGCGCGGCCCCGAGCTGTGCGTCGTCGAACAGTGACGGGGTGGCCCCGGCCGCCGCGCGGCGCAGCTCGCCCGGCTCGAACAGCCGGATCACGCCGTACTCGCCGTCGAACCCGGCCTCCCGGATGACCTCGCCGCGCCGCAGCCTGGCCACCGCCTCGCCAAGCGGCGCCGAGAGGGCGGCGATGTCGTCCACCGGAACCTCCTGGAGGATCGAGAGCTCAGGACCCAGGGCGGCCGTCAGCTTGTCGATCTCGCCGAGCACCCGCTTGCTCTTCGGCCCGACGCCCACGATCTCGCTCATCACCTCGGGCAGCGGGACCAGACTGGTGAACCCGGCCGCGCCCGCCGGCCGCAACGGCGTTGCGCGGTCCGCCAGTTCCTCGACCCGGCTGAGCACACCGACCGTCAGCGGCCTGCGGCACTCGGGGCAGATCCCGCCGTGCGCCCGCGTCTGCACCGGGTCCATCCGCACCCCGCACTTGCGGTGCCCGTCGGTGTGGTACTTGCCCTCCTCGGGGAAGAACTCGACGGAGCCCGCGTGCCCCTGCCCGGTCTCCATCGCACGCCGGACGGCGAAGTACGACAGGTCCGTGTCGAAGACGGTCGTCTCCCGGCCGAGCATCGGCGGCGAGTGCGCGTCGGAGTTGCTGACCAGGCGGTACCGGTCGAGCCCGGAGATCCGCCAGTTCATCTCGGGGTCGCTGGAAAGCCCGGTCTCCAGCGCGAAGATGTGCCCCGCGAGGTCGGCGTAGCAGTCCTCGATGGCGTCGAAGCCGGACTTCGAGCCGAGCACCGCGAACCACGGCGTCCACACGTGCGCGGGCACCAGGAACGCGTCCTGGCTGCACTCCAGGGCGATTTCCAGCAGGTCGCGCGAGTCGAGACCGAGGATCGGCCGCCCGTCCGACGCGATGTTCCCGATGCGCGCCAGCCGCCGGTTGAACTCCTCGGCCGCCGCCAGGTCCGGCAGGTAGACGAGGTGGTGCACCTTGCGGGTGCGCTCGTCCCGCTTGTAGATGGTGGAGATCTCCACCGACAGCATGAATCGCACCGGCCGCGCCGCGAGCGCCGGGGGCAGCCGCCGGGCGATGTCCGCGTCCAGCTCGTCGCGCAGCCGGAACAGGCCGGGCTCCGCCGGGACCAGAGTCCGCGTCAGATGCTCGAACCACGCGGGGTGGGTGAAGTCGCCCGTGCCCACCAGGGTGATGCCCTTGCGCCGTGCCCACCAGGTCAGATGTTCCAGATCGCAGTCCTTGCTACAGGCTCTGGAGTACTTCGAGTGGATATGCAGATCGGCGTGGAAGCGCATCTGCGGCATCATTCCACAGGTGAACGAGCAACCCTTGACCGGCGGAAACGCCAACGCCGGAGTGGTGCGCGCGGGCGACACCGTGCGCCGTCCCGCCGGGCCGTGGACGCCGGCCGTGCACGCCCTGCTCGACCATCTGCACCGGGCCGGCTATCCGGCCGCGCCCCGCCCGCTCGGCATCGACGAACAGGGGCGCGAGGTCCTGACGTTCGCGCCGGGCGCGACCGTCTGGCCCGAGCGGTTCGGTCTGCTCGACCCGGCGGCGCGGCTGGCCCGCGTGGCCCGGCTGATCCGTGAATTCCACGATGCCGTCGCCGACTTCACCCCGCCGCCCGACGCCGCCTGGAATGTCCTGATCCCGCCGGACGGCGACGAGATCATCGCCCACCACGACCTCGCGCCGTGGAACCTGGTGGTCGAAGACGCCACCGACGCCTGGACGTTCATCGACTGGGACGTGGCGGGACCCGGGACCCGGCTGTGGGACCTCTCCTACGCCGTGCACGGTTTCGTGCCGCTGTCCGCCAACCCGGCCTTCCGCCGCGAGGACCGCCAGGCCGCGGCCAGGCTGCGGCTGTTCGCCGACGCGTACGGCCTGGACGACGAGGCGCAGCGCCGCGCCCTCGTTCCGCTGCTGTGGGAACGGTCACGCGGCATGTACGACTTCCTCGCCGCCGGGCACGCGTCCGGCAGGCAGCCGTGGGCGACGCTGTGGGCGGAGGGCCACGGGGACGCGTGGCACGGCGACGCCGCCTACGCAGAGGAACGCGCCGAGCTGTGGACGCGGGCCCTGCTCGACTGATCCCGCACTCGTCCCACGCGCGCCCGCGCCCGCGCTACCAGGCGACGGCGAACGCGCGCGCCGGGTTGCCCACCAGCGCCGCCTCGGCCACGCCGTCGCCGAGGCGCTCGGCCAGGCGCGGCCGCAGCGTGCCCAGGAGGTACGGCATGCCGGGGCCCGCGCCGCCCGTGGCGCGCGCCGCGGCGGTGGTCGTGTCGGTGCCGAGCAGCACCTGCCCGGCGTGGCCCGCCTCGACGAGCGCCGTGAGCACGTCGAGCAGCCGGGCGTCCGCCGCCCGGGGCCCGGGCACGTCGAAGGCGAGGAACGCGCCGGTGTCCGCCGCCTGCCGGGGCACCCGCGGATCGGGCGAACGGCCGAGGTGGCCGAGGATCACCCGCACCGGCGGAACGTTCAGCGTGCCGCACAGCAGGTCGACGGCGTCGAGCGCCGCCGTGCCGCCCTCCAGGTGCACCGCGACGGGCGCCCCGGTCGCGTGGTGTGCCTCGGCCGCCGCGGACATGACGTGCCGCGCGTGGGCGTCCAGGCCGTGGAGTGCGCCCGCCACCTTGATCAGCCCCGCCCGGGCCGGGCCCGCCGGGCCGTCCGGGTCGTCGTCGTTGTGCAGGCCGCGCGTCAACTCGGCCACGAACAGCTCCGCGAGCCGGCCGCCGACCCGTTCGAGCAGCGCGGGCGTGTAGTGCCGCGCCTGGTGCAGCCCGGTGGCCGCGACGATGTGGACGCCCGCGGCGCGGGAGACCTCCGCCAGCCGCCCGGCCCGCCGGCCCATGCCGAAGGGCGTCCACTGCACCACGGCCCGGCCGCCAAGATCCGCGAACGCCCGCGCCTCGGCGACGGCCGCGGCCGGGTCGTCCAACTCCCGCCCGGCCGGCCGCGGCCCGGAGATCAACCCGGAGAGGAAGAGGTGGTCGTGCGCGTCGCACGCGCCGAGGTCACCCGGCGGAACGTCGCCGAGCACGGTCCTGATCGCGGCCTGACTCATGGAAACCGAGCGTACGCGGCAGGCCACGGCGTTCGCCGGGGTCCGTTGAATCCCCGCCCCTGCGCCCCTGCGCCCGGTTTCTGCTGGCACCATGGCACGTGTCTGGCATTCCCCTGTCAGGCGCGTGACCCACCGCTCGGCCCACTTCCCCAGGGGGACGTCATGTCCGACCAGAACCCTTACCAGCCGCCGTCCTCGGGCCCGTACCAGCCGCCGCCCGGGCAGCAACAGCCGCCCGGGCAGCAGCCGTCCGGCTACGACTCGACGTCCTACCCGCCGCCCGCCGCGGGTTACCCGCCGTACGGCGGGCCGCCCGGCGGCTACGCGCCCGACCCCAACGCGCCCTACGGCTACGACCGGATGGGGCGCCCCTTCTCCCACAAGTCCAAGATCGTCGCCGGGGTGCTCCAGATCCTGCTCGGCGGCGTGGGCGCGGGCCGCTGGTACACCGGCCACACCGGCATGGCCGTCGCGCAGCTGCTGACCTGCGGCGGGCTCGGGATATGGGCGCTCATCGACGGCATCATCTTCCTGGTGAGCGAGGACCGCACCGACTCGCGCGGTCTGGTACTCAAGGGCTGACCGTGCCCGTGCCTGTGCCCGGGCTGTCCCGGCGGCTGACGTCCCACCCCGCGGCCCCGCCGCTCGCCGCGCTGGGGGCGGGCCTGGCGGGCGCCGCCTACCTGTGGCAGACCAACCCGCACGAGGGCGGTTCACTCCTGCCGCGCTGCCCCCTGAACTGGGCAACCGGCCTGGAGTGCCCCGCCTGCGGCGGGACGCGCATGGCCTACGACCTCCTGCACGCGGACATCGCGGCCGCGTTCCAGGACAACGCGGTCCTGCTCGTCCTCGGGGTCCCGCTCGGCGCGTGGCTCGGCGGGCGCTGGCTCGTCGAAGGGCTGCGCGGCCGGCGCTACCGCCCCCGCTTCACCCGGTGGCAGGGCACCGTCGTGCTGGGCGGCGCCGTGCTGTGGGCCGTGCTGCGCAACCTGCCGTTCTGAACGCGGCCCGCCGCTACTTCACGAGGTGACGAACGACATGACCCCGGCCCGCGAATCCGTGGTGCGCATCGAATACTGCACGCAGTGCCGCTGGCTGCCGCGGGCGGCGTGGCTGGCGCAGGAACTGCTCGGTACGTTCGAGGCGGAGCTGAGCGAGGTGGCCCTGGTGCCCGGCACCGGCGGCGTGTTCCGGGTCAGCGTCGGCGACGCGGTGGTGTGGGACCGGCGGGAGCAGGGCTTTCCCGAGCCCACCGCCGTCAAGCGCCTGGTCAGGGACCGGGTCGCCCCCGGCCGCGGCCTCGGGCACGCGGACCGCTGAACGCCCGGCCCGGGGCGGCTCGTTCCGGTGGCCGGGGTCAGGACGGGGTCACGAGGCGCGCCTCGTAGGCGAAGATCGCGGCCTGCGTGCGGTCGCGCAGGCCCAGCTTCACCAGCACCCTGCTGACGTGCGTCTTGATGGTGGACTCGGCGACCAGCAGCCGGCCGGCGATCTCGGCGTTCGACAGGCCGTGCGCGATCAGCGTCAGCACCTCCGTCTCGCGTTCGGTCAGCTCGCCGACCCGCACCCCCGCCGGCGGGGAAGGCGGCCCGCCGCGCCGTGCGAACTCCACGATCAGCCGCCTCGTCACGGTCGGCGCGAGCAGCGCCTCGCCCGCCGCCACCACCCGCACCCCGTCGGCGAGCTGGCGGGCCGAGGCGTCCTTCAGCAGGAAGCCGGACGCCCCGGCGCGCAGCGCCTGGTACACGTACTCGTCCAGGTCGAACGTCGTCAGCACCAGCACCCGCGGCGGGTCGTCCGCGGCGATGATCCTGCGGGTCGCCTCGATACCGTTCAGCTCCGGCATGCGGATGTCCATGAGCACCACGTCCGGGCGCAGCGCGGCGCTGCGTGCGACGGCCTGGACACCGTCCACCGCCTCGCCCGCCACCTCGATGTCCGGCTGGGCGTTCAGCAGCACGGTGAAGCCCTCGCGGACCATGACCTGATCGTCGACGAGCAGCACCCGGATCGTCATGCGGGCTCCTCCGCGTGCTCCGCGTTCTCCGCGTTCTCCGCGTTCTCCGCGTTCTCCGCGGGCAGGGGCAGCGGGAGGAAGACGGTCGTCTCGAACCCGCCGTCCGCCGCGGGTTCCGCCGTCATCTCGCCGCCCAGCATCGCCACCCGCTCCCGCATGCCGGTGATGCCCTGCCCCGCGCCCGGCGAAGGCGGCACCGGCGCCTGCGGCGGGCCGTTGACCACGCGCAGGCCGAGACCGCCGAGCACGTAGGAGACTTCGACGCGGGCCGACGCGCCGGGGGCGTGCCGCAGGGTGTTGCTCAGCGCCTCCTGGATGATGCGGAACGCCGACAGCTCGACGCCCTGCGGCAGTTCGCGGACGGCGCCGGTGACGGCCTTCTCCACGGTCAGACCTGCCTCGCGCACGTTGTCCAGCAGCCCGTCGAGGTCCGCGAGCGTCGGCTGCGGCGCGTCCGGGGCCTCGTAGTCCTCGGCGCGGACCACTCCGAGGACCCGCCGCAGCTCGGCCAGCGCGGCCACCGCGTTCTCCCTGATCGTCGCGAACGCCTGCGTCAGCTCGGGCGGCGGGCTGTCCACCCGGTAGGGGGCGGCCTCCGCCTGGATCGCGACGACCGACATGTGGTGCGCCACCACGTCGTGCAACTCGCGGGCGATGGTGGTGCGTTCCTCCAGCTGCGTGCGCCGGGACCGCTCCCGCTGCGTGACCGCGACCTGCTTCACGACCTCGCGGCGCGATTCGGACCAGCCGCGCACCAGCAGAATGGTGAGCAGCGTGAGGAACGAAACGACCGCCATGATCAGCGTGTTGTCGCTCTGCCACGGCTCACCGGCGTACATCACCACCAGGGCGCTGGCCAGCACGGTGATCGTCCACATCTCCGCGACCACGCGCGCCCTGGCCCGCACCGCGACCAGGGCCATCACCAGCGTGTGCGCCACCAGCTGGCCGGTGAGCCACGGCCAGTGGGCCGACACTTCCCAGAGGGCGAGGGCCAAGAATCCCGCGAGCGAGAGCCACCACGCGCCGACGGGCCGGAACAGCGCGGCGATCAGCGGGATGCCGAAGAAGAGCACGCTCAGCCGTATCGGGTCCCTCTCCCAGTAGCTGAACTGCGAGACGGACATCAGCATCGTCACCACCGCGGTGAGCGCGACGGCCGCGTGCGGCAGCCAGCGCGCCGGGGCGCGGAGACGTTCGGGCAGGCGGCTCAGCGGCGGACCGTTGACCGGCAGGGGCGGGATCGGCCGGAACGCGAACGCGTCGGTGATCAGGTCCGCGCGCAGCGCGTCGAGCCAGCTGCGGGCGATGCGGAGTTCGGTTCTGAGGCTGTGGTGCTGGACGGTCTGAGGCACAGCGACACGGTAGGCGGCGGAACGGGCCGCGGTCGTCCCCGGTACTGCGGATACCGCGGGGTCCTCCTCAGGTACTACGGCCCTCATCCGCTACGCGGAAGGGCGGTTCCTGGCCACCGCCGCCGCGGCGCCACAGGTCCTCGTAGCGCCGGACGACCGGCGGGTGGCCGGGCAGCGGCTCCGGATGGCCGGCGCGCAGCCCGTCGAGCGCGATCGCCAGGATGCGGTGCGCCGCGTTCTCCTCCTCGGCCGGGCTCGGAGCCGTGGCCCGCGTGCTGAACTTCCCGATCAGCAGCGACACGTCCAGCGCGGTGACGTCCCGGCGCAGCACGCCCGCGGCGTGCGCGCGGGCCACGACCGCCTCGGCCAGCTCCTGGGCGGCACGGGCGGCACGCCACATGTCCTCGGTCGAGGCGATGGTGCCGGCGAGCGGCGCGAGCGCGCCGAAGCCGAAACCGGCGCAGCGGCGCACGTAACCGGCCAGGCCTTCCCACGGGTCCTGTGCGCGCAGGGCGGCGCGGGCGGCGTCCGCGAGCCGTTGCATGGAGTCGACGCACAGGTGCTGGAGCAGCTCCTCCTTGGTGCGGTAGCGGCGGTAGAGGCTGCCCATGCCGACGCCCGCCCGTTCGGCGACGGCGGAGACGGGCGCGTCGAAGCCCTGGGTGAGGAACACCTCGCGGGCGGCCTCGATGACGGCCCGGTCGTTGCGGGCGGCAGTGGCCTGCGGTCCCGGCTTGCGGCGGGCGGGGGCATCGGGCATGCCCAGAGGATACGCCTTGCGGAGCGTATCGCTCCGGGTTACGTTGGGGCCGCGCAACTCGGAGCGTTCCGCTCCGGGTGGCGACGGTGTGGGAGGCGCGCGGCCGCGTCCGGAGGGGAGAGACATGCAGGCAGTGATGCTCAGGGAGTTCGGCCCGCCCGACGTGCTGAGGGCCGAGGAAGTCCCCGATCCCGAGCCGGGACCCGGGCAGGTGCTCGTCCGCGCCGACGTGGTCGGCGTCACGTTCGTCGAGACCCAGACCCGCGCGGGCCGCGGCCCTGTCGCCGCGCACCGCCCCACCCTGCCGGTCATCCCGGGCAACGGCGTCGGCGGCACCGTCACCGCGCTCGGCGCGGGCGCCGACCCGGCGCTGCTCGGGCGCCGCGTCGTCACCACGACCGGCGGCAGCGGCGGCTACGCCGAACTCGTCGCCGTCGACGCCGCCGAGCCGATCCCCGTTCCCGAGGGCCTCGGCACGGCCGAGGCCACCGCGCTGCTCGCCGACGGCCGCACCGCCCTCCTGCTGACCCGCGTCGCCGCGCCCGCCGCGGGGGAGTGGGTGCTCGTCGAGGCCGCGGGCGGCGGCGTCGGCAGCCTGCTGGTGCAACTCGCCGCGGCGGCGGGCGCGCACGTCATCGCCGCCGCCGGCGGCGAGGCGAAGCTGCGGCTCGCCACCCGCCTCGGCGCCCGCGCCGCCGTCGACTACACCCGGCAGGACTGGCAGGACCGGGTGCGCGACGCCACCGGCGGCGCCGGCCTCGACGTCGTCTTCGACGGCGTCGGCGGCGCCGTCGGCACGGCGGCGGCGGGCCTGCTGCGGCCCGGCGGGCGGCTGAGCACGTACGGGCTCGCCGCCGGCGCGCCCTCCGCCGTCGACGAGGCAGAGGCCGCGCGCCGCGGACTGACGCTCCTCGGCTTCGGGCCGCCGCCCGCCCCGGCCGACCTGCGCGCGCTCGCGCGGGACGCGCTGGCCGAGGCCGCCGCGGGCCGGCTGCGGCCGACGATCGGGCAGACGTTTCCACTGGCTGCCGCGGCCGAGGCCCACGCGGCCATCGAGGCCCGAACGGCGCTCGGCAAGACCCTGCTGGTCCCGGCCGCCGCGGTCGCGGAGCCGTGACCGGGCGCGGCGGACTGCCCGCGCCGTTCCTCCCCTCCTCCCCTCCTTCCCTCCTCCTTGACCCGCCCCCGCGCGTGGGGTCCACTGTGGGCGGCCCGCATGATCACGGAGGCGCAAAGGAGAGACGCGTGGGTGACGACCGCGACGACCGCGACGACCGGGACGACCGGGACGACCGGGACGACCGGGCGGTTTACGAGGTGCTGGACGAGCGGTTCCGCACCGGGCGCTGCACGCTGGGCGATCAGCGGCTCGAAACGCTGCACACCGGATCGCGGTGGGCCGAGGGGCCGCTTTACGTCCCCGCCGCCCGCTTCCTGCTGTGGAGCGACATCCCCAACGACCGGCTGCTGCGCTGGGACGAGACGACCGGCACCGTCGGCGTGTTCCGCAGCCCCGCCGGATTCCCGAACGGCAACACGCTGGACGGCCAGGGCCGCCTCGTCACGTGCGAACAGGGCAACCGGCGCGTCACCCGCACCGAGCACGACGGCTCGGTCACCGTCGTGGCCGACCGTTACCGCGGCAAGCGCCTCAACAGCCCCAACGACGCGGCTGTCGCGTCGGACGGGTCGATCTGGTTCTCCGACCCGGACTTCGGGATCGTGAGCGACTACGAGGGGCACCGCGCCGACAGCGAGATCGGCGCCTGCAACGTCTACCGCGCCGACCCGGACAGCGGCGAGGTCACGCAGGTCGCCGACGGCTTCCGCGGGCCCAACGGCGTGATCTTCTCCGACGACGAACGCCGCCTGTTCGTCTCCGACAGCAGGGCCGGGCAGATCCGCGTCTTCGACGTGCGGGAGAACGGCACGCTGTCCGACGGCGAGGTGTTCGCCGAATGCCCCGCGGGCTTCGACAACATCCGCCTGGACGACGCCGGCCGGCTGTGGGCCGCCGCCCTGGCGGACGGCGTTCACTGCTACGACCCGGACGGAACGCTGATCGGCCGCCTCCGGGTGCCGGAGACGGTGGCGAACATCCGCTTCGGCGGCGCGCGCCGCAACCGCCTGTTCATCGCCGCGAGCACCACCCTCTACTCGCTGGTGATGAGCGTCACCGGCCTGCCGTCGCAAAGGCGTTGAGACCCGTCAGCTCCGCGGAAAGATCCCACAGCCGTGCCGCCTGCTCCGGGTCGCGGGCGTGCGCGGCGACGCCGGGGACCAGGCCGCCGCCGGCCGGGGCGGGCCAGGCGGGCGGAGCGATGTCGCAGTCCTCGCAGTAGACCCCGCCGCGGTCGGCCAGGCGCGGGGAGGTGGCCGCCCACACCTGGGTCGCGGCGCCCTGCTCCGGCGTCTTGAACGTGGGGTTCGTCGCGTTCCCCTGCTCGTCGATCCACCCGGCGTCCACCATCTCGGCCTGCGCCAGGTGCCGCTGGAGAGGCGTGAGAATCCCGCCCGGGTGCAGCGAGAACGCCCGCACGCCGTGCGGCCGCCCCAGCGCGTCGAGGTGCAGCGCGAACAGCGCGTTCGCGGTCTTCGCCTGCCCGTAGGCCAGCCACTTGTCGTAGCCGCGCGTGAACTGGACGTCGTCCCACCGCATTCCGGAGCCCTGGTGGCCGGCGGAGGACACGGCGACGACGCGTGCGCCGCCGTGTGCGCCGCTGCGTGCGAGCGCCGGCCAGAGCAGGTTGGTGAGCGCGTGGTGGCCGAGGTGGTTGACCGCGAACTGCGCCTCCCAGCCCGGACCCACCCGCGTCTCGGGGCAGGCCATGATGCCCGCGTTGTTGATGAGGAGATCCACGCCGCGGCCCGAGTCGAGAACGGCCCGCGCGAACGCGCGGACATCCGCCAGGTCCGCCAGGTCCAGGCGCGCCACCTCGGCGCCGTCGAGGCCGGTGACCGCCTCCCGCGCCGCGTCGGCACGCCGGGCCGGAACGATCACCCTCGCACCGGCCCGCGCCAGGGAACGGACCGTCTCAAGACCGAGGCCGGAATAGCCGCCGGTGACGATGGCGAGCTTGCCGGACAGGTCGATGCCGTCGAGGACGCCGTTCGCCGTACTCCGGGCGTCGAAGCCGGAGTTGATGGGCCGCTGGGGCGTGCTTGTGGGTGCCATGCCGTGACGCTACGAGCTGGAGCACTCTCGATGTCAATCACCGCTGTCAGCCGCTGTCAGCCGCTGTCAGCCGCTCCCGGCCCGTGTCCGCTCCCGCCGGACCGCTGCGAACCAGGTCGTCGGCCGCGGGCGGACCAGAGGCGCGGCCAGCAGGCGGACGGGCGGGGAGGCGAGGGCGGCGGCCAGCGCGGCGGAGAGCAGCAGGAGCAGCAGTTGCTCGGCGCCCGAGCCGACCCAGTCGACGGCGAACGCGGCCTCGACCGGCCTGATGACCAGGGGATGCAGCAGGTACATGAACATCCCGCCCGTGCCGAGCGCGGTGACGAACGGGATGCGGCGGCGCGGCGCAAGCCTGATCACGCTCAGCGCGACGGCGGCCCCGCACGCCAGGATCGCGCCGCGGTCCGTCCAGGCCCAGGGCGCCTCCGCCAACCCGCCCTCGCCGTAGGGGCCCCGCAGCTTCAGCGCCTCCAGGTCGACCCGGTCCCTGAGCCACCAGGAGACCGCGAACGCCGCCCCGAGCACCGCCGCCGCGGCCCGGCGGCTCCACCGGGCGGACAGCACCCCGGCGAGCGCCCCCTGCCGCAGCTTCCAGCCGAGGAGGAAGAAGGGCAGGAACCCGAGTGTCCTGGCCGCGGAGAACTGGAGGCCGAGCGCCGGGATGTAGCCGCTGACCAGGGCGGCGACCACGGAGGTGGCCAGTGGGTGGGGGAGCCGCGAGAGAAGGGGCAGCGCGGCCCGCCACGTGAGGAGGGACAGCAGAAACCACAGGGACCAGGCGGGCCCCGGTATCTCGTTCGGCCACTCGCGGTGCGACATCATCCACACCTCGGCGGACTGGAGGCCGACGATCGCCAGGTAGGGCACCGCGATCGACTCCGCCAGGTGACGGGCGCGGCGCAGCGTCAGCGGCTCCGCGCTGCTGAAATAGCCGGCGAGGAGCGCCAGCATCGGCACGCGCATCGCCCACGTCGCGATGTGCAGCCAGCGCAGCCCGTCCCGGTCGGTAATGGTGTCCGCCGCGTGCATGAAGACGACCAGAGTCCCGGCGAGCCAACGGAGGTTGTCCCAGCGCGGGTCCCGGCTCCGTTTCCGCCGTGACGTGCTGGTCCGCTCCGCGGCAGGTCGCATGGTGCCCGTCCCCTTTGCCGCGCCTACTCGATAAGTACGCGGTATGTCATTGCGACGGCGCGGTCCTGCCCGCGCAGGCCCGCCCCGGAGCCCGTGGCCCGGACCCGCACGCAACGTATGTGCGCGGCCCGCCCCGTGGCGTCCCTCGCGGCGCCGAACTCACCGCCTCCCCCGCACGGCGGACGCGCCCCGCCCGCAAGTACGTCATCGCGGTGCCGCCCCGCCGGCCCGGGGCCCCTTCGGCGCCTGCCATCCGCTGAACCTGCCCGTCCGCCGCGTCCCCATGGCACCCGCGGGTCCGCTTCGGGACGGATACCGCATCCACCCATGGAGCGACGGCAACTCCGCGATCTTGCCTTTAGGGTCGGCCTGCACCTCCTGTTCCACCTGCTGCTGAGAGAAGACCCGCATGCGGCGACTCGTCGTGCTACTCATCGCCCTGGTCACGCTGTTGCCGCCCGCCGCGACGGCCCGCGACGCCGAACGGGCGCCCCAACTCCCGGACACCCCCGTGGCCCGGCAGCTCTCGTGGCTGCTCGCCGCCTCGCACCGGCTGCCCCTGGCAGAGTCCGAGATGCGCGCGCACCTGTCCGATCCGCTCCTCGAATCGCTCGGGCCCGACGGCCTCAACGACATGCTCGCCGAGGCCGGCGGCACGAACGGCCTGAGCCTCGGCTCCTACCGCGCGCAGCGCGAACCCCGCGCCGGCTCCGAGGCGTACGCCCTCCTCACCGGCGGCACGGGCACACACCACGCCGTCGTGGTGACCGACGCCGACGGAGCCATCGCCTCGCTCTTCCTCACCCCCCTTCCGCACTCGTGGGCGGAGCTGACGCGACGGGCCGCGGCCGTCGCGCCGGATGTCTCCTTCCTCGCCGCCGAAATCGATGAGCCGGACGACCCCGGGGAGCCGGGGGAGTGCCGGCCGGTGCACACCCTTGCCCCCGCCACGCCGCGGCCGATCGCCTCCGCGTTCAAGCTGTACGTGCTCGGTGCCCTCGCCGAGGCGGTGCACTCCGGACGGGCCGAGTGGGACGAGCCGCTGGCGGTGCGCGACGAGTGGAAGGCGGGGGGCGGCGGCCCCGTTGCGGAGCTGCCCGCGGGCACCCGGCTCACTCTGCGCGAGTACGCGGACCACATGATCTTCTACAGCGACAACTCGGCGACGGACCACCTGATGCACCGCCTCGGCCGCGGAGCCGTCGAGGCGCAGCAGGCCCGCTTCGGCATGGCCGACCCCGCCGCCAACCTTCCCTTCCTCCTCACTCGCGAAATGTCACAGCTGAAGACGGCCGACTATCCGGTGCACGCCGACGCGTTCGCCGCCCTGGACGAGGACGCGCGCCGCGCCTACCTCGACCACGTGGTGGCCGGACTGCCGGTACCGGACACCATCTGGAGTGAGCCGCGCTCCATCGCCACAATCGAGTGGTACGCCTCGGCGGCCGACCTGTGCCGGGCGTTCGCCGGTCTGCACGCACAGGCGGCACAGCCGGGCCAGGAACCTGTGGACACCTCTCTTTCTCTTATGGGCACCCGCATCCTCGGTCTCGACACGGAGACCTGGCCGACCGGCTGGTTCAAGGGCGGCTCAGAACCTGGCGTCGTCACCCGCAGCTTCATGGCCGCCTCCGCCACGGGTGAGACTTACGTCGTGTCCGTCCTGGCGAGCGACCCGGAGAACAACGTGAGCGACGCGGCCACGGTCTCCGAACTGCTCGCCCTGTCGGCCGGCGCCTTCCACCTGATGCAGTAACCCCCGCACCGGCCAGCACCGTCCCGCATCGCCCGGCACCGCCCGTGCCGGGCGGAACGGGTGGGATGGGTGAGGCCGCTGGGGCCGCTGAGGCCGTGTCAGTGGCCGCCGTGCCCCGGCCGCTGGCGCCCGAACGTCATCACTCCGGGCGGCACCACCACGAAGGGCCGCATCATGCCGGTGCCTTCGTGCTCCAGCAGGTGGCAGTGGTACATGAACCGGCCGTGCGCCCCGGAGAACGCACCCATGACCGAGACCAGCTCTCCCGGCCGCACCCGGAAGACGTCCTTCCAGCCCAGCTCGTTCGCCTCCAGCGGGATGGCGGCGCCCGGCGCGCTGTTGAACGTGACGGGCTCCCCGGCCCGGGTGCCACCGAGCGCCAGGTCGAAGCCGGTGACGACATACGGCTCGCGACGCAGCACCTGAAAGGCCGACAGGTGTATGTGCATCGGGTGGACCGGGCCGCCGAGGTGGAGGAAGCTCCACCGTTCGTACGCCCCGTGCGCCACCTTGAAGGTCAGCGCGTCGTCGAACCTCCGGGCCAACCGGCGGTACGTCGTGCTCCTCCCCTCCGCGTCCGTCAGCTGGATCAGGCCGTCCGACGGCGCTTCCGCCGCTCCCTCGGCGACCGCCGCCATCTCCCATATCTCCGGGTGCCCTCCGCCCCCGGCCGTGCCCGGCGGGGTGAGCACGATCAGCCGGTGCGCGTGCACGTGCGCGGTGTCGTGCGGCAGCCGGCGGAACGAGGACGATATGACGCCGGGCAGCACAAACCCGTCGTGCACCGACGCACGGCCCACCCGGAACTCCATGACCTGCGGAAACGGCACGTCACCCGCCGGGTCCTCCTCGCCCGGCAGCACATTGCGCCCGACGTTGGCCAGCCGCACCCGCTGCCCGCGGAGGGCCCGGAAGTCGATCAGCAGATCCATGCGCTCCGCCGGTGCGATGGTCAGCCGCGGCAGCGTGTCGTCGAAGTCGACGGCAACCGGCTGCGGCATCAGACCGCCGTCCGAACCGATCTGCTTGATGGCCCCGCGCACCGGTGCCCCCTCCTCGTCGATCAGGACCAGATCGAAGATGCGGGCGTTCGACGCGTTCAGCAGGCGGAAGCGGTACCAGCGGGGCTCGACGTCGAAGTACGGCCACAGCACGCCGTTGACCAGGGTGTACGGGCCGGTGAACGGCAGCGTGACCGCCTTTTCCGTCTCCCCCGCCGCCCCTGCCCCGGTCCCGGCCCGCGCCTCCGGAAGCCGCGGCACCTTGTACAGCAGCTCCCCCGTGGGGCGGCCCTGGCCGTCCACCTCGAAATTGCGGTCCATCAGCATCAGCGGGACCTCGTACTTCCCGCGCGGGAGATGCAGCGCATCCTCCTCGGCGTCACGTACGAGATACATCCCGGCGAGGCCCGCATACACGTTCCACCGGGAGAGGTGCAGGGCGTGGTCGTGATACCAGAGCGCGGCGGCGCGCTGGTCGTTCGGATACTCCGACAGCTGGGCGTCGCCGACCGGCACCCCGTTCTCCGGCCAGCCGTCGTTGCCGCCGCCGGTGGCCGCGCCGTGCAGGTGCGTCACCGACCAGGCGGGCAGGTCGGCGACCTCCTTCTCCTCCGCGAATCCCGGCCCGCGGCCGGCCCGCGCGCTGGACGGCACGTCCGCCACGAACCGCGGCGCGTCCCCGGAAACGGCCGGATAGGCGCTGTCGATCCGATTCCGCCAGCTGACGCGGATGCGCTGGCCGCGCCGCACATCGAACGTCGGACCCGGGAAGTGCCCGTCGTAGGCCCACACGTGCGTCGGCGCCATCTGCGAGTGCAGGCGTACCCATGTCGCCCTCAACTGCACCTCGATGTCCTCCCGCAGCCCCGCGCCGCGCCCCGGGCGGAGCGTCGGCGGGATGCGCAGCGGGTCGAGATAAGGCGTCAGCCCGCCGACCGGCTCCGCCTCGGGCCTGGAGTCCCGCAGAACGGCGGGCTCCGGCAGCTCCTCGGCGTCCCGCGGGCCGACGGCCCCCGAGTCGTCGACGGCGTGCATGTAAATGACATCCGGCATGGTCAACCCCCGTGGCATGCCCTGTGCCGCCGACCACCTTCGGCAGCATCCTCTACCCTGCATGACCACTCTTGGCGGTCGTTCGGTTGCCCAGCGAGATCGCCGGTGGGCGCGTTCACCTCTTTTTCCGGCCAGATCGAGACCTGCCCGCTCCGGCGTTCCGCGGCCGCCCGATCCGTCCTGTCCGGCCGCGGCGGGCGGCCGCCGCGAATTTTTCGCGGCCGCGAAGATGGCCGGAAACCGGGCACCCAGCGGGTGCCACTGTCCGCGCCAACCCGCTCGGCCCCGGCGGTCAGCCGGCCCACCGCCCCGGCAGGAAGATGCAGACGAAGACGGCCGGCAGCGGCGCGGCGGGGCAGAGGCAGAGGCAGACGGCGCCGAACCAGGGGCGGCGCAGGCCCCAGGCGGCCAGGCCGATCCACAGGGGCCACCACAGAAACAGGAGGTGCCCGGCGCGCTCAGCGTGAGACCTGATGTACGCCGCCTCGGGGCGGCGCGCGAGCCGGGTCAAAAGTGCGGCCTGGAACTCGAAGGCGCACCGTCGCCCCCGCACGCCGCCCGCGCGGAGGAAGCGCCGCCTTCGCGCTGCCTTCGCGCCGCCTACTCGGCCACCGCCGCGACCGCCTCGATCTCGACCAGCTGGTCGTCGTAGCCGAGCACGGTGACCCCCATCAGCGTGCTGGGAACGTCGTGCTCGCCGAACGCGTCGCGGACCACCTCCCAGGCGGCCACCAAGTCCGCCTGCGAGGAGGAGGCGACGAGCACCCGCGTGCTGATGACGTCCTCGATCGCCGCGCCGGCGTCCGCGAGGGCGACCCGCAGATTGGCGACGGACTTCGCCGCCTGCCCCGCGTAGTCACCGACCGCGGCCGTGGTGCCGTCCCCGTTCAGCGGGCAGGCCCCGGCGAGGAAGATCAGCCGGGCCCCGGCGGGCGCCGTGGCGGCATAGGCATACTCGGCAACGTCGGACAGGGTGGCGGAACGGATCAGGCGGACGGCACGGCTCACGGCGTGCTCCCTCCGAGACGACGGCACGACGCGCCGATTGTCCCAATCACGCACGCCTCACGCGCGTCAGTTTCCCCGTGCGCCCCCAGGGCCGCCGGTTCCGCCCCCGACTGCCGGTGTGGCCGCCCCCACCGATGCCCACCAACCAACCGGCCGACCGGCCGACCGGCCGCCGACACCGCTCCGGTCACGGTGCCGTCCCGGCCGTCGTCTTGCGGGCCAGGAGATGGGCGTGCGGCGTCCGTTCCTCCGCGTCGGGCTCACGCAGCAAGCGGGCCTCCACGGCGAAGCCGACCCCCGCCAGCAGCCCGGCCAGCCGCTCCGGTGTCCACCGGTAGAAGTCGAGGGCTATGGTGCGGCCGAATATCTCTCCCAGGTGCCACGGCTCCTCGCCGACCTGGAAGGCCAGCAGCAGGTGCCCGCCCGGCGCGAGCGCTCGGTGGAACTCCGCGAGGACCGCGGGCAGCTCCTCGCGCGGCGTGTGGATGACCGAATACCAGGCGACGACGCCGCCGAGCGAGCCGTCCGCCGCGCCGAGCGCCGTCATCGTCCCCTCCTCGAACCGCAGCCCCGGATGCTCGCGCCTGGCGAGCGCCACCATCTCCGGCGACAGATCGACGCCGGAGACGGCCACGCCGAGCCCGTGCAAATACGCCGTCACCCTGCCGGGGCCGCACCCGACGTCGATCACCGCGCCGCGGACGACCTCGGCGAACACGCCGAGGATCGCCCGCGCCATCGGCTTGGCCGCCAGCTCCCCCGCGAAGTGCCCGGCGTACTCGGCCGCGATGGCGTCGTACGCCGCCCGGGTCGTGTGCAGGTGGGTCGCTCCACTCATGTTGCGGAGCGTAACCACCCCCACTGACAACGGCCCGCCCGCGGCCCTCAGTGACTGCCGTCCGGCGCCACCCGCGGCCCCGTCACGGGGGTGTTCTGCGCGGCCCTGACGCGCCAGCCGTCCTCCTCGTCCCGCACCAGCGTCATCATCAGAACGGCCTCCATGGGATCGCCGTCCCGCGCCTCGACGGGCCGCCCGTCCGCGTCCGCCGTCCGCTGGCGCGCGTGGACCACGGCGATGCCCCGGGTCAGGAAGACGGTGCTCTCGATCTGATACGTCACGCGAACGTGCTCCAGCACCCCACCCGGCGCGAAGACGAACGCCTGGGCGCGGTAGAGCTGTTCGGCGCCGAACACCAGGCCGCCACCGAAGTTCACGAAGATCGCGTCCCGGCTGAAAAGAGCGTTCATCGCCCGTGCGTCATTGCCGTTGAACGCGGCTCCGTACCGCCGCACAACGTCGGCGATTTCGGCGGTCTCGGCGGTCTCGGCGGTCTCGGGGGCGGGGGATTCGGTCATGGTGCGTTCCGTCCTGTTCCTGGGTGCCGACGGCGGCGGCGGGGCGCGCCGCGGGCGGTGTGCCCGGCCGCCGCCGAGCCTCTTACTTCAACCCCTCTTGAAGTCAACCCCCGAGCGCTCCGGAGTGCAGCAGTACGCGGGCGGCCTCCTTCGCCTGCCGTGCGGGCTCCGCGGAGCCGGTCATGGCGGCGGACACCATCGCGCCGTCGGCCAGCATGGCGATCTGCGCCGCGAGCACGGAGGAGCCGCCGGCCTCCGTGACCAGCTCGCCCAGGCGGTCACGCACCGCCTCCTTGTGCGCGCGTGCGATGTCGGCGACGCCCGCCGAGGTGCCGCCCATCTCGCCGAAGGAGTTGATGAAGACGCAGCCGCGGAAATCCGGCTGCCCGAACCAGTGGTGCAGGTGGTCGAAGAGCGCCAGCACGCGTTCGGCCGGCGACTCCCGTGTCGCCGTGAGTGCCGCGATGTCCGAGCGCACCTCCAGGTCCCTGCGCCGCAACACCGCCTCCACCAGGTCTGTCTTGGACGGGAACAGCTGGTACGCGCGCTTCAGGGACACCCCGGACGCGCCGCGGATGGCGTCCATGCCCACGGCCTGGACGCCGCGTTCGTTGAACAGCGTGGCGGCGGCGTCGAGCAGTCGTTCCCGCGCGGTTTCCGCATCCATTCCCAATCCATTCCCATCCCGGTTTTCTGGACGTCTTGCGTGGAGAACCAGCGTTCTCTAGGGTAGCGGACAGCCGGAGAACGACCGTTCTCCGGTCGTCCGCCCACCCTCGGAGGACCCATGTCCGCGTTCGCCGTCCGCCACCGCACCGCAGTCATCGACGGCCTGACCGTCGCTTACCGGGAGGCCGGCGACCCGGCCCGCCCCACCCTCGTGCTCCTGCACGGCTTCCCGTCCAGCTCGCACATGTACCGCGGCCTCCTCGCCGAACTCGCCGACGCCTACCACCTCGTCGCCCCCGACCACATCGGATTCGGCCAGTCCGACGCGCCGCCCGCCGACGCGTTCGCCTACAGCTTCGAACACCTGACGGAGATCACCCGCAAACTCCTCGACCACCTCGGCCTGGACCGCTTCGCGCTTTACATGCAGGACTACGGAGCACCGATCGGCCTGCGCCTCGCCTCCCGCAGCCCCGCGCGCGTCACCGCGCTGATCAGCCAGAACGGCAACGCCTACACCGAGGGGTTCACGCCCTTCTGGGAGCCGCTGTTCGCGCACGCCAAGGACCGCGCGGCGAACGAAACGGCGATGCGCAACTACCTCACCGCGGAGGCGACGCACTGGCAGTACACGCACGGCGTGCCCGCCGACCGGCTCGAACGGATCTCCCCCGAGAGCTGGACCCTCGACCAGGCCGGGCTCGACCGGCCAGGAAACGACGCCATTCAACTCCAGCTGTTCTGGGACTACCAGTTCAACCTCGACGCCTACCCGGCGTTCCAGGCGTACTTCCGCACCCACCGCCCGCCCACGCTCGTCGCGTGGGGCCGTAACGACGAGATCTTCGCCCCGGCCGGCGCCGAGGCGTACGCCCGCGACCTGCCGGACGCCGAGATCCACCTCCTCGACACCGGCCACTTCGCCCTTGAGACACACGGGCCGGAAATCGCCGCCCTCATCCGCGCATTCCTGCCGCGCGCGCTCGACCGCGATCCGCGGCGCTGAGGACCGGGCGCCAAAACCAGGTGAGCGCCGCCGGGAACGCCCCTACGCTCCACTCCCGATGGCTGACACGGTGGCACGGCAACGGCCCGCTGCCTCCCGGCGCTTCGCCGTGCGTTCACTGCTGCGGTTGTGGCCGTACGTGCGACCGGTGCGGAGGCAGTTGATCTCGGCATCCCTCCTCGCGATCGTCGCGTCGTGCCTCGGCCTGGCCCTGCCGCTGGTGCTGAAGTGGATGGTGGACGGCCCGGTCCGCGACGGGGACACGGCCGGGGTCTGGCTCGGCGGCGGGCTGCTCCTGCTGCTCGGAGCCGCCGAGGCGGGGATCTTCGGGGTACGCCGCCGACTGGTGGCACGCCCGCTGGCCGCGGTCGAGGCGTCGATGCGCGAGGCGTTCCTCCGCCACATCCAGCAACTGCCCCTGTCCGCCCACGACCGGTGGCCGCCGGGCCAGTTGCTGTCGCGCGGCACGGCGGACCTTCAGTCGATCCACGTGTTCCTGGCGGTGCCGCTCACGTTCCTCCCCGTCAACGTGGTGACTCTGCTGGTCGGTTGCGTGCTGCTATTGGCCCAGCAGTGGCTGCTCGGCCTCGTGTTCCTCGCGTCGGCGCTGCCGCTGCTGGCCCTGGGCCCGTTCCTTGAGTCGCGTTACGCACGCGCGTCGCGCCAGTGCGCGAGCAGAACGGTGATCTGACGACGGCGGTGACGGAGTCCGTCCTCGGCATCCGCGTCGTCAAGAGCTTCGGCCACCAGCGCAGCCTGATCCGTGCCTTCCAACGGCGCGCCGCACGACTCCGCGGCACCGAACTGCGCAAGGCCCGCCTGCTCGCGACGCTTTCGGCACTGCTCATGGCACTGCCGGAGGCGGCGCTCGGCGCGGCACTCGCGCTGGGTGCCGTGCAGGTCGCGGACGGGGAGACGTCGGCGGGGACGCTCGTGGCCTTCCTGGCCATCGCGCTGGAACTGCGCCCGGCCATGACGTCGACCGGGCTGCTGCTCGCGATGAGCAGCGAGGCGGCGACGGCGGCCGACCGCTACGCCGACGTGATGGACGAGCCGGCCCCCGCTGAGCCGGCCGACTTTGCCGCGAACCCGAACCCGAACCCGAACCCGAACCCGGACCTCGCACCGGCCCCGGCACCGAACCCGGCACCGGCGGCCCTCGCGTTCGAGAACGTGGCCCTCCGCCACCCGGGCGCGGACGGGCGAGCCGGACGTCCACGTCCTCATCTGGCGGACCGCGCGGTGGTGATCGACGAAGGACGCGTCGTCGAAGACGGCCCGCCCTCCGAACTCCTCGCTCGGCTGGACCCCGGCCTGCTCCCCCGCCGCGCCGTAGTCATGTGACCGCGGAGATACTCGTTACCCGTGTTACCCACCGAGCAATCGGCGGCCGGTCGGCCGGTCCGGCGCTGAACCCGTCGCCGACCGCCGTTCTCCGTCCTATCGTAGAGATGATGGAAGGACTTTCTGGCGCTGTTCTGGTCACTCGTGGCGGAGCGACGATCCTGCGAGCCTCCGCCGGTGTGTCGAACGCCGAGACCGGCGCGATGTGCACACAGGACACCCGGTTCCAGATCGCCTCGGTGAGCAAGCAGTTCACCGCCGCGGCGGCGATGCTTCTGGTCGAGGAGGGGAAAGTCGGCCTCAACGATCCGATCGCCCGTTGGCTGGCCGACTGTCCCGAACGCTGGCGGCGGCTGACCCTGCACCAATTGCTCACCCACACATCGGGTATGGGCCACTGGCAGGACCTCCCCGGCTTTGACATCAACCGGCTGGACGACGCCCGCGAGATCCTCGGCGGGTTCGCGCGCCTGCCCCTGCGCAGCACACCTGGCAGCACGTGGCACTACAGCTCGCCGGGTTACCTGCTGATAGCGCGGATCATCGAGCGGGTCAGCGGGCAGGGGTACGCCGACTTCCTCACCGAGCGAGTCCTCAGGCCCCTCGGCATGACGTCGACATATGTCGGCGAGGCCCCGCCCGAGATGGCGGCATACGGCTACCGGGAAGGCCGGCGAGTGGACGTGGCGAAGTTCGCCGCCCTGCCGGGGCCCGGCGACATCTGGTCGACTGTCGGCGACCTGGCCCTGTACACCGCCGCGTTCAACGCCGGACATCTCCTCACCACCCGCTCGCGTGAGGCGATGGTTACCCCGCACGCCTCCATGGACGGCACCTGGGGCACCCACGGCGCGGCGGTCGCGCGCAGCTACGGCTACGGATACTGCCTCGGCACTCTGGCCGGGCACGCGGCACGCTTTCACCCCGGTGACAACCCGGGATACCAGTCCTTCCTCGGCTGGCTGCCCCGCCTCGACATGACCATCGCGCTCCTGTGCAACGACGAGGAAACCGACATCGACGGCCTTCTGCGGCAGCTCATACCGGCAGCGATCGACAGCTGACGTGAGCAACTTCCGGCGCGAACGGGCCCATGTCCGTGCTGCGCAGACCCGGTCGGCACCTCGGCGGGCACCGTAGATCCTTGCGCGCACGGAAAAGCCCCTGCCGGATTGCTCCGGCAGGGGCTTCGACCTGCGGTGGACCGTTCACCAGTGGCGGGTGCCAGTGACGTTTCGGCGCGCTTATGATCGCTTCCCGGCTGGATGAAGATCCTTTCCCGCCGTCGCCGGTTTCTCCGGAGCGGGGGGCGCGAGCAGCGTTGCCGCGATCTCCCTCGCCCGCTGTGCGGGCTCGGCGGAGCGTTCGCGCAGCGCCGTGACGGTCGCGCCGTCGAGCAGCAGGATGAATCGCTCGGCGAGCGCGGCGGGCTCCGGGTGACCCGCCGAGGCGAGGAGTTCTTCGAGGTACGCGATGACCGAGCGTTTGTGCTCGGCGGCCACCCGGTGGGCGGGGCTGGTGGGGTCGGTGATCTCCACCATGGCGTTGATGGAGGCGCAGCCGCGGAAGTCCTCGGTGGCGAAGCTCTCCGCCAGCGCGTCGAAGACGGCCAGCGGCGAGCCGCCCCGGTCGGCCACCGCCTGCGCCAGCCAGCTCCGCCAGCGTTCGTCGTAGCCACGCAGCATGGTCACGACGAGGTCGTCCTTGCCGTCGAAGTGCCGGTAGAACGAGGCGCGGCCGACGCCTGACTCGGCCAGCAGCCGTTCTACCCCGACCGCACGGATGCCCTCCGCGTAGAAGAGCTTTTCCGCGGCCTGAACCAGGCGTTCCCGGGCTTTTGTCGCCATGGGGCCGAGCGTACCCGGCGTTGGCCAGAAACGGAAACGTTCGGTACCGTTCCGGAAGTCGGAACCGATCGGTTCCGTTATGGGTCGCTGACCAGGAGGCGAGAGGACGCATGTCCACCGAGTCCACCGAGTCCACCGAACTGCCACCGACCGGCGGCCTCGCTGCGCAACAGCCGGCGCGGACAGCCCCCGACGCCGGCCGCTGGGGAGTGCGAGCACTGGCTGTCGGCGTCTTCGTGGTCGGCACCGGGGAGTTCCTCCTCGCCGGGCTGCTGCCCATGCTCAGCGCGTCACTCGACATCCCGATGGCCGTGGCCGGTCAGGTGATCACCGCGTTCGCCCTTACCTGCGCGGTGGCGGCTCCGGTGCTCACCACCCTCACGGCGAGGTGGCCACGGCGCCGTGTGCTGCTGCTCGCCGTGCTCACATATCTCGTCGGCAGCCTGGGCACGGCGCTGGCTCCGTCGTACGCCGTGGTGCTCGCGGCGCAGATCGTGGCCGCCATGGGAGTCGGGGTCCTTGTGCCGACCGCGTCTGTCACCGCCGCCGCGCTGGTGCCGCCCGAACGAGCCGGCCGGGCGATCGCCACCACCGTCACCGGGTTCACCGCCGCCGTCGCGTTCGGGGCGCCGCTCGGCACCATGCTGGGAGAACTGCTCGGCTGGCGGACCACCCTGTGGTTCGCCGCCGCGCTCGCCGCCCTCGGCATGCTCGGAATACGGGCACTGCTGCCCCGCGACCTCTCCGTTCCCGCCCCCGCGGGGCTGCGGCAGCGGCTGCTGCCCCTCACCCAAGGGCGGGTCCTCGCCGTATTGGGCACGACGCTCGTCGGCTTCACCGCCGTCTACATTCCCTATACCTACATCGGAGCGGTGTTCGAGCCCGCGACGTCCGGCGACGGCATCCGCCTGTCCGTTCTGATGTTCGCGCTCGGAGCCATCGGCACGGTCGGGAACCTCGCCGCCGGTGCCCTCGCCGACCGGATCGGCAGCCGACGCGTGGTGGCGGCAGCGCTGACCTGGTTGACCGTCAGCCTGCTCGTTCTCCCGCTCACCACCTCGCACTTCGCGGCAGCGATCGCGCTGATCCTCTGCTACGGCGTCGCGGCCTTCGCGATCACGACTCCCCAGCAGCACCGCCTACTCGCCCTCGACCCCGGCTCGGCCTCCGTGCTGATCTCCCTCAACCAGGCCATCCTCTACGTGGCCATCGCCCTGTCCGGAGCCATCGGCGGCATCGGGATCGCCTGGGGCGGCACCAACAACCTCAGCCTCATCGCCGCAGCACTCGCCGCCCTCGCGCTCGGCCTGTCCCACCTGGCCCACCGCCTGGCAACCCGGCCGACCGCCCCACCCCTCAGCTGACCACCGCCCGGTCCACCTCGAACAAGCCCCGGAAACGCCAAGATCCCGCCCGATCGGATCGATCCGATCGATCGGATCGATCCGATCGGACGGGATCTCGTCAACCGCTCACACCTGGACTCGTGAACGGTCCTTGCGGTGGGGTGTTCACGAGTAGGTCTGACCAGCGCGTTCTCGGCCCTTCGAAGATCGTTCCCCAGATCGACCAAGATCGCTCCCCAGGCCCGGCTGGTCCGGAGTGAGCCGGGCGGCACCCGGCAGCCGAGGACGTCATCGCGTGCGTCAGGGAGCGGATGACCGCCCGCTGCCGACGAGGCGGTGCCGACCGAGACCGTATTGCGGAGGTCGTACACGTGGTCGCGGTGGACGCGGGCACCGTCGCGCACCTTGCGGCGGGCTCCCTTCCGGCGGGAAAGCGATGAGCAAGCGTGCCGAACGGAACACCTGGCGACTTCGTACCCGCTGGTCTTGACCCTGTCGACGACGCCAGGGATGGCGTCCCGCCGGGTGGTGTAGCCGATCATGGATGCGGTGTGCCCGGGGCGTGCGCCCAGTGAGGGTGTCCGCTACCTGCGCATAGGGCAGGCCATCGTGTAAATCTCCCTGGTGGACGGCCAGTCCTCCCTGCGGAGGTGCCCGATGGGATTGTCCCAGTCTGACCTACGCTTGCTGGAGTCACTACGCACGTTCGACGGGATCGATCGTGCGCGGACCCGATGTGCTCGATGTCCCGCGACCCACGACGCGAGGAGTGCACGATCTGCACCGCCCGAGCACCCGAGGCGGTCCTCACGGTGCGAATGTACGGGGCCACCCCCACACCCCAGGGCCACGATTCAGTGCGCAACTTCGCCTCTGCCTCGCCATGAACCTGCAGCTCAGCAGCCCGCACGCTCACCCGCTCACCCGCTCACCCGCGAAACGTGGCCCAAGTCAGATTTTAGACCACAGGCCGGGACCACTTTCGGAGTTCAGAGGTCATCGACTGGGCGGAGATGTCGTCCCCGGGCCTCCGCCTCCACCGTCACGCGGCGACGGATACACGGCGGCGGTGCGGCTTCCCATGCGTGTCCACCGTCATCTGGCCTGTCTGGACACGCTGATACACAACTGAGCGGTTGCCGCGTCGCGACTGATACGCGGGAGAGACCTGCTGGTAGACCGCTGGGGCCAGGGTGAGGCCGGACGGGACGGCTGACCGCTGTCCCCCAGCAGCAGCCTGCCGGAGCGATGGCTGGCGGCAGACGAGAGGGGAGACACGCATGCACATGTTGAGATACCGAAGGGCGGTCGGCGCGTTGATGACGGGGATCGCGCTCGCCGCGATCCTTGTGGCCCCCTCGCCGGCGCAGGCCGTCGTGGGAGGCACCGAGTCCACCCATGCTTACTCGTTCATGGGCTCGTTCCAGCTGTCCTACCCCGCCCCGCCGCGCCCGGACCAGCACGGTTGCGGGGTGGCGGTCCTTGCGCCGCAGTGGGTCCTGACCGCCAGTCATTGCGCCGGGAGGAACCCAACTAATGCGAAGGTGGGTGTCCCGCGTGACTGGACGGTCCGGGTCGGGTCACTGGACACCACCTCCGGAGGCGAGGTCGCCGAGGTCGACCATTACTACCGGCTGGCGACCAGTCGCGACGAAGGGGGGTTCTGGGGCCGTGACCTCGCGTTGCTGCACCTGCGGACCCCGGTTCGGGCCGAGCCGGTGCGGATCGCCTCGACCACGCCGCCGGACAACACGCCCGTCCGCATCTTGGGCTGGGGCATGACTTGCGACGACATCAACAACGCGGCCTGTTTCCCCACGCGGCTGCGGGAGGCTGACACTGTGGTGCAGCCGATCTCGACGTGTCCGTCAGCCGAGCCCAGCGGAGAGCTGTGTATCGGCAGCCGCGACGGCAGTGTCGCCGCGTCAAACATGGACTCCGGTGGGCCTGCGCTGGTCCGCGACGGCGACCAGTGGGCCCTGGCCGGTGTGGTCAGCGGCCCCGACGCAAGCGGCAAGACGCTGTTCACCGACGCCACCAGGCATGCCGACTGGATCAACGGCATCATCACGGGCACCAACGTGCCCCCCGATGATCTGATCCCGGACGTGGAAGGCTCGGTGGACCTGGGCGGCTGTGCGGGCTCGGTGGTCCGCACCCCCACCTCCCGGCCGCAGGACCCGGCGCTGGTGCTGACCAACGGTCACTGCGTGCAAGGACAGCGGCCCGCGCCCGGGACCGCGATAGTGGATCAGCCGGCCGATCGCGAGGTGCCTATTGCCGACCGTCAGGGCTATCCCCAAACCACCGCCCATACGGAACGGCTGGTGTACGCGACGATGACCGGCACCGACATCGCGCTCTATCGCCTGGACAAGACCTACGGACAGTTGGCGGCCGAAGGCGCGAAGATCTTCCAACTCACCTCCACGCCCGTGCGCGCAGGTGACCCACTGACCGTGGCGTCCCTCGGCATCCGCTACCACTGCACCGCCGAGGCCGTGGTCCCGCACCTGCGGGAGGGCGGCTACCAGCAGAACAACTCGATCCGGTACGCCAGCAGCGAAAACTGCGGCCCCGGGCACGGCGACTCCGGTTCGGCGCTGCTGGCCTCCGACGGCACCACGGTCGTGGGAATCCACAACACCCACAACGCCGACGGCGAGCAATGCACCGACAACAACCCCTGTGAAGTGGGCCAGAACGGGGAAGTGACCTCCACGCAGGGCCGTCGTTATGGCCAGCAGGTTTACATGATCACGGCCTGCCTGGCCGAGGGATCAGAACTTGACCTGTCCCGCCAGGGCTGCACACTCACCGGCTGACCCGGCCCCGGCGTGGGCGCGATGGAGGCAGAATTCATCAGGCCGGGGCCCCCGCCGCATGATGGACCTCCAGCGCCTACGTCGTCTGATGGGGAGAGATGTCAGTTCCAGTGGCCGGGGGAAACGCCCTGGCGCCCGTGGCGATCCTGCTCATCGAGGACGACGAGGTGATCCGCAGATCGGTCACCATGGCGCTGGAGCGCTACGGCTACCGTGTCACCTCCGCCGGTGACGGCTTGACCGGACTCGAACTGTTCCGGGAAGGCCGCCACGACCTGCTGCTGCTCGACGTGATGCTGCCCGGCCTCGACGGCATCGGGCTGTGCCGTCGGGTCAGGGAGACCAGCATGGACCCGATCCTGATGATGTCCGCGCGCGGCGACGCCCTGGACGTGGTCTCCGGCTTGGAGGCGGGCGCCGACGACTACGTGGTCAAACCCGTCGACACCGCGGTGCTGGTGGCCCGGATCCGCTCGCTGCTGCGGCGGGCGACCTTCAGCCCTGCGGCGCGGCCGGAGGATGCCGATCGTCCGGCCAAACGCGCTCCGCTGGTCTTCGGCGACCTGACCATCGACACCGCCGGCCTTGAGGTGTTTCATGCGGGCGAACCGGTCGCGCTGGCCCCCTCCGAGCTGCGGCTCCTGCTGGAGTTCGCCGCGAACCCCGGCGTCGTTCTGGACCGGCAGATGCTGCTGCGCAACGTGTGGGAATATGGCTGGCACGGCGACAGCCGCGTGGTCGACCTGTGCGTCCAGCGGCTGCGGAGGAAGATCGGCGCCGAGCGGATCCAGACCGTCCGCGGGTTCGGCTACAAGTTGCGGCGCTGACATGGACACGCTGCACGATCTGCTGAACTGGCGTTCGTTGCGCTGGAAGATCGCTGTGCTTGTCGCTGTGGCCTGCTGCGCCATCGCGCTGACTGCCGGGGTGCTGGTCCACCGCAGCGTCCTGGCCCGGTCGATGAACGACGGCAGCGCCAAGGCCGTGACGGAGCTGTCCCTGGCCCTGCAGGCCTACGAGCGGGACGGCGCCCCGCCCGACTGGCTTCGGATGTCGCCCGGGGTCATGCCCGACGAGCTGCTGCGCCGGCTCCGGGACCCGCAGGGCCTGAGGGACGGGTATGCCACCTGGTACGACGGTGACGGCCCCGGGGATCATCCCTCGATGTGGGCGGCGCAGACGTACAGGGGCAGCCCCGTGGCGGTGGAGGTCGACATGACGTCCGACCTGCTCACCCGGCGCGCCCTGGACCGGAACCTGTGGAAGTACTCCCTCGTCGCGCTGGCCGTCGTCGTACCGCTGTCGGCGCTCGCCGCGGAACTGCCCAACCGCAGGCTGCGGCGGGTGGCGTGGACCGCACGGCGGATCGCGGCCGGTGACCTGGCCGCCAGGACCGCTGCCAGTGCCCCGTCCGGGAACCTTTGTCCCAGGAGCCGCGTCGTCAGGCGCGGTCAGCTGCAAGGCGGAGGGCCGCCCTCGTACGCATGGGGGTCCCCCCAGGCCCTCAGGGGCCTGGGGGAGTACTCGGGCGAGCCCGACAACGCAGCTGATGGCCGTACATGGCGGCGCGGCGGGGCAAAGGTTCCCGGGCGGGCCACTAGCCGCCGCGGCGACGAGATCGCCGAGATCTCTGCCACCGTCGATTCGATGGCCGACAGCCTGCTCGCGCGGCTGCTGGCCGAGCAGCGCTTCACCGCCGACGTCGCCCACGAACTGCGCACCCCGCTGATGGGTCTGGTCACCGCGAGCGAGTTGCTCCCCGAGGGGGAGGCCACGGATCTGGTCAGGGACCGGGTGGGGGTGCTGCGGACCCTGGTGGAGAACCTGCTGGAGATCTCCCGGCTCGACGCGGGCGCCGAGCGGGCCGACCTGGGACCCGTTCCGCTCGCCGAGGCGGTCCGGGAGTCGCTGGTCCGCACCGGGCTGCAGACACAGCTCACCACGGCTGGCGCCCTGTCCGCCGAGACCGACCCGCGTCGGCTCGACAGGATCGTCGCCAACCTGATCGTCAACGCCCACCGGCACGGTCGCGCCCCCGTTGAGGTCGAGGTGGCGGGGACCTGCGTGACCATACGGGACCACGGCCCGGGCTTCTGCCGCGAACTGCTCGCCGACGGGCCCCAACGGTTCCACACCGGGGCGTCGGAACGCGGCCGAGGCCACGGCCTTGGGCTGACCATCGCGCTCGGCCAGGCCCAGGTCATCGGGGCGTCGCTGTCCTTCGCCAACGCGCCCGATGGCGGGGCCGTCGCCACGCTTCGCCTCCCGGCGGCCGACTGACGCGTCACGGAACGCCGCACGGCACGGCGGGCCACGGCGCCACGCAACCGACGCGCCGCCGGCTTTGATACCGGGGGGAGTTGTGGACGGACAACGGGTTCGTGTTCACCACCCGGTGCGGGACTCCGGTGGAGCCGCGGAACTTCAACCGGCAGCTCGCCGCGCGGGCCGACAAGGCGGGGGTGCGGCGCATCCGGCTGCACGACACCCGGCACACCCGCGCATCGCCATGCAGATCCTCCGGCACAGCAAGATCGCGGTCACCATGGAGGTGTACACGCACGTCCCGTCCGAGGCGACGCGCAAGGCGCTGCGGAAGCTCGGCAGGCAACTGGGCGGCGCCTAGCAGAGCCGTTGCTGTACTTCGCTGCTTGCACGCACGCGAAAGCCCCCGCCGATCGAGATCGGCGGGGGCTCCCGTCTGCCGTTCCACCTGGTTCTGGGAACGGTCCTTGCTGTGGACCTGAGGGGATTTGAACCCCTGACCCCCTCGTTGCGAACGAGATGCGCTACCAGGCTGCGCTACAGGCCCGTGTTCCGCAGAAACTGTAGCACTCCGCCGGGGGTGGTCCGAAATCCGTTCTTGGGGCTACTCGCCCGCCGCGCGGCGGCGGTCCTCGTCGGCGTACTGGTCGAAGAGGGGAGTGCGCTGTGGGGCTTTCGTGTCGGCCGTGCGCGGGGCGGGCGGGGTGCCTGCCGTGGTGGAGCGGGCGGCGCTCCAGGTGTCGGGGGCGTCGAGGTCGACGCCGCGTGTGGTGCGGGGGGCGACCGGGGCGTTCACGTAGGTGGGGACGGGGACGGGGGCCGGGTCCCAGCCCTCCTGTTCGTCCTCGGGCGGCCGGGTGCGGCGGCGCTGCTGGTCGACCCACTCGGCGTGATCCGTCTGTTCGACCACGGCCGCCGCGGGCTTTTCCGGAACGGCTGCCGCGCTGCGCTGGGTGCGTTCGTGCAGCCGCCGGGCGGCCTCTTCGGCGCGGCGGCGGTCGAGGGCGACCGCGTAGCGGCGCCGCTCCTGTCTGCGCACGTGCACGACGTAGGCGGTGAGCAGCACGGCGGGGATGGCCGGGAGCCACAGGTAGCCGGAGCCGGCGGTGAGGGCGAAGATGCCGCTGAGGGTGAACGTGAGGAGGAGCGCCATGGTCGTGCGCCGCCTGCGGGCGAGGACTTTGGCACGCGGGTTCGGGGTGGCGGCCGGTTTCGGCTGGCTGACGGGCTCGGCGAAGGCCCGGACGTCGGCGGAGACGTCCGGGGGTGCGGCCTCGGCCGGCTCCTCGTTCGCCGGGGCCGCTGCCGCGCGTTTGCCGCGCGTCAGCAGCCTGATGGCGGTGCTGAAGCGTTCCGTGGGACGGGCTTCGTTCAGCTCGTCCTGTCTGCGGAGCCACATCGGCACGAGATAGGCGGCCCAGGCCCCCACGATCATTGCGAAGATGAGGCCACTGCTGCTCACGCTCACACCGTAGAGGGGTTTGCGTGAGTCCATCTGCCAAATAGCGCGGTGTGTCGCACGATCAGGCCGTCATCCCGGGTATTTCTTCGTATTGTCGCGCTGATTCGAACATATATTTCATTTCTGAGGGGTGCTATCACGGTGCCAGCGGGCGAGCAGGCCCTGGGGCACCTCCTCGACCGTCAGGGCGAAGACCAGGTGGTCGCGCCAGGCGCCGTCGATATGCAGATAACGGGGGCGCACGCCTTCCTCACGGAATCCCAGTTTTTCCACCACACGGCGGCTCGGCGCGTTCTCCGGGCGAATGCAGATCTCCACCCGGTGCAGACCGAGGGAGCGGAAACAGTGGTCCGTGGCCAGGGCGACGGCCGTCGGCATAACGCCGCGGCCGGCCACCGCCTGGTCGATCCAGTAGCCGATGTGCGCGGAACACATCGAGCCCCAGGTGATGCCCGCAACCGTCAACTGGCCGGCCAGACGCCCCTGATGGACGACGACGAACGGCAGCATGCGCCCCGACTGCGCCTCGGCGCGCAGGTGTCTGACCATCTGCCGGAACGTCGGCCGGCGGGGCGGCAGGTGGCCGGGCGGCGGGGGCGGGATCGTGGCTTCCCAGGGGCGCAGCCAGTCGCGATTGCGCTGGTTGACCTCGCGCCAGGCGCGGTGGTCGCGTCGGCGGATGGGCCGGAGGGCAACGTCGCCGTCCGTCAGCTCCACGGACCACGGATGCGCGTTCACGGCCGGTGATCGCCGCCGTTCAGCTGGTCCACGGCGTGCCGCAGCAGCGGGCGCAGCACCGCGAGCCCGTCCTTGACCCCGCCCGTTGAACCGGGGAGGTTGACGACGAGGGTGGCGCCCGCGACTCCGGCGAGGCCGCGGGACAGCGCGGCCGTCGGGACCTTCGCGAGGCCCGCGGCGCGGATCGCCTCGGCGATGCCGGGGATCTCGTAGTCCAGCACGCGCCGCGTCATCTCCGGCGTGCGGTCGGTGGGCGAGATGCCGGTGCCGCCGGTGGTGAGGACGGCGTCGTAGCCCGCGGCGACGGCGGCGCGCAGCGCGGCCTCGACCGGCTCGCCGTCGGGCACGACCTGCGGCCCTTCGGCGGCGAAGCCGAGGTCGTCGAGCGCCGCCACCAGCAGCGGCCCCGTGGTGTCGGCGTAGACGCCGGCCGAGGCGCGGTTCGACGCGGTGATCGCCAGCGCGCGGTAGCGGTCCTGGGCAGAGGCGGGGATCATCCGGCGCGGCTCCAGTCGCCCGAGGAGCCGCCGGACTTCTCCTCGACGCGCACGTCGGTGATCACCGCGCCCTTGTCGACGGCCTTCACCATGTCGACGACGGTCAGGGCGGCGACGCCGACCGCGGTCAGCGCCTCCATCTCCACTCCGGTGCGGTCGGTCGTGCGAACGGTCGCGGTGATCTCCACGGCGTCGTCCGCGACGTCGAGCCGCACCGATACGCCGGAGAGGGCCAGGGGGTGGCACAGCGGGATCAGCTCGGGGGTGCGTTTGGCGCCCATGATCCCGGCGATCCGCGCGGTGGCCAGCGCGTCCCCCTTGGGCATGCCCTCGCCGCGCAGCAGCTCGACGACCCGTGGCGCGACGAGCACCCGGCCGGTGGCTCTGGCGGTGCGCGCGGTGACGTCCTTGCCCGACACGTCGACCATCCGGGCGGCCCCGGACGCGTCGATGTGCGTGAGGTGCGGGGTGCTCATGAGCAGCTACGGTACCCCTCGCTCAGCCGAGCAGCACCACCGTCAGTTCGGCTCCGGGCACGACCTCCGTCACCGTTTCCGGGATTTCGATGAGCGCGTCGGCCTGTGCGAGTGCCGCGACGAGGTGGGAGCCGGCGCCGCCGACCGGCCGGACCGTTCCCTCGGCCGCCAGGTGGGCGCCGCGCAGGTACTGCCGCCGGCCGGCGGGGGAGGACAGGGGCGCGTCGGTGACCAGCCGGGCCGTGGTGCGCGGCCGGTGCAGGGCGGCGCCGGTGTGCCCGGCCATGGCGCGCAGCGCGGGGCGCACGAAGAGCTCGAACGAGACGTAGGCGCTGACCGGATTGCCCGGCAGGGCGAACAGCGGGACGCGGCCGGGCCCGATCAGGCCGAAGCCCTGCGGTTTGCCCGGCTGCATCGCCAGCCGCCGGAACTCGGCCTCCCCTTCGAGGGCTTCCTTGACGACGTCGTAGGCCCCGACGCTGACGCCGCCGCTGGTGACGACGAGGTCGGCGCGGCCGAACTGGTCGTCCAGGGTGGCGCGCAGCGTGTCCGCGTCGTCGGCCACGGCCGCGGCGCGGTAGGCGACGGCCCCCGCGGCGCGGGCCGCGGCGGTGAGCATGAAACCGTTGGAGTCGTGGACGCGGCCGGGCGCGAGCGGCCGGCCGGGCGCGGTGAGTTCGCTGCCGGTGGACAGGACGACGACGCGCGGGCGGGGGCGGACCGGCACGGCGGCCCGGCCTATCGCGGCGAGCAGCCCCAACTGCGGCGCGCCCAGCACGGTGCCCGCCGGCAGTGCCACGGTGCCGGGCGCCGCGTCGCTGCCGCGCCCGCGGATGTGGGCGCCCGCGGCGGCGGGGCGGTGGACGCGGACCTCGGGCCCGTGCGCGCGCCCCGTCATGGCCACGGCGGGGCCAGCGCCGGTGCCGCCGTCGGTCCATTCGACGGGGACGACGGCCTGGGCGCCGGGCGGCAGAGGCGCGCCGGTCATGATGCGCGCGGCCTCGCCTGGGCCGATGGCGGGCAGGTCGCCGCTGCCCGCGGCGATGTCACCGATGACGCGGAGTACGGCGGGGAACGCGTCCGTGGCCGTTTCGACGTCCGCGGTGCGCACCGCGTATCCGTCCATGGAGCTGTTGTCGAACGGGGGCAGTGCGTCGTGCACGGCCACGTCCTCGACGAGGACGCAGCCGTCCGCGTCGAGAAGCGGCAGGTCGATGGGGGCGAGGGGGCGGACGGCCGCGAGCACGTCGTCGCGGTGCTCGTCCACGGACCAGACGTCAGTCAATCTGGGGCATCTCCTCGCTGACATAGGTCCGCAGCCAGCTCCTGAACTCCGGGCCGAGGTCCGGTCGTTCGCAGGCGAGGCGGACGATGGAACGCAGGTAGTCGCCGCGGTCGCCCGTGTCGTAGCGGCGGCCCTTGAAGACCACACCGTAGACGGGGCCCGCGGCGGCGGACTCGCGGGCCATGGTCTGGAGCGCGTCGGTGAGCTGGATCTCGCCGCCGCGGCCCGGGGGCGTGCGGTCGAGCACCTCGAACACGCCCGGGTCGAGGACGTAGCGGCCGATGATCGCGAGGTTGCTGGGGGCGTCGGCCGGGTCGGGCTTCTCGACGAGGCCGGTGACGCGCATGACGCCGTCGGCGACGGGGTCGACGGAGGCGGCGCCGTAGAGGTGGATCTGCTCGGGGTCGACCTCCATCAGCGCGATGACGCTGCCGCCGTGCTCGGCCTGCGCCTCGATCATGCGGGTCAGGAGCGGGTCGCGGGGGTCGATCAGGTCGTCACCGAGGAGAACGGCGAACGGCTGGTCGCCGACGTGCGGCTCGGCGCACTGGACGGCGTGCCCGAGGCCCTTGGGGTCGCCCTGGCGGACGTAGTGGATGGTGGCGAGCGCGGTGGACTGCTGGACGCGGGAAAGCCGTTCGGAATCGCCCTTACGGCGCAGTGCGTCCTCCAGCTCGTAGTTCCGGTCGAAGTGGTCCTCGACCGGTCGCTTGTTGCGGCCGGTGATCATGAGTACGTCGGTGAGCCCGGCGGCCGTCGCCTCTTCCACCACATACTGGATCGCGGGCTGGTCGACGACCGGCAGCATCTCCTTGGGAGTGGCCTTCGTGGCGGGCAGAAACCGTGTGCCGAGCCCGGCGGCGGGAATGACAGCCTTGCTGATCCGGGGGCGTGGTGACGTCATGGCGGTCACTTTATCCATCCGGTGTGCGGGCACCGAGCACTGCCGAAGTGCGTCGTGTTATGGGAGGAATCGATTTGAGAAATGTGAAAGGGGTGAACGACGGGCGTGGACGAGTTGACGGAACGTAAACGGGAGGTGCGGCGCGACCTGCTCGCGGTGCGGGCGGCGATGGCCGACGACGAGGTGGCCCAGGCGGCCGAGGAGCTGGCGCGGCGCGCGCTCGAGCTGCCGGAGCTGGCGGCGGCGGACACGGTCGCCGCGTACGTGTCGGTGGGGCGCGAGCCGGGCACGGTGCGGCTGCTGAACGTGCTGCGGGAGCGCGGCGTTCGGGTGCTGCTGCCGGTGCTGCTGACGGACGACGACCTGGACTGGGCGGAGTACGAGGGCGCGGGCCGCCTGGTGGAGGCGGAGCGTGGCGGCCGGACGCGGCTGCTGGAGCCGGGCGGCCGGCGGCTCGGCCGCGAGGCGGTGACGGAGGCCGCCGTGGTGCTGCTGCCGGGTCTTGCGGTGGACCGCCGCGGGGTGCGGATGGGCCGGGGCGGGGGCAGCTTCGACCGGGTACTCGCCCGCCTGGCGGAGGCGGGCGAGCACCCGGATCTGGTGGCCCTGGTGTACGGGCACGAGGTGGTCGAGGAGCTGCCCCGGGAGCCGCACGACCTGCCGGTGGACGCGGCCGTCACCCCGGAGGGGGTGCACCGGTTCAGGAGGAGCCCGGGGGAGTGAGGGTCAGGGTGTGTTCGGCCCGCTCCTCGACGGCCTCCGCGCTGAACGCCCACGGCAGGTACTCGCCGTCGGCCCACATGGTGGTCTGGTCGGTGTAGTTGCCGTGGTAGGCGTGTCCTGAGGCGCCGGTCAGGTTGATCCACAGCGATTCGTCGAAGTTGTCGAGGCTGACGACCATGCGCATGGACGGCACCCAGGTGATGTCGTAGCCGCCGGCCGCGTTCCAGCCGCTGGCGTCCACGGCGTCGGTGCCGCCGGCGAGGTTCCACGGGCCGCGGTTGAGCAGCCACTGGACGGGCCCTGGGCCCTCGGTGCCCAGCGTCTGGTTGTTCAGCATCAGCCGGTGCAGGCGGCCCCAGCTCCAGGTGTCGATGTCCTTGCCAAGCTCCGCGGTCAGCTCCCAGCGGGCGTCGCGCATGGCGCGGGCCAGCAGCTCGTCGCGGTTTCCCGCCTCGGGCTGGTCGGTGGTGGCCGGGGCCTGCCACCACTCGTTGTCCGGGTCCTCCAGAATGCCGCGGACCACCTCGAACCAGCGGTCGCCGCCGTCGGGCTGCGCGGTCTCGGGGGAACGTTCGCCGCACTCGGTGATCAGCCGGGCCCCGCCGCCGGGGTTCTCCAGGGGCTGGGACTCGTCGGCCGGCGGGACGCGCAGGCACTGGTCCTCGACGCGCAGCTCCTTGGGCAGTTTGTTGCCGAACGCGAGCTGGAGCAGGTTGCGCCAGACCGCGTTGTAGTAGGCGGCGGCCGGGGAGTCGGCGTCCTGGGTGTAGTCCCAGCCCTCCAGGAGGGCCTGCGCCTCGCGGATGTACGGGTCGGAGATGTCGATGCGCAGCAGGTGGGGGACGAGCAGTTTGGCCATCTCGTTGCTGTTGTCGAGCTGGATGGACTGCATGTCGCCCATCGAGATCTTGCCGCCGTCCTCGATGGTGCCGCGGATCAGGTCCTCGATGCGCTGGCTGCGGGTGCCGTAGCTCCAGTCGTCGGTCAGCGCGTAGTCGTAGTCCTCGCCGACGACGGCCTGGTTGGCGGTGACGATGTAGCCGCGGTCCGGGTTCAGCTCCCAGGGCAGCTCGTCCTGCGGGATGTAGTCCTGCCAGTCGTAGGCGGAGTCCCAGCCGGGCGAGGGGTAACGGCCGTCGCCCTGGCCGCGGACGGGGATGAGGCCGGGGGCCTGATAGCCGATGTTGCCCGCGGTGTCGGCGTAGATCAGGTTCTGCGAGGGGACCGCGAAGTCCTGGGCGGCGGCCCGGAACTCGTCCCAGTCGGAGGCCGTGTTGAGGGAGAAGACGGCGTCCATGGTGCGGGACGGTTCGAGCGCGGTCCAGCTGAGCGAGACGGCGTACCCCTCGCCGCGGTCGGGCGCGGAGGAGTCGACGGGGGCGCTGTCGCCGACGCTGGCGTACTCCTCCTCGCGGTCGGAGATGATGGGGCCGTTCCCGGTCGAACGCACGGTGATCTCGCGCGGGTCTCCGCCGGCCACCTCGATCGTCTCGTTGCGCGTCTCGTAGGGGATCTGCTCACCGTCGCGCAGGTAATTTCCGTCGCTGAGCTTTTCCAGGCGCAGATCGGTCACATCCGCGCCGAGGTTTGTCAGGCCCCAGGAGATGTCCTGGTTGTGGCCGATGACCACGCCCGGCATGCCGGAGAACGTGAACCCGGACACGTCGAACGGGCACTCGGCGCTGACCTCGGAGCAGTGCAGGCCCATCTGATACCAGACACCGGGCAGCGAGGGCGCCAGGTGCGGGTCGTTGGCCAGCAGCGGCATGCCGGTGGTGGTGTTGTCGCCGTGCACCACCCAGGAGTTGGAGCCGATGCCGCTGCCGTTGGTGCCGAGCAGCGCGGGCACCGAGTCCAGGCTGTCGGCGATCGCGGCCAGCTGCGTCGACGCGCCGCCCAGCGCGTCGCCCGCACCCGCGGGCAGGCCGTCGTCCGGCAGCCCGTCCCCCTCCGGCAGCCCGCCGCCCGGCAGCGACTCGCCCGGCGGCTCGCCGGCGTCGGGGTCGCTGCCGCCGTTCTCCTGGACGATCGGGTTGTTCCGGTCGAACGGGTAGTCCGGGTACAGCTGTTCGATCTCCTCCGGGCTCAGCCGTTCGGCCAGCAGGGAACGGTCGATCTCCTCCTGCATGTTGCCGCGCAGGTCCCAGGCCATGGCCTTCAGCCAGGCCACCGAGTCGACCGGGTCCCACTCCTCGGGCTCGTAGGAGTTCACGAAGCCGAGGGCCGCGTACTCCACGGAGATCTCCTCGCCGCTGTTCTCGGCGAGGTAGGCGTTGACGCCGTCTGCGTACGCCTGGAGGTACGCCTTGGTCTCCTCCGACAGCAGCTCGTCGTACTCCTGCTGTGCGACGTCGTGCCAGCCGAGCGTGCGCAGGAACGCGTCGGTCTCGACCTGGTCCTCGCCGAACATCTCCGACAGCCGGCCGGCCGTCATGTGACGGCGGACGTCCATCTCCCAGAAACGGTCCTGCGCGTGCACGTAGCCCTGGGCGCGGAACAGATCCTGCGCGGAGTCGGCGTACAGCTGCGGGATGCCGTTCCCGTCCCGGGTGACGGTGACGGGGGCGGACAGGCCATCGATCGCGATTTCACCGGAGACCTGCGGGAAGGAGGCCCGTACGGTGCTGACGCTCCAGTAGGCGCCGTAGCCGAGTCCGGCCACGAGCAGCATCACGAGAGCGATCACGATCAGACGACCGCGTCGCCTGGGCTTTTTGGCGGGCATCTCTGTCCTTCACAGGGCAGCTGAGCGGTAGGAGGCAACCATAGACATACGGCCACTGAGGTGAGCCTACGGGGAGTCACACCCCCGGGCCTCCGCGTTCATATGCTGGTAAATTCGCCGCAAAGGCCGTGAATTGCCGAGCCGGTACGCTGCCTCGGTCCCCCGGGAGGAAGGACCCCCCTGACTGTCGACCGCCTGAACGAGCTGATGCTCGCCGGTGCCCTCGTGCTGCTCGTGGCGGTCGCCGCCGTCCGGCTCACCTCGCGCAGCGGGCTGCCCTCGCTGCTGCTGTACCTCGCCATCGGCATGGTGCTCGGCCGGGACGGCCTCGGCGTCGAGTTCAGCGACGCGGAGCTGACGCAGGTACTGGGTTACGCGGCCCTCGTCGTCATCCTCGCCGAGGGCGGCCTCGGCACCCGCTGGCAGGACATCCGCCCCGCCGTTCCGGCCGCCGCCGCGCTGGCCACCGTCGGGGTCGGCGTCAGTGTCGGCGTGACGGCCGCCGGCGCCCACTTCCTGGCCGGGCTGCCCTGGGAATCGGCGCTCGTGATGGGCGCGGTGGTGTCCTCGACCGACGCGGCGGCGGTCTTCTCCGTCCTGCGCCGGGTGCCGCTGCCGCGGCGGCTCGCAGGCATTCTGGAGGCGGAGTCCGGCTTCAACGACGCCCCCGTGATCATCCTCGTCGTCGCCTTCTCGGCCACGGACCACGCGACCGGGCACTGGCACGTCCTGCTCGGCGAAATGGTCCTTGAACTGGCGGTCGGCCTCGCCGTCGGACTCGTCGTCGGCCGCGTCGGCGCCCTCGCCCTGCGGCACGTGGCGCTGCCCGCCTCCGGGCTCTACCCGATCGCCGTGCTCGCGCTGGCCGTTCTGGCGTACGCCGCGGGCGCGTTGCTGCACGGCAGTGGCTTCCTCGCCGTCTACGTCGCAGCCGTGCTCCTCGGCAACGCCCGCCTGCCGCACCGCCCGGCGACCCGCGGCTTCGCGGACGCGGTGGCGTGGGTGGCGCAGATCGGCCTGTTCGTCCTGCTCGGGCTGCTCGTGGACCCCGACGCCCTGTGGAACGACATCGGCCCGGCGCTGCTCGTCGGCGGCGCGCTGACCCTGGTCGCCAGGCCGCTGTCGGTGGTGGTGGCGCTGCTGCCGTTCCGGCTGCCGTGGCGGGAACAGGTCATGCTGTCCTGGGCCGGGCTGCGCGGCGCGGTGCCCATCGTGCTCGCCATCATCCCGGTCGTGGGCGGTGTCGAGGACAGCGACCGGATCTTCTCGGTCGTCTTCGTGCTCGTGGTGATCTTCACACTCCTGCAGGGCCCCACGTTGCCCTGGCTGGCGCGGCGGCTCGGCCTCGCGGGCAGTGAGCAGGCCGTGGACGTGGACATCGAGTCCGCGCCGCTCGACCGGCTCCGGGGGCACCTGCTGTCCGTGACGATCCCCGGCGCCTCGCGCATGAACGGTGTGGAGGTCCGTGAACTGCGGCTGCCCGCCCAGGCCGCCGTCACCCTCGTGGTGCGCGACGGCACCAGCTTCGTGCCGCAGCCGGACACCGTGCTGCGGCACGGCGACGAGCTGCTGGTCGTGGCGACGGACGCGGTACGGGACGCCGTCGAACGGCGGCTGATCGCCGTGGGGCGCGGCGGGAAGCTCGCCGGATGGCTCGGCCGGGGCGGCAGCACGGGGCTGCGGGGGCAGCGGGAGTGAGCGGCAGTGGACTTCCGGCCCCGGAATGTTGCACGATGGAGCGTCGTTAGCACTCCATGACCATGAGTGCCAGGAGGAAGACGTGCCGACATATCAGTATCAGTGCACCGAGTGCCACGAAGGTCTCGAAGTGGTGCAGAAGTTCAGCGATGACGCGCTGACGGTGTGCCCGGCATGCCAGGGGCGGCTGAAGAAGGTGTTCTCCGCCGTCGGCATCGTCTTCAAGGGCTCCGGGTTCTACCGGAACGACAGCAGGAGCAGCTCGGCCTCCGGCAGCCCGGCCTCGTCCTCCGCGGGCGGCAAGGGTGGCAAGGACGGTAAGGAAGGCAGCCAGGGGGGCAAGGAAGGCAAGGGCGGTGAGAAGAAGGGGGAGGCCGCTTCCTCCTCGTCTTCTTCGGGCTCCTCCTCTTCCTCCTCCTCGGCGTCCGCCTCTTCCTCGTCGGCGTCCTCCTCGGCATCCTCCTCGTCGAGCGCCGCAGCCTCCGCCGCATGAGCGCCGGGGGCGGGGACGCCGCCCGGCAGGCGGACATAGGCGTGATCGGCGGGTCCGGGTTCTACTCGTTCCTCGACGACGTGACCGAGATCACCGTCGACACCCCGTACGGTCCGCCCAGTGACACGCTGCTGCTCGGCGACATCGCCGGCCGGCGCGTCGCGTTCGTGCCGCGCCACGGCCGGGGGCACCATCTGCCGCCCCACCGCATCAACTACCGCGCCAACCTGTGGGCGCTGCGTTCGCTCGGCGTGCGGCAGGTCCTCGGGCCCTGCGCGGTGGGCGGGCTGCGCTCCGAGTACGGGCCGGGCACCCTACTGGTGCCCGACCAGCTCGTCGACCGCACCAAGGGCAGGCCGCAGTCCTTCTTCGACGGCGAGCCCAGGGCCGACGGGACCCAGCCGAACGTCGTGCACGTCTCGTTCGCCGACCCCTACTGCCCGGCCGGGCGCGCGGCGGCGCTCGCCGCGGCGCGCGGGCAGGACTGGGACGCGGTGGACGGCGGCACGATGTGCGTCATCGAGGGGCCGCGCTTCTCCACCAGGGCCGAGTCCCGGTGGCACGCCGCGCAGGGCTGGTCGGTCGTCGGGATGACCGGGCACCCGGAGGCGATCCTCGCCCGCGAACTGGAGCTGTGCTACACCTCGCTGGCGCTGGTCACCGACCTGGACGCGGGCGCGGAGGTCGGGGAGGGCGTGTCGCACGCCGAGGTCATGGAGGTCTTCGCGGCGAACGTCGGGCGGCTGCGCGAGGTGCTGTTCGACGTCGTCGGCCGCCTTCCCAAGGACCGCGACTGCACCTGCGGGACGGCGCTGCTCGGCCAGGACCCGGGGATCGCCCTGCCGTAACCCGTGGTTGAGGGGCTCGGATGGGGCTCGGGTGAGTTCCTGTGGGTGACGAGGTTTTCCACAGGGGCCGGGTTGTCCACAGGTCCGAGCGGGATTCGGCGCGGGCGGGCACGGTGGTGCCATGCAGCGCACACCGGCTCCGGCCCTCTCCGCCTCGTCCCCGGCCCTTCTCGGCTCGGCACCTCTCGATTCCGCGCCCCTCGGTTCCGCACCTCTCGGTTCCGCACCTCTCGGCTCCGCACCTCTCGATTCCGCACCTCTTGTTGCCACTTCCCCGGCTGCCGCTCCTCCGGCACCGGCTGGTTCCGCGGCGGCGCAGCGTGCCGGGCTGCTCCCGGCCACGGCCGTTCCCGAGTTCGGTCCCGTGCGCCCGCGCGGCGGGCGGGGGCGGCTGCGGCGCGCGCTGCGGCGGCACCGCCGCGCGGTGGTCGCGGCGCTCGCCGTCACGGCGGCGGCCCTGGCCGTCGCGGCGCCCCGCGCCGCGGGGCCGGCGCCGGCCGAGCCCGCCGAGCCGGCCGCGCGGGAGGGGCCGCCGGGCGCCGGGCCCGGCCGCGGCTCCGGCGCGGCGGCCGACCGGGTTCTCGCGCCGGTCAGGATCACCGATGCGGACGCGGTGCGGCTGTTGCGGCCGGGCGACCGGGTGGACGTCCTGGCCGCCACCGCGGACAGGTCCGACGCGTCGGCGGCTCCCGCACGGGTCGTCGCCAGACGGGCCCGCGTCGTGGACGTTCCCGAGGCGCCCGAGGCGCCCGAGGCCGGGACCGCGAGCGGCGTGCTGGAGGCCGCCCGGGGCGCCCTGCTGGTGCTGTCCGTCCCGCCCGGTACGGCGGCCGCCCTGGCCGGCGCCGCCGCGGCCGCGGACCTGGCGGTGACCAAGTGGTGACCATCCGCGGCCTGCTCACCGGAAAGTGGGTACGGAATTGGACAGCTTCGCCCCGGCTGATGCAGCTTGGACGGTTCAAGCAGCGAGCGCAGGCCCGCAGAGCCTGTGGTGTGGACGAGAGGCGTATCCGTGACCGAGGAGAGGAAGGGCGTCCTGACGGGCGTCAAGGACACGATGGGAGGGTTCCGCACCTTTCTCCTCCGGGGGAATGTGGTGGAGCTCGCGGTCGCCGTCGTCGTCGGCACCGCCTTCACCAGCATCGTCAACTCGGTGGTGGATGGGGTCATCAATCCCCTCGTCGGTGCTTTCGGCACCAAGGATCTGGACGCCTACCAGTCGTGCCTGCGCGGGCCCTGCGAGGTCAACGCGGCGGGCGAGATCGTGTCCGGTATCCCGATCCGGTGGGGTTCGGTCCTCAGCGCCTCGCTGACCTTCCTGATCACCGCGGGCGTGGTGTATTTCCTGATGATCCTGCCCCTCACCCGCTATCAGGCGCGGCGGCAGGCCAAGGCCCCGGACGCCCCCGTGGTGCAGACGGAGCTGGAGCTGCTCGCCGAGATCAGGGACGAGCTGGTCGCGCAGCGCACGCACCGCGCGGACACCGTCACCGTCGGCGCGCAGCGGCGGGATCTGCCGGACGAGCCACGCGAACGGGAGTAGCCGCGGCCGGTCAGAGGTGGTGGGGCGGCTTCTCGCTCAGGAAGCGGGCGACATCCCCGGCCTCGGCGTCCTCCGGCGGGTCGCCCCAACCGCGGTCCGAGTCGTCGGACGACCGGCGCTCCAGCGGATCGTCGAAATCCAGGGCGCGCCCGGTGTCCGCCTGTGTCCGGCCGGGGCGCGAGATGTCACTCATGCTGCCAGCGTACGGCCGCGGCGGCAGCGTTCCGGGACTCAGGGCCTCGTGCCACCAGCAGTCCCGGCCCGGCTGCCACGGCACCGGGCGGGCCACCTGCGGCACCACCAGGACCGTGTGGACGGTCGAGGAGCCGACGAGCGCCCGGTCGAGCACGGCCTTGGTCCCGTACACGCGGCCGTTGGAGTGGCAGGCGTCCGCGGTGATCACCAGCCGTGCGTCCGAGCCGCGCAGACGGTGGCGGAGGAGACCGTGCCGGTCTCCCAGCGGCAGTGAGATACGCAGCGCGGAGAGCTGGACGCAGGCGAGTGTGACTATCACGGACTCCAGGCACATGGGCAGGAGCACCGGCACCGGGTCCCCCGCGCGCACACCGAGGCGCCCCAGCGCTCGTGCCGCCCGCTCGCTCTCCCACAACAGCTGGGCGTGGCTGAGCACGTCGGCAGGGCCGAAGCCGCCGCCCGAGCCGCCTTGATCTCCCGACATGACCGGCAGCCTCGCCGTTGGCGATTGACGTCCGATAAACGTCCGCTGTACGTGGGTGCTTCGCGTGCGGCGCGTGGTACGCAGGAGGCATGGATGAGGACTCACGGGCCACGACGGGGCCCCTGGACGCGCTGACGGACGTGGCGGGGCTGTGCGTGGGCCACGCCCAGCGGATCGGGGACGGCTGGCTTTCGGGCGTGACGGTGGTGCTGACACCCGAAAGCGGGACGGTCGCCGCGGTGGACGTGCGGGGCGGCGGCCCCGGCACCAGGGAGACGGACGTCCTCGACCCGCGGAACCTGGTGGAGCACGTGGATGCGTTCACTCTCAGCGGGGGCAGCGCCTTCGGTCTCGACACGGCGGGTGGTGTCGTCGCGTGGCTGGAGGAGCAGGGCCGTGGCTTCCGGGTCGGGCCCGATCCGGCGGCCGTGGTGCCCATCGTGCCGACGGCGATCCTGTTCGACCTGGGCCGCGGCGGCGACTGGCGGGCCCGGCCCGATGCCGCGCTCGGCCGGGCCGCAGCCGAGGACGCCGCCGCCCGCGGGCCGGGGGCGCCCGTGCCCGAGGGCACGGTGGGCGCGGGCACCGGCGCCAAGGCCGGCGGATTCAAGGGTGGGATCGGTACGGCCAGCACGGTGCTGCCCTCCGGCGTCACGGTGGCCGCCCTCGCCGCGGTCAATGCCGCCGGATCGCCGGTCGACCCCGCGTCGGGCGCCCTCTACGGCGAGGAGGGCGGCCCGGTGCCGTCCCCGCAGCGGCACGCCGAGGCGCGGCACCGGCTCGCGGCGGCCGGCGAGGAGACGGTGCGCAGGTCCGTGACGTCCGGGCGCCCCCCGTTGAACACCACGCTCGCCATCGTGGCCACGGATGCCGCGCTGTCCGCCGCCCAGGCGCAGAAGCTGGCGGGCACGGCGCACGACGGGCTGGCCCGTGCGGTGCGTCCGGCGCATCTGATGAACGACGGGGACACGGTGTTCGCCGTGGCCACCGGGGGGCGGCCGGGGCCCGCGGGGCCGACGCCGATCGAGGCCGCGCTCGCGTTCAACGCGATCCTGGAGGCGGGGGCGCACGTGCTGGCGCGGGCCGTGGTCAAGGGGGTGCTGGCCGCGGACGGGGCGGACACCCCGGGCGGGCTGTTCCCCTCCTACCGGGACCTGTACGGCCGGGAGTGAGGCGGTGCCGCCCCGCCGCCCGGTGCCTCCTCGGTCCCGCGGCCGGGGTCGGACGCGTATGGGAAACGCCCGGCCCCCGCGGCGGGTTGCCGCGGGGGCCGGGCGCGCTGTCGGCTCGTGGTGTCAGTGCACCATCACCGGGATGGGCGCACCCTCGTCGGAGCCCTCGCCAGAGGCGTCGGTCCCGTGGCCGCTGCCCTTGCTGTTGATCAGCAGGGCGGAGACGACGGCCGAGCCGAGGACGATGAAGAACGCCCACCAGATGGCCGTGGTGTAGCCGTGGACCATCGACTCCAGCACCAGCAGGCGCTCGTTCGTCGAACCGGCCGCGTGGTCGGTGACGTACGCGGTGGTGGCGCTGGCCGCGATGGTGTTCAGCAGCGCGATGCCGATGGCGCCGCCGACCTGCTGGGACACGTTCACCATGGCGCCGGCGACGCCCGCGTCGGTCGGCTTGACCCGCTCGGTGGCCAGGCTCATCGCCGGCATGAACGCGGTGCCCATGCCCAGGCCGAGCAGCACCTGCGCCGGCATGATGACCGCGGCGTAGGAGGTGTCGATGCTGAGCTGGGTCAGCAGCAGCATGCCGAGCGAGGCGACCAGGAAGCCGGGCACCATCAGCATGCGCGCCGGGACCCTGGTGACCAGCCGGGCACCGATCTGGGTCGAGCCGATGATCATGCCCGCGACCATCGGCAGGAACGCCACACCGGTCTTCACCGGCGAGTATCCGCGCACGACCTGGAGGTAGTAGGTCAGGAACAGGAACAGACCGAACATGCCGACGATGGCCAGGCCGAGCGCCGCGTAGGCGCCGCCCCGGTTGCGGTCGGTGACCACCCGCAGCGGCAGCAGCGGGGACTTGACGCGCGACTCGACGATGACGAACGCCGCGAGCAGCACGGCGGCGGCGACGAACATCGTGACGGTGACCGACTCGGTCCAGTCCTCGTGCTCGGCCCTGGCGAAGCCGTAGACGAGGGCGACCAGGCCGAGCGAGGCCAGGACCGCGCCGGGGATGTCCAGGGTGGAGCGGTTGCGGGCGTTCTCCGGCTCGTTGATGTACATCATGGCGCCGACGGCGGCGATCACGGCGAACGGAATGTTCACGTAGAACGTCCAGCGCCAGTCCAGGTAGTCGGTGAGCGCCCCGCCGAGCAGCAGGCCGATGGCGGCGCCCGCACCGGCGATGGCACCGAAGACGCCGAAGGCCTTGGCGCGTTCCTTGGCGTCGGTGAACAGGATGGTCAGCAGCGACAGCGCGGCCGGGGCGAGCAGCGCGCCGAAGACGCCCTGGAGCGCGCGGGACAGGTAGAGCATCGCCTCGTTCGACGCGGCGCCGCCCAGCGCGGAGGCGAGGGCGAAGCCGATGAGCCCGACGACGAAGGCGCGGCGCCGTCCCCACAGGTCGGCGACGCGGCCACCGAACAGCAGCAGGCCGCCGAACGCCAGGGCGTACGCGGTGATGACCCACTGCCGGTTGCCGTCGGATATGCCGAGGTCGGTCTGGGCCGACGGCAGCGCGATGTTCACGATGGTGCCGTCGAGGACCACCATCAACTGGGCGAGGGCGATGAAGAAGAGCGCTTGCCAGCGCTTGGGGTCGAGGGCACCGTGAGCGGGGCTCACGGTCTTTTCCGGTGGCATAAGGGTGACAAACCTCACGTGGCGTTGGTGCATGGGCGGGCGGATGGGAGCCCCGTACTGAGGACTCGGGTGACGGGCCGAACTCAGCGCTGGGCGCGGCGCCGGGTCGTGCTGGCGATCAGCAGAACTCGTCCTTGAGGTCTTCGAGGCTGCTCGCCTGGCCGGGCAGCTCGCTGCGGGGCGGCGTGCGCAGGCCGTCCAGGAACACCTGGAGATGGCGCCTGGCCATCGTGCTCACGCCGGAGCCCTGGGTGCCCGGCACGGGCAGGGTCAGACGGGCGACCGCGATCAGCAGATCACCGGAGCCGATGTCGCCGCGCAGCTGGCCGGACGCGTGGGCCCGGTCGACCAACTGCTGGGTGACGCGGTGCATGCGCTCCCGGCTGGCTACCAGGCGCGGGTCCTCCCGGTCGATGCCGAAGCCCAGCATCGGGCAGAGGCCGCCGACCCGCTCCTCGGCGGAGTCGAGGACCATGCGGCACAGCGCCTCGAAAGGGTCGTGCACGCTCTCCAGGGCCTGCTGGGCTCGCTCGATGATGCGCTGGTTCACATAGAGCAACACGTGGAACAGCAGCGACTCCCGATCCGGGAAGTGCCGGTACAGCGTGGCATTCCCGACTCCGGCTCGTCGAGCGATTTCGTCGAGGGGCACGTGCGGCCCGTTCTCGACGATGGCTTCGCGGGCAGCGGCGAGGATGCGCTCGCGGTTGCGGACGGCGTCGGCGCGCAACCGGGTGCGTGTGGCCGTGGACTTGAGGGTCACCTTGCCGCTCCCTGCTGGGGTGAACAACCGGGGAGTCAGTCCCCGCTTGCCTGGACAATGCTCTAAACGGAGAGGCAATCCCCGCTTATTTCGCGAGCCGATGTGTCGTGTGTCACACCATGTCGGGATCGGTGCGAGCGCGGCGGTGCGAGCGCGGCGGTGCGAGCGGGAACGGGCGGACGGCAGAGAGCCCCGTACCGCCAGGGGTGGCGGTACGGGGCCGTGGCCGTGGCCGTGGGAGGTGAGGTGGTCGGGCTGTGCGGCGGTCAGGCCGCGGCGTCGAAGCCGGAGTCGTTCGCCATGCGCTTCAGCTCCAGCAGGGCGTGCTTCTCGATCTGCCGAATCCGCTCGCGGGTCAGACCGTGCTGCTTGCCCACCTCGGTGAGCGTCCGCTCGCGGCCGTCCTCGATGCCGTACCGCGCCCTGATGATGGCCGCGGTGCGGTCGTCGAGGCGGCTGATCAGGTCCTCAAGACCCTCGCGCCGCATCATGACGAGCACCGACTGCTCGGGCGAGGCCGCGGAGGTGTCCTCCAGCAGATCGCCGAACTGGGTCTCGCCCTCGTCGTCCACCGACATGTTGAGGCTGACGGGATCGCGCGCCCAGTCCAGGACGTCCTGGATGCGCTCCGGCGTCGAGCCCAGCTCGGCCGCCATCTCCGAGGGCTCGGGCTCGCGGCCGTGCTCGCGGTTGAACTCCCGCTGCACGCGCCGGATGCGGCCCAGCTCCTCGACCAGGTGAACGGGCAGCCGGATCGTCCGCGACTGGTCGGCGATGGACCGCGTGATGGCCTGCCGAATCCACCAGGTCGCGTACGTCGAGAACTTGAAGCCCTTGCTGTAGTCGAACTTCTCAACGGCCCTGACCAGGCCCGCGTTGCCCTCCTGGATCAGGTCGAGCAGCGGCAGTCCGCTGCGCGGATAGCGCCGGGCGACGGCGACGACGAGGCGGAGGTTGGCACGGATGAACGCGTCCTTGGCGCGCTCCCCGGCGGCGACGATGGCCTCCAGCTCCTCCCGCGTGGCGGAGGCGGCCGCGCCATCCGCCGCCGGCTCCTCCACGCCCCGCAGGATGCGCCCCGCGTACAGCCCCGCCTCGATCGTCAGCGACAGCTCGACCTCTTTCGCAGCGTCGAGCAGCGGGGTACGGGCTATCTCGTCGAGATACATCCCGACCAGATCGCGCTCCGTGGCATCGCTGCCTGCGCTGGACCGGACACTGCCCGCCGCTTCGACACTGTCATCGGTGTCCGGACGCCGGGCGACGGCACGGGTTGCCATACGTGCTCCCTTGCGAAGTGATCAAATGTGGTCCTCTTCGGACCGGACCGGGCTGCCCCCTTGCCGCCCGCATCCATAACGAATCAACGACGGGAATCCGGACAGAATTCCCAAGCCGCGCATCTTTTTCCCGGTGATGCAGTACCCTGCCCGGCCACATGCTCCCGCCCGGGACCATGCAGGACATCTCTCCCCACATCCATCCCCACATCCATCCCCACATCCCTGAAGACGAACGGGACGCTTCGTTAGTTGCGTCCGGGTACCCAGCGCCCGCACCGCCATGCGGCGCACGGCCCGTTCCGGCCACCCGGGGCGCACGCGTCCCTGGTGACGAGCCCGCCCGGCCCGGGTAGGTTGCCGGTCAGCGCCTCCCCGTCCGGCGGGGGACCCGGCCCGTCCGGGGAGCGGAACGGACAGGGCAGGTCTTGACAGGGGGCGGGGCACATGCGCAGGGGCGGCAGCGGCGGGCGAAGCGGCGCCGGGCACCCAGGGGGCCCGGCCGGCCCCCGGGGCGCCGGGCGCACGCGGGGCGTGCCACCGGCCGTCAAGCGCTGGATCGCCCACCGGCGCAACACCGAGCTGGCGATGGTGCTCTTCGCCGTCGCCATCGTGACGTTCGGGCACGCGGCCGCCGGTCTGGCCATGTACGAACGGGTGCCGTCCGGGCTGCCCGCGCACGCGGCGCTGCTGGGCGGCACCGCCCTGGCCGCGCACCTGGCCGTGCGACGCTTCGCCCGGCACGCCGACCCGCTGATCCTGCCCGTCACGGTGCTGCTCAGCGGCCTCGGCCTGGTCCTGCTCGACCGCCTCGACCAGGCTTACGCGGCGCACTACCCGCCGGACAACTACCAGTCCGCGCCCGCCGCGCCCGACCAGGTGGTCTGGACCCTCGTCGGCGCCGCGCTGTGCGTCGCCACCCTGATCGTTCTGCGCCATCACCGGGTCCTGGCGCGCTACACCTACCTGGGCATGGCGCTGGCCATGCTGCTGCTGATGGCCCCGGCGCTGTTCGGCGCCGACCAGTTCGGCGCGAAGCGCTGGATCACGCTGGGGCCGCTGTCCGTGCAGCCGGGAGAGTTCGTCAAGGTCATGATCGTCGTGTTCTTCGCCAGCTACCTCATGGCGAACCGCGACGCCCTGGCCCTCACCGGCCGCCGTTTCCTCGGCCTCGCGCTGCCCCGCGGGCGCAATGCGGGACCGGTGCTGCTGGTGTGGGCCGTCAGCCTCGTCGTCCTCTTCTACGAACGCGACCTGGGCACCTCGCTGATCTTCTTCGGCGTGTTCGTGCTCATGCTCTACATCGCCACCGAACGCACCAGCTGGGTCCTCCTCGGCGGCCTGATGGCCGCCGCCGGCACCGCCGTGGTGGCCGCGACGCAGCAGCACGTCAAGGGGCGGGTGCAGGCGTGGCTCGACCCCATGGCGATCTTCCTCCCCGAGGACGAACGCCCGCCCGGCCTCATCTCCGACCAGTCCGCGCAGGCACTGTTCAGCTTCGGCGCGGGCGACCTCACCGGAACGGGCCTCGGCGAGGGCCACTCCTACCTCGTCGGGTTCGCGGGCCGCAGCGACTTCATCCTCGCCAGCGTGGGCGAGGAGCTGGGCCTGGCCGGTGTGACGGCCGTCATCCTGCTGTACGCGCTGCTCATCCAGCGCGGCATCAAGGCGGCGATCTCCGTCACCGACCCGTTCGGCAAGCTGCTGGCCGCCGGTCTTTCCTGTGTGCTCGTGCTCCAGGTCTTCATCGTCTGCGGCGGCGTGACCGGGCTGATCCCGCTCACCGGCAAGGCGCTGCCGTTCCTGGCGCAGGGCGGCTCCTCGACGGTGGCCAACTGGCTGCTCGTCGCGCTGCTGATCCGCGTCAGCGACAGCGCGGGCAAGGCCGCCACCGAGCCGGCGGGCAACGCCACGATCCTCACCCCGGCCATCACCGACGACACCCCGCGCCCCGCGTCGTGACCCGACGCGGCGCGCCGTTCCCATCCGTTATGCGTGGAAGGACTCAGCGAACGTGAACCTCCTCGACGACGCCACCGCCCTCGCCGACGAGCTGGTGCGCCTGCGGCGCACGCTGCACGGCGTTCCCGAACTGGGCCTCGACCTGCCGCGGACCCAGGAGGCGGTGCTCGCCGCCCTCGACGGGCTGCCGCTCGACATGTCCACCGGCCACGGCCTCAGCTCCGTGACGGCCGTGCTGCGCGGCGAACGCCCCGGGCCGACCGTGCTGCTGCGCGGTGACATGGACGCGCTGCCGGTCGCCGAGCGGACCGGGCTGCCGTTCGCCGCCCCCGCCGACCGCATGCACGCCTGCGGGCACGACCTGCACACCGCGATGCTGGCGGGCGCGGCCCGGCTGCTGTCCGCGCACCGCGACCGGATCGCGGGGAACGTGCTGTTCATGTTCCAGCCGGGCGAGGAGGGCTATAACGGGGCGGGGCGCATGATCGACGAAGGGGTGCTCGAAGCAACGGGGGAGCGCCCGGTGGCCGCGTACGCCCTCCATGTGATCTCACACACCTGGGAGTCCGGGGTCTTCGCGACGCGCGGCGGGCCCGCGATGGCCGCGTCCAGCGTGCTGGACGTGACGGTTCGCGGCGCGGGCGGACACGGCTCGGCGCCGCACCGCGCGAAGGACCCGATCCCGGCCGCCTGCGAGATGGTCACGGCGCTCCAGACGTGGATCTCCCGCAGCTTCGACGTCTTCGACCCGGTGGTGCTGACCGTCGGTAAGTTCCACGCGGGCACCCAGTCCAACATCATTCCGGACACCGCCGCCTTCACCGCGACCGTCCGCAGCTTCTCGGACGAGACCCGTGCCCGGCTGCGCCGGGGCACGGTCGCCGTGTGCGAGGGCATCGCCGCGGCGCACGGGCTCGGCGTGGAGGCGCGGTTCACCGAGCAGTACCCGGTCACGGTCAACGACGCGGCCGAGGCCGCGTTCGCCGCGGACGCCGTCCGCGAGGTCCACGGGGAGGAACGTTACGCGGGCATGGACAACCCGCTCCTCGGCGCCGAGGACTTCTCCCGCGTCATCGAGGCGGTGCCCGGCGCGATGATCTTCCTCGGCGCGACCATGCCCGGCCTGCACCCCGACTCGGCCCCCACCAACCACTCCCCGCTGGCCGCCTTCGACGAGGCGGTGCTGCCGGACGGCGCCGCGCTGTACGCGGAGCTGGCCGTACGCCGCCTGGCTGTCGGCTAGCCGCTGCTGGCCGGGGGCCGCCCCCCGCCCGTTCGCCTTCCGGCCCTCGCCGTTCCGGTGTCGACCGACTGGCGGCACAGCCGGAGCGCGCCGCCGCCGCCCGCCGTACCGTGAAGCAGACGCCAACGGTACAAACCGGACGCATCGGGCGCGCGGCTGAAGGAGGGCGGCACCTATGGCGGCTGAACTGGCGGCGGACCCCGCGGACGACCCGACGGGCCCGACGGGCCCGGCGGGCCCGGCGGCCCCCGCGGGCCTGGGCACCCGCATCGGTCCCGGGCTTCGCGAAGCCGAGGCCGAGGCCCACGTCCGTGCCGCCTGCTTCACCACCGGGCCGCCCGTCCGGACCGGCATCGAGCTCGAATGGCTGATCCGCGACGCCCGCGACCCGGCGCGCCTCCCCACCGCCGGGGCGCTCGACGCGGCCCTCGCGCCGCTGGCCGCGCCGGGCGCGCTGCCCGGCGGCGGCCGCCTCACCCGCGAACCCGGCGGCCAGATCGAGCTGAGCAGCGCCCCCGCCACCTCCCTGGCCGCCTGCCTCGGCGCCGCCACAACCGACGTGAGCCACCTGCGCCGGCACCTCGCCGACACCGGCCTCACCCCCGTCGGCCTCGGCCTCGACCCGCACCACGCTCCGCCCCGGCTGCTCGACCACCCCCGCTACCGGGCCATGGAAGGCTACTTCGACCGCTTCGGCCCCGCCGGCCGGGTCATGATGCGCGCCACCGCCGCCGTCCAGATCAGCGTCGACGCCGGCGACGAGACCGGCGGCCTCACCGGCTACCGCCGCCGCTGGCAGCTCGCCCACCGGCTCGGCCCCGTCCTCGTCGCCGCATTCGCCAACTCACCGCTGTGGCGCGGGCGCCCCACCGGCTGGGCCTCCACCCGCCAGGCCCTGTGGGCCCGCATCGACCCCGGGCGCACCCGCCCGCCCGAGACCGACACGGCGGGCGAGCCCGACCCGCGCGCCGCCTGGACCAGGTACGCGCTCGACGCCGCGCTGCTGTGCGTCCGCCGCACGCCGCCCGCCGCGTGGACGGCGCCGGCCGGGCGGACGTTCCGCTCCTGGCTGCGCGGCCCTTACGGTGAACGCCCGCCCCGCCTCGCCGACCTCGACTACCACCTCGGCACCCTCTTCCCGCCCGTCCGCCCCCGCGGCTGGCTGGAACTGCGCATGATCGACGCCCAGCCGGGCGACGACTGGACCGTCCCGCTCGCCGTCGCCCGCACCCTGCTGGACGACCCGGCCGCCGCCGACGCCGCGTTCGCCGCCACCGAACCCCTCACCGGCGGCCGCCCCCTGCCCCGCCCCGACCTGTGGCTGCGCGCCGCGCGCCTCGGCCCCGCCGACCCGCCGCTCGGCGCCGCGGCCCGCGCCTGCTTCGCCGCCGTCGACGACGCCCTGGCGCGCGACCCGGCGTGCGCCGCCGTGCGGCGCGCCGTCGCCGACTTCGCCGACCGCTACCCCGACCGCGGCCGGTGCCCCGCCGACGACCAGCTCGAAGGAGCCAGGCGATGAGTGAGGACACTCTCATCCCCGAAGCCACCGCCGTCCCCGTCCGGGAACGCGCCCGCATCGCCCTGTCCGCCGCCCGCCGCCGCACCCTCGCCCTCACCGACTGCCTGCCCGATGGCGAACTCACGGCCCAGCACTCGCCGTTGATGTCCCCCCTCGTCTGGGACCTGGCGCACATCGCCAACCAGGAAGAAATCTGGCTGCTGCGCCGCGCCGGCGGCCGGCCCCCGCTGCGCCCCGAACTCGACGCGCTCTACGACGCGTTCCGGCACTCGCGCGCCGACCGCACCGCGCTGCCGCTGCTCACCCCGGCCCAGGCCCGCCGCTACCTCGCCACCGTCCGCGACCACGCCCTCGACGTCCTCGCCGCCACCCCGCACCCGGGCGACGGCTTCCTCTTCGGCATGGTCGCCCAGCACGAGCAGCAGCACGACGAGACGATGCTCGCCACCCACCAGCTGCGCCGCGGCCCCGCCGTGCTGAACGCCCCCGCCCCGCCGCCCGCCCCGCCGCCTGCCCCCGGTGACATGCTGGCCGCCGAAGTCCCCGTCCCCGGCGGCCCGTTCACCATGGGTACCGACACCGACCCCTGGGCGCTCGACAACGAACGCCCCGCACACGTCGTGGACGTGCCCGCGTTCCGGCTGGACACCGCGCCCGTCACCAACGCCGCGTACCAGGCGTTCATCGCCGACGGCGGCTACGACGACCCCCGCTGGTGGCACCCCGACGGCTGGCTGCACCGCACCCGCGCCCGGCTCACCGCCCCCGCGTTCTGGCGCCGCGACGGCAGCACCTGGCTGCGCCGCCGCTTCGGGCACACCGAGCCCGTTCCACCCGCGGAACCCGTTCTGCACGTCAGCTGGTACGAGGCCGACGCGTACGCCCGCTGGGCCGGGCGACGGCTGCCGACCGAAGCCGAATGGGAGAAGGCCGCCCGCCACGACCCCGCCACCGGCCGCTCCCGCCGCCTGCCCTGGGGCGACGACACCACGACCGGGCCCGCCCACGCCAACCTCGGCCAGCAGCACCTCCAGCCCGCCCCCGCCGGCGCCTACCCGGCCGGCGCCGCGCCCTGCGGCGCACGGCAGCTGCTCGGCGACGTGTGGGAATGGACGGCGAGCGACTTCACCGGCTACCCCGGCTTCGCGGCCCACCCCTACCGCGAGTACAGCGAAGTGTTCCTCGGCGACCGGTACAAGGTGCTGCGCGGCGGGTCGTTCGCCACCGACCAGGTCGCCTGCCGCGCCACGTTCCGCAACTGGGACCTGCCCGTGCGGCGGCAGATCTTCGCCGGGTTCCGCACCTGCCGCACCGAGGAACCCACCGAGGAGCCCGGCTGATGTGCCGCCACCTCGCCTACCTCGGCCCGGCCAGACCGCTGGCCGAAGTCCTCACCGACCCGCCCCACAGCCTCTACCGGCAGTCCTGGACGCCCTCGGTCAACGCCGACGGGTTCGGCGTCGGCTGGTACCCGCCCGAGAACGGCGCGGGACCCGTCCGCTACCGGCGCGCCGTTCCCATCTGGTCCGACGCCAACCTGCCGGGCCTCGCCGCCGTCCTGCGCAGCGGCGCCGTGCTCGCCGCCGTCCGCTCCGCCACCCCCGGCACCAGCCACGACGAGGCCGCCTCGGCCCCGTTCGCGCTCGGGCGCTGGCTGTTCAGCCACAACGGGGCCGTGCCCCGCTGGGAACTGCTGCCCGCCGACACCGGCGAACCGCTGACCGCCGCGGAGCTCCTCGGCCTCGACGCGCGCAGCGACTCCGCGCTGCTGTGGGCCATGACCGGCCGCCGCCTGACCGCCGGGCTGCCGCCCGGCGAGGCCCTGGCCGACATCGTGCGCACCACCGCCGCCGCACGGCCCGACGCCCGGCTCAACCTGCTCCTCACCGACGGCAGCACCATCGCCGCCACCCGCCACGGCGACACCCTCTGGTACCGCCGCCGCGACGAAACCGAAGTGACCGTCGCCTCCTCGCCCGTTCCCGGCGAACGCGGCTGGCACGAGGTCCCGGAACACTCCCTGCTCCTCGCCGGCCGCACCACCACCGACGTCGAACCACTGTGAAGGGACGCCCCATGCGCATCACCGTCGACCGCCGCCTGCCCGCCGACCACGCCGCCCGCGCCCTGCGCGCCGATGCCGAGAGCGCCCTGACCGGCCGCCCCAAGAGACTGCCGCCCAAATGGTTCTACGACGAGCACGGCAGCACCCTCTTCGACCGCATCACGCGCCTCCCCGAGTACTACCTGACCCGCGCGGAACGCCAGATACTCAACGCCCGCGCCGAAGAGATCGCCCGGCTCACCGATGCCAGAACCCTCGTCGAACTCGGCTCCGGCACCTCCGCCAAGACCCGCGTGCTGCTCGACGCCCTCACCGCCGCCGGAACCCTGAAGCAGTACGCGCCCGTCGACGTCAGCGACACCACCCTCGACCGCGCCGCCGAGGCCATCAGCCGCGACTACCCCGGCCTGCGCGTGGCCGCCACGGTCGCCGACTTCGAAACGGACCTCCCGCTGCCGGAACCGGGCCCGCGCCTCGTCGCGTTCCTCGGCTCCACCATCGGCAACCTCGACACCGAACAGCGCGCCGCGTTCCTCACCCGCCTCCGCGCCGCCCTCACCGGCGAAGGCGACGCCCTGCTGCTCGGCGTCGACCTCGTGAAGAGCCCCACCACCCTGATCCGCGCCTACGACGACGACCAGGGTGTGACCGCGGCGTTCGACAAGAACGTGCTGCGCGTCCTGAACCGCGAACTCGGCGCGGGCTTCGACCTCGGCGCCTTCGACCACAAGGCGCTGTGGAACGCGGAGGCCGAGCGCATCGAGATGCGCCTGCGCGCCCGCGTGGCCCACAGCGTCGAGATCCCGGCCCTCGGCCTGACCGCGGACTTCGCCCGCGGCGAGGATCTGCGCACGGAGATCTCCGTGAAGTTCCGCCGCGAACCGCTGACCGAAGAACTCACCCGCGCCGCGTTCACGGTCCCCCACTGGTGGCCCGACCCCCAATCCCGCTTCGCCCTCCTCCTGGCCACCCCCGTCTGAACCCCCGACGCCCGAAACCCGGTACGCTAACCCCCGGCAGCGCCTCAGCCTCAGTAGCTCAGGGGATAGAGCACCGCTCTCCTAAAGCGGGTGTCGCAGGTTCGAATCCTGCCTGGGGCACAGGGGCGAACGCCCCGGATCGGGTCTGGTCCGGGGCGTTCTGCATGCCGGGAGGCGCGAGAGCTGTTCGACCGCGTTGTGGAAGGGCTGAGGCTCGGTATCGAGCTTGCCGCGGACCGGGCGGCGGCCACACTGTGGATGACACCGTTCCGGCGGACTCGCACGGTCACCACGCAGCATGGAGGAAGGCACAGTGAAGCGCATCGGCATCATAGGGGTGGGCGAGCTCGGGCGGGCTCTCGTGACGGGGCTGTGTGGCGGGGGTGACGGGTCGCCTGAGGTGTTTCTCTCTCCTCGGGGGGCCCGCGCGGCCGCGGAGCTTTCCGGGCGTTACGAGGGCGTGCAGGTGTGCGCCGGCAATCAGGCGGTCGTGGACCGTTCCGAGATGGTGCTCATCGCCGTTCGCCGCCAGGACCGGCACGAAGCGCTCGCCGGCCTGCGGGTGGACGATGACAAGGTCGTGGTCAACGTGATGGCCGGTGTCGGCAACGACGACCTGCGCCGGACGCTGGCCACCGACGCCCCGCTGGTGCGGGCCATTCCCCTGCCCGATGTGGCCGAACGCCGCTGCGTCACGGTCACGTACCCGTCGCATCCGGTGGTGGACCCGTTCTTCGAGTACCTGGGCGGGGTGCTCCCGGTCGCGGACGAGGCGGCGTTCAACGTCTTCTCCGCACTGACGGGAACGCTGACCACCCACTACTCGTACCTCGCCACCCTCACGTCGTGGGCCATCGACCAGGGCATCGCCTCCGACGACGCGGACCGCTACGTGCGCGGCCTCTTCCAGGGGGCCGGCCGTGCCCTGAGCGATGAGGCCCGCTCCCTGCACCAGCTCGCGGCCAACCACGAGACGCCGAACGGGAACAACGAACGCATCCGCACCACCTGGTTCGACCCGGCCAACTCCGCAGCCCTCGCCAAGGCCCTCGACGATCTCCTCGCCGACCTGAAACGGCCCAGGTAAAGCAGGTGGCGGGCGGGGGCGTCAGGTCCGCGCGGGGCGGGAGGTGTCCAGGGCCAGGTGTGCTGCCAGGGTGGCGAGCACGGTGCCCATGACGTACCGCTGGGCGCGCAGCCAGCCGGGGCGTCGTGCGAGGAACGCGGCGATCGCGCCCGCGGCCAGCACGAACGTGCCGTTCACGGCCACCCCGATGAGCACCTGGACGCCGCCGAGGAGGAAGCCCTGCGCCATGGCGTTCCCGGCCTCCGGGTCCACGAACTGGGGGATGAGGGACAGGTACATGAGGGCGATCTTCGGGTTGAGCAGGCAGGTCATCAACCCCATGGTGAACAGCCGGCGCGAGGATTCGCCCGGCAGCTCCTGCCGGGCGAACACCGCTGCCCCGCCCGGTCGCAGCGCCTGCCACGCCAGCCACGCGAGATAGCCGGCACCGGCCAGCTTCACGGCAAGGTACAGACCGGGAACGACGGTGAAGACGGCCGACAGGCCGAGGTTCGCCGCCGTCAGGTAGATCAGGAAGCCGACGGCCACGCCGCTCAGCGACACAAGACCGGCGCTCCGGCCCTGGGTGATGCTGCGCGACACGAGGTAGATCATGTTGGGCCCGGGCGTCAGCACCATCCCGAGGGCGACTGCTGCGACACCGGCTACCGCGCCTGCTGTGATCATCTGTTCAGAATCGCTGACGCCTGCCGTGGCGCACCAGTTAATTCTTCTGGGGTCGATTCATAAGCGGACCTGAACGGTGGCGGGACGTTTCGGCAGGTGCCGCGCGGGTTATTCGGAGGGGCCAGGCCGTCCAGAGGGAAAGGAGGCCGCAGTCATGTTGAGAGCCATAGCGGACATCTTCCGGGCGATCGGCGGTGCCGTTGCCACGGTGGTGTCATTGCCGTTCCGGCTCGTCGCCCGGCTTTTCGGGGGCGCTTCCGACACCGCGCACCGGCGGCACTGACCGGCAACACTGACCGGCGGTGCGGGTCAGGCGCCGGTGCGGTTGTATTCCTCGACCCGGTCGGGGGGCGGGCAGGGCTCGACGCCCGCCTCGTGCACCTGGGCGGTGAGCTGGGCGACGTGGCGGGCGAAGGCCCGCACCAGCGTTTCCAGGCCGAGCAGCCGCCGGCGCAGCCGGTCGTTCTCCGTGTCGACCCGCTCCACGCTGGCTTTGAAGACCGCCAGGTCCGCCAGCCGGTCCTCGGGGCCGACGGCGGTCTCGGCGGCCTTCCGGTGCGCGTCGGCGGTCATGCCCGCCGCGGTGCGCGTCGCCCTGGCCGCATACCAGCTGCCGACCGCCGCGGCCAGCGGGCCGCCCACGGCCGCCATGGCCGTCCACAGCACACTCATCCCCGCGCGCCCTTTCCCGCGGTGTCCGGCGCGGGCACCGCGTACTCCGGCATGGCCGACGCCCACAGGCACACCCCGACGTGGGTGGTCGCGTAGTAGACCGCGACCCACAGCCCCTGCCCGTACGAGCCGGAGAACGCGCCGGCCACGTAGGCCGCCGTCCACACCGTGGGCGGCGTCAGCAGGGCGGCGAACCCGGTCCAGTCGCCCCCGATCCGCACGCACGCGGCCACGGCGGCGACCGCGCCCGCCGCGATCCACAGCCAGGCCCACGCGTGCAGCGGGGCGGCGTCGGTGAGGAGGGCGAGGCCGCGCGGATTGGGCATGGGGTCGAGCAGGTACTGGAGGCCCCAGACCAGCTCCCCCAGGCCCACGACGAGCAGGAACGTGCCGCGGCGGCCGACGCGGACCCGCACCCGCCGCGCCGTCGCACTGTCCTGGCCGGGGAACGGGGTCAACGCGTACCTCCCTTGGCGTCCGGTGCCCGGGAGATACCCGCGCCGGGCCGCAACCGCGCAGCGGCGGCCGGGGATTACCTCGAACGTGTGCCGGGGAGCAGACCGGGGGACCGGTGGACCGGGGGACGGGGGACCGGTGTACCGGGGGACGGGGGACCGGTGCCCGGCGTTGGCCTGGTGTTCGCCGCGTGTTGGGGCGTGGGGCATCGGAGACCGGTGGCAGCCGGACCATACTGCGGGCCGTCGGACGAGGGAACGTGGAGGTATTCGTCATGACGGACATGCACCAGGCGCGCGGAGCGCGAGGCGAAGCGCGGGAGGGGCGCGCCACCGGGCGGCGCGCCGTGCTGCGGGGCGGGGCCGCCGCGGCGGCCGGGCTCGCGGTGCCGGGAATCGTCGCGGGGGCCGCCCCGGCGTTCGCGCTGTCCGGGCGCCCGGCGGCGCGCTGGGGCGTGCAGGCCGGTGACGTCACCGCCTCCTCGGGACTGGTGTGGGTGCGTTCCGACCGGCCGGCCCGCATGATCGTCGAGACCTCGGCGACCGAGTCGTTCCGCCGCCCGCGCCGCTGGTACGGGCCGCTGCTCGGTCCCGGCACCGACCACACGGGCACCACCGCGCTGCACGGCCTGCCGCCGGGGGAGCAGGTCCACTACCGGGTGCTCCTGGCCGACCCGCACGATCCGCGCCGCACGGGCGAGCCGGTGGCGGGCACGTTCCGTACCGCGCCCGCGCGGCGGCGCGACGGGGTGCGCTTCGTGTGGTCGGGCGACCTGGCGGGGCAGGGCTGGGGTATCAACCCGGGGCTCGGCGGCTACCGCGCGTTCGCCGAGATGCGCCGCCGCGACCCGGACTTCTTCCTCTTCAGCGGCGACACCGTCTACGCCGACGGGCCGATCGAGGAGAGCGTCACCCTGCCGGACGGCAGCGTGTACCACAACGTGACGACGCCGGAGAAGCGGAAGGTCGCCGAGACGCTCGACGAGTACCGCGGCAATTTCCGCTACAACCTGCTCGACGAGAATCTGCGCCGCTTCAACGCGCAGGTGCCGGCCATCGTGCAGTGGGACGACCACGAGGTCACCAACAACTGGTACCCGGGGGAGATCCTGGCCGACGACCGCTACACCGAGAAGTCCGTGGACGTGCTCGCCGGGCGCGCCCGGCAGGCGTTCGCGGAGTACTTCCCGATCTCCACGCTGCGTCCCGGGCGCCGCGAGGGCCGCGTGCACCGGGTGGTGCGCCACGGCCCGCTGCTCGACGTCTTCGTCCTCGACATGCGGACGTTCCGGAACGCCAACTCGCCAGGACGGCAGCCCGACGACGCCCAGGGCATTCTGGGTCGCGAGCAACTGGACTGGCTGAAGCGGGAGCTGAGCCGTTCCCGCGCGGTGTGGAAGGTGATCGCCGCCGACATGCCGATCGGTCTGGTCGTGCCGGACGGCGAGTCGGACATCGAGGCCATCGCCAACGGCGACCCGGGCGCCCCGCTGGGCCGGGAGCTCCAGATCGCGGAGCTGCTGCGCTTCATCAAGCGCCGGCGCATCACGGGAACGGTGTGGCTGACCGCGGACGTGCACTACACCTCGGCGCAGCACTACCGGCCGGAGCTGGCGGCGTTCGGCGACTTCGAGCCGTTCTGGGAGTTCGTCAGCGGCCCGCTGAACGCGGGCGCGTTCCCGGCGAACGCGCTGGACGGAACGTTCGGCCCGGACCGCGTGTTCGTGAAGGCGCCGGAGGCGTCGAACGTGTCGCCCGCCGAGGGCTACCAGTTCTACGGCGAGGTCGAGATCGACGGCGACGGCGGTGAACTGACCGTGCGGCTGCGGGAGGTGGACGGTCCCGTGCTGTTCTCCAAGACCCTTCAGCCGGGCCGCGTCGGCCAGTAGCGGCGCCCGCCAGGGGGCCGAACCGGGCATACCCGGCCGTTCCCGGGCGCGGGTCGGTCCGGCGGGGCACCGCCGGGCCGATCATGACCGCATGGCAGATGACCCGGACAGCGCCGGCGAGCCGCTCGGCGGCGCGGGGCGGCTCACCACCGCTTCGCCCGGCGGGCGGCGGGTGCTCGGCAGCGCGGTGCTCGGCTCCGGCATGGCGATGCTGGACAGCACGATCGTCACCGTGGCCCTCCCGCGCATCGGCGCGGACTTCGACGTGCCGATCTCCGATCTCCAGTGGATTCTGAACGCCTACATGCTGACGCTCGCCGGGCTGATCCTGCTCGGCGGCGGGCTCGGCGACCGGTTCGGCCGCAGGCGGGTCTTCGTGTGGGGCGTCGTGTGGTTCACTGTCGCGTCCGTGCTGTGCGGTCTCGCGCCGTCGGCGCCGCTGCTGATCGCGGCGCGGGCGCTCCAGGGCGTGGGCGGGGCGCTGCTGACGCCGGGTTCGCTCGCGCTGATCCAGTCCTCGTTCGACCCGGACCAGCGCGCGAAGGCCGTCGGCCTGTGGTCGGGGCTCGGCGGCGTGGCGACCGCGTTCGGCCCCTTCCTCGGCGGGTGGCTGGTCGACGGGCCCGGCTGGCGCTGGATCTTCCTCATCAACGTGCCGATCGCGGCGGCCGTGCTGCTGCTGACGCGTGCGGTGCCGGAGAGCAGGGACTGGACGGCGGGGGGCCGGTTCGACGTGCCGGGCGCGGCGCTCGCGGCCCTGTCGCTGGGCGGCATCACCTACGCGCTGATCAACGCCCCCGCGTTCGCCGCGCTCGCGGGCGGGGTGGCGCTCGGCGCGGCGTTCGTGTGGTGGGAACGGCGCGCGCCGCGGCCGATGCTGCCGCTCGGAGTGTTCAGATCGCGGCTGTTCACGGCGGCGAACCTGGTGACGCTGTGCCTGTACGCGGCGATCGGCGGCATCTTCTTCCTGCTGCCCACCCAGCTCCAGAACGGGCTCGGCTACGACGCGCTGACCGCGGGCATCGCCTCGCTGCCGGTGACGCTGCTGCTGACGGTCCTGTCCGGCCCCGCGGGTGCGCTCTCGCACCGGATCGGGCCGCGGCTGCCGCTGACGCTCGGCCCGCTGGTCGCGGCGGCCGGTCTCGTGCTGCTGTACCGGGTGCACCCGGGCGGCTCGTACTGGACGGACGTGTTTCCCGGCGTCGTCGTGCAGGGCCTGGGGATGGCCCTGTTCGTGGCGCCGCTGACGGCGACCGTGCTGGCGTCCGTCGAGGTCAGGCGGGCGGGCGTGGCCAGCGGCGTGAACAACGCGGCGGCGCGCGTCGCGCAGCTGGTCGCCGTGGCGGCGCTGCCGCTGGCGATCGGCCTGTCCACGGACGAGTACCGCTCGGCCGAGGCCGTCGACCGGGCGTTCGGCAAGGCGGTGCTGCTGTGCGCCGGGCTGATGGTGCTCGGCGCGGTCATCGCCTGGTTCACGGTGCCGGGACGGCTGCTGCCGCACGCCCCGGCGCCGCAGTGCACGCGGCACTGCGCGGTCGGCGCCCCGCCGCTCGAACCGGGCGGGCACCGTCGTGGGAACGGCTCATCAGCGCAGGCGGGGAGCGGTGCACCGGGTGATAGTTGACGCATGACGTCGCCCCCCGCCGGGCAGCCGGCCCGGCCGCCCGCGCCCGCGGGGGCGGTGGTCGCGGGGGCGGCCGGTGAGGTGGTCAGGGCGCGGCTGTGGACGCGCGACTTCGGCCTGTTCTTCACGGCGCGCGGCATCGCGAAGCTCGGCGACATGATGCTGCCGGTCGCGCTGGCCGCGGGCCTGGTCCAGCACGGCGGCGGCGCGGGCGCGGTGGGCCTGGCGATGGCGTCGTTCACCGGCTGTTTCGCGGGCTTCGTGGTGTTCGGTGGCGTCATCGCGGACCGCTTCGAGGCGCGGGCGCTGATGGTCGGCGCCGACGTGGTGCGGATCGGCACCGAGGCGCTGGCCGCCGTGCTGTTCTTCACCGGCCACGTCGTGCTGTGGCAGGTGTGCGTGATCGGCGCGGTCAACGGGGTGTGCGCCGCGATGTTCCAGCCGGGCGTGGCGAGCACCGTGCCGCGCCTCGCGCACGACGTACAGGCCGCGAACGGCGCCATCCGTACGGCCGAGTCCTGCATGGCGGTACTGGGTCCCGCGGCGGCCGGCGTACTGGTCGGCTGGACGTCCGCGGGCTGCGTGTTCGCCGCGCACGCCGGAACGTACCTGCTCAGCGCCCTGTGCCTGCTGCTGCTCCGGCTGCCGGAGCGGCCGGTGCGGCCCGCGGCGGGGACGTTCCGTGCGGATCTGGCGGAGGGCTGGCGGGAGTTCCGGGCCAGGACCTGGATGTGGGGGGCCATTGTCGTCTGGATGATCCTCATGGGCGCGGCGTGGGGCCCGTCCGTTCCGCTGGTGGCGACCGAGGTCATCACGGCGCACGGCGACGGCACGTACGGCCTCGTGAACTCGGCGCTCGGCGCGGGCATGGCCGTCGGCGGGCTGCTGGCCATGCGCATCAGGCCGCGGCACCCGCTGCGCGCGGGGGCCATCGCGCTGTTCGGCTTCTTCCTCCAGCCGGTGACGGTCGGCGCGGGGCTCGGCGTGGCGGCGATCGTCGCGGGCTTCGTGGTGGCGGGCGCGGCGATGGCGTTCTGGAGCGTGATGTGGGCGACGAGCATCCAGACGCAGGTGCCGGGGGCCGTGCTCAACCGCATCCACGCCTACGAGGTGGCCGGTTCCGTGGTGATGATGCCGGTCGGCCAGGCGCTGGCCGGCCCGGCCGCCGGTCTCTTCGGCGCGTCCCAGGTGCTGCTGGCGGCGGGCGCGGTGTCGCTGGCGGCGAGCGCGGCGCTGCTGGCGATCCCGGCGGTCCGCGACCTCGCGCGGGTGGATCGGCGGCCCCTGGCGCGGCACGCCTGACGGCCTGACGGCCCGCGGGGGCCGGGCGCGGGCCCGGCGGCTCAGGAGCCGAGCGGGCAGGGCAGGGCGGGGTCGGTGCCGTTGGGGGAACAGCCGATGACGTCGAGGGTCAGGAAGCCGGTGCCGCGCAGGTACCACCCGGCGTGCACGTCGCCGCCCGCGGCGAGGCGGGCGGCGGACCGGCCGGCGAGCGCCGGGACGGCCTGCCGTTCCCGTTCGATGGCGAACGCGGGCGCCGCGCGTTCGCTCTCCCGCCGGAACCACGCGGCCGCCTCGGCCGCGGTGCCGCAGGTACGGGCGACGGCGGCGGCGGGTCGCAGCAGCCAGTCGCTGATGCGGAGCGGGGTGCAGGGGTTGGCGAGGAACCCGGGCGCGGGCGGTGCGCCCGGCGCGGCCGCGGGCCGCCGGTCGGCCTCCTGGTCGAAGACGCGGCGTTCGCCTTGCCAGTGGTAGGCGTGGAAGTGCGCGGGCCCCATGGTCCATGGTTCGACGCCCGCGCGGCCCCGCTGAACGGCCAGGGCGGTGACGCGGCGCGGTGGCGCGGTGCCGCGGTGCCGCGCCGGGCGGCGCTCAGCGCCGCGTGACCAGGCGGCGGCGCCCGTTCAGGCGGGCGGCCCCGCGCGGCCTGTCCGGTTCCGCGGGTCGGCGGGTATGCGACCGGCCGCTCGCGGGCAGGGAGTGCATGCGGAACCAGGACGGCACGGCGAGACGGGGCGAGGGCATGAGGGCGCGGTTTCCGGCGGCGGTGGTGGCGGTGGTGTCGGCGGCGGTGCTGACGGCGGGCGGCTGCGGCGCGGCCGGTACGGAGGACGCGGACGGCGCGGACGGCGCGGCGGGCACGGGCGGCACGAGCGGGGCGCCCCAGGAGAGCGGCACGCGGCTGCCAGGACTGCCCGACGCGGCCACCGCCGCCGACCGGCTGGCGGCACTCACCGTGGCCGAGCCGCGCGCCATGACCGGCTACTCGCGCGACCGCTTCCCGCACTGGGACAGCGCGGACGGCTGCACCGTGCGGCAGACCGTGCTGCGCCGCGACGGCGAGGACGTCACCGTGGACGACGACTGCCGCCCGGTGTCGGGCACCTGGTTCAGCGCCTACGACGGCGAGGAGTACACGGACGACGGGGACATCGACATCGACCACGTGGTCCCGCTGGCCAACGCATGGCGCTCCGGCGCCGACGCGTGGACCGACGACGAGCGCAGCGCGTTCGCCAACGACCTGGCGCAGCCGCAGCTCATCGCCGTCGGCAGCGGCGTGAACCGGGAGAAGGGCGACCAGTCGCCGGACGCCTGGCTGCCGCCCGCCGAGGAGTTCGGCTGCACCTACGCCCTGGCCTGGACGACGGTCAAGCACGCCTACGAGCTGACCGTGACCACCGCGGAACGCGACCGGCTGGCCGGCCTGCTCGACACCTGCGGGTGACGCGGGCGGCGCGGGCGGCGCCCGCGGTGCTGCATCATCCTGGGGTGGACGATTTCGGCACGAGCGGACGCATGACCTTCGAGGCGAGGCACAGCCGCATGCGGGGCTGGTACGTCGTGGACCCCGTGGGAAGCCTGGTGCACGTGCCGGGCGACGACGGCCGCCCGAGCGCGGCGTTCTTCGGCACGGACGAGACGGCGGCCCGCACCCTGGCCGCGCACCTCAACACCCAGCACGACATCGACGACGACCCGGCCTAGACAGGCCGGGCCGCCGGTGCCGTTCTGCCGTGCTGTGGTGCTGTGGTGCTGTGGTGCTGTCCTGTTGCCGTGCGTCGTGCTGTGCTCAGCGGGCGAACGTGCTGTCGCAGTCCATGCACTGCCACCGGCGCGGCATGCCGGTGCTCGTCACGTTGATGCTGCCGCAGCTCGGACACTTCATGTGAACTCCCCATCCGCTCGCCTGACATCACGCCTGCCACACCGGTCGGCCGCGGTCACGGCCCGCTGCCGATGCTGCGCCGGTTGGCCTGCCGGACCTTCTCGCGCAGCAGGTCGCTCGCGTTCACCTGCCGGACGTGCTCCGGGAGCACGTTCCAGACCAGCCCGCCGCGGATGGGTCTCAGTTGGTAGGTGACGCCGTCGTGGCCCACGACCACCCCCGCCCGGCCCAGCTCGGTGTCCTGCGCGAGTGCGCCCAGCTCGATGCCGGGGCCCGCGCGCCCGGAGCGTGCGCGTTCTTCGCGCGCCTGTGGTTCCTGACTGCTCGTCGCCATGAAGGCTCGCTCCCCTGCGCTCTCCAGCGCTCTCCGTGGTGAGACGGTCACCAGCATCCCGCGTGACCGGCGTTCCGGCCAGTCCGGGTACGTGGCCGATTCGGCGGAGGCAACGCAGGAGTTGGCGATCTCCGCACGCGGGTACGAGCATGGGCGCCGGTCGCGCGCTCCCCGCGCGCAGGGAGCGGGGGGACCACCGGGTGGTGGTCCCCCCTGCGCTCACAGGGCGTTCGCGCGGGTGATTTCGGAGAACCAGCGGCCGCTGTCCTTCAGCGTGCGCACCTGCGTCTCGAAGTCCACGTGAACCAGGCCGAACCGCTTCGAATAGCCGTGCGCCCACTCGAAGTTGTCCAGCAGCGACCACACGAAGTAGCCGCGCAGGTCGACGCCTTCCGCGAGGGCCCGGTGCGCGGCCCTGAAGTGCTCCTCCAGGTAGCGCCGCCGGTCCTCGTCGTGAACGCGCCCCTCGCGCGTGACCTCGTCCGCGAACGCCGCGCCGTTCTCCGTCACGTACAGCGGCAGCGGACCGTACTCGCGCGAGACCCGCGTCAGCGTCTCGTACAGCCCGTCCGGGTCGATCTCCCAGCCCATCTCGGTCTGGGGCACCCCGCGCTTGACGAACTCCACGTCCTGCGAGCCCACCCAGTGCGTGGGTCCCGGCCGCGGCACGCCGGCGCGCACCACGTGGCGCGAGTAGTAATTCACGCCGAGGAAGTCGAGCGGCGCGGCGATGGTCGCCAGGTCGCCGTCCCGTACGTGCTCGGTGCCGGTGACCTCCGCGATGTCCTTCAGCACGTCGGCCGGGTAGGAGCCGCGCAGCATCGGGTCCAGGAAGAAGCGGTTCATCAGGCCATCGATGCGGCGGGCCGCGTCCCGGTCCGCCGCGCTGTCGGTGACCGCGTCCACCGGGTACAGGTTGACGGTGACGCCGACGCTGCGCGCCCCCTGGGCGCGCAGCACCTCGGCGGCGAGGCCGTGCCCGAGCATCAGGTGGTGCGCGGCGCGCACCGCGGCGGCGCCGTCGGTGCGGCCCGGCGCGTGGTGGCCGCTGGCGTAGCCGAGGAACGCGGCGCACCACGGCTCGTTCAGCGTCGTCCAGTCCTGCACCCGGTCGCCGAGGCGCTGGTGGATCAGCGCCGCGTACTCCGCGAACTTCTCCGCGGTCTCGCGGCGCGGCCAGCCGCCCGCGTCTTCGAGCACCTGCGGCAGGTCCCAGTGGTAGAGCGTCACCCAGGGCTGGATGCCGTGGTCGAGCAGGCCGTCGACGAGGCGGCTGTAGAAGTCGACGCCCGCCCCGTTGACCGGGCCGTACCCCTCGGGCTGGATGCGCGGCCAGGCGAGCGAGAACCGGTAGTGCGTCACGCCGAGGTCGGCGAGCAGCGAAATGTCCTCGGGGTAGCGGTGGTAGTGGTCGTCCGCGAGGTCACCGGTCTGGTTGCGGAACACCTTGCCGGGGGTGTGGGAGAAGGTGTCCCACACCGAGGGCAGCCGGCCGTCCTCGTGGACGGCCCCCTCGATCTGGTAGCTGGCGGTGGCCGTTCCCCAGGCGAAGCCCTCGGGGAACTGCTCAGGGCTCAGTTCGTTTGTCATGAGAAAAAGTTCCCGGTGTTTCGGTGTTTTTCAGTATTGCCAGTGAGATGGGGGCGCATGCAGCCCGTCGAGGGTAAGCCACAGATCATCCGGGATCGGCCAGGCGGCCAGGCGCAGGGTTTCCGCGACGCGTTCGGGCCGGGTCACGCCGACGACGGTGGCGGCGACGCGCGGGTCGCGCACGGCGAACTGGATCGCGGCGGCGGGCAGGGGCACGTCGTACCGCGCGCAGGCCGCCGCCATCTCGCGCACCCGCGCCAGGACCACCTGGTCCGCGGGCGAGTAGCAGTAACGGGCGTTCTCGTCGGGGCCCTTGGCCAGGATGCCGCCGCCGAACGGGGCCGCGTTGACCACGCCGAGGCCCGCCGCGTGGGCGGCATCGATGAGCGCGTCCGCGGAACGGTCGACGAGCGTCCACCGGTTGTGGGTGAGCAGCACCTCGAACGCGCCGGTGGCGACGTAGCGCTCCATGAGCCCGACCGGGCCGCCGGCCACGCCGATGTGCTCGGCGAGACCCTCCTCCCGTATCCGCACCAGCTCCTCGACCGGGCCGCCGGGCGCCATGGCCTCCTCGAACGGCATGTGCTCAGGATCGTGCAGATACAGCAGCTGCAACCGGTCGAGACCGAGCCGTTCCAGACTGCCTTCGAGCGAACGGCGGACCTGCGCGGCCGAATAGTCACCGGTCCGCTCATCGCGGTCCACCTTGGTGGCCAGCACGAAGCCGGGCGGCAGCCCGCCGTGTTCGGCCAGGGCGGTGCCGATGAGCCGTTCACCGCGGCCGGCGTTGTAGCCCGCCGCGGTGTCCAGGAACCCGGCCGGGCCGTTCAGCACCTCCCGCACGGTCGCCACGCCGCGGTCCTCGGGCACGTCGTAGCCGAACACCGCGGGCATGCCGGACAGACCACTGGTGCCGAAGCAGATCTCCGGCACCAGCAGTCCGGTGCCGCCGAGGCGGCGCCGCGGCAGCGCGGCCTCCCCGGCGCTCATCGGGCACACTCCGGTCGCGGCGCGGCCACGTGGACGTGGGTGGTGGGCATGGCAGGTCTTCCTTCCCTCGGTGCGGCGCGGACGTGGCGGCCGGTCACGGCCGCACGTCCGCATCAGAACCATGTTGACTTCTCCCCCTCGTGAACGAGGGGTTCTCATGGCTCGCGCCGTGAGGGTTTCTGCTTCGTTGCCGACTGCCCGCCCGGAGTTCTCCGTCGAGGTATTACACCGGCTCCACAGACAGACGCCGCCAGCCCGGCGGCCTTGAGGTTCTTCGCCGCGTTCACGTCCCGGTCGTCGGGCGTGCCGCAGGTCTCGCACGTCCAGGTGCGGACGTTCAGCGGCATCGCCCGGGTGAGGGCGCCGCAGGCCGAGCACGGTTTGGAGGATTGGAGGAGGGGAAGAAGCGGTCGACCGCGATCACCTCACGGCCGTACCACTGCGCTTTGTACTTCAGCATCGTGCGGAACTGGCGCCACGCCGCATCCGAGATGGCGCGGGCCGGCGTGCCGTTCTTCACCATGTTCCGAACGGACAGGTCCTCGATCACGACCACTTGGTTCTCGCGGACGAGTCGGGTGGACAGCTTGTGCAGCAGGTCACGGCGCCGGTCGGCGATCCGGGCGTGGATGCGGGCGACCTTCCTGCGGGCCCTGGCCCGGTTCGCTCCCTCGCCCCTGGCCTTGCGGGCAAGGTCCCGCTGCGCCTTCGCCAGACGGGCCCGGTCACGCCGCTCGTGCCGGGGGTTGGTGATCTTCTCCCCGGTGGAGAGCGTCAGCAGGTGGTCCAGGCCGACATCCACCCCGACCGCCGTATCGGCGGCCGGAAGCGGCTTGACGGCCGGGTCCTCGCACAGCAGTGACACGAACCAGCGTCCCGCGCCGTCCTGCGAGACGGTCACCGTCGAGGGTTCCGCGCCCTCGGGCAGGGGGCGGGAACACACGATGTCCAGCGCCTGAGCCATCTTGGCGAGCGTCAGCCTGCCGTCGCGGAAGCGGAACGCGCTGGTGGTGTACTCCGCGGTCCTGCGGGACCTCTTGCGGCTCTTGAAGCGCGGGTACCTGGCCCGCTTGGCGAAGAAGTTGCTGAACGCCGTCTGCAAGTGCCGCAATGCCTGCTGAAGCGGAACCGAGGAGACCTCGTTGAGGTAGGACAGTTCCCCGGTCTTCTTCCACGCCGTCAGCATCGCCGACGTCTGGTTGTAGTTGACCCGCTCCTGCCTGGCCCACGCCTCCGTGCGGGCGGCGAGCGCCAGGTTGTAGACCTTCCGCACGCACCCGAACGTCCGGGCAAGCTCGGCGGCCTGCTCCGAGGTCGGATAGAAGCGGTACTTGAACGCCCGCTTCACGTGCACGGTCGGCATGGATCACACACTAATGTGCCAGCTTGTGACCATTGCGGGTGATGGGGGGAGCGGCGCATCACCCGGGTGGCGATGCGCCCCTCTCTGTCCTGCACCGCAGAGGTTCACTTCCTTCCCCGTGTAAACGCGGGGGTCTCCGCGCAAGGAAACTGATGATCGGCCGGACGCGTACGGCAGGGGAGGCGCACAGACGGCGGCACGCGGCAGCGCGGGCCGCCCGCGTGCTCCCGGCGGGACGTGTGACGCTGGAACGGCGAAGGACTCTGGTACGAGCGGGAGGCACCCAAGCATGACAACAACACCCAGGCAGGCGGCAACGGGCACGGCGGCAACGGGCACGGCGGGAGTACAGGTGGCCGGAACGGGGGAGACCGCGGCCGGGCACGGCGCCGCCGGCGCGCGGGGAAAACGCCGCAGTGGCGCGTGGTTCGCCGCCGAGGGCCGCAACGGTTTCATCCACCGTTCGTGGATGCGTAACCAGGGCTTTGGCCCCGAAGTCTTCGACGGCCGCCCCGTCATCGGCATCGCCAGCAGCTGGTCCGAGCTGACCCCCTGCAACGCGCACCTGCGCGACGTCGCCGACGCCGTCAAGCGCGGCGTGTGGGAAGCCGGCGGCCTGCCCCTCGAATTCCCCGTCATGTCACTCGGCGAGACCCTCATGCGCCCGACCACCATGCTGTTCCGCAACCTGATGGCCATGGAGGCCGAGGAGACCATCCGCGCCAACCCGCTCGACGGCGTTGTCCTGCTCTCCGGCTGCGACAAAACCACGCCCGCCCTGCTGATGGGCGCCACCAGCGTCGACCTCCCGGCCGTCATGGTCACCGGCGGGCCCATGCTCAGCGGCAAGTTCCAGGGCCGCGACATCGGCTCCGGCACCGACGTCTGGCGGCTGAGCGAGGAAGTCAGGGCCGGCCGCATGTCGCCCGCGGACCTCAGCGAGGCCGAGGGCTGCATGTCCCGCAGCCGCGGCCACTGCATGACCATGGGCACCGCCTCCACCATGGCGTGCGTCGCCGAGGCCCTCGGCATGCAACTGCCAGGCTCGGCCGCCATCCCCGCCGTGGACGCCCGCCGTTACGCCCTCGCCCAGGCGGCCGGCCGCCGGGCCGTCGCCCTCGTCGAGGAGGATGTCAGGCCCTCGCACGTCCTGACCCGCGAGGCGTTCGAGAACGCCATCCGCGCCAACGCGGCGCTCGGCGGCTCCACCAACGCCGTCGTCCACCTGCTCGCGCTGGCCGGGCGTGCCGGAGTGCCGCTCGACCTCGACGACTTCGACCGGCTGACCACCGAAGTGCCGGTCCTGGTCGACCTGATGCCCTCGGGCCGGTTCCTGATGGAGGACTTCTACTACGCCGGCGGGCTGCCCGCCGTCCTGCGGGAACTGGACACGCTCGGCCTGCTGCACCGCGAGGCGCGAAGCGTCGGCGGCGGAACGATGCACGCCGCGACGGAAAGCGCCCCCTGCTGGAACCGCGAGGTCATCCGCACCGCCGGGGAACCGTTCCGCCCGGCCGGCGAGGGCACCGTCGTCCTGCGCGGCAGCCTGTGTCCCGACGGCGCGGTGCTGAAGATCTCCGCCGCCTCACCGCACCTGCTCACACACCGCGGGCGGGCGCTGGTCTTCGACCGCGTCGAGGACTACACGGCCGTGGCCGACGACCCCGACCTGCCGGTCGACGCGGACACGATCCTCGTGGTGCGCAACGCCGGCCCCCGCGGCTATCCCGGCTTCCCCGAGGTCGGCAACGTTCCGGTCCCGAAGGTCCTGCTCGACGCGGGCGTCGAGGACATCGTCCGCATCAGCGACGCGCGGATGAGCGGCACCGGCTACGGCACCTGCGTGCTGCACGTCGCGCCGGAAGCCGCCGTCGGCGGCCCGCTCGCGCTGGTCCGCACCGGCGACTGGATCGAACTCGACGCCGCCGCCCGCCGCCTCCACCTCGACGTGCCCGCGGAAGAACTGGCCACCCGCACCCCGCAGGCGCCGACCGAGCCCAAGCCGGAACGCGGCTGGGCCAAGCTTTACACCGAGCACGTCATGCAGGCCGACCGCGGCGCCGACCTCGACTTCCTGGTCGGCCGCACCGGCGACGCCGTCCCCCGCCACTCGCACTGACCCCGGCGGGGCTCACTGCGGCGGGGCTCACTGCGGCGGAAATCACTGCGGCGGGCGGTAGTTCTCCGCCTTGTCCAGGATCGCCGTGAAGCGCTCCCACTGGGCGGCCGCCTCCGCGGTGGGCCCCACCGTGAAGTCCTCCGGATCGAGAAAATCAAGTCGCTCCCGCGTGGCCGGGTCCAAGTCCCGCCACGCGGCCTCATCCTGCGGTGACCGAGCCACAGTTGTCGCACACCCAGTTGCCGTTGTTAAGCCTGCGGCCGTTCCTCGACCCGCATGATGGACATTCCACAGGGCTGCCCCCTCACGCATCCCTCGCTGTGGGGCACCGACTGTAGCGTGCGGCGCGCAGGGGCCGCAGCCCCCGGTGCGGCGACGGGCGCGCACCGGGAACCCGCCCGCCCGCGGGCGGGCGCCGCGGCTCAGCCCAGGCGCGTCAGCCGGTCGGAGAACCCGGGCTCGGACAAGTCCTCCGCCAGGGCCACCGGTGTGGCCGGTCCCCCGTCCCCGTCGCCGACCGTGAGCACGCCGACCTCGGTCCCGGCGTCCGCGGAGCCGGGAACGCCGTCCTCGCCGCCGGTCACCTCGATCTCCACCTCAAGTCCCGGCCAGCCGACGGCCGGAACGTCCTCGGTGACGGTCACCGGCGTCTGCCCGCCGAGCCCGTCGTCCACGTACCCGACGACGTCACCCGCGGCTATCACGGTCTCCGCCCGCAACTGCTCCTGGGCGAACGTCATCAACTGGCTGCCCGATTCGAGCGCCTGGCTGAGGATCGAGTTGTCCGCCGGGTGCGGCGGCTGGTCGAGCACGGCCCCGACGATGAGGTGGGAGGTGCCGTCGATCTCCTGCCTGGCGGCGAACATCAGGTTGCCACCGGCGATGGTCGTGGTGCCGGTCTTGATGCCGACGACCCCGCCGACCGGCACCAGCCCGTTCCAGTTGCCGTGCCGGACCCCGTTGCTGTCCGTGTACTCCGGCATGATCACGATCTGGCGGAAGACCGGGTCCTTCATGACCTCCCGCGCCAGCTTCGTCTGGTCCTCGGACGTCGACACGGTCTCCGGGCTCAGCCCGCTCGGGTCGGTGTACGTGGTGTTGTCCATGCCGAGGGCCGCCGCCGCCTCGTTCATCTTCTCCACGAACGCCTCCTCCGAGCCGGCGTCCCACCGGGCGAGCAGCCGGGCCACATTGTTCGCGGACGCAATCATGATGGCCTTGAGCGCCTCGTCCTGCGTCAGCGTGCTGCCCTCCTCGACCTCGACGGTCGACTCGTTCTCCTCGCTCAGCCCGGCTTCGTCCTCGGCCCGCTGGTCGACGGGAATCTCGGCGCCCGTCTCACCTTCCGCCATCGGATGGTCGCGGAGAATGACGTAAGCCGTCATCACCTTCGCAACGGAGGCGATCGGCACGGGCTCCTGCTCGCCCGACGAGCCGAACGTCCCGAGCCCGTCGACGGAAAGCGTCGCCTGCCCGGCGGCAGGCCACGGCACGGACGGGGTCTCGCCCTCGAAGGTGTACGAGTCCGCGGCGGTCAGCTCAAGGCCGGGATCGGGCAGCGGGCGCAGCGACTGGGCCACGACGAAGACGATCAGGAGCAGGACCGCCAGCGGCGTCCAGATCTTCACCCGCCGCAGCGCGGTCCGCAGTGGAGTGGGCGGCGGCGCGGGCCGGTTGGTGAGGGTGGCGAGCAACTCCAGCGGGTTGCGCGGCGCGTCCGGCGCCTCCGGCGGTGGGTCGGGCGCGCGCAGGGTGGTGGTCTTCTGGTCCTTGCCCTGGTCCTTGCCCTGCTCGGTCTTCGGCGGCGGAACCCGCAGCATGGCCGTACGGTCCGACTCCGGTTCCGACTCCGGTTCCGACTCCGGTTCCGCGGCGTCTGCCTGCTCGGGCAGCCGCAGCATGGCCGTGCGATCCGACTCGGTGCCCTTGGGGGCGGTGGTGGGCTCGGCGTCGCGTTCCGGCGTTTTCGCCGGACCCGCTATGGCCCCGAGGTCGGCGGTGGCGGTATCCGCGGCTGGCTTCGGCCCCTTGACGGATTCCCCCGGCTCCGCCTCATCCGCCTCCTTGGGCAGCCGCAGCATGGCCGTGCGATCCGACGCGTCCGCGTCCCCGCCCCCCTCCGACCCCGCGGCGGACGGCTCCTCCGCGGCGGGGGGCGCGTCTGTGCCCGTGTCCGCCTTCGCGTCCGTGGCGGGCGGCTCCTCCGCGTCCGCGGGCTTCTCCGCCTCCGTCTCCGCTGCCGCGGCGGGGGGCGCGTCTGTGCCCGTGTCCGCCTTCGCGTCCGTGGCGGGCGGCTCCTCCGCGTCCGCGGGCTTCTCCGCCTCCGTCTCCGCTGCCGCGGCGGGGGGCGCGTCTGTGCCCGTGTCCGCCTTCGCGTCCGCGGCGGATGGCTCCTCCGTGCCCTGGTCCGCCTCCGCGCTCGGCGGCTCCTCCGTGCCCTCGTTCGGAGGTGGTGGGGTGTTCGTGGGGCTTGTGTTGGTTTCGGGTTCGTTTTCCTCGTTCGTCGCTTCTTCGGTCCCGCTCGTGGCCTTCTCCCGGTCTCCGGGCGTGGCCGGTGTCCTGTCCTCGTCCTCGGATGCCTGCCGTGCAGGCGACCCCGTGCCCCCACTCACTCCCGTACCCCTGAACTCCCGTACCTGCTCCGGCACTCCGCCGGTCTCCTCGGCGGCCTCGTCGGCAGCCGGCTTCTCCTCGTCCCCGGGAACCTTCGCCTCCTGGGGAACCCTTCCGGGGTCCTCAGGCGTCTTCTCCGATGACTCCTGCTCCCGCTCCCGCTCCGAACTGTCCGGGGACTCGCCCGCCACCCGTGCCTCCCTACGCGTCGATCAAGAAATGGCCGCTGGCTCTACCAGTCTGCCGGGTCCTGTGCACCTCGGTACGACGAGCCGGTGGTGGCGGAAACCTGCTGCCTGTACCCAAGGACGACAACGACATATCTACGGGTTCCCTCACAAAACAACCACGCACCCTCGACAGAACAATGTGAGAGGCGTCACCCTGTCTTTCATCCACGCGGGGAGGCATGGATGGGCAGGAGTCGTAGAACCATTCCGGAGGAGCTGCTGCTGCTCGCTCTGGACCCGGCCACGGGTACCACCGCGCAGCCGCAGTCGCTCGACCTCGGCCTCGCCGGAGCACAGCTCGTCGAGCTGGCCCTGGCGGGACGGATAGCCCCTGATGGGGACCGAATAGCCGTGGTGCTGCCACGGCCGACCGGAGATCCCACGTTGGACTCCGCACTGGAGTTGCTGCGCAGGCGCGGCAGTCCGGTCCGGGCAGTCCACTGGATCGGCGGGCCCAGACTCGGGCTACGCCAAACGTATCTCACGCACCTGGAACGCTGCGGCATGGTGCACGCGGTGGAGAACCAGATGTGCGGGGTCTTGCCGACGACCCGGTACCAGGCGACGGAAACCGCGGTCAGCAGGCAGATCCGGGCGCGGCTGGACACCGCGATCCGCACCGGCACGCCACCGGACGCGCGGACCGCGGCCCTGGCGGCGCTCGCCCACGCCGTGGGCCTGGGCAAGCACCTGTATCCGGGCAACGAGGGGCGCTCGTCCCGTTCCCGGCTGCGGGATCTGATCAGGCACGACCCGATGGGCGGCCTGGTGGCACACGCCGTGATGGACGTGCAGAACGGCGTGGCCGGCCAGGCGGCCGCGGCGCGGCGCCCGCAGCAGGGCACCGCGCGAAAGACGACGGGACGCGCCTCGGCGCCCGCGGCGGCCATGGCTGTGGTCGGGCAGTCGTCGCAGCAGATCAGCGGTGAGCAGACGAGGCGGAGAGGAGTGACACGAGCCGCGGTACGGCCTTCGCTCTCGCACTAGGCGCACACGTGCACGGACAACCGCATTGATGACCTAACCGGGAGCCGCATTTCGAGCACGGGGTGTGGCGGCGGCCACAGACGAGGGCCGTTGCCGCACCCCATGCTTGTGATCGGCCACCCTCTGTCGCGAAATCCGAGCGGATGCACCGCGTCTGGTGGCACTCTGCTTGGTAACGCGGTCCTCGGGCCGATCATTTCGACGGAGGTGCACAGTCCGTGGTGGGCAACGTCAATCCGACGGTCCGGCGGCGTCGGCTCGGCCAGGAGCTGAGACGGCTCCGCGAAGAGCGCGCCATGACCGCGGAAGAGGTGGCGGACCGGCTGCTGGTCTCCCAGTCCAAGATCAGCAGACTTGAGAACGGCCGCCGCAGTATCAGCCCGCGCGACGTGCGGGACCTGTGCGGTGTCTACGGGGTGGACGACCAGCGGCTCGTCGAGTCGCTGATGCAGATGGCCCGCGAGTCCCGCCAGCAGGGCTGGTGGCACGCCTTCGCGGAGCTGTCGCCGACCTACAGCGTCTACATCGGCCTGGAGATGGACGCGTCCTCGTTACGCGTCTTCGAGCCCCAGGTGATTCCCGGGCTGCTCCAGACCGCCGACTACGCCACCGCGCTCATAGCGGGCGCCCTGCCCGAGGTGGGTCCTGGCGAGGTCGGGAGCCGGGTGCAGGTGCGGATGCGGCGGCAGCAGCGGCTCTGGGAGGACAGGATTCCCCTGCGCCTGTGGGCCGTCGTCGACGAGGCGGTGCTGCGCCGCGAGGTCGGCGGGCGGCGCGTGATGATGGAGCAGATGCAGCGGCTTGCCGAGTGCGCCGCGCTGCCGCACGTGACGCTCCAGGTGCTGCCGTTCTCGGCGGGCGCGCACCCGGGGGTGAACGGGCAGTACGCGATCCTCGAGTTCCCCGAGGCGTCCGACTCGACGGTGATCTATCTGGAGGGCGGCACGAGCGACCTCTATCTGGAGAAGCCGCACGACGTCCAGCACTACAGCGTCATGTACGAGCATCTGCGCGCGCAGGCCCTCAGTCCCGAGGCGACGCGCCGCTTCATCGAGGAGCTGGCCGGGACGTTCCGCGCGGCGGTCTCCTGACGCCTTCGGCGCCCGCGGAATATACCTGCAACGGGCCAGGCGCCGTGCGGAAGTTGGGCGCGGACCATCCAGTCGAGTGAAGCGGCGCATCATTGGGATTTCCGGACTAGTACGGTCACGGCATCACTACTGACCGTCAAGTTCCGGAGCGGACATGGTAATTGAGCAAGGCGTGGCGCGGGCCTGGATCAAGTCCTCCTATTCGGGAGGCAATGGGGCGTGTCTGGAGGTGAGGTTTCCGGCGCGGGACGTGCTCGCCGTGCGCGATTCGAAGGACCCGGCGGGGCCACTGCTCGGCTTTCCGGCCGGTTCCTGGTCGGCGTTCCTCGACGCGGTCGACGCGGTCGACGCCGTCGACGTGGTGCACGCCGCAAGCTGCTGAAGGCTGCCGAGGGCCGCTGAGGGCGGGGCCCGGCGCGCGTCACGGGGCACGAGGAACGTTCGGTAGTGATCAGCTCGTGGCGGTGGTGCGAAGCCCGGCGCCCGCCGCATGTGCGAGCCGGACGTGCAGCACCTACGCTGGCGGTACAGGGAGGTGCTATCGCACATGTCCGAATCATCCGCGTCAGACGAGCAGCGTTCCGACGATCTCCCTACGCCCGACCACCTGCTGCACACGGGGGCGGAGAAGCCGCTGGACCCGGAGGATCTGGTCCGTCTCAGCGGCAGGGAGCCGACTCCCGAGCGGGTCGAGGAGGCCAGGCGGCTGCTGGAGGAGCACGGACCGGCCGCCGCGGAACGCTATCTGCCGTAGTCCGCCGTAGTCCGCCGCCGCCCCGTCGGGCGGCGGCCCCGGCGTGGCCGGAATGATCCGGTGACCCTCCTGGTTGGCCCGGGGAAGGGCAATCACGATCAGGGAGGCGTACCGCCGTGGCCGATGAACGATCTGGCAACGACAGCATCAGGGGCGAGCGGCGCGGGCGGGCGCCTGTGCCGCTGTCCGTGCTGGACCTGGCTACGGTCGGTGCCGGGCTGACGGCGACGCAGGCGCTGCGCGCCACGGCGGATCTCGCGAGGCAGGCCGAGCGGCGCGGTTTTCACCGGTTCTGGGTGGCCGAGCACCACTCGATGCCGGGCGTCGCCAGTTCCTCGCCCACCGTGATCCTCGGGCACCTGTCGGCGCGGACGGAGCGCATCCGGCTGGGGTCCGGCGGTGTGATGCTGCCGAACCACCCGCCGCTGGTCGTCGCGGAGCAGTTCGGCACGCTGGAGGCGCTGGCTCCTGGCCGGATCGACCTGGGCCTCGGGCGGGCGCCCGGGACGGACGGCCCGACCGCCGCCGCGCTGCGGCGCGGGCGGGCGGACGGCGCGGACGAGTTCCCGCAGCAGGTGGCGGAGCTGGTCAGGTTCCTCGACGACGACTTCCCCGACGCGCACCCGTACTCCAGGATTCACGCCGTGCCGGGTCCTGTGCAGGGCTCCCTGCCGGGCGGGGTGCAGTCGCCTGCGCGTCCGCCGGTGTGGCTGCTCGGCTCCTCCGGGTTCAGCGCGGAGCTGGCGGGGCGGCTGGGCCTGCCGTTCGCGTTCGCGCACCACTTCTCGGCGGCGCACACGGTTCCCGCGCTGGAGCTGTACCGGCAGACCTTCCGGCCCTCCGGGGTGCTGGACGCGCCGTACGCGCTGATCGGGGTGTCCGCGCTGGCCGCCGAGGACGGGCAGGAGGCGCACCGGCAGGTGCTGACGGGCGCGCTGTCGATGATCCGGCTGCGGACCGGGCGGCTCGGTCTGGTGCCGTCGCCCGAGGAGGCGGCGGCGTACCCGTTCAGCGAGGTGGAGCAGGACTTCCTCGACGGCTGGCTCGCCAACGTGGTGTACGGGACGCCGGAGGTGGTACGCGAGGGGCTCGACGCCCTGGTGAAGCGCACCGGCGCGGACGAACTCATGATCACGGCCAATGCCCACACCCCCGCGGCGCGGTTGCGCAGCTACGAACTGATCGCCGACGCCTACGGACTGCCCACGGCGTAGCGACCGCGGCGGCTCGGATTTGCGGCGTCTACGCGCCATTTCCTCCGAACATCTTGCACATCCCTTTTGTTTCTTTTCTGATGGTGACTCAACTGCGGTACGCGAGCCGATAGTCGGGCCGCGGCCGGGCGCCGGCGGGCGGTTGGCGCGGGACCGGCGAGGGGCTAGGGTGCCGCCACGCGTTACCGAACGGGGGAGCACCATGGTGCACAAGCCGAGCGTGCCCAAGGACCTCGACCATCCGCGGCGGCTGTGGGCGCGGGCGACGGCGCTGGGCATGCTGGCGACCGCGGGCCTCGAAGGGGACGACTACCGGCTGGCCGCCGGCCGGCTGCGGTGCGACAGCCAGGGCGGCAGCTACTGGTGGCGGATGAGCCTGCACGGCGCGGGCCGCGCGGTGTTCTGCGGCCAGGACGCCGACGGCAGCCACGGCCATCTCCGCCGCGTGCCCGTTGACTTCCTGGCCGGCGGGCCCGGCTGGCTGCCGTGGCGTGAGCTGCGCGCGGAGCAGGACGACTGCGCGCTCGGCTACGTCTACTGGTGGCACGACGGCGCGTGGGCGCGCGCCCCCTACCCGGAGGACCTGGTGGACGACGGGCTCGGGCTGTCCGCGGCGTGGGTCGGGGACGATGCCGAGCTGGTCGTGCTCCTCGCGGAGGCGGCGGAGGCGGCGGAGGCGGCGGAGACGGCGGAGGCGGCGGAGGCCGGCGCGCAGGTGAGCGGCGCGCTCGTGGCGTTCCTCGACCGGGCCGAGGAAGCGACGGTCGACGGGGCGGCGGTCCGGGCGCTGCTCGGCGCGTTCACGCCGACCGAGCCGCCCAAACCGCAGGCGGTCGAGTCCGCCCTCGACTTCGCCGCCCGTGCCGCCCTCACGCCCGGCGGCGTGCCGCGGCGCGGCCGGGCCGCGCACACGGGCTGAGCCCGCGGTCCGGCCGGCGGCCGGGGCCCGTCAGATGGCGGGCGCGTAGGTGACGGTGACCGGCGCGTGGTCGGACCAGCGCTCCGGGTGGCTGGGCGCCCGTTCGACCTCCGCCTTCAGGGCGCGCGCGGCCAGTCCCGGTGTCGCGATGTGGTAGTCGATGCGCCAGCCCGTGTCGTTGTCGAACGCCCGGCCGCGGTAGGACCACCAGGTGTAGGGGCCGTCCTGGTCCGGGTGCAGGCCGCGCACGACGTCGGCGTAGCCGCACGCGGGCGCGAGGACCCGGGTCAGCCAGGCGCGCTCCTCGGGCAGGAAGCCCGAGCTGGTGCGGTTGGCGCGCCAGTTCCTGAGGTCGGCCTCCTGGTGGGCGATGTTCCAGTCGCCGCAGATCAGCACCTCACGGCCGGCCGCGGCGGCGCGGTGGCGCAGGGCGGTGAGGTAGGGCAGGAAGGCCGCCATGAAGCGCTCCTTCTCGTCCTGTTTGGGGGTGCCCGCCTGGCCGGACGGCAGGTAGAGGCTGGCCAGCGTGACGCCGGGCAGGTCGGCCTCCAGGTACCGGCCGGACGACTCGAACTCCGGCTCGCCGAAGCCGACCCTGACCGCCTCGGGCTCCTGCCGGGTGAGCAGCGCGACGCCGGCGCGGCCGCGGGCCGCGGCCGGTGCGTACACGGCGTGCCACCCGGCGGGGGCGCGCACCTCGTCGGGCAGCTGGTCCTCCTCGGCGCGCACCTCCTGGAGGCACACGGCGTCGGCCGCGGAGCCGGCGAGCCACGGCAGGTAGCCCTTGCGCGCGGCGGCCCGCAGGCCGTTGACGTTCACACTGGTCACGGTCAGCACCGTTCGACCGTACACCGGGTCGGGCGGGCGCCCGCGCCCGTGCGGTCACAGGGCGATGAGGCCCGCGGGTGCGGGGCGGAAGCCGCAGGCGTCCAGGTAGAACGGGCGCAGGTGCTCCTCGAAGTCGACGTGCAGCCAGGTACAGCCGGCGGCCCTGGCCTCCTCGGTGGCCGTGGCGACCAGGGCGGTCGCGATGCCCGCCCGGCGCAGCTCCCGCTCGACGACGACGTCGAGCAGGAACGCGTGCCCGCCGCCGTCCCAGGCGACGTTGCAGAAGCCGGCCAGTGCGCCGCCGGCCGGCCGCCGGGCGCAGACCCAGCCCAGGCTGTGCCGTTCCAGCTGCCCGCGCCAGTCGTGGTCGGCGGGCGGGTGTCCGAAGCCCGCGGCGTGCAGCCGTTCCACCTCGTCGTTGCCGAACGGGCCGCGCCAGGTGCAGGTGATCGTCGTGTGCATTCGCCGAGGGTAGGGGTCGAAAGTGTGTGTGGCCGCCAGTTTTAGGATGACCGGTATGGACCTTCTGCCTGTGCGTTTCGACCACCCGGACGCCATGAAGCTGAACGACCTCGTGCAGGCCGAGTACACGGAACGGTACGGAAACGGCGATGTCACGCCGCTCGACCCGGCCATGTTCGACCCGCCGCGCGGCCTGTACCTGCTCGCCTACGACCGCATCGGGCGGCCCGTCGCCACCGGCGGCTGGCGGGCCAGGGACGCGGACGACGGGTATGCGGACGGCGACGCCGAGATCAAGCGGATGTTCGTGGTCCGCGAGGCGCGCGGGCGCGGCCTGGCCCGTCTCATCCTGGCGCGCCTTGAGGAGTCCGCCCGCCTCGCGGGCCGGACGCGTGTGGTGCTTGAGACCGGCACCATGCAGCCGGAGGCCATCGCGCTGTACGAGAGCAGCGGCTACGTGCCGGTCGACGCGGCGGGGAAGTTCGGCGCCTACCGGGACTCGCCGGAGAGCCGCTGCTTCTTCAAGGCCCTCTGAACGACCGCCAGAACGGCCGCCAGAACGACCGCCAGAACGGTTGCCCGAATGACCGCCCGCGGGCCCCGGCGGCGGGGCCCGCGGGCCGGCGGGCGGGTCAGCTCCGGGCCGCGGCCGGCACCTGCTGGTCGTCGTCGGGCACGGGCACGGGCGCGGGCCGCGCGCCGGGCCCTGGGCGCCTGCCGAGGAGCACCCCGGTGAGACCGAGCGCGATCCACACCAGCAGTACGGTCAGCGGGAAGCCGATGGCCGCGCCGTCGAAACCGGAGACCGAGCGCAGCATGGTGACGCCGGAGCCGGTGGGCAGCAGCTGCCCGATCACGCCGATCGGGTCCGGCAGCATCTCCGGTGCCGAGGCGGCCCCGGACCAGGGCGTGCCGAGCAGCACGAGGAACAGCGCGCCGACGCCGACCCCCGGCGGGCCGAGCAGGGAGACGCAGCCGGCGACCAGCGAGGCACCGGTCAGCACCATCAGTCCGAGCACCGAGGCCACCGCGAGCCAGGAGCCGTCCAGCGCCTCGAGCCAGCTGTGGCCGATGAGCGCCCCGACGGCGCCCACCAGGGCGGCGGCGCCGACCAGGGCCACCAGGGCGTGGCCGCGGCGCAGCCCGGCGAAGCCGACCGCGGCGCCGGTGGCCATGCCGGCGAGGCCGAGAGGCATCACCGAGGTGTTGAACGCGGCGCCCCGTGGATCGCCCGGGGGCCCGGGCACGACGTCGACGACGGCCACCTCGGTGCCCTCGGGCGCCTGCTGGGCCGCCAGCTGCGACAGCAGCTGGGCGACCGCGGGGCTGCCCGCGGTCGCGGTCAGCATCTGCGGCGGCGCTTCTGGCGACAGCACGAACGCGCCGTAGACCTCGCGGTCCTCGATGGCGGCCCGTGCCTGCGCCTCGTCCTCGTACACATGGACGTCGAACGAGCCGTCCTGCGCGCGCAACTGCTCGGCGACGGGACCGGCGGCGGCCTCGGGCCCGGCCACGCCGACCGGCAGCTCGTTGGGCGCCATTCTCGCGACGGGCCAGGAGAACGCCCACAGCGCGAACGCGACGAACACCGGGATCGCCAGGACGATGATCAGCACGACGCGCGCCGAACGGGCGGACGCCGGTGGGGACTTGGGATCGGTTGGCGGGGCGGACACGGTGCCGTACCTCCAGGTCGGAGAGGGGTCGAAAGAAGGTCGTCGCAAGAATGAGCGTTCGTTTTTCCTTGCGGCCACCGTGCTCCTCCGGCTCGTTCTTGTCAAGAAGGAATGTTCGTTTTACGCTGGGTGCATGGCACGCGTTTCCCCGGAGCACCTCGAAGCCCGCCGACGGCAAATCCTTCGGGGCGCCGCACAGTGCTTCGCCCGGAACGGATTCCACGGCACGTCCATGCAGGACGTGTTCAAGGAGACCGGCCTGTCCGCGGGGGCGGTGTACCGGTACTTCCCCAGCAAGGAGGCCATCATCGTGGCCCTGGCGAAGGAGGTGCTCGCCGTGATCGGCGACGCGTTCGACGACGCGCTGACCGCGGAGCGGCTGCCCGGGCCCGCCGAGATCCTCGGCGACGTGCTGCGCCGGGTGGACGCCCTGCTGCTGTTCCCGCCGCCGCTGGTGGTGCAGGTCTGGGCGGAGACGTTCCGCAGCGAGGAGCTGGCGGCCGTGCTACGCGACGCCATCGGGACGCTGCACGGCAGGTGGACCAGGATCGTGGAGGACTACCAGCGCCGCGGTCTCATGCGGCGGGACGTGCCGCCGGAGCACGTGGTGCGCGTGCTCCTCGCCTGCGCCCAGGGCTTCCTCGTCCAGCGGGCGCTCTTCGGGGCCCTCGACTTCGATGTGCTCAGGGACGGCCTGCGCGGGCTGATGTCGTTCGAGGACGCGGGTCCGCCGCGCGACTCCGCGGTGCCGGCCGAGGCCGGCTGACGGCGGACCGGCGCCGGGCCGGCGCGCGCGTCAGCGCGGCCGGTCCAGCTCCGCCCTGAGCCTGCGGTCGAGGGCCAGGGAGACCTCGGCGTACACGGCCTGCTTCGCCAGCGGGCGCAGCCGTTCCAGCGCCTGCGTCAGCCGTTTCACCTCGTCCTCGCCGACCGGCCCCGCCGGCCCCCCGGGGCCGAGCAGCTCGGGCAGCACGTGGCGCCGCAGCAGCTCCGTGAACACCCCGGCCAGCGCATCCGCGTGCTCGCGCAGCTCGCGGCCCGCCGCGAGCAGGGCCGCCAGCGGAATGCCCTCGCCGACCAGCGCCGAGGAGGCGTCCAGCAGGTCGCGGCTCAGGTGCACCACGTCGTCGCCGTCCACCGCGATCCAGCCGGTCCGCAGGGCCATGGCCAGCAGCTTTGGGTCGGTCTCGCCGTCGTAGTACGCGGCCAGATCCTGCGGGGTGAGCCGGACCCGTTCCTCCTCGGCCCACGGGGAGGGCTCGGCGAGCCCGAGCAGCTCCGCGGTGCGCCCGGCGTCCGCGCCCTCGGCGAACGCGTCGATCAGCTGGGTGATCCCGCCGAGCGTGTGCCCGCGGGCCAGCAGCGCGGCGACGGTGCGCAGCCGCGCGAGGTGGTGCTCGCCGTACCAGGCGATGCGGCCTTCGCGGCGGGGTGGCGGCAGCAGCTTGCGCTCGCGGTAGAAGCGCAGCGTCCGCTCGGTGATACCGGCCGCCGCCGCCAGCTCCGCGGCGCGGTACTCGCGCTGCGCCTCGCCGTCGCCGCCCCCTTCGCCGTCCCCGCCGTCCCCGCCGTCCCCGCCGTCCCCGCCGCCACCGCGGTCCGCCGGCTCCCGTCGGTCCTGCTGCTGCCCTGCCACGCCTGGAAGTGTAAGGAGTGCGCACCCCCTACCGATCAGTAGAGTTCTGCCCTACCCTCCAACCGTGCCAGTGATTACTGGCGTGGTTGCCCTCGGCGGGGCCGTTCTCAGGGAGGCGGAACGCCATGCATGTACGGGTGGCAGTGATCGGCGCCGGATTCGGCGGACTCGGGGCCGCGGTGCGCCTGCGCCGCATGGGCATCACCGACTTCGCCGTGCTGGAACGGGCGGACGCGGTGGGCGGCGCCTGGCGGGACAACACCTACCCCGGCTGCGCCTGCGACGTTCCCTCGCACCTCTACTCGTTCTCCTTCGCCCCCAACCCCCGCTGGCCGCGCAGCTTCTCCGGGCAGCAGCACATACGCGCCTACCTGGAACGGGTCACCGACGCCTTCCGGCTGCGGCCGCACATCCGCTTCAACTCCGAGGTGGAGTCCGCCCGCTGGGACAACGACGAGCTGCACTGGGTCATCGAGACCACCGGCGGCCCCCTCACCGCCGACGTCATCGTCTCGGCCACCGGGCCGCTGTCCGAGCCGAGGCTGCCCGACCTGCCGGGGCTCGACCGGTTCCCCGGGCGCGTCTTCCACTCGGCCCGCTGGGACCACGGCCACCCGCTGCGCGGCACCCGCGTCGCCGTCGTCGGCACCGGGGCATCCGCCGTCCAGTTCGTGCCGCGGATCGAACGCGAGGTCACCGCCCTCACCGTCTTCCAGCGCACCCCGCCGTGGATCATCCCGCGCGCCGACCGGCCGATCACCGGGCTCGAACGCCGGCTGCACACCGCGCTGCCGTTCACCCGCGCCGCCCGCCGCCAACTCCTATGGGGCATCAGGGAACTGCAGGTCGGCGCGTTCGCCAGGCACCCCGGCCGGATGCGGGCCGTCGAACGCGTCGCCCGCCTGCACCTGCGGCACGCCGTCAAGGACCCCGGGCTGCGGCGCAGCCTCACCCCCGACTACCGGATCGGCTGCAAACGCATCCTGCTGTCCAACGACTGGTACCCCGCGCTCACCCGGCCCCACGTGCGGCTGATCGACACCGGGCTGCGCGAGGTCCGCGGCAGCACGCTGGTGGCCGCCGACGGCCGGGAGGCGGAGGCCGACACGATCATCTTCGGCACCGGCTTCCACGTCACCGACCTGCCGATCGCCGACCGCATCAAGGGCAGCCGCGGCACCACCCTCGCCGAGGAGTGGCGCGGCGGCATGGCCGCCCTGCGCGGCACCACCGCGGCCGGATTCCCCAACTTCCTGACGATCATCGGCCCCAACACCGGACTCGGCAACAGCTCGATGATCCTCATGATCGAGGCCCAACTCGACTACCTGGCCGACTACCTGACCACGCTCGGCGCCCTCGCCCCCGCCGGACGCGCCGCCCTCGCGCCGCGCCCCGAGGCCGTGGCCGCCTGGAACGACCGCGTGCAGCGGCGCCTGACGCGTTCGGTGTGGAACACCGGCGGCTGCACCAGCTGGTACCTCGACGCGAACGGCCGCAACACGACCGTCTGGCCCGGCACCACCGGCGAGTTCCGCCGCGTCACCCGGGCCGTCGACACCGCCGAGTACGAGGTGATGACCCGTGCCTGAGGCCCCGGAGACCCCGAAGATCCCGGAGACCCCGAAAACCCCGAAAACCCCGGAGATCCCGGAGACGACCGCACCCGACGAACGCACCGTCGTTTCCACCGGCGGCGCCCGCCTGCACACCGAGGTCCACGGCCCCGCCGGCGCCCCCACCGTGGTCCTCGTGCACGGCTGGACCTGCAACGTCACCTTCTGGCGCCCGCTGATCCGCCTCCTGGCACCGGACCACCGCGTCGTCGCCTACGACCAGCGCGGCCACGGCCGCACCCCCGCCACCCCGGGCAGCTGCTCGGCCGACTCGCTCGCCGACGACCTGTGCGCCGTGCTGGAGGCCACCGTCGAACCGGGCACCAGAGCCGTGGTCGCCGGGCACTCCATGGGCGCCATGACCGTCGTCGCCGCGGCCGGGCGCCCCGCGCTGCGCGACCGCGCCGCCGCCGCCCTGCTGTGCAGCACCGGCATCGACCGGCTGGCGGGCGAGTCCACCGTCATCCCGTTGCGCCCCGGCCGCCTCCGGCTGCGCGGGCAGCACCTCTTCCTCACCACCCGGCTGCCCTACGGCCCGGTCAACGCCCTCGCCGAACGGCTCGTGCACTACATCACCATGGGCCGGGCCGCCACCGCGGCGCAGCGTTCCGAGATCACGCGCATGGTGCACGCCTGCCCCCGCGGGGCGCGCGCCGAATGGGGCCGCGTCCTGGCGGGGCTCGACCTGTCCGCCCGGATCGACGCGCTGACCCTGCCGGTCGTGCTCGTCCAGGGCACCGCCGACCGGCTCACCCCGCTCGTGCACGCCCACCGGCTCGCCGCCCGGCTGCCGAGCCCCGCGGGCTTCCACCGCCTCGACGGCATCGGGCACATGACGCCCTACGAGGCCACCGAGGTGATCGCCGAACGGCTGCGCGTTCTGACGAAGGAGCACCTGTGATGGCCAGGACCCACCGCGCGGACCTGACCGGACAGGTCGTGGTCGTCACCGGCGCCGCCCGCGGCATCGGCGCCGCGCTCGCCGCGAAACTCTCCGCCAGGGGCGCGCGCCTCGCCCTCCTCGGCCTCGAACCCGGGGAACTCGCGCGCGTCGCGGACGCGCTGCCCGGCGAGGCGGCGCACTGGCACGCGGACGTCACCGACTCGGCGGCGATGCACGAGGCCGCCGCCGCGGTCATCCGGCGCTTCGGCCGGGTCGACACCGTCGTCGCCAACGCGGGCGTCGCGACCGGCGGCCCGTTCGCCGCCTCCGACGAGACGGCGTGGCGGCGCGTCATCGAGGTGAACGTGATCGGCTCCGCGGTCACCTGCCGCGCGTTCCTGCCCGCCCTCGTCGACAGCAGGGGCTACTACCTCCAGATCGCGTCCTTCGCCGCCATGGCCCCGGCCCCGCTGATGACCGCCTACTGCGCCTCCAAGTCCGGCGCCGAGGCGTTCGCGCACAGCCTGCGCGCCGAGGTCGCGCCCTCCGGCGTGCGGGTCGGCGTCGGCTACCTCAGCTGGACCGACACCGACCTGGTGCGCGGCGCGGACGAGGACGAGGTGCTGGCCGAGCTGCGCGGCCGGCTGCCCTGGCCCGCCGGCCGCACCTACCCGCTCGACCCGGCCGTCGAACGCCTCGCGGCCGGCATCGCGCGCCGCGCCGCGCACGTGTACGGGCAGGCGTGGCTGCGCGGCGCGGTACCGCTGCGCGGCTTCCTGCCCGCCGTCATCGGCGGGCACCTCGGACAGCGCGAGATACGCCGCGCCGCCCCGCGCCTGGCGCGCGTCGCCCGCCGCGGCCTGGTCGGCGCGGGCGGCGCCGCGGCCGAACGGGAGCGTCCCGGCGCGTGAGCCGGCTCAGACGCGCAGGGCCCCTGGCGGGTGGCCGAACGTTCTGCCGCAGGCCGTCAGGGCGAGCACCGCGGCGCCCTCGGCCCGGGTGGCGGGGCCGAGGGCCAGCGGGTTGACGGAGGCGCGGCCCGCGACCAGCGCGGCGGTGCGCGGGCCCGCGATGCCCAGATCCCGCGTGACGGCCTCGTACGAGGCGAGGAACGCCTCCGCCACCAGCGCGTCGACGTCCGCGAACGCGCCGTCGGCGAACGCCGCCTCGTGCGGCAGGGCGTCGGCCGGCTCGGCCGGATGCCGGGCGCCGGCCGTCTGCTCCGGGTACGTCGCGTCGTAGAACCTGACCACCTCGCCGCGCTCCGCGAAGCACCACGCCGACCAGTCGTCGGCGCACCGCGCGCCGTACCAGTGGGCGGTGCCGAAGCGGCGGCTCAGCGCGGTGCACCGCCGCAGGACCGCGCCGCCCGGCGGCTCGCCCGCCGGGCGGTGCGCCTCGCCCGTCGCCGTGCCGAAGACCAGCGTCCAGCCGTCGAGGACCGGACTGACATACATCCGGGCACACGCCCCGTGGGCCGCGCCCGAGTGCTGGTCGTGGCGCCATGCGGAGGCGCCGAGCCGCATGGTGACCCGCTCCGCGCCCGACAGGCCGAACGCGTCGAGCACCGCGGGCAGATCCCCGGTGGGCAGCGCGAACCACGGCCCGCACAGGTGCATCGGCTCCGGCACCTCGCCCGGCGCCCTGGCCCGGATCAGCCGCCGCACGGCGGCCGCGTCCCGCGCGTCGAGCGCGGCCGGTCCGCCGACCGCCGCGAGCAGTTCGAGAGCGGTGCGGCGCACCCCGGCCGGGGCGCGGGCGCGCCGCACCTCCCGCAGCAGCGGCAGGACCCCGGGGCCCGCGTCCGCCAGCGCCCACCCGGCGCCCGCCCTGACCTCGGCCACCGGATCGGCGAGCAGCGGCAGCAGCAGCCGCGCCGCCGGGAGCGCGGCCGGGCCGCGCTGCTGGAGGGCGTGCGCCGCGGCCTCGCGCACCCGCGGGTGCGGGTGCGCGAGCGCCGGGGCGTAGGCCGTGGGCGAGTGCAGCTCAAGCCCGGAGAACGTCCAGCCGGCGCGGACCGCCGCGGTCGGCGTCGGCGCGGCGGCGATGACCGCCGCGAGCGGCCGGAGCGCGGGCTCGCCGATGCGGCGCAGCAGCGCGGCGGCCTCCGTCCAGTCCACCGGCGGGTCCTCGTCCGTCAGGACGCGCAGCAGCGGCCCGACGGCCTGCGCGCCGCGGGCCACCAGGGCGTGCCGGGCCGCGTCGGCCGCCGCCCGGCCGGTGGAGGTCTCGTCCACCCCCGCGCCGATCCGGCCGATGAGCCGGAGCAGCTGATGGATCTCCATAGCAATCGGAGCATATCGGCCCGCACTGTCAGCGGGCCCGGAAGCGCCAACGGGTCTGGCTGTAGGCGCCCTTGCGGAATCCGAAGGCGGTATCGGGCGCCACCTCGAACGCCAGGGCCGCGCCGCCGTCCGCGTGGTGCAGCGCGCCGTCGCGCGCGGTGAACGTCCAGTCGCTGCCGTACTTCTCCGTGTACGCCTCGGCGATGCGGGTGAGCGCCGCCTGATCCTGTACCCGCCGCGCGGTGCCCTCGACGGTGATGTCGAGCCCGTGGGACAGCGCGTTGGTCCCGGTGGTCAGCACGACGCGGGGGTTGGCCGCCAGGTTGCGCGCCTTGCGTTCCCGCGCGCCGGTGGTGAAGACCGGCACGTCGTCCAGCAGCACGGACAGCAGGGGCGTCACGTGCGGGCGCCCATCGGGGCGCACCGTGGTCAGCCAGAACACTTCGGCCCCGGCCAGCGTCTCGCGGGCTTCGCCCCAGGCGGCGGGGGCGGCGCCCGGCTCGCTGTAGCGCGTGTCGAGTTCGGTCACCGGCTCGGTGGTCGGCATGCGGTCCTCCTCGGTCGGAATGGGTCGTTCCGCCGGGCAGACCCGCGGCGCGGCGCCAACTCATCGGCGTGGCGGGGAACGCGTGAGGGCGCATCCGCGCGGTGTCCGCCGCGGATGCGCCCCTGGTGATGATGTGCCGCCGTGCGGCTGTGGCGCCGTTCAGTCCCGGTCGCGGTTCTGCCGGCGGTAGTCGTCCGCCTCTTCCTTCGCCTTCTTGCCGGTCCGCTTGGCCCGGTCCTTCAGGCTGCCCTGCTCGTCGCCGCCGTGCTTCTCGCCGTCGCCCTTGTTGCCCATGGCGTCCTTGGCGCGCTCCTGAAGCTCCTGGGCCTTCTCCCTGAACTGGTCTGCCATGCCCATGTGCACTCCTCGACATATGAGAACGGTGGGGCGTGACCAGCGTTACATGGGCTCACCTTCTTCGCATTCCGGACCATAGCTCGCGGAAGGGCTGTAACCGACCGTGCGCGGGGGCAGCGGCGGCCGGCCGCGGTCCGGCAGGTCCCGGTAGCCGGGCGGGGAGCCCGCCGGATGCCGTTCCAGCAGGTCGAGGGCCACGCGGACGGCCGTCTGCAACAGCACGGTGCGGCCCTCGGCCCAGTCCACCGGCGTGCGCAGCGCCTCGATGTCGGGCACCACGCCGTGGTTCTCGACGTCCCAGCCGTAGGCGTCGAACCAGGCCGCGTTCATCGGCACCGTGATGTGCGTGCCGTCGCCCAGCTCGTGCTGGCCGGTGATCCCGACCACCCCGCCCCACGTACGGCAGCCCACCACCGGACCGATGCCGAGCAGCCGGAACGCCGCCGTGATCATGTCCCCGTCCGACGAGGTCGCCTCGTCGGCCACCGCGACCACCGGGCCGCGCGGCGCGTTGGAGGCGTAGCTGACCGGCTGCGCGTTGCGCGTCAGGTCCCAGCCCAGGATGGTGCGGGTCAGCTTCTCGACCACCAGCTCGCTGATGTGCCCGCCCGCGTTGCCGCGCACGTCCACGATCAGCGCCTCGCGCGAGAACTCCATCCGCAGGTCCCGGTTGAACTGCGCCCAGCCGGAGCCGCCCATGTCCGGGATGTGCACGTAGCCGCACCGCCCGCCGCTCAGCTCGCGCACCACGTCGCGCCGCCTGGCGACCCAGTCCTGGTACCGCAGCGACCTGTCGTCGACCAGCGGCACGACCGCCACGCGGCGGCTGCGGCCCGCCTCCTCGGCGAAGGCCAGCTCCACGCTGGTGCCGCCGGTGCCCGCGAGCAGCGGCCACGGCCCGGCGACGGGGTCCACCGGCCGGCCGCCCACGTGGGTGAGCACCGCGCCCTCCCGCACGCCCGACCCGGCAAGCGGCGAACGGGCCCTGGAATCGGAGGAGTCACCGGGCAGGATACGCGCCAGCTGCCACGAACCCTCCTTCGTTCGCGAGAAGTTGGCGCCCAGCAGCCCCTGCGCCCGCTGGTAGTGCGGCGGCCCCTCGTTCCTGCGGGCCGCCGAGACGTAGGCGTGCGAGGTGCCCAGCTCGCCCACCGTCTCAAGCAGCAGATCGGCGAACTCGTCCGGGCTGGCGACGCGCCTCACCAGCGGCCGGTACTGGGCGAGCACGGCCGGCCAGTCCACGCCGCACATGCCCGGCTCCCAGAAGTAGTCCCTGACGATGCGGCCCGCCTCCTCGAACGCCTGCCGCCACTCCGCGCCGGGATCGGCGACGTGCACGACGCGCCGCAGGTCGACGTGCACCTGCGCGTCACCGTCCCCGCCCTCGGTGGCCGGCACCGTCCGCAGCTCGTCGCCCTCGCTCACCACCAGCCGCGTGCCGTCGCCGCTCGGCGCGAACCAGTCGACGTCGTCGGTGAGTTCGGTGCGCTTGGCCTTCACCAGGTCGAAGTGCTCCAGGGTCGGTTTGCCCGACATGTTGTCCGGGTTGACGAACGTCTCGCCCAGCGCGCCCGAGATCGGCCAGCGCAGCCACACCAGGCCGCCGCCGCTGACCGGGTACAGCGACGAGTACTTGGAGGCGGGCACCGGGAACGGCGTGACGCGGCTGCCGAGCCCGTCCGCCTCGACGCGCACCGTTCCGTCCTCACCGCCGGTGTCGTCCGGGTCGAGCCCGCCGGCCGCGGGGCGGCCCTCCGGGGTGATGGCGAAGGGGGAACGGGTCGCGGAGGACAGCGGGACCAGGTAGGGGCGGCTGCCGAGCGGGAAGGACAGGCCGCCGGTGTGCACGTCGTACACCGGGTCGAAGCCGCGCCAGGAGAGGAAGGCCAGGTAGCGGCCGTCCTGGGTGAACACCGGCTCCTCGTCCTCGAACCTGCCGTCCGTGACATCGAGGACCGTGCGCTCCGCAGCGCCGAAGCGCACCAGCCTGATCTGGCTGAGGGAGCGCCCGATCCCGGGATGCGCCCAGGCCAGCCACTGCGAGTCGGGCGAGAACGCCAGATCGCGCACCGGCCCGTTCACCGACCGGATCAGCTCGATGACCTCCCCGGCCGGAAGCGCGCCGCCGCCCCCCGCGGCGGGCTCCCCGCCCGCGGCAGGCTCCTCGGCGGGCTCTCCGGGGGACTCCTCGGCGGGTTCTTCGGCGGGTTCTTCGGCGGGCTCCTCGAAGGGCGGGACCGCGAGGACCAGGAGGCGGCCGTCGTGGGCGGCCACCGCGAGGGTGCGGCCGTCGGGGGACGCGGTCAGTTCGCGTACGCGCCCCAGCCGGCCCGCCGCGAGGCGCACCGGGTCCCGGCCGCCGCTGGCGCGCGGCAGGTAGGCGATCTCGATGGCGTCCTCGCCCGCCGCGTCCGTGATGTAGGCGATACGGCCGGTGTCGCCCAGCATCTCCGGCAGCCGGACGCGCACCCCGGGCGTCGCGGCGAGGGCGCGGGCCGGGCCGTCGCGGTGCGTGAGCCAGTACAGCGCCCCGCGCACGCACAGCGCGCTCGCGCGGCCGGTGGTGTCCACCGAGAGCGCGTCGACGTGGCCGGCGGTCCGCACCTGGTACGGGCGGCGGCCGGTGCGCGGGCCGCCGAGCCGCACGTCCAGGCGGCGCGGCACCGAGCCGGGGCCCAGGTCCTCGGCCAGCCACAGGTCGCCCCCGCACTGGTAGACCACCCGCCGGCCGTCCGTCGCCGCGTGGCGGGCGTAGAACGCGTCGTGGTCGCTGTGCCGCCACAGCTCGGTGCCGTCGGGGCGGCAGGAGTACAGGTTCGCGATGCCCTCGTGGTCGGAGAGGAAGGCGATCCGGTCGCCGACGAACATCGGGCTGTCGACGTGCCCGTTCAGGTCAGGCAGCAGCCGTTTCCCATGCAGCCACAGCTTCCCCGCGGCGCCGCCCCGGTACCGCTTCCACGCGGCCGGCTCGTGCGGCGCCTTGCCGCTCAGCAGCAGCGTGCGGCGCTCCCCGCCGCAGCCGCTGACCGCGATGTCCGCCACCGGGCCCCAGGGCAGCTGGTCGCCCGGGCCGCCGGCGGTGGGCACGCCGTAGGCCCAGGTGTAGTGCGGGAACGGCTGGTTGTGCGAGCCGACCGCGAGGATGCGGCTCTCGCCCGAGGCGTCCGGCGGGGTCCAGCCGCAGACCCTGGTGTCGTACGAGCCCCAGTGGCTGAGCTGGCGGACGGCGCCGCCGTCCACGGGCGCGAGGTGGATCTCCGGGTCCAGCGTGCGCCAGCTGGTGAACGCGATGTGCCGGCCGTCCGGGGAAAACCGGGGCGGTCCTGTCCGGGTACGATCGACAGTGAGCCGCCAGGCCCGGCCGGTCTGCCGGCCATCGGCGGGCAAGGGCGCCAGCCAGAGATCATCTTCGGCGACAAAACACAGCAGTTCACCGTAAAGATGCGGGAATCGCAGATATCCGTCAGACTCCTGGGGTTGGCTCGGGGGTGCGGCAGATGAGTTGGGTTCGTCGCTCACGTCTCCATGCTTCGGCTCACGGAATGCACCGGCAAGTCAGTCGCAAAGAGGCATGAAGTGTGATCTGAGCCACATTCCTCTCTCCGCGCTCATCCTGCTCGGCCCGCGCCGCGTCTCGGGGCATGAGCTGACACCTCACTTTTCATCGACTCCCATGACACCCGGACAGGAGAACCTGCCCCGTGGCTACGTTTCTGTACAAGCTCGGCCGCCTGTGCTTCAGGCGCCGCTGGTGGGCCGCGCTGCTCTGGGTCGCGCTGCTCTTCGGCATAGGCGCCGGCGCGGCCTCCTCCAGCGGGGCGGTGCCCGACGACTTCGCGCTGCCCGGCACCGAGTCGCAGGAAGCCTTCGACCTCATGTCGGAGGAGTTCCCCGAGGCGAACGCCGAATCGACCGAGAGCACCGTCGTCTTCCAGGCCCCCGAAGGCGAGCAGCTCACCTCGGGCGCCAACTTCGAGGCCGTCCAGCAGGTGCTGGCGGAGCTGGAGACCGGCGACGAGGTCCTGACCGTGCTCGACCCGTTCGAGGTCGGCCAGGTCAGCGCCGACGAGTCCATCGCCTACTCCACCATCGACTACGGCATCACGATGGGCGAGGCCACCGATGAGATGCACGAGCAGCTCATGGCGGCGCTGGACACCGGCCGGGACGCGGGCCTGACCGTCGAGGCCGCCGGCGAGGTCGCGCTCGGCCCGATGGAGATGGCCGGCGGCGAGATCATCGGCATCGTCGTGGCCGCCATCGTGCTGGTGATCACCTTCGGCTCGCTGGTCGCGGCCGGTCTGCCGCTGCTCACCGCCCTGATCGGTGTCATGGTCGGCATGATGGGCATCACCGCCCTGAGCGGTGTGCTGGAGCTGTCCGAGACCACCGGCATCCTGGCCATGATGATCGGCCTGGCGGTCGGCATCGACTACGCACTGTTCATCGTCTCCAGGTACCGGGCCGAGCTGGTCGCCGGCCACAGTCACGAGGAGGCCGCCGGCCGGGCCACCGGCACGGCCGGCTCGGCCGTGGTCTTCGCCGGTCTCACCGTGATCATCGCGCTCGCCGGCCTCGCCGTCGTCAACGTGCCGATCCTCACCAAGATGGGCTTCGCCGCCGCCGCCAACGTGGCCGTGGCCGTGCTCGTCGCCCTGACCCTGGTGCCCGCCGCGCTCGGCATGGTCGGCAAGCGGATCTTCGGCCGCCGGCTGCGCAAGCAGAACCCGGAGACCGGCGTTCCCGCCTCGCTCAACAAGCCGGGCAAGGAGAACGGCGGCACCCGCTGGGCCCGCGGGGTCCTGCGCCGCCCGGCGCTCGTGCTCGGGGCTTCCGTCATCGGCCTCGGCATTCTCGCGGTGCCGGTGGCCAGCATGGAGATGGGTCTGCCCGACGACGGCACCCAGCCCGAGGACACCACGCAGCGCCAGACGTACGACCTGCTGAGCGAGGGCTTCGGCCCCGGGTTCAACGGTCCGCTGATGATGACGCTCGACGGCGGCGACGGCGTCGACCTCCAGGGCGCGGCCGAGACGGTGACCAACGAGCTGAGCACCCTTGAGGGGATCGCCGCCACGGCGCCGCCCAGCTTCAACCAGGACGGCACCATGGCCACGCTGCTGGCCTTCCCGACCACGGGCCCCTCCGACGCGGACACGGCCGACCTGGTCCACCACCTGCGGGACGATCTCGCCCCGCAGCTGGAGAGCCAGACCGGCGCCGACGTGCTCGTCACCGGCATGGCCGCGGCGAACATCGACTTCTCCCAGGTCATGACCGACGCGCTGGTGCCCTACCTGACGCTGGTGGTCGGGCTCGCGTTCATCCTGCTGATCCTCGTGTTCCGTTCGATCCTGGTGCCGCTGAAGGCCGCGCTCGGCTTCCTGCTCTCGGTGCTCGCCGCGCTCGGCGCCGTGGTCGCGGTCTTCCAGTGGGGCTGGGCGGCCAACCTCATCGGGGTCGAGGAGACCGGGCCGATCATGAGCCTGATGCCGATCTTCATGGTCGGCGTGATCTTCGGCCTTGCCATGGACTACGAGGTGTTCCTGGTGACCCGCATGCGGGAGGCCCACGTCCACGGCGAGGACCCGAAGCAGTCGATCATCACCGGGTTCAACCTGAACGCCCGGGTGGTCGCCGCGGCCGCCATCATCATGATCAGCGTGTTCGCGGGCTTCGCGGTCACCAGCACCGAGGCCATGGTCAAGATGATGGGCTTCGGCCTCGGCGCCGCCGTCCTGCTGGACGCGTTCGTGGTCCGCATGACCCTCGTGCCCGCCGTCATGGCCCTCCTCGGCGAACGGGCCTGGTGGCTGCCCAAGTGGCTGGACCGCATCATGCCGAACGTGGACGTCGAGGGTGAGTCGCTTGAGCGGTACCTCAAGGCCAACGGGAAGGGCCGGGAAGACGCTCGGCAGGAGCGTGAGCCCGCGTCCGTGAGTTGACCCCCGGCTCCGTGAGCCGCTCCGGGTGTCGTTGAGGGAAGCCCGGCGCCGGACCCCGACAGGGGCCTGGCGCCGGGCTTCCGGCCGTCCGGGGGCCGCCGTGCCCGGCCTGGCCGGACCGCCGTCTTCCGGCTAAAATGCGACGTCTTGCGCCATGTGGTCATATCGATAAATCGGGAGGCGACGGTGCGACGCGGAGCAGTGCTGACGACGGCGGCCCTCGTGGTGGCGACCGCCCTGACCCTGACCGGCGCCGCGGACGCGGACGCCGCCCCGGCCCCCGACGCCTGCGTTCCGGCGATCACCGTGGACACCGAGGCCGGCGCGGGCGACCTGCTCGCGCTGATCGACGGCCTGCGCACCGCGGGCGCGAGCCCCGCCGCGGTCGACGCCGCCCTGGCCGAACGGGCCTGCCTGACCCGCGCCGACGACCCGGGCCTGCCGCCCGCCGAGGACGTCGCCGTCGCGGCCCCCGACGTCTACTCGATCGGCGTGGTGAACGGCCGCGAACGCTGGGTCGCGATCACCGCGTGGGAGTGGCAGGCCCTGCCCGGCGCCCCGATGACCGGCGACCAGGCCGTCACCACCTGGTTCGACGCCCCGGTCAGCCCGGTGCTCCAGGTCGTCCACTACCAGGGCGCCACCGCCGAGTTCCCCAATACCAGCCGCGAGGACGCCGCCGCCGTCGGCCCGCACGGCGTCGGCTTCCTGCTCCCGCCGGAGAAGTCCGCCACCGACATGAACGTGGCAACCGGACGTTCGGCGCTGGTCTTCGAGGGCACCGGCACCTGCACCGACCTGACGGCGCACGGCGCGTTCGCGCACGCCTGGAACGACACCGGCGTCACCGGCCTCACCATCGACGCCGCCGGTGTGACGTTCGACTGGTCGCACACCGCCGACCGCGCCCTGGCCCTGAGCGAACCGGCCGAGGTGCCGGACGTCTGCTGACCGCCGCCCCGGCGCCGCCCCGGCGCCGCGCCTCACGCCTGGTCGAACAGGGCGCTGACGGACTCGCCGTTGTGGATGCGGCGCACCGCCTCGGCCAGGGCCGGGGCGATGGTCAGCACCCGCAGCTTGCCGGTGCGTTCGTCCGCCGGAATGGGCACCGTGTTGGTGCACACGATCTCCCGCACCCCCGGCTCCGCGCTCAGCCGCTTCAGCGCGTCGCCGGAGAACAGGCCGTGCGTACAGGCGATGCGCACCGAGGTCACGTCCATCTCCCGCAGCCGCCGCATCAGTTCGAGAACGGTGCTGCCCTTGGCGATCTCGTCGTCGAGCACGATCACGTCCTTGCCCGTGACATCGCCGATCACCGAGGTGATCGTCACCCGGTCGTCCGCGAACCGCTGCTTCGCGCCCGCCGCCACCGGTATGCCCAGCAGTCGCGCGAACGCCGCGGCCTCCTTCGCGTTTCCCAGATCGGGCGAGACCACGACGGCGTTGCTCAGGTCCTGGCCGCGGAAGTGCGCCGCCAGCTCGCGCAGCGCGTGCAGATGGTCCACGGGAACGCTGAAGAAGCCGTGCACCTGCGGCGAGTGCAGCGTCATGGCGAGCACCCGGCTCGCGCCCGCCGTCACCATCAGGTCCGCGATCAGCCGCCCGCCGATGGAGATGCGCGGCGCGTCCTTCTTGTCGGACCGCGCGTAGGAGTAGTGCGGCATCACCACGGTGATGCGCCCCGCGGACGCGCCGCGCGCGGCGTCCAGCATCAGCAGCAGCTCGACCAGGTGCTCCTGAACGGGCCGGACCAGCGGCTGGATCAGGTAGACGTCGCGTTCACGGCAGTTGGCCTGCAACTGCACCTGAAGGCAGTCGTTGGCAAACCTGTCGACCCGCGCGGGCAGCAGCGGCACACCGAGGTGCGCGCAGACCTCCGCGGCCAGCTCGGGGTGTGCGCTGCCGCTGAAGACGGCGATCTCCCGCATTACCGTTACCTCCTCGGCCGCCTCCCTGGCCGCCCGGGGCAACGTTACGGGGCGGCGCGCAGCACGTCGGCAACCACGGGACCGGCGAACTCGCCGCCGTGGCCCGACTCCGGCACCACGGCCGCCACCGCCAGGTCGTTGCGGTAGCCGGTGAACCAGGCGTTCGGCTTCTCCTGCCCGTCGACCTCGGCCGAGCCGGTCTTCCCGCCGATGTCGCCGCCAAGACCCGACATCGCCTCGGCGGCGGTGCCGCTGGTGGCGGTCCGGCTCATCAGGCCGCGCAGCTCGGCCGCGGCGTCCGCGGACAGGCCCCGCGGCGCCTGCGCGAGCTGCCGGTCGTCGAAGTCGGCGGGCACCAGGTAGGGCTGGCGGAACGTGCCGCTCTGCACGGTCGCGGAAACCGAGGCCATGGTCAGCGGGTTCATCCGGACGGCGCCCTGGCCGATCAGCGAGGCCGCCATCTGCGCGTCCGACTGGGTGGGCACCGTGCCGTCCATGGAGGTCACGCCGACCTGCCAGTCGAGGCCGAGGCCGAACACGTCGCGGGCGTGGTTGCCCAGGTCCGCGTCGCCCAGCTCGGGCGCCTGGCTGATGAAGGCCGTGTTGCAGGAGGCGGCGAAGCTGTCGGCGAAGGTGCCGCCCTCGATGTCGAACTCGTCGAGGTTCTGGAACTTCCAGCCGCCGTGCTCGAAGAACTGCGGGCACGGGTGCGCGGCGCCGGCCGCGGCAAGGCCGCGGTCGATCAGCAGCGAGGCGGTGACGATCTTGAACGTGGAGCCGGGCGCGTAGCTGCCCTCAAGGGCGGTGTCGAAGCCGTCCGCCGGGTTGTTGGCGATGGCCTGGATCGCGCCCGTGCTCGGCTGGACGGCGACCACGGCGGAGTGGCCGCCCTCCGCGACGGCCGCCTCGGCGGCGCGCTGGATCTCCGGATCGATCGTCGTGGGCACCTGGCCCGCGGTGGGCTCGGACAGCTGGAGCAGCGAGGCGACGGTGCCGCCCTCCGCGTCCACGATCCTGGTCTCGGCGCCCGCGCTGCCACCGGCCTGCTCGCCGTACCGTTCGCCCAGCTCCGCGAACACCGGGGCGAGGGCGGGGAACTCCTCCGCGGTCAGCTCGGCCCCGTTGCGGTCGAGCACCTCCACCGGGGGCACCTCGGCGAGCGGCCCCGTCTCGATCCGCAGGCCGTCCGCGAGGTCCGGGTGCATGACGGCCGGCTCCCAGGCCACGACGGGCTCCTCGGTGTCCGCGTCGCGGACGACGCTCAGCGCCGACTCCCAGGCCAGCTCGGCGGGCTCCTCCTCCTCGTAGGAGACGACCGCCTCCACCGCGAACGGCACCTGGTCGCCCGCCGGTTCGCCGGGCTCCAGGGCGAGGGCGGTGAACGCCGCGTCCGCGGACAGCGCTTCGAGGGCGGCGCCCGCCGCCTCCGGGTCGTCGGTCAGCCGCGCGGCGTCCGCCGGCTCGCCGGCCGCCCACGCGGTGAGGAACGCCTCGGAAGCCGCGCGGACTTCCTCCTCGCTCGGCGGCCCCGCGGGCTCCTCGGTGTCGCCCGGCCTGCCGTCCGAGGCGGCGGGCGCGGTGCCCCGGCCGTCGTCCTCATCGTCGCCCAGCATGCTGTAGGCCCCGAAGCCGACGACCGAGACCACGGCCGCGCTGACGCCGGCCATGATCGCGATACGCTGCCCGTTCCGCATGTGCGCATGCCCCCCTTCGACCCCGCGACACGCTGCACCGCGCCGCTGTTTCCGCAGCCTACCGGCCACTCGGTGTAAGGCCGACCGCTGCGGGCCGTCACCCGTGGGGCCGAAGGCAGCTGTAGCGAAACGGTGACACGACTACACCCAGGTCCCCAGCCACATGCGGGCGCGCCAGCCGTCGAGGGGGATCTCCATGCCGGTGTAAATGGGGTAGAAGTAGATGAAGTTCCAGGCGATCAGCAGCACCAGTACGCCCGCGCCGACGATGCCGGCCACGCGGCGGCGTTCCGAGCAGCCGGGCGGGCCGAGGATGGCGCCGATCATCATGGCCACCGCGAGGCACAGGAACGGCACCAGGATCACGGCGTAGAAGTAGAAGATCGTCCGCTCCTGGTACAGGAACCAGGGCAGGTACCCGGCCGCGACCGCGCACAGCACCGCCCCGGCCCGCCAGTCCCTGCGGAACAGCCAGCGGTAGCCCGCGTAGACGAGCGCGAAGCAGGCCGACCACCACAGCAGCGGCGTGCCCAGCGCGAGCACCTCGCGGGCGCAGCCGCTGGCGTGCTCGCAGCCGCCCTCGCCCGGCTCGCGCGAGGAGTAGAAGTAGGTGACGGGCCTCGTGGTGGCCAGCCAGGTCCACGGATTCGACTCGTAGTTGTGCTCCGAGGTCAGCTCCACGTGGAAGCTGTACACCTCCGAGGTGTAGTGCCACAGGCTGCGCAGCGGTCCCGGCAGCCAGGAGAACGAGCTGTCCGCGCCCGCCTCCTCGGCCCAGTCGCGGTAGTAGCCGCCCGAGGTGGCGAACCAGCCGCCCCAGCTGGCCAGATAGGCGACCAGCGCGACCGGCACCATCGAGACGAACGCGGGCACCGCGTCGCGGCGCAGCATCGCCGCGTGGGCGCGGGGCGCCCCCGCGGTGCGGCGGGCGGCGGCGTCCCACAGGACGGTGAGGATGCCGAACGCGGCCAGCACGTACAGCGCGTTCCACTTCGTCGCGGCGGCCAGGCCGAGGCAGACGCCGGCCGCGATGCGCCAGGGCCGCGGGCCGAGCCCGAGCCGTTCGCCGACGGCGACGTCCGGGCGCAGCAGCCCGTCGCGGCCCACCGGGAGCGCGGCGGCCAGCCGCGCCCTGGCGGCGTCGCGGTCGATGAGCAGGCAGCCGAACGCGGCCAGCAGCCAGAACATCAGCACCAGGTCGAGCAGCGCGGTCCTGCTCATGACGAAGTGCAGCCCGTCGACGGCCATCAGCAGCCCGGCGAGGCAGCCGAGGACCGTGGAGCGGAGCAGACGGCGGCCGATACGGCACAGCATCAGCACGGAGAGCGTGCCGAGCACCGCCACCATGAACCGCCAGCCGAACGGCGTCAGTCCGAAGAACCACTCGCCCAGCGCGATGACCCACTTGCCGCCCGGCGGGTGGACGACGTAGGCCGCGCCCTCCGCCTCCGGTGTCTCGCCCGCGACGATCCGGTCGTTCGCGTTGTCCGGCCACTCGGTCTCGTAGCCGTGTTCCAGCAGCGACCAGGCGTCCTTCGCGTAGTACGTCTCGTCGAATATCACCGCGTCCGGCGACCCGAGGTTGACGAAGCGCAGCACCCCGGCGAGCAGCGCGACCAGCAGCGGCCCGCCCCACGCGGACCAGCGGGCCAGCCGCCCGGCGGCGGCGGGGGACAGGCCGAAGTACTGCCACAGCTTCGCGCCCGGCTCCGGGTGCGGCGGCACCAGCCGCTCCCGCACCCCGGCCCCGCGCCGCGGCGCGTAGCCGAAGCGCCGCAGGCGCTGCTCCCATGCGGGCGCCTCCCCGGCGGCCTGCTCCTGCGGTGCGTCGGTGACGGTCTGGCTGCTCTGGCTCATCAGGGCCATCTTGGCATCCGGCCCAGGGCGCGCCGGGTGGCATGGGACAGGATGAGGGGCATGACAGGGACCCTCGTACTGGCCGGAACTCCGATCGGCGACCTCGCGGACGCCCCGCCGCGCCTGGGCGCGGAGCTTCTCGCGGCGGACGTCGTGGCCGCCGAGGACACGCGGCGGCTGCGCCGCCTCGCGCAGGGTCTTGGCGTACGGGTCGCGGGGCGCGTGGTGTCGTACTTCGAGGGGAACGAGGCGGCGCGCACGCCGGAGCTTGCGGACGAACTCGCGCAGGGGGCCCGCGTTCTGCTGGTCACCGACGCGGGCATGCCGTCGGTGTCCGACCCCGGCTACCGGCTGGTCGCGGCGGCCGTGGCGGGCGGCGCCCGCGTGACGGTGGTGCCGGGGCCCTCCGCGGTCCTGACGGCGCTCGCGGTCTCGGGGCTGCCGGTGGACCGGTTCTGCTTCGAGGGCTTCCTGCCCCGCAAGGCGGGGGAGCGGGCGGCCCGGCTCGCGGAGGCGGCGGACGAGCGGCGCACGCTGGTGTACTTCGAGGCGCCGCACCGGCTCGCGGCCTCCCTCGCGGCCATGGCGGACGCGTTCGGGCCCGGCCGGCGGGCGGCCGTGTGCAGGGAGCTGACGAAGACCTACGAGGAAGTGCGGCGCGGGCCGCTGGCGGACCTCGCGGTCTGGGCGGACGAGGGCGTCCGCGGCGAGATCACGGTGGTGGTGGAGGGCGCGGCCCCGGCCGCCGCGCCCGCGGACCCGGCCGCTCTCGCCCGTCTGGTCGCGGAGCGCGAGGCGGCCGGGCAGCACCGCAAGGAGGCCATCGCCGAGGTGGCGCGGGCGGCCGGCGTCCCCAAGCGCGAGGTCTTCGACGCCGTGGTGGCGGCGCGGACCGCGGACCGCGGCTGACGCCGCGGACCGAGCCGACAAGACCGACGGGACAGGACAGGACCTAGGATCGGGGCATGCCCAAGTCCGCCAGGGCGAAGGCCCGGGAGACCGTCCCACCGCCGGTTCCCGAGCCGCTCGCCGTGCCCGTCGCCGATGCCCACACCCACCTCGACATGCAGGACACCGGCGTCGAGGAGGCGCTGGAGAAGGCCGCGGCGGCCGGCGTCACCCGCATCGTGCAGATCGGCTGCGACGTCGCCCGCGCCCACTGGGCCGCGAAGACCGCGGCCGAGCACGAGGCGATCTGGGCCGCCGTCGCCCTCCACCCGAACGAGGCGCCGCGCATCGAGCAGGAGGCGGGCCCGGCCGCGCTGGACGCGGCGCTCGCCGAGATCGCCGAGCTGGCCGCCCTGCCGCAGGTCCGCGCGATCGGCGAGACCGGGCTCGACTACTTCCGCACCGGCCCCGAGGGCGTGCGGGCGCAGCAGCGCTCGTTCCGGCGGCACATCGAGCTGGCCAAGGAGCTGGACAAGGCGCTGGTCATCCACGACCGCGACGCGCACGAGGACGTGCTGCGCATCCTGGCGGCGGACGGCGCCCCGCGCCGTACCGTCTTCCACTGCTACTCGGGGGACGCGGCCATGGCCGAAGTCTGCGCCGCCGAGGGGTACTTCATGTCGTTCGCGGGCAATGTGACCTTCTCAAGCGCCCAGCCGCTGCGTGAGGCGCTGGCCGTCGCGCCGCCCGAACTGCTGCTCGTCGAGACCGACGCGCCGTTCCTGACGCCGGCCCCGTTCCGCGGCCGGCCCAACGCGCCCTACCTCATCCCGGTCACCCTGCGTGCCATGGCCGAGGTCAAGGGCATGGCGGAGGACGACCTCGCCCGGCACATCGCCGCCAACACCGAGCGGGCCTTCGGGTGACGGCCGGCCCCGGCACGCTGCTCGGCCCCTCCGACGTGCGTGAGTTGGCCGCGGCGCTCGGGCTGCGCCCCACCAAGCAGCGCGGGCAGAACTTCGTGATCGACGCCAACACCGTGCGCCGCATCGTGCGGGCCGCGGACATCGGCGAGGACGACGCCGTCGTCGAGGTCGGCCCTGGCCTCGGCTCGCTCACGCTCGCGCTGCTCGACGGGGCCGGGCACGTCACCGCCGTGGAGATCGACGACGTGCTGGCCGCCGCCCTGCCCGCGACCATCGCCGCGCGCCTCCCGGCGCGGGCGGGCCGGTTCGCGCTGGTCCACGAGGACGCGATGCGCGTCACCGCGCTGCCCGGGCCGCCTCCGGACGCGCTCGTCGCCAACCTTCCCTACAACGTCGCGGTTCCGGTGCTGCTGCACATGCTCGCCACGTTCCCCAGCATCAGGCGCGGTCTGATCATGGTGCAGTCCGAGGTCGCCGACCGGCTCGCCGCCGCCCCCGGCTCGAAGGTGTACGGCGTGCCCTCGGTCAAGACCGCCTGGTACGCCGAGGCCCGCAGGGCCGGAGCGATCGGCCGCAGCGTCTTCTGGCCCGCGCCGAACGTCGACTCGGGCCTCGTCGCCCTCGTCCGCCGCGACCCGCCGCCCACCACCGCATCCCGCGCCGAGGTCTTCGCCGTCGTCGACGCGGCCTTCGCCCAGCGCCGCAAGACGCTGCGCTCCGCGCTCGCGGGCTGGGCCGGTTCGCCCGCCGCCGCGGAGGCGGCCTGCGCCGCGGCCGGCGTCCCGTCCGGCGCCCGCGGCGAGGCGCTGAGCGTGGCGGACTTCGCGCGCCTCGCGGAGCACCGGCCGGTACGGAACGCGCCCTCGGCAGGCGGGTCCTAGAATCGGTCCGGTGTCAAAGCCCCAGCGGTCCGTCACCGTCCGCGTCCCTGCCAAGGTCAACGTCCAGCTCGCCGTGGGCCCGCCGCGGCCCGACGGGTTCCACGACCTGGCGAACGTCTTCCTCGCCGTCGACATCCACGACCGCGTGACCGCCACGCCGGGCACCCCGGCTGCCCCCGGCGCCCCCGGCGCCCCCGGCGTCAGCTGTACCGGGCCCGGCAGCGACCGCGTTCCCCTCGACGCGGGGAACCTGGCGGTGCGCGCCGCCGTGCTGCTCGCGGCGCACCACGGCCGCGATCCCGACGTGCACCTGCACATCGAGAAGGACATTCCCGTGGCGGGCGGCATGGCGGGCGGCAGCGCGGACGCCGCCGGGGCGCTCCTGGCCTGCGACGCTCTGTGGGGCACGGCGACCCCGCGCGCCGAACTGCTGGCCCTGTGCGCCGAGCTGGGCTCCGACGTGCCGTTCGCCCTGGTCGGCGGCGCCGCGCTGGGCCTCGGCCGCGGCGAGCGGCTGACCGGGCTGCCGGTCGGCGGCACGTTCCACTGGGTGTTCGCGCTCGCCGACGGCGGCCTCGCCACCCCCGACGTCTACCGCGCCTGCGACCGGCTGCGCGGCCCGCAGCCGGTGCCCGAGCCCGCCGCCGACCCGGCGCTGCTGGCCGCGCTGGGCGCGGGCGACGCGCGCGCCCTGGCCGCCGTGCTCACCAACGATCTCCAGCCCGCGGCCCTTTCGCTGCGCCCCGCGCTCGCGGACACCCTCGCGGCGGGCGAGAAGGCCGGGGCGCTGGCCGGCCTCGTCTCCGGTTCGGGGCCCACCTGCGCGTTCCTGGCCGCCGACGCGGCGGCCGCCGCGTCGCTCGCCGCGTCGCTCGCGGACAGCGGCACCTGCCGCACCGCCCGCGCGACGACGGGGCCCGTGGCCGGGGCGACTACCATCGAGTCCCATGCCTGAACCCGCCAAGCCCGCCAAGCCCGCCAGGAACCTGGCGAACCTGGAGTCCGTCCGGAAGGTGTACGGCACCCGCGCGGTCCTCGACGGCGTTTCGCTGGGTGTCGGCGAGGGCGACCGCATCGGCGTCGTGGGCCGCAACGGCGACGGCAAGTCGACGCTCGTGCGCGTCCTCGCCGGTCAGGAGCCCCCGGACGAGGGCCGCGTCACGCTTTCCGGCGGCCTGCGGCCCGGCGTCCTCACCCAGTCGGACACCCTCGATCCCGCGGCCACGATCAGGCAGGAGGTCATGGGCGACCTCGCCGACCACGAGTGGGCGGGCAGCGCCGCCGTCAGGTCCGTGCTGACCGGCCTGTTCGGCGGTCTCGACCTGCCGGGCTTCCCCGACGGCCTCGACACGGTCATCGGGCCGCTGTCCGGCGGGGAGCGGCGGCGCATCGCGCTGGCCAAGCTGCTCATCGCCGAGCAGGAGCTGCTCGTGCTCGACGAGCCGACCAACCATCTCGACGTCGAGGGCATCGCGTGGCTGGCCGGCCACCTGCGGGCCCGCCGTTCCGCGCTGGTGGTCGTGACCCACGACCGGTGGTTCCTCGACCAGGTCTGCACCCGCATGTGGGACGTGCAGCGCGGGGTCGTGCACGCGTACGACGGCGGCTACAGCGACTACGTGTTCGCGCGCGCCGAGCGCGAGCGCATCGCGGCGGGGGAGGAGGCCAGGCGGCAGAACCTGATGCGCAAGGAGCTGGCCTGGCTGCGGCGCGGCGCCCCGGCCCGCACCAGCAAGCCGAGGTTCCGCATCGAGGCCGCCAACGCGCTGATCGCCGACGTGCCGCCGCCGCGCGACGAAGCGGAGCTGACGCGCTTCGCGGGCGCGCGGCTCGGCAAGACGGTGTACGAGCTGGAGAACGTCACGATCGCCGCCGGCGGCCGGGAGCTGCTGACCGGCCTGACGTGGCAGCTGGGTCCTGGCGACCGCGTCGGGCTGGTCGGCGTCAACGGCGCGGGCAAGACCTCGCTGCTGCGCGCGTTGCGCGCGGGCAGCGCCGCGGCGGGCCGGATCACCGTCGGCAAGACGGTGCGGCTGGCGCACCTCTCCCAGGAGGTGGACGAGCTGGAGGCGGAGTGGCGCGTGCTGGAGGCCGTGGAGCGCGTCCGGGCCCGCGTCGACCTCGGCAAGGGCCGCGAGATGACGGCCTCGCAGCTGTGCGAGCGCTTCGGCTTCGGCAAGGAGCGGCAGTGGACCAGGATCGGTGACCTCTCCGGCGGCGAGCGGCGGCGGCTTCAGATTCTGCGGCTGCTGATGGACGAGCCGAACGTGCTGTTCCTCGACGAGCCGACGAACGACCTGGACATCGAGACCCTCACGCAGCTGGAGGACCTGCTCGACGGCTGGCCCGGTTCGCTCCTCGTCATCAGCCACGACCGCTACTTCCTGGAGCGCACCACGGACCAGGTGTACGCGCTGCTGGGCGACGGCACGCTGCGGATGCTGCCGCGCGGCATCGACGAGTACCTGGAACGCCGCAGCGCGCGGCTGGCCGCGTCCGCCCCCGCTCCCGCGCCGCCCGCCCGTTCCGCGTCGGCCGCGCCCCCGGCGGCGAAACCCGCGCAGCTGTCGCGCACGGCGCAGAAGGAGATTCAGCGCATCGAGCGGCAACTTGACCGCATCGGAGCGAAGGAAACGGAGTTGCACGCCGAAATGGCCGAGCACGCAACGGACTTCACGCGCATGGCGGATCTCGACGCCCGGCTCCGCGAGCTGGCGGGGCAGCGGGACGACCTGGAGACCCGCTGGCTGGAGCTGGCGGACGGCGCCTAGAAGGCGCCGCGGCGCCTCCGTTCCGCGCCGACTCCGTGCCTACTCCGCGCCGACTCCGTGCCTACTCCGCGCCGCGTCCGGCGGGGGCGGAAGCGGAACCGGAGGAACCGCACCGGTGTCCGATGGTAGAAAGAGCTTCGCTCCAAAGGAGTAGCGGCCGCACACGCGCGGGCCGCGACCACCGACCACAGAACACCGACCATTGATCACCGGCCACGGGGTGCTGCTGCCGTGGCCGGCGGGCCAGGGGGATTCATGTCACAGCCGCCGCCACCGCCGAACCCGCCCTCCGCGCCGCCGCCCGAGCCCGGCGGCGAGGGAACGAACGGCGGGTTCGGCCCGCCGCCCGCGGGCCCGCCGGCCGGGCCGCCCGCCCCCGGCGCGCACAGTCCGACGCTCGGCGCCGGCGTTCCGATACCGCCGCCCGGTGGCGGGCAGGCGCCCGGCACGCCGCCGTCCGCGCCGCCCGCGGTGCCGGGCGGCGCGCCGGGCCAGCCGGGCTACGGGTATCCGCAGCAGCCGCAGCCCACGGGCGCCTCCCCCTACCAGTCGCCGTACCAGCCGGCCGGGGCGCCCACCGAAGGCGCCGGTTTCGGCGCACCGACCCCGCCGGGGCCGTACGGCGCGGCGACCGGCAGCTGGGCCGGGGCGCCGCAGGGCGGGGCCCCGGGCGGCCCACCCCCGCCGCCCGGGCCCGCGAAGGGCTCCGGCGGGCGGCGGGGCGGGAACCGGCGGCTCGTCGTCATCGCGGCGGTCGCGGCGTTCGCGCTGCTGGTCGGCGGCGGTGGCGCCGTCTGGCTGCTGTCCGGCGACGACAAGGAGACCACGGCGGAGGACGACGCGGGCGGGGACGGCGGGGACGGCGAGGGCGGCGACGCCGAGGAAGGCGAGGGCGGCGATACGGCGGAGGGCGGCGAGCCGCTGCCAAGCGAGCCGATCGCGGCGGGCCTGGCCTGGGAGCTGCCGTCGCCCGAGGTCTCCGAGGAGGAGAGCATCATCGACGCGCGCGGCACCTGGCTGACGGATGACGCGTTCGTCCGGGTCACGCCGGACGCGCTGGTGTCCTACGACCTGGAGTCGGGCGCGGAGAACTGGAGCCTGCCGTTCGAGTTCTCCGGCGGGGACTGCCTGCCCTCGCGGAACGTCTCGGAGAACCGCATCGCGCTCCTCCAGGGCCGGGACTGCGAGGTGCTGACGGTCGTCGACATCGTGGCGGGCACCGAGGTGATGACGATCCCGATCGAGTCGGAGTGGCCGACCTACTCGGACTCCGTTCCCGCCATTCTGGGGGACACGGTGGCGGTGGGCACGGGCGTCGCGGGCCTCGGGTTCAGCATCAGCCAGGAGAAGATGATCTGGCGGCCGCAGGCGTCCGCGGAGTGCCGCGAGTCGGCGTACACGGTGGTCGACGAGATGTTCGTCTCGCAGCTCACCTGCGGTTTCGCCGGGGACGAGGGCGGCAGCATCCGCGCCACCGACGCGGACGGTAATGAGCTGTGGGAGTGGACGTACGAGGCGACGTACGAGGAGGAGCCGTTCGAGGTCGAGTCGGTCGTCTCGGTCGATCCGCTCGTGGTCCAGGCGACCGTGGGCGAGGACCTGATGGCGCCGGACACCACGCGCCTGCTGGTGGTCGACGAGAACTACCAGGAGATCGTGACGGAGCTGGATTTCGACACGAACCGGCACCTGACACCGTGCGAAACGGGCACGTTCGACAACTGCTGGCTCGGCGTCGAGCACGAGGGCTTCCTCTACCTGCCCAGCAACGTGCCCTACGGGGACAACGCGGTGGAGGCGTTCGACCTGAGCACGGGTCGGCCGCTGTACGAGGTGCCGGCCATCAACGGTGGCCAGATCCTGCCGTTCGGCGTGCAGGACGGCCAGATCCTGGCGTATCAGGTAGCCAGTGACGCCCTGGAGGGCATGGTGGTGGCGATCGATCCGGAGACGGAGGAGGCGAGGCCCATCATGGCGCTGGACCGGGCGGCACGCCCCCAGGAGTACGCGCTCATGGCGGGCATTTTCGTGCACGATCAGCATCTGCTCTGGCAGAACAACACACTTGTGTTGGCCAACCGGTCGTTCTACAGCAGTGATGCACCGGAGGTCCGTTCGGCCCTCGTCTACCGGTAACGAGGCCGGGCGGCGACTGCGATGGCGGGAGACGTGGTGAGCGTACGGGTCGTGGTCGTCGACGACAGAAGGCTGGTCGCCGAGGCACTCGCCTCGGCCCTGCGGGTGCGCGGGCACCGGGTGCTCGGGGCCGGCGCGCCCATCGGCCGGGCGGCCGATCTCGTGGTGGGCAAGCAGCCGGACGTCCTGCTGCTCGGCTCGCTCGAACCGGACGCCCCCGGCGCGCTCGACCCGGTGCTGCGCATCCGGCGCGAGTGCCCGCGCGTGGCCGTCGTCGTGCTCGGCCCCGTGCCGCGCCCGCGCGGCGTCGCGGCGGCGTTCGCCGCGGGCGCGCGGGGCTACGTGCGGCACGACGAGCGCATCGACGGCGTGGAACGCGCCATGGTCAAGGCGAAGGCGGGCGAGGCCGCGGTGGCGCCGCAACTGCTGCGCGAGGCGTTCGCCGAACTGCTGAACCCCAGTTCCGGCGCGCAGGCCGAGGGCGCGCGGCTCGCGGCGCTGCTCACCGAGCGCGAGGCCGACGTTCTGGTGCGGATCGTGGAGGGCGAGGACACCCGGCGCATCGCGGCCGGGCTCGGCGTCGCGCCGAGCACCGCGCGCACCCACGTGCAGCGGCTGCTGACCAAACTGGGCACGGCCTCCCGCCTCGAAGCCGCCGCGCTCGCGGTCCGCACGGGTCTGATCGAACACCTGCCGGCCGCCCGCAGGACCTGAGGCCGGGCGGCCGCTCCTCTCCAAGACGTTGACGCGCACAACAACGGTATGCTTCCTTATGTTGGTTTCTGTTGGAGTGCGCTGGATCTGGATTGGGTGATGAAGAGAACCACGACCCGGCTGGCCGACGGCCGCGAGCTGATCTACTACGACGCCGCGGACGATGCCGGCCACGCCGTCCGCGATTCCCCCGACCGCCGCCCGCTCCCGACCGTCCGAGCCGCCGGGGCCGAGATCCGCCACGACCCGCTCCTCGACGAGCGCGTCGGCTACGCGGCCCACCGCCAGACCCGCACCTACCACCCGCCGGCCGACCAGTGCCCGCTGTGCCCCTCCAGGGGCGAGCAGCTGAGCGAGATACCCGCCGACAGCTACCAGGTCGCCGTCTTCGAGAACCGTTTCCCCTCCTTCAGCGGCACCTCCGGGCGCTGCGAGGTCGTCTGCTTCACCTCGGAACACGACGCGTCGTTCGCCTCGCTCACCGAGGAACAGGCCGCCCTCGTGCTCCACGCCTGGACCGACCGCACCGCGGAGCTGTCCCGGCTGCCAGGCGTCACGCAGGTGTACTGCTTCGAGAACCGCGGCGCCGAGATCGGCGTCACCCTGGGCCACCCGCACGGCCAGATCTACGGCTATCCGTTCGTGACGCCGTTCACCCGGCGCGCGCTGCGCAGCGTCGCGGACCACAAGGCCCGCACCGGCGCCAACCTCTACGACGAACGGCTCGCCGCCGAGCGCGCCGACGGCCGGCGGATCGTGCTGGAGACCGCGCACTGGACCGCCTTCGTGCCGCACGCCGCGCGCTGGCCCTACGAGGTCCACCTGTACCCGCGGCGCCGGGTGCCCGACCTCATCGGGCTCGGGCCCGAGGAGCAGGCGGAGTTCCCCGGGGTCTATCTGGAGCTGCTGCGGCGCTTCGACCGCATCTTCGGGCCCGAAGCCCCGCCGACGCCCTATATTTCCGGCTGGCACCAGGCCCCGTTCGGCATCGAGGCCAGGGAGGACTTCGCCCTCCACCTGGAGCTTTTCACCATCCGGCGCAGTCCGGGCAAGCTGAAGTACCTGGCCGGTTCCGAGTCGGGCATGGGTGCCTTCGTGAACGATGTTCTGCCGGAGGCGGCGGCCGACCGGCTGCGAGAGGTGGCGAGCCGATGAGCAAGTATCTGGTGACGGGCGGCGCGGGATACGTGGGCGGCGTGGTGGCCGCGCACCTGCTGGCCGCGGGCCATGCGGTGACCGTGCTCGACGACCTGTCCACCGGCTTCCGCGCCGGCGTCCCGGCCGGCGCGGAGTTCGTCGAGGGGCGCGTTCAGGATGCGGGCAAGCTCCTGGACGCGTCCTACGACGGAGTGCTGCACTTCGCCGCCTTCTCGCAGGTCGGCGAGTCCGTTAACGACCCGGAGAAGTACTGGCGCAACAACGTGGGCGGAACGGTCGAGCTGCTGCGGGCCATGCGCGACGCCGGGGTGCGCACCCTCGTCTTCTCCTCCACCGCGGCCGTCTACGGCGAGCCCACGGCCGTGCCGATCACCGAGGACGCCGCGACCGCGCCGGGCAACCCGTACGGCGCCTCCAAGCTCGCCGTCGACCACATGATCGGCGGCGAATGCGCCGCCCACGGCCTGGCGGCCGTCTCGCTGCGCTACTTCAACGTCGCGGGCGCCCACTCCTCGGCCGCCGGCTTCCAGGGCGAGCGGCACGACCCGGAGAGCCACCTCATCCCGCTGGTGCTCCAAGTCGCCCTCGGCACCAGGGAGTCGGTCTCCGTCTTCGGCACCGACTACCCCACACCCGACGGCACCTGCATCAGGGACTACATCCACGTCGACGACCTCGCCGACGCCCACCTGCTGGCCCTCACCGCGGCCAGGCCGGGCGAGCACCTCGTGTGCAACCTCGGCAACGGCAACGGCTTCTCCGTCCGCGAGGTCATCGAGACCGTGCGCCGGGTGACCGGCCACCCCGTGCCCGAGACGCCCGCCGCGCGCCGCGCGGGCGACCCCGCCGCGCTCGTCGCCTCGGCCGACCGCGCCAGGGAGCGCCTCGGCTGGCGCCCCACCCGCACCGACCTGGCCGACATCGTGGCCGACGCCTGGGCCTTCGCCCGGCGCGACGCCTCCGGAGGGAACGACGAATGACCACGCACGAGGAGCTGTTCGGCGCCGCGCCGGACGGCCTGTGGGCCGCACCCGGCCGCGTCAACCTGATCGGCGAGCACACGGACTACAACGACGGCTTCGTGATGCCCTTCGCGCTGCCGCACACCGCGCGCGCGACGGTGACCCGCCGCGCGGACCGCACGCTGCGGGTGCACTCCCTCGGCACGGACGGCGAGACCGTCGAGGTGGCCCTCGACGGTCTCGCGCCCGGCGGCGTGCCCGGCTGGGCGGCCTACCCGGCGGGCGTCGCCTGGGCGCTGGCGGAGGCGGGGCACGAGATCGGCGGCGCGGACATCCTCTTCGACTCCGACGTGCCGACCGGCGCGGGCCTTTCGTCCTCCGCGGCCCTCGAAGTGGTCACGGCGCTGGCGCTGAGCGATCTGAACGGCCTCGGCCTCGACCCCGAGGAACTGGCGCGTCTGTCGCAGCGGGCGGAGAACGACTTCGTCGGCATGCCCTGCGGGATTCTCGACCAGATGGCCTCGGCCTCCTGCTCCGCCGGGCACGTCCTGTACCTGGACACCCGCGGCCTGAAGCGCCGCCAGGTCCCGTTCGCTATGGCGCTTGAGGGGCTGCGCCTGCTGGTGGTGGACACCCGGGTGAAGCACGCGCACGCCGACGGCGCCTACGCGCGGCGGCGCGCGGAGTGCGAGGCGGGCGCGAAGGCGCTGGACGTGCCGTTCCTGCGCGACGTGCCCCACGAGGATCTCGGGCGAGCGCTGGAGCGGGTCGAGGACCCGGTCGTGCGGCGGCGCGTTCGGCACGTCGTCACCGAGAACCGGCGCGTGGAGCGCGTCATCGAGCTGCTGGACGCGGGCCTGGCCCGGGAGATCGGCCCGGTGCTGACCGAGGGGCACGCCTCGCTGCGCGACGATTTCGAGGTCTCCTGCCCCGAGCTGGACCTGGTGGTTTCGGCGGCCGGCGCCGCTGGGGCGCTGGGGGCGCGGATGACGGGCGGCGGGTTCGGCGGCTCCGCCATCGTGCTGGTGGACGAGGCCGCGGCGGACGCGATCGGCGCGGCGGTCACGGACGCCTTCGGCGCCGCGGGGCACCGCCCCCCGCGCATCTTCGAGGCGATCCCCTCGCCGGGCGCCCAGCGGCTCCCACTGTGATCGCTTCGATATCGGCTCTTCGGCGAAACCACTTCCTCCTCAGCCCCTCGGCCGTAGTCTGAAGGGCAGCACCGGTGGGGGCCGGTGCTGTTCAGGGGGCGAGACAGGTGGGTGCGGCGCCCACGGCCAGGCACCGTGCCGCGCGGCGGCGGCCGTGCGGCCCTCCCGGGGCCGCGGCCCCGGGCGCCGCGCCCGCCGAGCCCGTCGTCCAAGCCGAGGGGCTGCTGTGGACCGTATTCGGGTGCTGGTCGTGGACGGGCACCGGATCTTCGCCGAGTCGCTCGCCACCGCGCTCACCGCGGAGCAGGACGTCGAGGCGACTGCTGTCGGCAGCGTGCCCGCGGCCCTGCATCTGCTGGGGCGCGGCAGGCCGAACGGCGAGCCGGCGTTCGACGTGCTGCTGCTCGACGTCGATCTGGACGGTGCGGCGCCGGGTGAGGAGTCGCTGCTCACCGCGGCGCGCGAACGCTTTCCCGGCCTCCACCCTGTCATGCTCGCGGCAGATGATGACGCCCGGCAGGCGGCTCGCACCCTCACCGCGGGCGCCTGCGGCTGGGTCGCCAAGGACAGCTCCCTCGCCCGCCTGCTCCAGGTGGTCCGCGGCGTGCTCCGCGAGGAGACCCACGTCCCGCCCGCGCTCCTCACGGGCGTCCTGCGCGAACTGCACCGCGACCGCCACCACCGCACCGAGCACCAGCGCCTCGTCGAGTCGCTGACCCCGCGGGAGCTCGAAGTGCTGCGCTGCATGCTGGCGGGCCTGGGGCGCAAGGCCGTCGCCGAGCGCCTGTTCCTCTCCCCGCACACCGTCCGCACCCACATGCAGAACGTGCTGGGCAAGCTCGGCGTGCACTCCACCCTCGCGGCCGTGGCCCTGGCCCGCCGCGCGGGCATTCCCCCCGTGGAATAGCGAACGGCGGCGGGCCGCCTCGCGCGGGATGTCCGGTCAGGCCGGGGTGTTGTCGAACGGGGCGGTGAGCGCGCGCAGCAGGGCGGCCAGCTCGCGGCGCTGCGCCGTGGTGAGGTCGCCGAGCAGCGCGCGCTCCTGGGTCAGCAGCCCGGCCAGGGCCTCGTCCGCGTGGCGCCGCCCCGAGTCGGTGAGGCTGACCAGGACGCCGCGCCGGTCGCTGGGGTCGGGCTGCCGCTCGACCAGGCCGCGCTTGGCCAGCCGGTCGATGCGGTTGGTCATGGTGCCGGAGGTGACGAGCGTCTGGGTGAGGAGCTGCCCGGGGGACAGCTGGTACGGGCTGCCGGCCCGGCGCAGGGCGGTGAGCACGTCGAACTCCCACGACTCGAGCCCGTGCTCGGCGAAGGCCAGCCGGCGAGCCCGGTCGAGGTGGCGGGCCAGCCGGCTGACCCGGCTGAGCACTTCCAGCGGCTCCACGTCGAGATCGGGGCGCTCGCGCCGCCAGGCAGCCACCAGCCGGTCAACCTCGTCCTCCATACGCCCAGTCTAGTAGTTGTGTCGACATGAAGTCTCACGATATAGAGCCTCTTGACATCAAGATATTGCCGGTATCAGGATCATCGCCATGCCTCATACGACCCCTTCGCCCACGTGGGACCCTGCCCAGTACGAGCGGCACAGCGGCCACCGGGCCCGGCCGCTGCACGACCTGATGGCCCGCATCCCCCCGCTGCCCGAGGCGCCGCGCATCGCCGACCTCGGCTGCGGACCGGGACGCCCCAGTCTGCTCCTCGCCGAGCGCTGGCCGGCCGCCCGCATCACCGGCTACGACAGCTCGCCCGCCATGCTGGCCGAGGCCGCCGCCCACGCCGGACCCGTGCCCGGCGGCACCGGCACGCTCGCCTTCCAGCGGGCCGACCTCACCGACTGGCGGCCCGGTGAAACGTTCGACCTCATCGTGTCCAGTTCCGCGTTCCAGTGGGTGCCCGGGCATGTGGAACGGTTCGCCGGCTGGCTCGACGCCCTGGCCCCCGGCGGGGTGCTCGCCTTCCAGGTGCCGGGCAACCACGGGGCCCCCAGCCACGTGCTCCTGCGCGAGCTGGCCGCCGGGCCGCGCTGGCGCGCCCGCCTCGCCGGGGTGCTCCGCGACGCCGAGCCCGTCCTGACCCCGGCCGGGTACTTCGAGGTGCTGGCCGCCCTCGGCTGCCCGCCCGACGCCTGGGAGACGACCTACCTGCAACTGCTGCCGGGCGAGGACCCGGTCCTCGACTGGATGAGCGGCACGGGGCTGCGCCCGGTGCTGACCGCCCTGCACGACGACCCCCAGGCGCGCGACGCCTTCCTGGCCGAGTACCGGCACCTGCTGCGCGCCGCCTACCCCGCGGGCCCGCACGGCACCCTCTTCCCCTTTCGCCGGGTGTTCGCCGTCGCCCGCGGGCGACGCTGATCCCATTCGTCAACACCGGCTGAATGAGCAACAAGATTGGGCGATTCGGGTGAACGGCGGCAACCGAATCCGCCCAGACGCGTTGTGCAGGTCGCTCCAATGAACAGGGCATCCCAAGTACCCGGAAGGACAAGCCAGTGATCAAGAAGTCGCTTGCCACGGTCGCCGTCGCCGCCTCGGTGTTCGGCGCCACGGGCATCGCCGCCGCCCCCGCCATGGCCGTCGGCGGGGACGACGAGCACGGCACCGCCAACTCCGCCAACGGCAACGGGTCGGTGCAGGCGTACGGCAACACCACCACCGGTGGCTACATGAGCCCGCAGATCGGCCTGATCAACGGCTCGTTCAACAAGTTCTGCATCCCGATCCAGCAGATCGACGTCCAGGTGCCGATCATCGGCATCGCGGTTCAGGACCTGCTCAACAGCGAGCCGTCGCAGAACTGCTCGGACTACTCGACGCAGGTCGACGGCGACGACCCGCTGTCGCACGTCCTGTCGGACATCCCGATCCTGTCCGAGAACGGCGCCAGCAGCCACTGACCGGCCGCGAGGCCGACTGGTCCGCGGACGCCGGGTTCTTCGGCCTTCTGACCGGTGGTCCGCACCCGACGACCCCTTCCCCGGCACCGCCGGGGAGGGGGTCGCCTCATGTCCGGCGGCGGCCGACCAGCGTCGGGCGGTGTTCGAGCCCCTGGAGCCCGTGCCAGGCCAGGTTCACCAGATGCGCCGCCACCTCGGCCTTCTTCGGTTTGCGCACGCTCAGCCACCACTGGCCGGTCAGCGCCACCATCCCGACCAGCGCCTGCGCGTATATGGGCGCCATCTTCTGGTCGTAGCCGCGGGCCTTGAACTCCTGCCCCAGGATGTCCTCGACCTGCGTGGCGATGTCCCCGATGAGCGAGGCGAACGTCCCGGTCGACTGCGCCACCGGCGAGTCCCGCACCAGGATGTGGAAGCCGTCGGTGTACTGCTCGATGTAGTCGAGCAGGGCGAACGCCGCCTGTTCGAGCAGCTCGCGCGGATGCCCCGCGGTCAGCGCGCCGGTCACCATGGACAGCAGCCGGCTCATCTCGCGGTCCACGACGACCGCGTAAAGCCCCTCCTTGCCGCCGAAGTGCTCGTAGACCACGGGTTTGGAGACCCCCGCCTTGGCCGCGATCTCCTCCACCGACGTGCCCTCGAAGCCGCGCTCGGCGAACAGCGTGCGTCCGATGTCCAGCAACTGCTCCCGGCGCTCCGTGCCGGTCATCCGTCGGCGGGTCCGCCGCGCGGGGCGCGCCGGCCGTTCCTTGTCACTGTTCTTGATGCTGTTCTCGGTCGCCACATCCCCATCATGCCGCGTGGGCACCCGACGTTTCTTTCCGGTTTTCCCCCCGCTTTGTGTCAGGAGTGTTCCGCTTGGCATCGATACGTGACTGTTTCGGCCAGCGCACGTCGTAGGCCCAGCCGGCCTTCTCGAACCAGCGGATCACCCGGGCGCTCGAATCCAGCTGCCCGCGGTCCACGCCGTGGCGCGCGCACGTCGGATCGGCGTGGTGCAGGTTGTGCCAGGACTCGCCGCAGGACAGCACCGCGAGCCACCACACGTTGCCCGAACGGTCGCGCGACCTGAACGGCTGCCTGCCGGTGGCGTGGCAGATGGAGTTGATCGACCACGTGACGTGGTGCAGCAGCGCCACGCGCACCAGCGAGCCCCAGAAGAACGCGCTCACCGCCCCCTGCCAGGACCAGGTGACAAGCCCGCCGATCACCGCGGGCGCCCCGAGCGAGACCGTCGTCCACAGCACGAACTGCCGCGAGACCCGCCGCAGATCCCGGTCCTTGATCAGGTCCGGCGCGTAACGGTGCTGCGGGGTCTGCTCGGTATCGAACATCCACCCCATGTGGGCCCACCACAGGCCCTTCATCAGCGCGGGCACCGTCTCCCCGTACCGCCACGGCGAATGCGGATCGCCCTCGGCGTCCGAGTGCTTGTGGTGCTTGCGGTGGTCGGCGACCCAGCGCACGAGCGGGCCCTCCACGGCCATCGACCCGGCGATGGCCAGCGCGATCTTCAGCGGGCGCTTCGCCTTGAACGCGCCGTGCGTGAAGTACCGGTGGAAGCCGACCGTGATGCCGTGGCAGCCGATGAAGTAGAAGACGGTGAGCAGCGCGAGATCGAGCAGGCTCACCCCCCGGCCCCAGGCCAGCGGCACGGCCGCGATCAGGGCGAGGAAGGGGACGGTGATGAAGAGGAGCAGGGCGATCTGCTCAACCGAGCGGCGCCGCTCGCCGCCCAGCGTTCCGGAGGGCGGCAACTCGTCCGCCGCGGGCGTCGTCTGTCGCGAGGTGGGTACGGGACCTGGGGATGCGGGCATGGGCGGTTCCTCGGGGGAGGGCATGTCAAGGAAGGCTTCAGCCACCTACGGGACCGTAACCTACGGCAACGTAAGTATCGCCATTTCGCTTCGTGGTCACCATGTCCTTGTTCCCAGGCGACACGATGTGACCCTGCCGTAGCCCCGCCTCATTACGATGGTGCATGTCGGACAGCGCGGTCCGCGACGTGCCAACGACCAGCCATCCGAGTCCGCCACGAGGAGCCGCCGTGAGCAGTCCCGACAGCCAGAGCCACCCGCAGCCGCCGACCAAGGCCGAGGTACCGGACGCCAAGGGGGCGCCGGAGAGCAGCAGCGCGCTGCGCGCCGACATCCGCCGCCTCGGCGACCTGCTCGGCGAAACGCTGGTCCGGCAGGACGGGCAGGCCCTGCTCGATCTCGTCGAGCAGGTCAGGGCGCTGACCCGCAGTGACGGCGAGGCCGCCGCCACCCTGCTCGGCGACACCGACCTGGCGACCGCGGCCAAGCTGGTCCGCGCGTTCTCCACCTACTTCCACCTCGCCAACGTCACCGAGCAGGTGCACCGCGGCCGCGAGCTGCGGGAGCGGCGGGCCGCCGAGGGCGGGGAGCTGTCGCGCACCGCGGACATGCTGAAGGACGCCGACCCCGGCCACCTGCGGCAGACCGTGGCCAACCTGGGCGTGCGCCCGGTGTTCACCGCGCACCCCACCGAGGCGGCCCGCCGGTCCGTCCTGACCAAGCTCCGCAAGATCGCCGAGCTGCTCGACCACCCCGAGTCCGAGCACGGCGGCGACCGGCGGCGCACCGACCTGCGGCTGGCCGAGAACATCGACCTCATCTGGCAGACGGACGAGCTGCGCGTGGCCCGCCCCGAGCCCGCCGACGAGGCGCGCAACGCGGTGTACTACCTGGACGAGCTGCACGCCGGCGCCGTCGGGGACGTGCTGGAGGACCTGGGCGCCGAGCTGGAGCGGGCCGGCGCCCCGCTGCCCACGGGCAGCAGGCCGCTGACGTTCGGCACGTGGATCGGCGGCGACCGCGACGGCAATCCGAACGTCACGCCCGGCGTGACCTGGGATGTGCTGCTGCTCCAGCACGAGCACGGCATCTCCAGCGCGCTCGCGCACATCGACGAGCTGCGCGGCGCGCTGTCCAACTCCATCCGCAACAGCGGCGCCGGGCAGGAGCTGCTGGACTCGCTGGAGCGCGACCTGGCGGCGCTGCCGGAGATCACCCCGCGGTACAAGCGGCTGAACGCGGAGGAGCCGTACCGGCTGAAGGTCACCTGCGTCCGGCAGAAGCTGGTCAACACCAGGGCCAGGCTCAAGGACGACAGCCCGCACGTGCCGGGCCGCGACTACCGCGGCACCGGTGACCTCCTGGACGACCTGCGGCTGGTGCAGACCTCGCTGCGCGAGCACCGCGGCGGGCTGATCGCGGACGGGCGTCTCGAACGGCTGATGCGGACGCTGGCCGCGTTCGGGCTCCAGCTGGCCACGATGGACGTGCGCGAGCACGCGGACGCTCACCACCACGCGCTCGGGCAGCTCTTCGACCGGCTCGGCGAGGAGTCCTGGCGGTACGCCGACATGCCGCGCGAATACCGCCTCAAGGTGCTGGCCAGAGAGCTGCGTTCGCGCCGCCCCCTCGCGCCCACCCCGGCCCCGCTCGACGCCGCGGGCGCCAAGACGCTGGGGGTCTTCTCGACGGTGCGCCGGGCGCTGGACACCTTCGGGCCCGAGGTCATCGAGTCGTACATCATTTCCATGTGCCAGGGCGCGGACGACGTGTTCGCGGCGGCCGTGCTGGCCCGCGAGGCCGGCCTCGTCGACCTGCACGCGGGCTGGGCCCGCATCGGCATCGTTCCGCTGCTGGAGACCACCGACGAGCTGCGGATCGCCGACGAGCTGCTCGACGCGATGCTCTCCGACCCCTCCTACCGCCGTCTGGTGTCCCTGCGCGACGACGTGCAGGAGGTCATGCTCGGCTACAGCGACTCATCGAAGTTCGGCGGGATCACGACCTCGCAGTGGGAGATCCACCGCGCCCAGCGGCGGCTGCGCGACGTCGCGCACCGGCACGGGGTGCGGCTGCGCCTCTTCCACGGCCGCGGCGGCACCGTCGGCCGCGGCGGCGGCCCGACGCACGACGCGATCCTCGCGCAGCCCTGGGGCACCCTGGAGGGTGAGATCAAGGTCACCGAGCAGGGCGAGGTCATCTCCGACAAGTACCTCGTGCCGTCCCTGGCCCGGGAGAATCTGGAGCTGACGGTGTCCGCGACCCTTCAGGCGTCCGCGCTGCACACCGCGCCCCGCCAGTCGACGGAGGCGCTGGCCCGCTGGGACGCGGCGATGGACACCGTGTCCGAGGCCGCGCACACCGCCTACCGCGGGCTGGTCGAGGACCGGGACCTGCCCGCGTACTTCTTCGCCTCCACCCCCGTGGACCAGCTCGCCGACCTGCACCTCGGCTCCCGCCCCTCCCGCCGCCCCGACAGCGGCGCGGGGCTCGACGGGCTGCGGGCCATCCCGTGGGTCTTCGGCTGGACGCAGTCGCGGCAGATCGTGCCCGGCTGGTTCGGCGTGGGCTCCGGGCTGCGGGCCGCCAGGGAGGCCGGGCTCGACGACGTGCTCGCCGAGGCGTTCGAGCACTGGCACTTCTTCCGCAACTTCCTGGCGAACGTGGAGATGACGCTGGCCAAGACGGACCTGCGCATCGCCAGGCACTACGTGGAGACGCTGGTGCCCGAGGAGCTGAAGCACGTCTTCCACACCATCGAGACCGAGCACGCGCTGACCGTGGCCGAGGTGCTGCGCATCACCGGCGAACAGGAGCTGCTGGACGCCAACCCCGCGCTCCAGCGCACCCTGCGCATCCGCGACGCCTACCTGGACCCGATCTCCTACCTCCAGGTGACGCTGCTGCACCGGCAGCGGGAGGCCGCCGCGCGCGGCGAGGAGCCCGACCAGCTGCTGTCCCGCGCGCTGCTGCTCACGGTCAACGGCGTCGCCGCCGGGCTGCGCAACACCGGCTGACACCGCGGCCGGCGCACGGCTCGCCCGCCGTCAGCCGCCCGCGCGGAACGTGCGGAACGTGCGGCGGTAGGCGGTGGGCGAGACGCCGAGGACGGCCTGGAGGTGCTGGCGCAGCGACGCCGCGGTGCCGAAGCCAGAGGCGTGCGCGATGCGGTCCACCGGCAGGTCGCTGTCCTCCAGCAGCTGCCTGGCCCGTTCGATGCGCTGCCCGGTCAGCCAGCGCTGCGGCGACACCCCGGTCTCCTCGCGGAACCTGCGGGTGAACGTCCGCACGCTCATCGCCTCCTGGGCGGCCAGCTCGGCCAGCGGCAGCGGCCGGTCCAGGTGCGCGAGCGCATAGGCGCGGGCCCGGCCGGTGGAGTGCACCCGGGGGGCGGGCACGGGACGTTCGACGAACTGTGCCTGCCCGCCGTCGCGGTGCGGCGGGACCACGGTACGGCGGGCCACCGCATTGGCCACGGCCGCGCCGAAGTCCGTGCGCACCATGTGCAGGCACAGGTCGATCCCCGAGGCGACGCCCGCCGACGTCAGGACGTGGCCGTCCTCCGCGTAGAGGATGTCCGGGTCCAGCCGCACCCGCGGGAACAGCGCGCGGAACCGGTCGCACGCCGCCCAGTGCGTCGTGGCGCGGCGGCCGTCCAGCAGCCCGGCGGCGGCCAGCACGAACGCGCCGGTGCAGATCGAGGCGATACGCGCGCCCGGCCGTATCCGGCCGAGGGCGGCGGCCAGCGGCGCCGGCAGCCGGTCCGTGCCGTACGTCTCGTCCCGCTCGTGCGCGGCCGGCACGATCACGGTGTCGGCCTCCGCGAGCGCCTCGGGGCCGTGCCGCACCTCGACGGTGAAGTCCGCGTCCGTGCGCACGGGGCCCGGGGCGGCCGCGCAGGTCACCACGTCGTACAGCCGGGCGCCCGAGGCCGACTTCGCCATGCCCATGATGCGGTGCGGGATGCCCAGCTCGATCGGCAGCAGCCCGTGCCGCACCAGCACGGCGACCCGGTGACGGCCCGTCGGCCCGAAAACGCCCATGGCCCGATCCTTGCACATGATGGCCATCGGGCCACTCGTTCCGGCCGGGCCCGTGCCGCACGATCGGCGGGTGACCAGGACCGCAGAACCCACTGCCGCCGCCGCGCGACGTCATCGCACGGCCCCGCCCCGCGTGCACCCGGCCTGGTGGGTGGCCGCCGTCGCGTTCCTCGTGCTGATCGGCGCGGCCGGCTTCCGCGCCGCGACCGGCGTGCTCATCGACCCGCTGCACGAGGAGTTCGGCTGGTCGCGCGGCAGCATCTCGTTCGCCGTCTCCGTCAACCTGCTGCTGTACGGCTTCACCGCGCCCTTCGCCACCGCGCTGATGGAGCGGTACGGCATCCGCCGTGTCGTCGCGGGCGCGTTGCTGCTGATAGCGGCGGGCAGCGGGCTGACCGTCTTCATGACCAGCCAGTGGCAACTCGTGCTGTGCTGGGGCGTCCTCGTCGGGCTCGGCGCCGGCTCCATGGCGCTGGCGTTCGCGGGCACCGTCGCCGGGCGCTGGTTCGTCGCGCGGCGCGGCCTGGTCACGGGCATCCTGACGGCCGGGGGCGCCGCGGGGAACCTGGTCTTCCTGCCGCTGGTCGGCCTCCTCGCCGAAGGCCCCGGCTGGCGGTTCGCCTCCCTCACCATCGCCGCGTGCGCGGTGGCCGTCGTGCCGCTGGTGGTGTGGCTGCTGCGCGATCGGCCCGAAGACGTCGGCCTGCGGCCCTACGGCGCGGGCGCGGACTGGACCGCCCCGCCGCCCGCGCCGCCCGGCGCGGCCAGGCGGACGCTGCGCGCGCTCGCCCGCGCCGCGCGCACCCGCGTGTTCTGGCTGCTCGCGGCCTCGTTCGCGATCTGCGGCGCCTCCACCAACGGGCTGATCGGCACGCACTTCGTGCCCGGCGCCCACGACCACGGGATGCCCGTTCCGGTGGCCGCCTCGCTGCTCGCGCTCATCGGGATCTTCGACCTGGTCGGCACGGTCTGCTCCGGCTGGCTGACCGACCGGTACGACGCGCGGCGGCTGCTGGCCGTCTACTACGGGCTGCGCGGCCTCTCGCTGCTGTTCCTGCCGATGCTGATGGCCGGAAACGTGCACCCGCCGATGCTGCTGTTCGTCGTCTTCTACGGCCTCGACTGGGTGGCCACGGTGCCGCCGACCATCGCCCTGTGCCGCGAGCACTTCGGCGCGGACGGCGGCGTCGTCTTCGGCTGGGTGCTCGCCTCCCACCAACTCGGGGCCGCGCTCGTTGCGTTCGGCGCCGGCCTGGTCCGCGACGCCACCGGCTCCTACGACCTGGCCTGGACGACGGCGGGCGGCCTCTGCGCGGCGGCGGCCATCCTGGTCATGGCGGTCCACCGCCCCCCGCGCCCCGCCGCGTAGGTGTGCTGGGTCAGATCCACAGGGCGAACGTCGCCGCGATCAGCGCGAGTGCGGTCGCGGCGGCCGACACGGCCGTGCGGTACATGCGCAGGCCGCCGCCGATGACGAGGGAGGCCAGCAGCAGCGCGCCGAACAGCGGCAGGCTGCCGTACAGCGCACCGGCCCAGCCGGTGCGCACCACTTCGTCGCCGCCCGGGATCAGCGCCACCGCCAGGTGCTCGCCCTCCTGCCGGGCCACGGTCTGCTCCAGCACGACTGTCTCGCCGGTCCCGTCGAACGGCCCGCGGCACGCCTGGCGGTCACAGTCCGCCAGGAGCATCGTGCCGCGCTCCCGCCCGTCGGTGACCACGGAGTGGCGCGCGGTGTCGAAGGACGCCCAGGCGCCGGCGACCACGAGCAGCAGGGCCAGCAGCCACATGACGGCCAGCCGTGCCAGCAGCAGCGCCCCGAACGCGCGCTCCCCGGCCCGGCGGACGCGGCTGCGCTTGGCAACGGCGGACGACATGCCGCAGATCTTTGGCCACGGGCGTACGCGCGGTCAAGCCCCGTCAGCTGTTGTAGGTGCTCTGCGCCCGTTCGAGCCCCTGGGTGACCAGCGCCTCGGTCGCGTCCGCCGCGCGGTCCACGAAGTAGTCCAGCTCCTTGCGCTCGGCCGTGCCGAAGTCCCGCAGCACGTACGCCGCCACGTCCATGCGCCCCGGCGGCCGGCCGACGCCGAAGCGGATGCGGAAGTAGTCGCGGCCGAGCGAGGCGGTCACGGACTTCAGGCCGTTGTGCCCGTTGTCCCCGCCGCCCCGCTTCAGCCGCAGCACGCCGTAGCCGATGTCCAGCTCGTCGTGGATCACGACGAGGCGGTCGGGCGGCACCCGGTAGAAGGCGCACAGCGCCGAGACGGGGCCGCCGGAAAGGTTCATGAACGAGAGGGGCTTGGCCACCACGACCCGCGGCCCGCCCGCGCCCGGCGCGCCCAGGCGCCCTTCGAGCACCATCGCGCGCGCCTTGTGGGACTTGAACGTGCCGCCGATGCGGTCGGCGAGCAGGTCGGCGGTCATGAAGCCGACATTGTGCCGGTTGCCCGCGTACTGCGGCCCGGGGTTGCCGAGTCCCACGATGAGCCAGGGTTCGTCCACGATCACAGCCTTCCCTCACGCCGCCTTGCGCCGGACCGGGCTCAGGCGCCCGTCTCGCCCTCCGCCGCGCCTTCCGGCGCCGGCTCCTCGGCCTGCGGCTGCAGCACCTGGAGCACGACGTCCTCGCCGTCGATGGCCAGCGTGGTGCCGGCCGGCAGCGGAACGTCCTTGGCGAGCACGGAGGCGCCCGTCTCCAGGCCCTGGATGGACACGGTGAGGGACTCGGGGATGTGGGTGGCCTCGGCCTCGACCGGCAGCGCGTTCAGCACGTGCTCGATCAGGCCGCCGCCCGGGGCCAGCTCGCCCTCGGTCTGCACCGGGACCTCGACGGTGACCTTCTCGCCGCGCTTGACGGTCAGCAGGTCGACGTGGACGAGGAAGCCGCGGATCGCCTCGCGCTGGACGGCCTTGGGGATCACCAGCTCCTGGCGGCCCTCGACGTCCAGGGTGATCAGCACGTTCGACGTCTTGAGGGCCATCATCAGCTCGTGGCCCGGCAGCGTCACGTGCACGGGCTCGGCGCCGTGCCCGTAGACGACGGCCGGCACCTTGCCGACGGCGCGGATACGGCGCGACGCGCCCTTGCCGAACTCCGAGCGGGGCTCGGCGGTGATCTTCACATCAGCCATGGCTGCTGCACTCCTCGGATGGAACTGGGCCGGATCGGAAAGCCGGGAACGGCTCTGAGCGTCACCCGGCCCGGACAGGACCTGCCACAAGGAGCGCGTCGATAACGGATGAGCCACCGGGGCCCTCCCTCGCCGAGCAACCCGGCGAGTGTACCCGCCGGCCGGGCCGCCACGGAAAACGGCGGCGGCCCGGCCGGCCCGGCCGGCGCGGGCGGGCGCCGGCGGGCGCCGGCGGGCCCGCCCGCCGCGGGCCCTACGCGTCGCCCTCGAAGAGGCTGGTGACCGAGCCGTCCTCGAAGACCTCGCGGACCGCCCTGGCGATCGTCGGGGCCATGGACAGCACGGTGATCTTGTCGAGCGCCACCTGCCGGGGCGTGGGCAGGGAATTGGTGAAGATGAACTCGCTCACCTTCGAGTTTTTCAGGCGGTCGGCGGCCGGGCCGGAGAGCACGCCGTGCGTGGCCGCGACGATCACGTCCTCCGCGCCGTTGGCGAACAGCGCGTCCGCCGCCGCGCAGATGGTGCCGCCGGTGTCGATCATGTCGTCCACCAGCACGCACACCCGGCCGCGCACGTCGCCGACGACCTCGTGCACCGTGACCTGGTTGGCGACGTCCGGGTCGCGCCGCTTGTGCACGATCGCCAGCGGCGCCGCGAGCCGGTCGGCCCACCGGTCCGCGACCCGGACCCGCCCGGCGTCGGGCGAGACCACCGTGAGCTTCTGCCGGTCGACCCGGCCCGCGATGTACTCGGTGAGGAGGGGCAGCGCGAACAGGTGGTCCACCGGGCCGTCGAAGTAGCCCTGCACCTGGTCGGCGTGCAGGTCCATGGTGATGATGCGGTCGGCGCCCGCCGTCTTCAGCATGTCCGCCATCAGCCGCGCGGAAATCGGCTCACGGCCGCGGTGTTTCTTGTCCTGCCGCGCATAGCCGTAGAAGGGAATGATCACGGAGATGCTGCGCGCGGACGCCCGCTTCAGCGCATCAATCATGATCAGCTGCTCCATGATCCACTTATTGATCGGCGCCGTGTGACTCTGCATCAGAAAACAGTCGGCACCGCGCACCGACTCCTGAAAGCGTACGTAAATCTCGCCGTTCGCAAAGTCCTGGGCCTTGGTGGGGACCAGTCCCACCCCCAATTCGCCGGCGACTTCCTGCGCCAGCTCCGGGTGGGCGCGGCCGGAAAAGAGCATGAGTTTCTTCTCGCCGGTCGTCTTGATCCCGGTCACAGTACGTCTCCTTGGCATCCGCGGTCGCGCTCGTTCACCCCACCGGGGCACCTCTACGGTACGCCCCTCTCACTCCGGCTCCTCCTTGTGCTCCGTCGCAGCTAGAGCCGCATCGGCCGCCTGTGCGGCCGCGGTGCCCGGGCGCTTGCGCGCGACCCAGCCCTCGATGTTCCGCTGCTGTCCCCTGGCTACCGCGAGTGACCCCGGCGGCACGTCCTTGGTGATCACGGAGCCCGCCGCGGTGTACGAACCGTCCCCAACCGTGACCGGTGCCACGAACATATTGTCCGAGCCGGTCTTGCAGTAGGAACCGATCGTCGTGTGATGCTTCGCCTCGCCGTCGTAGTTGACGAACACGCTTGCCGCACCGATGTTCGTGTGATCGCCGATCGTCGCGTCGCCGACGTATGAGAGATGCGGCACCTTCGTGCCCTCGCCGATCGAGGAGTTCTTCATCTCCACGAAAGTCCCCGCCTTCGCCGCCGGGCCGAGGACCGTACCCGGCCGCAGATAGGCGAAGGGGCCGACGTGCGCCGCCGCCCCGATCTCGGCGCTCTCCGCCACCGTGTTGCTCACCACCGCGCCCGCGCCCACCACCGTGTCCGTGAGGCGGCAGCCGGGGCCCACTTCCGCGCCCGCGGCCAGGTGCGTGGCGCCGAGCAGCTGCGTGCCCGGGTGCACCAGCGCGTCCGGCTCGAACGTGACCTGCGCGTCGATCCACGTCGTCGCCGGATCGACGATCGTCGCCCCCGCCAGCATGGCCCGCTCAAGCAGCCGGTCGTTCAGCATCCGCCTGGCCTGCGCCAGCTGCACCCGGTTGTTGATGCCCACCAGCTCCCGGTGGTCCGCGGCCCGTTCGGCGCCCACCCGGTGGCCCTCGTCGCGCAGAATCCGCAGCACGTCCGGCAGATACTCCTCGCCCTGGCTGTTGTCCGTGCCCACCCGGCCCAGCGCCTCGGCCAGCAGGCGCCCGTCGAACGCGAAGACCCCCGAGTTGACCTCCCGTACCGCGAGCTGCGCGCCCGAGGCGTCCCGGTGCTCCACGATCTCCGTGACCGAACCGTCCGGACCGCGCAGCACCCGGCCGTACCCGGCCGCGTCGGGCAGCTCCATCGTCAGCACGGTGACCGCGTTGCCCTGCGCCTGATGCGCCTCGGCCAGCGCCCGCAGCGTCTCCGGGGTCTGCATCGGGATGTCCCCGCACGTCACGAGAACCGTCCCGGCGACGCCGTCCGCGCCGTTCAGCGCTTCGAGCCCGGCGCGCACGGCGTGCGCCGTGCCGCGCTGCTCGTGCTGCACCGCGGCGCGCGCGCCGGGGTCCGCCCGGGCCAGGTGCGCGGTCACCTGCTCCCGGCCGTGGCCCACCACCACGACCAGCTCCTCGGGCGTCAGTTCGCGGCAGGCGGCCACCACGTGCCCCAGCAGCGAACGGCCACAGATGTCGTGCAGCACCTTGGGCGTCGCGGACTTCATGCGGGTCCCCTCACCCGCTGCGAGAACGATGACGGCTGCCGGGCGGATGAAGCTCACGAAGATCGCGTCCTTCGGTCCAGGGATCGGGACTCCCGAGGATACCGACGCCCCCGGGCCCACCCGCCTGACCTGGACCGCACCGCCCGCCGGCCCTGCTAGGTCCCGTCCTCCGGGGCCTCCGGGTACTCCGGGTCCCGCGGCGCGCGGCGGCGCGGGGTCCTGCCGGTCAGCGCCGCCAGCGTGGTGCGGATGTGGTCCAGGTGCGCCCGCACCCGCTCGGACTCCTCGGCCAGCTCCTCCGCCAGCCGTTCGCTCTCCCGCTCCACGCGCTGCCTGCGCACGCGGGCGTCCGCCAGCAGCTCCGCGCGCCGTGCCTCCGCCGCGTCCTCCCGCGCGCGGGCCTCCGCCTCCGCCTCCTCAAGACCGCGGCGCGCCTCGGCGAGCGTGCGCTCCGCGCGCGCCGTCAGCTCCGAGACCCGCGCCTCGACCACGCGCTCACCGGCCGCCAGCCGTTCGTCCAACGCCCGCTGCGCCGCGGCCTGTTCCCGCCGCTGCTGCTCCGCGAGCCGCGTGCAGCGCTCCCGCACCCCGGCGAGCACGCCCTCGGCCTCCGCCCGCAGCGCGTCCGCCTGCGCGCGCGCGTCGCCGACCAGCCGTGACGCCGCCGCCTGCGCCGCGGCCACCACGCCGTCCGCCGCCGCGTCCGCCTCGCCGCGGCGGCGCGCCGCGTCGGCCCGCGCCGCGTCGCGCAGGGCGGCGGCCGTCGCCACGGCCGCGTCGAACAGCCGCGACGCCTCCGCGTCCGCGGCGCGGCTCAACTCCGCGGCCTCCGCCTCGACCTCGGCGAGCAGCTCGGCGGCCCGCTTGCCCAGCGTGTCGAACGCGGGCGGCGGCAGCGCCGCCACCACGGCCGCCAGCCGCGCGGCCTCGCCGGTCAACTCCTCGACCCGCGCGCTCAGCTCGGCCACCCGGCGCCACGCCAGATCCCGGTCCGCCGTCAGTTGCGCAAGCACCCGGTCCACTTGCGCCGGCCGGTATCCACGGCCACGCGCCATGCCGAAATCCGTCATGGGGGAAGGGTCCCCGCTAAAGCAGACCGTCCCACATCTGTTCCAGAAGGACGGACCACCAGCTCTCCGGATCGGCCACCGCCATCGGGTCGAGCGAGGCCAGCTGCATCTGGAAGTCCGTCGTCCAGCGCCCGGCCTGCTCCGAGTTCAGCCCCAGGCGCAGCCGCCACATCCGCCCCAGCAGCGCCATGCAGCGGGCGAACTGCGGCAGCGAGGCGTTGACGAACTGCGGCGGCACCACCTGGCCGCCGGGGCCCGCCTCCAGCGGCACCGCGACGATCGCGGCCGTTCCGTACTGCACGCACAACTGCCGCCCGAAGTCGGTGCCCATCACCAGGTAGGAGCCCGCGTCCGGCGCCGGCTGGATGCCGCGTTCCATCGCCAGCTCGCCCAGCGTCGGCACCGGCCGGCCGGCCTGCGCCTGCGCCCAGAAGAACGGCCCGATCTCCAGCGGCAGTCCCGACCACACCAGCGTCTGCGCCACGATCTCGGGAACGCCCTGCCGCGACACCGTCTGCGGCGTGTACCGGAAGACGCCCTGCGGGCCGAACGCCTGCGCCAGCTCCTGGCCGATCACGTCGAGCCCCACGGCGGGCGCCGGCTGCTGCTGCGGCAGCGGCGCACGCACCGGCGCGGAACGCGGCGGCCCGTCGGCGAACTGCTGCAACTCGTCCTGGTGCTCCACCAGATGCCGCACCCCCGTCTGCCGGGACGCCAGGTCGCGCCCGTACGCGGCGGTGTGGGTGATCCGTACCTGCGGCCACGTCTCGCGGATCATGCGCGCGCAGTAGCCGCCGGGCAGCTCGCAGGACTGCAGCTCGGTGTGCAGCTCGATGACCTGCTGCGGCGGCACGTTCATGCTGTGCAGCTCGTGCAGGATCTGCCACTCCGGATGCGGCATGCCGGGCGCGGAGCGGCGGATCAGCTGCTGCTCGGAGCCGTCGGGGGCGCGGTAGCGCAGTACCGCCATGTAGCCGGAGCCGACCGCGGGCTGCCCGGGCTGCGGGTAGCCGTACCCGGCGCCGGGCGGCGGCGGGGGCCCCGCCGCGGGCCCCGGCGGGGGCGGCATGCCGCCGGGCGGCGGCGCGCTCGCCGCGGGCGGCCCGGGGGCGGGGGGCGGCGGCGGGGGCTGCTGCCCCGGGTTCCGCAGGGCGGCCACCACCTCGGGGTCGACGGTCTGCGTCGGCACGTACGCGGGGCCCGCGCCGTCCGTCGCCGCCGCGTCCGGCGGCGGGCCGCCCGCCGGGCGGCCCCCGCCGGGGGCGCCAGGGGCGCCGGGCGGCGGCGGCACGCCCGCGCCGCGCCCGCCGCCGGGGCCCGGCGGCGGGCCGGGCAGCGACCTGTCGGTGTCGGCGGTCGCGAGGTCCGCGGCGCCGTGCGGTCCGGGGAACGGCGGCGGTCCCGGCGTGGGCGGCGGGCCCAGCGGGGTGCCGGGCGGGGTGCCGGGCGGGGCCGAGGGCGGCGGGGGTGACGGCGGCGGCGTGGGCGGCCCGGCCGCGGGCGGGGTCGGCTCGTGCACGCGGGTCCTCGGCAGCGCGCTGCCCTGCGGCATCACGGCCGTCCGCGCCTCCGACGAGGGCGCGGCCGGCGGCGGCGTGCTCTCGTCCTCGTCGAGCACCACGGGCGCCGAGAAGACGGTGGCGGGCGGCGCGACGGACTCGGCGTCCGTGTCGCTGCCCGAGGTGTCGGTGCCCGCCCACGGCGAACTGCTCGGCTCGGGCCGCACGTCCTTGCCCGCCCACGGGCTGCTGGCGGGCGGCGTGGTGTCCTTGCCGGCCCACGGCGAGGCATCGGGCGGCGCCTGCGCGGCGGCCGCGGGCTCGGGAGCCGAAGGCGCGGCGGGCTCGGGGGCCGGGGGAGCCGCGGGCTCGGGCGCCGCGGGCGGCGGGGCGCCGCCGGGCACGCCCGCCCGGTCGGCGGCCTCCTGGAGCCACTGCGGCGGCGTCAGCAGGAACGACGTGGCGTTCAGGTCGACGGACTGCGCGGGCGCGGGCGGCGGCTCGGCCGCGGCGGCCGAGCCGTACTCCTCCTCGTAGCGGCGGATGACCTCGCCGACCGCGAGCGCGGGCCACAGCGTGGTGTCGCCGCTGTCCCTGGCGATCACCAGCTTCCCGCCGCCGGCCGTGCCGCCGCCCGGGTCCTCGGCCCAGGCGACGAATCCGAGGTCGAACTCGCGGATGCGCACCTCGTGGCGCGGCTCCGCGGACGCCGAACCGTTCACCCAGCGCTCGGCGCGCTCCTGTGCCTGTGCGAACGTGACCACGGGCTCATCCCTCCACCGGGACGGCGTTCGCGAACCCGCCGTCCACCATCAGATCGGCCACGGTCGTCAGCTCGGGCGGGCTGCCGGCGAGCCGCAGCAGGAAGTCGTCGAAGTCCGCGCCGCACGGCATCAGCAGCTCCGCGACCCGCTGGGCGACGGTCAGCCCGTCCCGGTCCCTGAAGTCGTCGTAGGCGCACAGCCACACCGAGCCGGCCCCCTCGCCCTTCACCCGCACCGCCAGGATGCCGCCCTGCACGAAGGCGACGGCCAGATAGTCCTTCGTCAGGTGGTCGCGCAGGCACTTGTTGATGTAGACGAGGTCATTGACCGCGGCCTCCTCGCGCAGGGTGAAGAACGGCTGGTCGACCAGCAGCCCCAGGTCCGCGTCGAGCGCCACGCCCACCGGGGCGCAGCCGCCGCCCGCCTTGAGGAACGAGCGGTACGCCTCGGGCAGCCGGCAGCCGAGGCGCTCCTCGGCCGCGAGGACCCGGTCCTCCGGCACCGCGACCGTGTGCGGCACCGCGAAGTGCACCGGCTTGGTCTCGGCCAGCGGCCGGGTGCCGCGCTTGGTCTGGTCGACCTGCGTGGTGGCGAGACCGCCGTGGTGCCGCAACAGCGCCTTCACCTCGACCGGCACCAGCTCAAGGCGCCTGGATCTGGCCACGTGGTGCCACGTCCAGCCGTGCGGCGTCGCCACGTGCGGCAGGTCCGCCCACAACTCGTGTCCTGACGCGTGCAGCGCGGCGTTCGCCGACACGTAGTCCGTCAGCCGCAGCTCGTCGACGCCGAAGCCCTCGGGGGGCTCGGCGATCTCGGCCGCCGCTCTCGCGTAGGGCGAGAAGTCGGGGAAGCCGTCCGCGTCGACCCGGATTCCCTGCGGAAAGCGGGCGGCCCGGACCGGGTCGGGGAATTGCACGACCTGTCCGGCATAGGCCCTGTTCGGTGGCGCGGCCTGCTGCCCGAGCCGACCTGTCGTCATGGCGGTACGCCCCCTGCTGTTACGTCACGCTGTTGCCGCACAGCCTATGGGCTGAGGATGACGGTGGCACGATCGTCCACGTGATATCGGATACCCACGGCCAGCCGCCGGGCGATCCCGGCCAGCAGCGGGGCCCCGCCGGGGCGCCCCCCGTGCTTCTGCACCGCCGCGACGGCATCCTGCCGACCACCGCCGCCGCCCTGTCCCTGCCGGTCAGATCCCAGGCCCTGACCGGCACGGCCAGCCGCGCCCCCGCCGTCCCCGACCTGCACCCGCTGGTCGCCGAGATCCTCGGCGATCTCGGCGCCGCGCAGCGCGAACGCCATCTGGGCCGCTGCCCCGAGCCCGCGCTGCTCTCGCGCTGCCTGCTGGAGGCGGACGCACACACGCTTCCCCAGGCCCGTGCCGCGCTGCACGACGCGGGCATCACCACGCGGCACATCCGCGAGGACGGCGACCCGCAGCACGGCGCGTACGCGCCGCACTGCCGCTCGTGCACCGTGCTGCTGGCGCGGCTCGGCGTGCGCAGCATCAGTGCGGTGCCCGGCGCGCCCGCGGGCGCGGACACCCTGGCCACCGGCGGCCCCTGGTCGGCCGGCACCGTCGACCAGGCCCTGGCCGCGGCGGGCTGGGAGCCGGGCCGCCGGCACACCGCGCAGGCGGAGAGCTGGGCGGACGCGCTCAGCGGTCACCGTTCCCCGCAGGGCCATCCGCACAGCCTGTTTCCGGCGGCGTTCGAGACGTGGGCCGAACTGGGCGCGCTGCGCCTGCACCCGGTGGGCCCGGGGCGGGAGTTCGCCGCCACCCCGGTGGTCATCGACCCGCTGGCAGGACTGCACTGGGCGCGAACGCTCGGGGACCTCGGCCGCGCGCTCGACACCCGGCTCTGCCCGCTGGGCGAGGAGGGCGGCGGCACGGCGCTGCTCGCGGTGGACCGCGAGGGGCGGTTGTACTGCGTGGACCACACCGGCGACTGGTACCTCGGGCAGGACGTGTTCAGCGGCCTGGCCACCCTCCTGACCGGCGCGGCCCCGCACCGCCTGCTGCCGCCCGAGGGCATCTGACCGCTGCTGCCCGGGGCGCGTCCGCCGCGCGGACGCGCCCCGGGCGGCAGGCCGTGCGGCGGCAGGCCGTGCGGCGGCAGGCCGTGCGGCGGCAGGCCGTGCCGCGTCAGGCCGTGCGGCCCGGCGCCGTGCGGGTCTCCGCGGCGCGGATGGCGTCGCGGTAGGCGCGGGCCGCGCCGCGCAGGGCGGTCTCCGGGTCGACGCCCGCCGCCTCCGCCTCGGCGGCCAGCGCGAGCAGCCGGTGGCCGAATCCGTCCGCGGGGCCCGGCAGCGCCGCGTCCAGGCCCGCGGTGCGGGCGCGGGCGGCCAGCTTCGCGGCCAGGGCAAGGCCTGGCTGGCCCAGCGGAACGCCGTCCGTCACCGACTCACGCCGCTTCTCCGCCGCCTTCTCGCGCAGCCACAGCGCCTTCACGTCGTCCGCGGTCTCGGCCCGTTCCCCGCCGAAGACGTGCGGGTGGCGGCGGATCAGCTTGGCCACGATGGCGGCGGCCACGTCGTCGATGTCGAACGCCTCGTCCGGGGCTTCCGGGTCGTCCCGCGCGATCGCGGCGTGGAAGACGACCTGGAGCAGGACGTCGCCCAGCTCCTCCCGCAGCTCCGTGCGGTCGCCCGCCTCGATGGCCTCGACCAGCTCGTACATCTCCTCCAGGCCGTAGCGCGCCAGGTCCCGCGAGGTGCGAGTGGAGGCCCACGGGCAGGTGGCGCGGATGCGGTCCATCACCTGCACCAGGTCGATCAGCCGCGCGCCTGGCAGGTCGTAGGAGCCGGGCAGCAGCTCCAGCTCGGGCAGCGCGGCGGCCCGGCCGGAACCGGCCAGCGCGGCGAGCCCGCCGGTCAGCAGCGGCTCGCCGTCCGACGCGGCGACCACCACGACCGTGCGCCCGCCCGCGCACGCGGCCACGAGCGCCGGCGCGTCGGTCAGCTCGGGCGCCCCGGTCTCGACGGAGACGCCCGCGTCGGCGAGATACGGCAGCTGCGGGTGCGCCGCGTCGCGGCACAGCACGCGGTCCGCGCCGCGCAGCGCGTCCCAGGCGGCGAAGGACAGCAGCCCGGGGGCCACGCGGTCGGTGGTGGTCAGCAGAACGATGCGGCCGTCGGTCACCCGTCGAGCGTAACCGGCTGCGTCTGCGCCTCCTCGCCGCCCGCGTTCAGCCACGGCGCGGGCGCGTCGGCCAGCACGACGGCCTCCGCGTCCCACGTGCCGTACCGCGGGTTGATCTCGACGCCGACCTCGTCGGCGGTCTCGGCCAGCGTCGCGGCCACCTGCTGCACGCCCGAGGCGTCCGGCGCGGCGCCGAGCGCCTGCGCCAGGCCCTGGAACAGCAGCTGGATGCGCAGCATCCGGTCGATCTGCTCGTCCCCGGCCATCGGCGTGCCGCCCTGCGGCATCAGCGCGGCCTGTTCGAGCGCGTCGGCGCCGCCGATGCTCTGCTCGGTCTGGGCGCGCGCGGCCTGCACGTCGCGCCGCGTCACCTCGACCCCGGCGTCGCGCGCCGCGTGTTCGAGCACCTGGGCGTAGACGAGGAACTCGACGGTGTCGCGGGTGAGCCCCGGCGTGGCCGAGACCAGCTGGTCGCCCTCCGGCTGCGCGCGCTGCGCGTCGCGGACGGTCTCGACCTGGGACTGGACGGTGGAAACGGTGATCTTCTCGCCGCCGACGACGGCCGCCGCGCCAGGGTGCGCGTCGGTGGAGCAGCCGGTGAGCAGCGCGGCCGCGGTCACGGCGAGGGCGGCGGAGACGGACAGTGCGGACGTGCGGCGGCGCTTCACTGGGCCACTCCCGTGGGCGTTCCGGTAGGTCGGTCGATCTTATGCAGCCGCACGCGGCCCTGTCAGCCCTGGGCCAGGCGGCGGATGACGGGGGCCACGCGCTTGCGCCCCACCCGGTAGAGGCCGCCGGCGCCGCGCTGGATCAGCTTGCGCACCGCGGTGGGGTTGGCGGGCGAGCCGGCCGGCAGCGGGCGCCCGCTCAGGCCGAGGCCGTGGCGGCCGAGCAGCGCCTCCAGGTAGTCCGAGGCGTTCTGCGGCGTGTAGTAGGGGCGCATGCGCGGCAGCGGCGTGACGCGGTCGCGCAGCTGGTCGAATCTGGTCTTCGCGGCGGCGAACGGGTCGCGGCGGCCGATGCCGTGCTCGGCCGCCCAGTTGTGGTCGGCGCGCGGGATCAGGCCCTCGTCGAGCTGCGCGAAGGAGGCGAGGGCGCCGGAGGAGACGAAGAAGTGGTTGCCGTGCGCCTCGCGCACGCCGTAGTCGGTGAGGATCGCGGTGGGTATGCCGCGGTGGATCGCCTCCATGGCGGCGGTCGAGCTGATGGTGACCAGCAGGTCGGTGCGGTCGAGGACTTCGCCCATGTCGCCGTGGACGGCCTTCAGGTTGGGCGGCGGGTCCGGCAGTTCGTCGAACAGCACCTGGTACGGGTGCCGTTCCAGGCGGGTCGCGGTCTCGCCCTCCCGGGCGCGCAGCTTCAGCAGCACCTCGCGGTCGGGGTGGCGCCTGGCGTGCCGCTGGAGCTTGTCGAGCAGGCCGAAGCGGGCGGCGCGGCCGGCGGGCACGGTCGGCTGCACCGCGAAGCAGACGGTGAACGGCCGGTCGCGGCCGGCGGCGGACGGGTCGTGGCGCGCGCCGCCGAGGAACGGCAGACCGGCCTCGACGACGCTGTACGGGTCGGCGCCGACGCCGCGGTACACCTCGCGGAACCGCTTGGCGTCGTATGGGCTGTTGGCCAGCACGATGTCGGAACCGACGCGCAGCAGCAGGCCGTCCACCACGTTCTCGTAGACGACGCCGACGTAGCCGGAGACGACGACGGGGCGGCGGGACGCGCCGTCCCACGCCATCCCCAGGCTGTGGACAAGGGCGAGCACGGTGCCGCCGATGGTCCCGAGGACCACCAAGTCGGCCTCGGCGACGGCCGGATCGTCGAGCAGCTCCGCGTACGTGACGACCTTGCTGGTGTCGGGGACGACCCCAACTTCCGAGATCTGCCGCTCGGTCGGCGTGGTCGAGGTGTGCAGGAAACGCGCGTCGAGGGCGTGCTTGGGCGCGAGCTGCCTGGCGACGAGGGCGGCCCACTTCCACCGGCTGTCGGAATCCGCGAGCACGAGGGCCCGGGGAACGGCGCTTCCCATCGCCTGCATCCTCTCGACGGGACCGCATGTCCCGGATTGCGCTTGGGGGTTGATCGGGGGAACGGGGCGGCCCCGCGCGGAGAGGCCAGAGTACCGCCTGCCTGCGGTTTGTCGTGCCGGACGGCCTTCGGGCGGTGCCGGGGCGCACCCCGGATACCGGCGTCAACAAGGGCATGCCTCATCCTCTTGGTGCGTCCCCTAAGGGCGGCGTCCGACTTTGCGCCTACTCGCGCCTCCTTCCCTGGGGCGACGAGTCGGCCCCCCCGGGGTCCCTAGGCTGCTGGCACCAAGACTTTTCCGTGCACAGCTTTCCGTGCACATCCCCACAGAATTTCCGACACGCTCCAGAAGGAGATCAACGTGACAACGGCTGTAGAGGTTCCGACGACCGGGGGCAGCGGAGGCCACTCAGCGGTTGCCGCGCGGGCCGAGAGCGTCGTGAAGGCGTACGGGGCGGGCGAGACACAGGTCCTGGCCCTCGACAACGTGAGTGTGGACATCGAACGGGGCGCGTTCACGGCGATCATGGGGCCCTCGGGCTCGGGGAAGTCGACGCTGATGCACTGCCTGGCGGGGCTCGACACCGTCTCCTCGGGCCGCATCTGGGTGGGCCCCACCGAGGTCACCGGGCTGAAGGACAAGAAGCTGACGCAGCTGCGCCGCGACCACATCGGCTTCATCTTCCAGGCGTTCAACCTGCTGCCCACGCTCAGCGCCCTGGAGAACATCACGCTCCCCATGGACATCGCCGGCCGCAAGCCCGACAAGGAGTGGCTGGAGCGCGTCGTGGCCACCGTCGGCCTCGGCGAGCGCCTCAAGCACCGGCCGAACGAGCTGTCCGGCGGACAGCAGCAGCGCGTCGCCGTCGCCCGCGCCCTCGCCGCCCGCCCCGACATCATCTTCGGCGACGAGCCCACCGGTAACCTCGACTCCCGCGCCGGCTCGGAAGTCCTCGGCTTCCTGCGCCGCTCCGTCGACGAGCTGGGCCAGACCATCGTCATGGTCACCCACGACCCCGTCGCCGCCGCCTACGCCGACCGGATCATCTTCCTCGCCGACGGCCGCGTCGTCGACGAGATGCGCAACCCGACCGCCGACCGCGTGCTGGACCGCATGCGGGGCTTCGATGGCCAGGGGCGCACGTCGTGACCGTACTGAAGACCTCCCTGCGCAGCTTCTTCGCGCACAAGTGGCGCATGGTGCTCTCGGCGATGGCCGTGGTGCTCTCCGTCGCGTTCGTGTGCGGCACGCTGGTGTTCACCGCCACGATGAACACCACGTTCGACAAGCTGTTCGCCGAAAGCGCGTCCAACGTCATGATCGCCCCGGCCGAGGACGAGGACAGCGGCTCCTCCTTCGAGGGGACAGGGCCGGCCAACGGTGTTCCGGATTCCGTGCCCGGCTCCGTCGTCGACGAGGTCGCCGCGGTCGACGGGGTGGAGCAGGCCACCGGCGTCGTCCTGTCGAGCAATGTCACCGCGATCGACGCCGACAACGAGAATCTCAACCCGACCGAGGGCGCGCCGACCATGGTCGCCAACTGGTCCGAGATCGAGCTCCGGACGATGGAGCTGGCAGAGGGCCAGGAGCCCGTCGGCCTCGGCGAGGTCATGATCGACGCCGACACCGCCGACAAGAACGATCTGGCGATCGGCGACGAGATCCGCCTGGTGACCGTCTTCGGCGACTACACGGCCAGCATCACCGGCATCGCCGAGTTCATGGTCACCAACCCCGGCGCGGCCATCGTCTACACCGACCTGCCCACCGCGCAGGAGATGCTGCTCGGCGGTGCCGACGACTTCACCGAGATCTACGTGGACTCGACGGGCGACGTCACCGACGAGGCGCTGAAGCAGTCCGTCGCCCAGGTCCTGGGTGCCGACACCTACAAACTGCAGACCGCCGACGAGTACATCGAGGAGAACCGCGACGAGTTCGGCGAGGTGCTGTCGATCCTGGAGTACGTGCTGCTCGGCTTCGCCGGCATCGCGCTGCTGGTCGGCATCTTCCTCATCGTCAACACGTTCTCCATGCTGGTCGCCCAGCGCACCCGTGAGATCGGCCTGATGCGGGCCATCGGGTCGAGCCGCCGCCAGGTCAACCGGTCCGTGCTGATCGAGGCGCTGCTCCTCGGCGTGTTCGGCTCCGTCGTCGGCTTCGGCCTCGGCGTCGGCCTCGCGGTCGGCCTGATGGGGCTGATGGGCTCGCTGGGGATGAACCTCAGCACCGAGGACCTGACCGTCAGCTGGTCCGTGCCCGTCATCGGCATCGTCCTGGGCGTCATCGTCACGCTGCTCGCGGCCTACATACCCGCCCGCAGGGCCGGAAAGATCAGCCCCATGGCCGCGCTTCGCGACGCGGGCACCCCGGGCGACATCCGGGCGGGCCGGGTGCGCGCGGCCCTCGGCGGGCTCCTCACCGTGGCCGGCCTCGGCGCGCTGGCCGCGACCACCTCGGTCGACAAGGCGTCGGACGGCGCCGGCTTCCTGGCGATCGGCGTGCTGCTGAGCCTGCTCGGCCTGGTCCTGGTCGGCCCCGCGCTGGTCGGCCTTGTCGTCCGCGCGCTCAGCGCGGTGCTGCTGCGCGGCTTCGGCTCCGTGGGCCGCCTCGCCGAGCGGAACGCGCTGCGCAACCCGCGCCGCACCGGCGCGACCGCGTCCGCGCTGATGATCGGCCTGGCGCTGGTCGCCGGTCTTTCCGTGGTCGGTTCCTCGATGGTGGCCTCGGCCACCGACGAGATCGACAGCTCCCTCGGCGCCGACTACATCGTCCAGACCAGCAACTTCACCCAGCTCCAGCCGGCGGTCGTGGAAGCCGTCCAGGACACGGAGGGCCTGGCGAGCGTCACCCCGTCGCTGCCGGTCGAGACCGAGATCACCCTTCCGGACGGGGGGACCGAGGAGATCGGCCTCTCCGCGTCGCCGGCCAGCTACGTCGACGAAGTGCAGATGGACATTGCCGAGGGCGACTTCGCCGCCGCCTTCGAACAGGACGGCATCGCGATCGACGGCGACTGGGCGGAGGAGCAGGGCGTCGGCGTCGGCGACCAGCTCCCCGTGGCGTTCGACGCGAGCGGCGAGACCGCGACGCTCGAAGTGCGGGCGATCGTCACCCCGGGCAGCGCGTTCGTCGGCTCCTGGTACATCGGCACCGAGACGATGGAGACGTACATCCCGGCCGAGGCCCGGCCGCTGCCGTGGATGCTGTTCGCCTCCGCCGAGGACGGCGGCGAGGAGCAGGCCCGGGTCGCGCTCGACGCGGCGATGGAGGCCTACCCGCAGGTCGACGTCAGTGACCAGGCCGAGTTCAAGGAGATGATCCAGGACCAGGTGGGCCAGCTGCTCAACATGGTCTACGGCCTGCTGGCCCTGGCGATCATCGTGGCCATCCTCGGCGTCGTGAACACCCTGGCGCTCGCCGTGGTGGAACGGACCCGGGAGATCGGCCTGATGCGCGCGATCGGCCTGTCGCGGCGGCAGCTGCGGCGCATGATCCGCCTGGAGTCGGTCGTGATCGCCCTGTTCGGCGCCCTGCTCGGCCTCGGCCTCGGCATGGCGTGGGGCGCGGCGGGCCAGCAGCTGCTGGCCCTGGAGGGCATGCCGGTCCTGGAGATCCCGTGGGGCACGATCATCGGTGTCTTCATCGGCTCCGCGGTGGTCGGCCTCCTGGCCGCGCTGGTCCCGGCATTCCGCGCCGGCCGCATGAACGTCCTGAACGCCATCGCCACCGAGTAGCCCGACCCGGGCACCCGCACCACGCGACGCGCCCCCGCCACCGGCCAGGCCGGCGGCGGGGGCGCGCGCCGTTCCGCGCTCCCGGGCTCACGCGCGCAGATACGCGAGCACCGCGAGGACGCGGCGGTGGTCGTCGGGTGCCGCCGGGGGGAGGTCGAGCTTCAGCAGGATGTTCGCGATGTGCTTGGTGACCGCCGCCTCCGTGACGACCAGCCGCCGGGCGATGGCGGCGTTGGACCGGCCCTCCGCCATGGCGGCGAGCACCTCGCGCTCGCGGGGCGTGAGGCGTCGCAGGGGGTCCCGGCGGCGGGCCAGGAGCTGGCGCACCACCTCGGGGTCGACGACGGTGGCGCCCGCGGCGACCCGGCTGACGGCGTCGCTGAACTCCTCGACGTCGCCGACACGTTCCTTGAGGAGATAGCCAAGTCCCGCGCCGGCGCGCCGGTCCTCCAGAAGCTCCTCGGCGAAGGTCTGCTCGACGTACTGGCTGAGGACGAGGACGGCCAGGTCCGGCTGTCCGGACTGGAGCGTGCGGGCCGCCCGCAGCCCCTCGTCGGTCTGGCCGGGCGGCATCCGGACATCGGCGATGACGAGGTCGGGCCGGTGCTGCTGGGCGGCGGCCAGCAGCGCCGGGCCGTCGCCGACCGCGGCGAGGACCTCGTGGCCGAAGCGCCGAAGGAGTTGGGCGATGCCTTCGCGGAGCAGGACCGCGTCCTCGGCGATCACGATGCGCAAGGGCCGTCGCACGGGATCTCCGCTCTCAGGAGGGTGCGCCCGCCGGGCGGGCTGGACAGGAACATCATGCCGTCCGCCGCCGCGATCCGGTCGGCGAGACCGGTGAGCCCCGTGCCGCGCGCCGGGTCGGCACCGCCCGTGCCGTTGTCCTCGATCTCCAGGTGGAGCAGGTCGCCGCGGCGGCGGGCGGTGACACGGCAGTGCTCGGCGCCGCTGTGCTTGGCGACGTTGGTCAGGGCCTCGGCGGCGACGAAGTAGGCCGTCGACTCCACCGCGGGCGGCAGGCGGTCCGGCAGATCGATGTCCAGGTCGGCCGGAACCGGCGAGCGGCCGGCGATGTCCCGCAGGGCGGCGGGCAGCCCGCGTTCGGTGAGCACCTGCGGGTGAACGCCGCGGATCAGCTCCCGCAGTTCGGCCAGCGCCTCCTTGGCGAGGGTGTGCGCCTCCCCGACCTCCTTGGCCGCGGCGCTGCCGGGCGGCAGGTCGAGGGCGGCGAGCCCGAGTTTCATGTGGAGCGCGACGAGCCGCTGTTGCGCCCCGTCGTGGAGGTCGTGCTCGATGCGGCGACGTTCGGTCTCGAACGCGTCCACGAGGCGCGCCCGTGAGCGCGTGACCTCGCGCAGTTCGCGGTCCCGTGGCACGAGGACGGCGCGGGCGACGGCGCCCCGTGCGCCGGCCCAGGCACCGATGGGGTAGGCGGCCACGGGAAGGAGCAGGGCGCCCGCGACCGGGCCCGCGACCGCGTGCCAGGTGCCGGCGGTGGGCTGGAGCGGGGCGAGCAGGAGGAAACCGGGGATGCCGAGGGAGACGAGGACCACGGCGAGATCCGCCCAGCCGACGGCCAGGACCGAGACGGCGCCGTAGCCGGCCGCCCGCCAGGGGCTCGTGGGCGGCACCCGGTCGCGATCGACGAGGGCGAGTCGGCGGCGTTCGAGAGGGCCGGCGAGGGCCACGGCGAAGGCGACGACGAGGAGCCCGCAGAGCACCACTGTGGCGCGGCCGAACGGCGCCGCGACCAGCCCGCCGACGCCGAGGCCGACCGCGGCGGCGAACGTTCCGCCGGACAGGAGGTAGGCCACCGCTCGCCACGGCCACGCGGTGCGGAGGTAGCCCAGCGGGCTGCGGCCGAGGGCCTCCAGGACGGTACGCGGGATCACGCCGCCGACCGTATCCGGCCGCGCGGCGGGGCGTCGGTAGTGCCAGGTGGAGTATCGACTCTCGCGCCGGCGCCCGTGTGCCGGGCGGCACGGGGCCCGTTGTATTTCCCGCATGACAACGACACGGAACGCGGAAGCGGCCGGGGCGGTCAGGCCCGTCGAGTTGCGCGCGGTGACCAGACGCTATGCCGTGGGCGGCCAGACCGTTACCGCCCTGGACGGCGTGACCACCGGCTTCGACGCCGGAACGATGACCGCCGTCATGGGGCCGTCGGGCTCCGGCAAGTCGACGCTGCTGCACTGCGCGGCGGGCATCGACCGCCCGACGGCGGGGCAGGTGCTGATCGGCGGGACGGCGCTGGACGGACTGGACGAGCATGCGCTCACCCTGCTGCGCCGCGAGCGCATGGGCTTCGTCTTCCAGGCGTTCAACCTCGTCTCGGCGCTGACCGCCGCGCAGAACGTCGAGCTGCCGCTGCGGCTGGCCGGCCGCGGACCGGCGCCGGACGAGGTGTCGGCGGCCCTGCACCGGGTGGGGCTCGCGGACCGGGCCGGCCACCGGCCGAGCCAGCTGTCCGGCGGGCAGCAGCAGCGGGTGGCGATCGCCCGGGCGCTGATCTCGCGGCCCGCCGTCCTGTTCGCGGACGAGCCGACCGGGGCGCTGGACACCGGCGCCTCCCGCGAGGTGCTGCGGCTCCTGCGGGAGCTGGTGGACCGGAACGGCCAGACCGTGGTGATGGTCACGCACGCGCCGGCCGCCGCGGCGCACGCGGACCGGGTGGTGCTGCTCAACGACGGGCGGCTCGTGGACGAACTGCCGGGCGGCGACGGCGCCGAGGCGATCGCGCGGCGGATGGCCGCGCTTGAGGCGGCGTCGTGATCGGCGTGGCCGCGGTGCGGGACCGCTGGGTCTCCTTCCTGGGGGCCTTCGTGGCCGTGGCGCTGGGCGTCGCGGTGGTGACGGTCAGTGGCCTGGTTCTGCTGTCGGGGGGCACGGGCGTGCCGGAACGGCTGGCGGGGGCGCCGGTGCTGGTGCGGAGCGCGGTCGGCGAGCAGGTCGGCGGGACGTTCCGGGAGGACCCGCCGTGGGCGCCGGAGCGGGCCGAGGAGCTGCGGCGGGAACTGGCCGGACTGCCCGGGGTGGCGGCGGCGGTGGCGGACCGTTCCTTCTACGCGCAGGCGGTGGGCACCGAGCAGCGGAAGGGGGAGCGCCAGGGGCACGGGTGGGCCGGAGCGGAGCTGGCCGCGTACGGGCTCAGCGCGGGAACGCCCCCGGCGGACGCGGACGACATCGTCGTGGACCGGGCGCTCGGCTTCGCGCCGGGCGAGCCGGTCACGGTGCTGACCGCCCTCGGCCCCGAACGGTTCACGGTGTCCGGGCTGCTGGACGGGCCGGGGTACTACGTGACCGACGCGCGAGCGGCCGAACTCGCGGGCGGGGTACGCGTCATCGGCCTGGTGCCGGGGCCCGGCGCCGACGCCGCCGAGGTGGCCGCCGCCGCGCGGTCCGTGGTCGGCGGCGAAGGCCAGGTGCTCAGCGGCGCCGCACGCGACGCGCTGACCCCGAAGGCGGACGCGATGACCCGGTGGATCGGCAGCCAGGTGCTCACCGCCATGACGGCGCTCTCCGCGTTCGTCGCCGTCTTCATCGTGTCCTCGACCTTCGCCTTCACCGTGGCGCGGCGGCGACGGGAGTTCGGTCTGCTGCGGATGATCGGCGCCACGCCGCGGCAGGTGCGCCGGATGGTTCACGGCGAGGCGCTGGCGGTGGGCGCGGTCGGCGCGGCGGCGGGTGCGCTGCTCGGCATCGGGCTGGCGCCCGCGATGGCCGGAGTGCTGATCGAGGTGGGCTTCCAGCCGCCGGAATTCGAACTGCACCCGCGTCCGTGGGTGCCGGCCGCGGCGTTCGGTCTCGGCCTGGTCGTGGCGTTCGCCGGCGCCTGGTCGGCGTCCCGGCGGGCGGCGCGGGTGGCGCCGCTTGAGGCGATGCGCGAGGCGGTGGTGGACAGCCCTGCCGTGACGCGACGCCGGTGGCTCGTCGGTCTTTCGGCGTCGGCGGCGGGCCTGGCCTGTGCGGTGGGGACGGCCTGGGCGTCGGCCGACAGCATGGTGCTGCTGGGTCTTGGCACGGCGATGGGCCTGACCGTCGGCCTCACCCTCCTCGTTCCGGCGCTGCTGCGGCCCGTCGCCGGGGCGCTGACCAGGCCGATGGCGCGCGGCCGGGGCGCCACCGCGATGCTGGTCCGCGAGAGCATGCTCACCGCCGTGCGGCGCACCTCCGCCACCGTCGCGCCGGTGCTGGCCACCGTGGCGTTCACCGTGCTGATCACGAGCACCGTGCAGACGACCGCGAACGCCGGCACCGCCGAACGGACGGCGGCCGTGCGGGCCGAGGCGGCCGTCGTGCCCCGGGACACGCCGGGGCTCTCCGAGGCCGCCGTCGCCGAAGTGGCGGGCACCGCGCCGCTGTCGACGACCGTGTACGGCGGCGAGGGCCGGACGGCGCTGTCCGCGGCCGGGGTGTCGCCGGACTTCGAGGCGGTGTACGACGAACCGGCGCCCGGTGCGGGAACGGTGGTCAGCACGGCCGCCGTCGCCGCCGCGCACGGCTGGTCGGCGGGTGGCACTGCCGTTCTGACCTTGGAGGACGGCCGCACGGAACGGTTGCGGGTGGCGGCCGTGGTGGACGACTCCCTGCCGTACCAGGTGCTCCTCCCGCGGGACCTGGTGCGCGCGCACGACCCGTCCGCGCTGGCCGACGTCGCCTACCGCACCGGCGGGGCGCCGCACCGGCCGGCCCCCGAACTGGGCGCTCGGGAGGTCCCGGTGGCGGACTACGTGCGTGCGGCCGACGCGGAGGAGGACCGGCTGGTCTGGATCTTCACCCTGATCCTCGTCGCGATGACCGCGGGCTACACGGCGATCGCCGTCGCCGCCACCCTGCTCATGGCCACCGCCGACCGGGCCGGGGACCTCCGTACCCTGCGCCTGTCCGGCGCGACGGCCCGCCAGGTGCTGCTCGCCGTCGCCGGCGAGACGTGTTGTGTCGTCGCTTTCGGCACGGCCTTGGGTCTCGCGGTCGCCGCGCCCGCGCTGCTCGGCATGGTCCACGGGCTGCGCCACGGCCTGGGACTTCCGGTGGAACTGGCGGTGGCGTGGCCGTGGGTGGCGGGCGCGGTGGCGGCCTGCCTCCTGCTGGGGCTGGCGGCGTGCGTTCTCCCGGCCCGGTCCGCGGTCGCCCTCGGCCGCCGGGCGGGGAGCGGCGGGCGGTGACGCGGTACCCCCGCGCGTACCCCCGTCGCCGGCCAGGCCGGCGACGGGGGTACGCGCTGCCGCCGCTGTTGTTCAGTCGCCCAGGCAGTCCTCTTTGACCGAGATCACTACCGGAGCGGTCTGGGTGTCCGTGCCGTCGGAGGCCCACAGTTCGGCGACGTATTCGCCGACCGGCGTCGGCGCGATCGACACGTGGACCAGTCCGATGAACTTCTGGCGGTCCTCGTCCCAGTCCCCTGGGTGCACCGCGCCGCCGTTGCTGTAGGAGCCGGGCGGCAGGTTCCGGACCTCGCCGTCAATCCTGGTGTCCCAGTATCCGGATATCGGGAGGCCGACGTAGGTGCGGGGCCACCCGCGCTCCGGGTGGACGCATATCCGCTGCGGATGGCCCGGGTAGTCCACCAGGGTCCAGGTGGCGGCCGCCGAGGCCGGTGTCGCGCCGACCAGGGTCAGCATGGATGCCGCGAGCAGGCCGGAGAGTATTCCGGCCGCACGACGGGTTGCGTTCATCGATTCCTCCTGTGGGGAACGCGTGGGGAGCGCCAGGTGGCTTCGGGCCAACTCCTCTGACCGGGAGGCCGCTCACGAGTGTCGCCCTCCCAACACCCCCTGAACAAGAAGTAGTTGAGCGATAATCTTTTCGGTTTTTGTGGATCTTGATGCCGTTGGGCACGGCACCGGCACCGGCATCGGTCCCGACCCGGCACCCCTCCCGGCGCCGATCGGACAGAGTGGCGCCGGAAGACGGCCTCGCGGGTCCTCGGCCGCGACTTCGTCACCCGGCTTCAAGGGAGGGGGTTCGCTCATGCCACCGGAACCAGCGGAACTGCTGCATTTCACCAGGGACGACGTGGAGGCGGCGACCGAGGGCGGCAAGAAGCCGTGGACTCGGCAGACCGAGTTCGCCAACGAGATAAACGCCGAGGACATAGCCGCCGCGGCCGCCGCCTACGGCCGTGCGGCGGCGGAGGCCCGCGGGGCGCAGGATCTGGCGGTGCGGGCCACCGAACTCGCCGCGCGGGGCGGGGAACTGGACGGGACCGCGCTGGTGGACGGCGAGGCGCGCATCGACGCGACGCGTGGCGGCCTGCAGGACGGCGGCGCAGACATCGACGCCGTGGTCGGACACCTCGTCTACGCCATGAACCTGGCGCTCGCGACCGAGGACGACGTCCGCGGGCTGATCCACAACCCCCAGGGTCTCGACACCAGGTACGGGGACCACCTCAGGGCGGCGACCGATGAGTGGAACGGCTGGGTACAGGCGCTGAACGAAGCGCAAGCGGCGCAGAGTGACGTGATGGAGGGGTTCGGGATCTGGCTCACCGGAGAGCCGGTCCCGCTGAGCCTCACTCATCCCGTCACCCACGAGACGAGGCTGGCGACGCTGACTTCGGCGGGCTGGGAGCTTCCTCAGGACCTGGCCGGGCAGATCCGGGACAAGTATCTCCGGCTCGCGGCGACCGACGCCGCCGCCACCGCGGACGATATCGAGGCCGAGATCGAAAGGTACCGCCGGCGTCTGACGGAGCGGGCGGACGAACTCGGCCGTCTCGGACACGACGTGTCGGCAGGCCCGCTTGGGCTGTGGAACAGCCCCGGGGAAGGCCGCACCGACCTCACCCGCCAGGACAACGACTTCTACGCCCAGCAAAACCATAAGGGCCAGCGCAAGTCCCACCTGAACGCCGACGGAGACCTCGTTCCGGCCAATCCGACCGGCGCGGCAGGAATCGTCGATCACGTCGTCGGCAAGGGCCCGATCAAGTCGGACAGCCCTTTCACATCCCTCAGCAGAGAAGGCGCCGCCGCAAAAGACTTCGGGAACAGCTATATCAGGGTGGACCTGCCCGCGCTTGAACAAGACATCGCAGCCGGGCGAGTGCAGGGTGTGGAAATCTACTCGCCCGAAGAAGTGCAGGCAGAGATTCAGGCGAGCGCCGACAGCATCGCCGGGCGACCTGTGGACGTGACCGTGTCTCCGCACGCGTCCCGAGCGGAGATCGACGAGCTTGCCCGGTCCTACGGCTTGAGCGAAGATGCCACCAGTCAGATCCGGCAGCGCATCATCGACATGAAGAACACACAACGAGACGAAGAGTGGCTCATCAGGGGTACCGTACCGAACGAGTACGTTGATGGGCCGTTCGGCAATTGACCTGTGGGAGGAGAATCCTCGTGGGCGCTGATGAACTGCTTCGCACCGGTTTCGACGGCGATCGGCTGTCCAGCCCGTATGACCTGATCGAGGCGGGAATCGAGGACCGCAGGCACCGGGAGCGTGTGCCAGGTCTGACAGCACTGCTGGCCGACGGCACCGCGCCGGCAACGGATCGCTTCCTCGCCTGCTACGCACTGACGGCGTGGGCCGAAGCCGGTGGCTACTCCGAGGTGATCGACGCGGCGGCCGCCGGCAAGCAGACGTCGTGGTACGACACGTTGATCGATCGCACGTACTCGGTGGACAGCACCTTTGCCCATCTGGCCATGGCCATCTCCGATGGCGAGCACCTTGCCAGGGGCAAGGAAACGGAGTCGAAGCGGACTGAAGCAGTGCGTGCGCTGGTCGGCATCGCGGACACCGAATACTTCGACGGGAAGCTCGAATACGTTCTTGACGAGACGACTGCTGAATCGGTCATCGAGGATATCAAGTCAGTGGTGGAACGAGGAATCCAATCGTCCGCGGAAGGCGAGCGACCCGGCTTTGACCTGCCTACTCAACTCGTGGACCTCGCGGCTGCCGTGGCGACCGTCGACGGGCCGACCGCTGTTGATCTCGCCACCCGGGTAATCGCCGAAGAAACCCACTCACACTATCGCACCCTGAATCATGCCGTCTCGATCGTCTATCGCGCGAAAGGACTCCAGGGGCAGGTCTTCGGCGAGTACCTGAAGTCCATCGGGAACGAAAAGATCCGCAGCCAGGTCGACGAAGTGCTCGCCTCTCGTCATCAGCTGTCGCAGCAGGAGAACGGCCCCCGGGCGTGACCGCGCACGGGCGGAACGGCAGCCGCGGACGGGTCCGGGGCGCTTACCCGCCGGCGCGGGCCCGGTCGAGCATCTCCCGCACGCGGCGGGTTCGTTCATGCTCGGGCCCCAGAATCCGGAGGCAGTCGGCGGCCAGAGACGCGGCCGCCTCCCGCGCCGGGCCGGTGCGGGAGGCCAGCGAAAGGGCCATGACGAGCATCTCGCGGGTCTCCAGGGTGTCCGCGTCCTCGGCTCCCAGGGCCGCTGTCTGCTCGGTCACGGCCTCTTCCAGCACCCGTATTCCTGCGTCGAGATCACGCGCGACCACCAGCGCCGTGCCCAACTCGCTCTTGGCGCTCCGGCAGCAGGGCGGCGAACTCGCGCCGCAGATCCTCGTCGTCCCGCAGCAGCTTGCGCAGCTCAAGGCGCAGCGCCGCCTGCTCGTCCTCACCACCACCGTCGGCCAGGTCGGTCACGGCCCGCGCCAGCCCGTCGGTGCCGTCGGGCCGATTGCCCGTCAGCCAGGCGAGTAGTCGCTGTCCCAGCCGAACGGTGCCTGACGCGGTGCTGACCTCGGCGCGGTGCAGTGCATCCGCTCCATCATGTCGACCGGGACGGAGGGCGACCACTCCCACGACGCCTCCGGCCGCGTCAGCCGGTGCGAAGTGTCGCGACGAACGTCCGCGCCACCCCCGGCGCCCGATGAACCGTACTTGTTTAATCGGCAGTTGGTCAGCAGGCTGGTTCGCGGGAGATCGCGTCGCGGACGCATTCACGAAGGGGAGAGGCCGACATGGCGGAGGTTCGTCCCTTAGGACCCGGAGACCCGCGCGAGATCGCGGGCTACGTGCTGCACGGGCGGCTGGGCGCGGGTGGCATGGGAACGGTGTACCTCTCCGCGACCCGCGGCGGGCAGCCGGTCGCCGTCAAGGCGATCCACCACGAGCTGGCCGAGGACCCGAAGTTCCGGCGGCGGTTCCAGCAGGAGGTGCGCGCCGCACGGCGCGTGCGGGGCCGGTACATCGTGCCGGTGCTGGACAGCAACACCGAGGGCCCGCTGCCGTGGCTGGCCACCGAATACGTTCCAGGGCCCTCGCTCGCGCGGGCCCTGGCCCGGCACGGACCGCTCCTGCCCAGCACGTCCCTGCTGCTGATGGCGGGCGTGGCGGACGCGCTCGGCGACATCCACGCGGCGCAGATCGTCCACCGGGACCTCAAACCGTCCAACATCCTCCTGACCACGGACGGCCCCGCCGTCATCGACTTCGGTATTGCGCGGGCCGCCGAGGCCACCCCGCTGACCGGTACGGACACGCGTATCGGCACCCCCGCGTTCATGGCCCCCGAGCAGATCAGGGGCCACGCCCCCGCCACCCCGGCCATCGACATCTTCGCGCTCGGCCTGACCGTGCACGTCGCCGCCACCGGAGTCCACCCTTTCGGCGAAGGGCCGGCCCCGGCCGTTCTCTACCGCATCGACGGCGAGGAACCCGACCTCACCGCCTGCCCGGACAGCCTGCGGCCGGTCATCGCACGCTGCCTGGCGAAGGACCCCGCGGCCCGGCCCACTCCCGCCGAGGTGGTGGAGCTGTGCCGGCAGGCCGGCGCCGGGCTCGGCCTGCCGGGCCCGTTCCCCGGCGCCGGCTGGCTGCCCCCGGCCGTCACCGCCGCCCCGCCCCCCTACAGTCCGACGCGGTCGGCGACCATCCCGGCGGCCTCGCCTCCGCTGCCGCCCCCGCCACCGCCACCGCCACCGCCGCCCGCCCGGCGCCCGGCCGCGGCCATCGCGCTCGGCGCGGGCCTCGCCACCGTGACGGTCGTCGCCCTCGTCGCCTGGCTCCTCGCCGGAGACGGCGACGAAGGGAACGGGGCCGCCACCGACCCCTCCCCGTCCGCCGAGCAGACCCCCGAGGAGACCCCCGAACCGCCGCCGGAGGAGCCCTCGCCGGAGGAGCCCTCGCCGGAGGAGACCCTGCCGCCCGCCTACGAGGTCATCGAGCTGGCCGTCGACTTCGAGGCTGTGGAGGAGAAAGACGGCGAGGGCTGCGGCTGCTGGTCCGTCACCGCTCGGGTGGTGAACAACGGCGACCTGCCCGTCACCCTCGACGGCGAATTCACCCTGGAGGACTCCCCGAGCCCCGGCGTGACGGACTGGCACTTCGACGAGTTCACCCTCGCCGCCAGGGAGACTTCCGTGCTTTTCGTCCACTACCCGCAGGCCGACAGCTGCCGGGGCACCTACCGCATGGAGGTGTGGGGCGTGGCCCCGGAGGGCCCGCCCGTCTCCGACACGATCTTCGCCGCCTGCGAACCCTGAGGCAGCCGTCAGCCGTCAGCCGTCAGCCGCCCGCGGCCGCGGGCAGCACGGCCAGGATCGGCTCCTCCGCGCGGAACGAGTCGGTGATGCCCAGGGCGAGATGGCCTTCGGCGCGCACGGCCAGCAGGCTGTGGCCCCAGTCCTCCAGAACGCCGAGCTGTCCCCCGCTGAGCGCGGGCCCGGCCGCGGGCGCCCCGGGCCCGCTCATGCTGTGTATCGCTGGCGGCTGGCCCTCGCTGCTCGTCAGGACCTCGACCCCGCTGTCGGTCGGCGCGAGGAGCGTCACCGAGGTGGCCCCCTGGACGCCGGCGCTCCACAGCTGGGTGCCGTCGTTCAGATTCAGCGCGACAACGCCGTCGTCGGCACCGCCGGCACCGTTCTCCCCTTTGACGAGGTACAGGGTGTCGCCGTGCGTCACGATGTTCGGCGGGGCGGTTGCCCCGTTGAACTCGTCGCGCAGCGTGCGGTCCGCGACTCCGGTCAAGTCCATCGGGACCAGATCCTCCGACTCGGCGGAGAGCGCGAAGAGCCCGGCTTCCAGGCCCACGGATTGCTGGCAGGCGATCAGCAAGTGGTCGGCGCTCTCGGTCAGCGTTCCGGTGACCCACTCGTATTCGATCGGGCCGCAGTCGTCCAGCGAGCCCACCCACCGCGGCGAGGGCGAGTCGAGTACGGCCTCGAAGGCGACGAGCGCCGGGATGGGGTTGCCCTCGCAATCGGCGATGGCGTAGACCGTTTCCCCCAGCGCCTTCGCCATGCCGGTGAGCCGGCACCGGTTCTCCATCTGCGCCCCGCCGTAGTCGGTCGTCCAGCGGACCTCGCCGGTGGCCACGTCGGCCGCGAGCAGGTCCGTGGTGCCGTGCTCCGTCTCGGTACGCGTTCCGGCGAAGGCGGCGGTGACCACGCCCTCGCCGATGGACAGGGACTGGCCGCCGAGGAGGTTCGGAAAGCCGGTCGCCCCCTCGGCCGTCAGACTCACCGGCTGCTCCCAGCCGGTCTCGCCGGAGGACAGGGACATGGTCTGGAGCCGGTCACACTGCTCGATGCCGCCGGCCTCCGAGTTGTACTGCCCGAAGGTGAACGCCCCGACGCCTTCGGATGTGGTGTGGCTCATGTTGCACAGCATGCCGCCGTCCGGCGGCTGCCAGGACCACAACTGCCCGCCGGTCGCCGCGTTGTACGCGGTCAGGCCGCCGTGGGAGGTGCCAAGCACCACGCTGGAACCCTCCTGCCACAGGCCCACCAGGCCGCCGAACCCCTCCGGCTCTCCGACGGCGTCGGCGACGGTCAGAGCCCAGTGGAAGCCGAGCTGCCCATTGGGAACGGCGTCGTCCGCCTCGCCGGTGCCCGCCGGTGCGTTCGCCTCGGACGGGGAGTCGTCCGAGTCCTGGGACACCAGGACGAGTGCGGCGACGACCGCGGCACAGACGACGCCGGCCACCGCGGCCACCCACGCCCGCCGGCCCCGCGCACCCTTCGGTGGCTTCCCCGGCGGCGGCGCCCATATGGGCGGGGCGGCCTGCGGTGGCGGCGGTGGCATGGCGGGAGCCGGCGGAGCCACCGGCGGCGGGGTCGGCGGCGGGGCCGGCTGGCCGAGGCGGTGCAGCAGCTGTTCGGGGGTGGGCCGGGCCGCGGGACTCTTGGCGAGGCAGTCGGCGATCAGCGCGCGCAGCGCGGGTTCCGGCAGGTCCGCCAGGACCGGCTGTTCGTGGACGATGCGGTGGTAGGCCGTGGCGCGCTGGTAGGCCGTGGCACGCGCCTGGGCCCCGCCGAAGCCGAACGGCGCCCGGCCGCTCGCCGCGAAGTGCAGCACCGCGCCCAGCGCGTAGACGTCCGACGCCTCGCCCGGCTCCTCGCCGAGAAGCCGCTCGGGGCAGAGGTAGTCCGGGTCGCCCAGCACCGTGTCATCCGGTTCGGACGCGACCGGCCGCAGCGCGCGGACGAGTCCGGCATCGGTCAGCCGCGGCCCCTCCGCGGTCAGCAGTACCCCCGACGGCTCCAGCGCCCCGTGCACCACGCCCGCGGCGTGCACCGCCGCCAGCGCCGCCAGCAGCCCGGCCGCCAGCTCCCGTACCGCACCGGGCGCCAACGGGCCCTGGGCGGCGACCCGTTCCGCCAGCGAGGGAACGTCGAGATACTCGGTGGCGAGCCACGGAACCGACGCGTCGAGGTCCGCGTCGACGAGCGGAACGACGAGATCACCGCGCAGGCGGCGCGTCACCGCCACCTCGTCACGGAGCCGACCGAGGAACGCGGCGTCCCCGGCGAGCCGTTCGGGCACGACCCGGACGGCCGCGGCGCGCTCCCCGGAACGCCCCAGGTACACCTGCCCCAGGCCGCTGCCCGCGCCCAGTCTCCCCAGCAGCCGGTAGGGACCGACCCGTTCGGGATCGTCAGGGGCGAGCGGGCCCGCGCCCGCCTTCTCGCTCGGGGACATGGAACGACCTTCCGTTCTGCGGTGCAAACCCCCGATCCTGGGGGCCCACGGCGAACGGATCAAGAACGGCCGTCTCCGGACGTGTAACAGCCCCGCTCACCGGGCGCGTTCGCGAGTCCCCACCGCGGCGACGAAGGCTTGCCAGCCCGCGGCGGGGAACACCAGCACGGCCCCGTCAGGGTCCTTGCTGTCCCGCACCGGAACAGCACCGGCGACGACCGCGCCCGCGGGGGCCCATTCAACGCACTGCCCGCCGCTGCCGCTGTACGAACTCGCGATCCAGGCTGTGGGCCCGCGGGTAGTGCCTTCCAGCAGGTGGTACTTCTGCGGAGTGCTCTCTCCGTTGTTCGTCCAGGGCATGTGGCTGTGCTCCGTCCTCGTTCATCGTGTGGCGTGCTTGTGAAGTGTCGCGACGAAGGCTTGCCAGCCGGCGGCGGGGAACGCCAGCACGGGCCCGTCGGGGTTCTTACTGTCCCGCACCGGGACGGTTCCGGTGGTCGCCGCCTCCTCGGGTGCCCACTCGACGCACGCCCCGCCGTTGACGCTGTGGGAACTCGCCCTCCACACGACGAAGGGGCTGTTAGGGCGCATCAAAGCTCCTTCGACACGGTGCGGATGAATTCCGTTGAATCTTCCGGAGATAATGCATGCGCACGCAGCCGCTCATGCATGTCGGTCACGCTGCTCACTGTCTCTGCGTTCTGGTACAGACGGCCACCTGTCGGGCCATCCGCCCACAGGGCACCCGGACTTCCGTCCGCAAAGCTCATCAGCGTGAACGCGGGCGAGTGAGCTGCCGCCGATCCTGTGCTGAACGGCATCACCTGAATGTCGATTTTTGGTCTCTGCGCCAGCTCGACCAGATGGTCGAGCTGGCTCTTCATCACCCGAGGCCCGCCCACGCACGATCTGAGACACGCTTCGTAAATCACCGTCCAGAAACAGGGCTGGGGGTCCCGGCTGAAGGCGTACTCTGGCCTGTTCGTTCTGCCCTTCGTCATTCTTTCGATCGTCTCGTTGGCGTCATGTGGATTCCCTGCGCGAATAATCTCGCGCGCGTAATCCGCGGTCTGCACGAGACCGTTGAGGCAATGCACTGACCAGTCGAGGATACGGTCGGCCTTCTTCTCCAGCTTGAAGTAATTGACGGCCCAAGACGGTGCTTCAGTCTCGTTGATCCTGCGACGTAGGCGGGCGAAGAGCCCGCCTGTGCCGAACACGACGTCGCAGCGCTCGGCGAAGCGTTCCGAGGGCATCAGCACACCGTTTTCGACCTTGCTGACGTAGGCCACGGAGTATCCAGTGCCCTCCGCGAGTCGTCGCTGGCCCAGCTTGCGCCCTTCCCGCGCAGCCCTGACCTCGACTCCGAAGTAAGAGCAAGCGCTCAATTGCTGGTCGGGGGTTACCTTGTCTGCGCCTTCACCTGCCACATCGCCCTCCCTGTCCGGTACTCAGCTTGAGCATTACCTGCTCAACGGTGCCTCACCATAGCTGAACGGTGTTGCCTGGTAGCGGACAGTGCACGGAGGGGGTGCCTGCCCGGAGGGGGATAACTCACGGCTTTCGAACGGCAGGTGGCACCCCATGACCGATACCCAGCCCGAGCCCGGCGTGGAGCAAGAGCCCGTACCCGCAGGGGAGTTGCCTGCGCCGCCGCCCGATGAACTGGCGCTGCGGACCGCGGAGCTGCTCCGGGAAGCCGAGGCTCTTGCCGCGGCCATTCGCGAACACCTGAAAGGGTGATAGGCAGATGTACAGCAAAATTGACCAAATGACACGCGGCACGGGCGTGCAGGTGGCAGTGGAGGTCAACGCCGCCACCGTGCGCCGTGGCGATCAGCTCATGATCGGCGGGCAGGTCTACACCATCAGTGATCTCACCAGCATGCAGCGCGGCGTGAAGCGCCTGCACTTCACCTCCGGTGAGACCTTCACCCTCCATCCCGCCACGGTCCTGTGGGCCGCCCGCCGCACCGACCCGCGCAGGGCCGCCCGGCGTCTGTAGTTACAGGCCCTCTCGGCTACCGGGCCCGCCACAGATCGCGGAGCAGCGCGATCTCGGCCATGTGGTGGATGAATTCGAGGTTGGCTCCCCACACCACGCTGATGAACGGTTCGTCGGGGGCCGAGCTGTACGGGTACTGCGAGAAGCCGACCGTGTCCAGCTGCTCCTCGGTGACCGCCCCGACGCTGTCGCGCCAGCGGTCGATCAGCGGCCAGAACCGTTCGAGTGCCAAGGCGGCGGTGGGGGTGAAGTCGACCAACTGCTTCGGCTCCCGCCGCCGTTCACCGAAGGTCCATTCCCAGTCGCCCGCGAAGTGGAAATGCAGGTGCGCCAGCCGCCACGCGATCGTCGTGACCGCCGTTTGGTCAGGCTCCGGCTCACCGGTGTGGGCGAGGACCTCCTCGACCCGTTCCTCACTCACGCTCCAGTCGTCGGCGATCTTGGCGATGCTCATGCCACCGGCGGCCTGCCGGGCGACCTCCGCGTACTCGTTCGACGGGATGTCGGGTGCGCCGAGGTCGAGCACCCACTCGCCGGGCCCGAACGCCCTGGGCGTCGTCGCCTCGCCCCGGCGCCGGATCGACCAGCAACCGGGCACCGGCTCCCACAGGTACTCCTCGTCCCCGAGCCCCGCCAGCCGCACCTCGGCCATCTCCCTGGCCTTGTCGAACTGATCGAGCAGCAGGCCCAAACGGTCGGTCCTTATATCTACGGTCTCCATGTCCGTCCCCCTTCATCGCTCCGCTGGAAGCTAACGGCTCCCCCCGCGGCGCGCGACCGAATATCTCGAAGTGCTGCGAAGCGGCGGTACGTACGCCGTGGACGAGAACGACACCGGCCTCCACTCCCTCCTCACCGCTCGGCTCATCTCGGGCGGCGTGCTCTCGCTGGCCCAGGTCACCAGGAAGCCGGGGTCCTCCGTCGCGCGCGACCACGGCGGTGACCGGTGGCGGGCTGCCGCCCGGCGTGCCCGTTCGCTTGCGGAGGAGGGGACGGAGCATCTGACGAACCCGTCGACACGGATGTGGCGCCTCGCTCTCACCATCAGACGCGAAGACGCGAAGACGCGAAGACGCGAAGACGCGAAGACGCGAAGACGCGAAGATACGAAGGCCGTTGGACGGAGCCCTCAGCCGGCGAACGGTGCCAGGGTGCGGGCGAGTGATTCTTCGCCGATCAGGCCGAAGTGGTCGAGTTTGGTGAGTTCGGCCGAGATGCGGTCCGTGCCGCCGTATTGCCGCATGGCCGCCTCGATGGCGGGCAGGTGTTCGTCGTACGGTGCGGAAAGAACGATCCGCACATGGTCGGCCACCCGGGCCACGTGGCCCAGGCGTTCCGTGAACTGCTCGTATCCGGACGGATTCCAGTAGGAGAGCACGTCCCGGGACAACTGGGAAATCTGGCCGAAATCCTTGGGTGCGAGTTTCGGCAGATAGCGGCATAGGGCGCGGAACTCGCCCTCGTCCGCCGCGGAGGCGATGAGTTGCTTGAAAACCGGGAGCGGGTGGCGGGGGTCCGCGTCCGCGAAGAGGCGGGAAATGCTCATCGTCGACTGGTTGACGTTGGGGTCGAGCAGCACAGCCGCGTGGACCGGCGGTGCCGTGCGCTGTTCGCTCCGCCAGTGCTCGGCCAGTTGCAGGACGAGGTCGGCGCCGAGGGAGAAACCGGCGATGACGATCCGTTTGCGGGCGTTCTCCCGGTGGATCTCCGCCACGGTGCCCGCGACCATCCGGATGTGCGAGGAGAGCGGCACCGGTGGGAGGCCGCGCACGCCGTCCGGCTCGTAGCCGCGCAGGGTGAGCGCGATGCTGTGGCTGTCGTGTCGCCTGAGATAATCGAGGTAGTCCGTGGCGTCGAGTCCGAGACCGTGCAGGAAGATTGTCACCGTTCCGGAGTCGGCTTTTCTTTCCAGGCAGCTCAACCCGTGCAACGTTCGCTCGTCGATCACATGATCGGAGCCCAACGCGGAAGTCATCAAGGCCATCCCTCGGCAGACGCGTGCGGCAGGTGGGCCAACGACTCTAGAGCAATGCCGCCCGGCATGCGCTGGAGAGAACAGAATCGGCACGATCAGACGTCGCCGAACGCGGAGGCGTACGACCGCACTGGACATCGCTGCGAATCTTCTGCTGTAATCGGATGATAGCTGTTCGATCAGCTCCTTGTCGAAACAGAAGCATTCGGTTCCGGCCACACCGGCCACACCGGGGAGACTGGGCGGGGGAGCGTGTTTCTTGGGTAGCACCTTGAACGAGTCGGAAGCCAGGGACCTGATCTTTTCCCACGCCTTCTCACGCGACTGCGCCGGAAGAGTCGGGGTGGAACTCGAGTGGCTGGTCGATGTGGACGGCGGCGGCACCGGAGAGCGTTCAGGGGCGGGGCTGACGGAGTCGGTGTCGCTGCTGGCGCGCCGCGCCGGAGCGCGGCTGCCCGGTGACAGCCTCGTCTCCCTGGAGCCCGGTGGGCAGTTGGAGCTGAGTACCCGGCCGGCCGGATCGCTGAGCGCGTGCGTCGAGCGGGCGGCCACGGACCTCGCGACGCTGCGCGCGCTCGCCACCGCACAGGGACTGGTCCTGCGGGGAGCGGGCCTGGACGACCGGCCCCCGCGTCTGCGGATCGCGCACCCCCGGTACCTGGCGCTCGACCAGTACTACCGTCAAGTCGGCGGCCAGGGCCGCGCCTTGCTGTGCAGTACGGCGTCGGTGCAGATCAATGTGGACGCGGGCGACCACTCGTCCGGCTGGCGGGGCCGCAACCGCCGCTGGGCCCTGGTCAACGTCCTCGGCCCGGTGTTCATGGCGATGTTCGCCAACTCGCCCACCAACGTCCGGGGCAGGCAGGTCCGTTCCGGTCGGCAAGTGCTGAGGCTCGCCACCGACCCGGCCCGCAGCGGCCCCTTGCCGCCGAGTGACGACCCGAGGTCCCTGTGGGCGGAGCACGCACTCGGCACCCGTGTGGTCGCGGTGCGGTCGCCGGAGAACGGAGTCTGGGAGGTGCCGTGCGGCCGGCTCACCCTGCGGCGCTGGCTGCGGGGTGGCGGGCCGCGGCCCGTTCACGCGTCCGATGTGCGGGCCCACCTCAAGTCGCTGGTCACGCCGGTCCGTGCCTGCGGGCATCTCGAACTGCGGATGATCGACGCCCAGGGGGGTGACGACTGGGTCGTGCCGCTCGCCGTGGTCGCCGTGCTGCTCGACGACGCGCAGTCCTCGGATGCCGTCTGGCGCCTGCTGGGTGCGTCCACGGTGGCGTCCGGGCGCACGGGCTGGAGGCGGGCGGCGGAAACCGGGCTGTCCGACCCCGCACTGGCCATGGCGGCAAGAACGGTCATGCACGTCGCCCTGGAAGGACTGCCGCGGCTCGGCGTTCCCTCCTGGGCCCTGGACGCCGTCGAGCGTTACGCGGACGACTACACCTTGCGTGGACTCTCGCCCGCCGACCGCCGCCCGGCCGGGTCGGCGGCGGTCGCCTGACGCCTCCGCCGCTTGAACGAGCACGGCGCGAGCACGGCACGAGCACGGGACTGGTACGGCACGAGCACGAGCACGCGCACGCGAAAGGGGCACCGGATGATGCTCGACCGCAGGGACGTGCTGCTGCGGACGTTGACCGATATGCAGCGCCACCAGCAGGGCAATCACGGCTGGGCGGTGCTCCACGAGTCGATGGCACTGCTGGCCGGTGCGGGCTCCGGCTCGCCCATGGACGCGGTGCTCGGCTCCGTATGGCAGTCGAGGCCGCGGATGAGCGAGACACATCTGATCACTCTCCTGGGCATTGCCCTGCGCACCGTCGCCGAACAGCAGCCCCGGGCCGCGGCGCTCTTCCGACCGGAACGGCCGGCCGCGGAGCGCGCCCGCCTGCTCGCGGAGGTCCTGGAGAGTCATGGCGAGGAGATCACCGCCGTCATTGCCGAACGCTCCAACTCCTTCACGGGAGCTCGCCGCTTTCTCGTGCCGCAGCTCGTCCTGGGGGCCTACGCGGCGCATCAGCGGATCGGCAGCGTGCGCCTGCTCGACATCGGGACCAGCATCGGACTGCTGCCCCGCCAGCTGAACAACCGCACGGTATTCGAACGGTTCGCGCCCGACCTGGAGTGGTACCCGCGGGCGCCGTCCTTCCGGAACATTCCGCTGGCCGCACGGTTCGGCGTCGACGCCCCTCCGCTGCCGACCCTGGAGTGGGTGCGCGGCTGTCACGGGCCGTCCACGTACTACGACGAACGCCTTTCCGAAGTCGAATGGTCCCTGGCGCAGACGGAAGCCACCGCCGCCGATCTGCGCATCCTGCCGCTCGACATCCTCAACCTTCCGGCGCTCGGCCAGTTCCTGCGCACGCACCACATCAACGTGGCCACCTGCAATTTCGTGCTCTACCAGTACGACGGGTCGACCAGGGAGCAGGTCATCGCCGCGATCACGAGGAACCTGGCACGGCCCGGACTCCTGCTCAGCATGGAGCCGGGCCACGAGCTGCGGCGCATGGGCGCCCGCGTGCGCGCCTACCTGCCGGGCAGGGCCGACGCGCTGCACGTCGCCGACGTCTCCGACGCGCATTTCGTCGGGCGCGTGACGACCGGGCCGGGATTCGCGGAGCTGACCGGTGCGGATTGGGCTCCGTGATGCTGCTGACGTTCACCGGAACCCGGCGGCTCGTCTCCTTCTTTTCCCGGCACCGGGTCCTCATCGCCGGAGCCGGCGGCCTGGCCGGCATTCTCATAGGCATCTACAGCGACGAGGCCCGCAACGTGATCCAGTGGATGTGGGACCACATGAAGACGGGTGGCGCTCTGATCGGCCTTGCCGCCGTGGGCGTGTTCTCGGCGGCGTGGTGGGGGCGTGGGAAAATAGAGCGCCGCTGGGAATCCGAGCGGGAAACGGTGGCGAGGTCCTTCGACATCCATGCGGATGACTTCGACGAAGGGCTGCCGTCCGACCACGCGGTCATCGGCAGGGAATTGCGGTACATCGAACGCCGTACCCCGTCGCCGCACCTGGTCGTCCTGCTCCACGGTCTCGGGCTCGACTCGGGCGACTTCCGCCCTTTCATGAACGTCGCGTCCCAGCACACCGTGGCCGTCACCGCGTTCGGGCACAACACCGACGAGGCCAGGGACGGCCGTTACCGTGCCATCGGGCTGGCCACCCATGCCGCTCTCATCAACGGTGCCATCACCAAGCTGTGCCGACAGTACCCGCACAAGAAGCTCACGCTGGTGGGATTTTCCGTCGGTGCCGACATGCTGTTCCGGCTCGCCGAACTCTGGGCGGATCATCCCGGCCGGAAGCCGGATGTTTCCTCCGCTCTACTCCTCGATCCCAACATCAATCACTCCACGATGATCATCACGGGCAGTGTGGCGCACCTCAATCCCGACGAACCGCTCGCCGAACTGAAACGCATCGCCGAAATACCCCGCTCCACCATCGAGTTCCAGAACGTCTGTGAATACCTGCACAAGATCACCGGTAAGGACCTCCGCCAGGTCCAGCGCTACGCACACGATCTGTGGAACTACTGGGAGCCCGCCGGACAGTACGACCTGTTCTTCCAGCGTTTCGAGCGGCTCCAGGCGGCGTGCGGAACGGTGCAGGTCCGCTTTTCCACCCATTTCGAGGAGCATTTCAACGAGGTCGTCGCGCTGGCCCGGCGGGAAGGTATCCGCGGCGTATTCGACCTGCGGCGCGTGGACCACTTCGAACTGTGCCGGGACACGTTCCTCAAAGGCGAGGTCGACGTGCTCACCCCGCGCCGGTGAGGGCCGGGCCGGTGAGGACCGGGCCGGTGGATTCGCGGGGGACCAGGTGCGGGGGGTGGATCGTCGGGGGGGCCTGGGCGTGGGGGATGTTCAGCAGGCCGAACATGGCGGCTGCCGCGGCGCGGCCCAGCTGGACGAGGTCCTGGGCGATCGTCGTCAGCCGCGGGTAGACCAGCTCGCCCAGCGGCAGGTTGTCGTAGCCGACCACCGACAGGTCGCGCGGGACGTCGAAGCCGAGGCGGCGGGCGGCGTTCATCCCGGCCACCGCCATCGTGTCGTTGGCGAACAGGACCGCCGTCGGGCGTTCCGCGGCGTCCGCCGCGAGCAGTTCGCCCATGGCGGCGACCGCGCCCTGCGCGGTGAAGTCGGAACTCAGGGTGCGGCCGGGCCGCAGGCCGCGTTCGGCCAGGGCGGTTTCGAAGACCTGCCGCCTGAAGACGGTGTGCACCCGGTCCTGCGGCCCCGACACGTACGCGATCCGCCGGTGGCCGAAGCCGAGGAGGTGGTCCACCGCGGCGCGCACGCCCGCGTCCTGGCCGCCGGCCTGAACGGCCGGGATCGGGTCGTCCTGCCAGGGCGTGCCGACCAGCACCGCGGGCAGCCGCAGGTGGCGCAGCAGCTCGAAGCGCGCGTCGCCGATGCGGCTCTCGGTGAGGATGACGCCGTCCACGCGCCGCTCCTCGGCCAGCCGCCGGTAGGCCCGTTCCTCCGCCCCCGGCTCCTCGCCGACGATGTGCAGCAGCAGACCGTAGTCGGCGGGTGCGAGTTCGCGCTCTATACCGGAGATCAGCAGCGTGAAGTGCGGGTCGGTGGCCAGGACGTCGGGGGAGCGCGCGGCGACCATGCCGACCGCCCGCGTGCGCGCCCCGCGCAGGGCGACGGCCGTGGCCGAGGGCGACCACCTCAGCTTGGCCGCGGCTTCGAGCACGCGCTGCCGGGTGGGCGCGGATATGCCGTCGCGTCCGTTCATGACCTTGGACACCGCGGAGACCGATACGCCGGCCAGCGCGGCCACGTCGGCGATGGTGGGCTTGGCGGAACGCCGCCGGTCCGTCCGTCCCGTCCGTCCCGTCACGTGAGCACTCCCTCAGACCTTGGTTTCTTCCCTGCGGAGCCGGAGGAACGCGTGTGCGACATGGGCGGGAATGAGGGGCACCACCGTACCAGCGGCGGGGAGCGCGGGAGTTGGTCCGTGCCGCACCCGTGCGCGTCCGCGTCCGCGTCGGCACCCTCTGAGGTAAAACGTTGCACCGCTCCGAACGAGGAGGGACGGTAGCGCACTGAAACGGTCGGATCAACGGGTCGACAGGGGATAGGTAAAACGATATATCTGTGCGGGGCGTCCGTGGGAGTCCGGGAGGGAACGCCCGGCACGGACGGCGGCGGGACTCGGACATCGGCCGGAAAGGGAACGGACCCAATCGATGAGGCGCAACGCGGCGAAGCTCGGCGACGGAACGCTCTGGGTGGGGGTGAACTACTGGTCCCGCACCGGCGGCCCGCTGATGTGGCGCGACTACCGGACCGACGTCATCGACGAGGAACTGCGCACCATGCGTGACCACGGGATCACGCTCACCCGCTCGTTCTTCTACTGGCCGGACTTCATGCCGGCCGAGAACACCCTCGATCCCCAACTCGTCGCCCACTACGACGACTTCCTCGACCGCCACCAGGCCCTCGGCATGACCACCATCCCGACGTTCATCGTCGGCCACATGTCAGGGCAGAACTGGGACCCGGCCTGGCGCGACGGGCGCGACATCTTCGCCGACCCGTCGTTCGTCGCCCAGCAGGAGTGGTACGTCCGCACGCTCGGCGCCCGCTGGAAGGACCACCCGGCCATCGCCGGCTGGCTGCTCACCAACGAGATCCCGATCTACGGCCACTGGCAGTCCCGCGGCATCGGCACCATCGACGCCGACGCCGTCACCACCTGGGCGAAGACCCTGATCGACGCCCTGCGCGCGGTGGGCGCCCACCAGCCCGTCTCGGTCGGCGACGGCGCCTGGGGCGTCGAGATCACCGGCGCGGACAACGGCTTCCGCATCCGCGACCTCGAACCCCTGATCGACTTCCACGGCCCGCACGTCTACCGGATGGAGACGGACGAGGTCCGCCAGCACCTCGGCGCCGCGTTCATCTGCGAGCTGCTCGGACCCATCGGCGGGAAGCCGGTGATCATGGAGGAGTTCGGCCTCACCTCTGACTACGTCTCCGAGGAGAACGCCGCCCACTACTACCGGCAGATCCTGCACAACACGCTGCTCGCCGGGGCCACCGGCTGGATTCCCTGGAACAACACCGACTACGACGAGCTGTGGGCGCAGGAGCCCTACAGCCATCACCCGTTCGAAATGCACTTCGGCCTCACCGACGACAAGGGCCGGCCGAAGGAGCAGCTGCGCGAGGTCAAGCGGTTCACCGAGGTGCTGCGCGCCGTCGACGCGCCGCGGCTGCGCCGCGCGGACACCGAGGTCGCCCTCGTGGTCTCCTCGTTCCTGGAGAAGCCCTACCCGTTCACCCAGCCCGAGGACCACACCAGCGTCTTCGCCCACACCCGGCAGGCGTATGTGGCGGCCCGCGAGGCCGATCTGCCGGTGGGCGTGGCCCGCGAGGCCGACGGGCTGCCCGACGACTGCGCGCTGTACCTGCTGCCCTCCGCCAAGCAGCTCACCGCGCCCGGCTGGCGCCACCTGCTCGGGCGGGCCGAGGCCGGGGCGACCGTGTACGCGTCGTACTACGTCGGCGAGCACCACGTGCAGCGCGGCTCGTGGTGGCCGAAGCTGGACGAGACGTTCGGCGTGGTGAAGCGGCTGCGCTACGGGCTCACCGACCCGATCGAGGACGACGAGCTGCGCGTGACGTTCCGGCGCGACTTCGGCGACATCCGCGCGGGCGAGGAGCTGGTGTTCCCCGTCGCGGGCAACGAGCACTCACGCACCTACCTGCCCGTCGAGCCGAACGGCGCCGAGGTGATCGCCACCGACGCGCACGGGCGGCCCGTTCTGCTGTCCCGTACGTACGGCGCGGGGCGGCTGGTGCTGTGCACCTACCCGGTCGAGCACATGGCCGCCGTCACCCCGCGCGTCAACCCCGAGCCGACCTGGCGGCTGTACGCGGCGCTCGCGGCGGAGGCCGGCGTCACCCCCGACGTCACCGTGGACGACCCGCGCGTGCTGGTGGGGCGCATGGAGCACGAGGACGGGCGCACGTTCGTCTGGTTCGTCAGCCAGCACCCGGAGCCGCTGACCGTCAAGCCGCGGGTCGCCGCCGGCACCCTCAGGGACCTGACCGGACAGCAGTTCCCCGCCGTCGAACTGTTCGCCTACGGTGTCGTAGTCACCGAACTCACCCGAGACTGAGGTACCCAAGATGAAGACCGAGGCCATGAAGATCGCGTCAGCCGAGGTGATCGTCACCAGTCCCGGGCGCAATTTCGTGACCCTGCGGATCACCACCGCCGACGGCCTCACCGGCCTGGGCGACGCCACGCTGAACGGCCGCGAACTGGCCGCCGCCTCCTACCTGACCGAGCACGTGGCGCCGCTGCTCACCGGCCGCGACGCCGGGCGGATCGAGGACACCTGGCAGTACCTGTACCGCGGCGCGTACTGGCGGCGCGGCCCGGTGACGATGGCCGCGATAGCCGCCGTCGACATGGCGCTGTGGGACATCAAGGCCAAGGCCGCGGGCATGCCGCTGTACGAGCTGCTCGGCGGCGCCTCGCGCACCGGCGCGCTCGCCTACGGCCACGCGTCGGGCCGGGACGTTCCCGAGCTGCTCGACTCCATCCGCGCGCACCTGGCCGACGGGTACCGCGCGATCCGGGTCCAGACCGGCGTTCCCGGCCTCGACTCCGTCTACGGCGTGGCCGCCTCCGCCGCCGGGGGCGGGGAGCGCTACGACTACGAGCCGGCGCGGCGCACGGCGCTGCCGGTCGAGGAAACCTGGGACACCCGCGCCTACCTGCGGCACATCCCCGGCGTGTTCGAGGCGGTGCGCAACGAGTTCGGGCCCGAACTGCCGCTGCTGCACGACGGGCACCACCGGATGACGCCGATCCAGGCGGCGAAGCTGGGCAAGGCGCTCGAACCGTACGACCTGTTCTGGCTGGAGGACGCCACCCCGGGCGAGGACCAGGCGGCGCTGCGGCTGATACGGCAGCACACGACGACGCCGCTGGCGATCGGCGAGGTCTTCAACTCGGCGCACGACTACACGGTGCTGCTGCGGGAGCGGCTGATCGACTACGTGCGCTCGGCCGTCACCCACACCGGCGGCGTCACGGCGATGCGCAAGCTGCTGGACCTGGCCGCCCACTACGGCGCGAAGTCCGGCATGCACGGGCCGACCGACATCTCGCCGGTGGGCATGGCCGCCGCCCTGCACCTGGACCTGGCCATCCACAACTTCGGCATCCAGGAGTACATGCGCCACTCCCCGCGCACCCTGGAGGTCTTCCGCACCAGCTACACCTTCGAGAACGGACTGCTGCATCCGTCCGACACCCCCGGCCTCGGGGTCCACCTCGACGACGAAGCGGCGGCGGCCCACCCGTACGAGCCCGCCTACCTCCCCGTGAACCGCCTGACCGACGGAACGGTCCACGACTGGTGATCAACCTGCGTCTGCCGGGGGCGGGGCGCCGTCCCGCCCCCGGCAGGTGAAAAAGGGGATGCCGATGCCCAGGAGCCCGGACGCCGTCCCGCCCGCCGGCACGAGTGGGCGGGAGCCCCGTCCACCGCGGACGATCCGTTCGATCCGCGAGTCCCTGCCGGCGGACCAGCGCGACCACTTCGGGTGACGGCCGGGATCAGCGAACGGGCGTGCTGCCGACCATGAGGACCTTGATCGCGATGGTGTCCCCGTCGATCTCATACGTCGCCCGGTAGGGGCCGACCCGCAAGCGCCTGATGTGCGTGCTGCCGAGCTTGCTGCTGTGCGGCGGCTCCGGGTGCGCCGCCAGCGCGTTCACCGCCTGGACGAGTGGCCGGACCCGGTCGCCGTCCCGGCGGCGCGGTCTCTTCAACCCCTCGGCCGCGGCGCGTTCCCAGATGACGGTGTACGTCAACGGGAGCCTCCGGTACCCGTGTCGAGCAGCTCCTCGCCCCGGGCCGCGGGTGCGGAGGTGCTGTCGCCGCGGGCGATGCGCAGCGACACTGCCAGATCGGCGAAGGCCAGTGTCTCCTCCCGGGCCTCCTCGCCGGGAGCCGCGTCGGCGAGCGCTTGCGTCCACCAGTGGTCGAGGAAGACCTCGAAGGCGACTCCCTCGGAGAGCGCCTCAAGCTCCGCCCTGAACTCCGTCCGCCGTTCCGGGCGGAGCGCGGCAGCGACCCCGGCCACACTGCGGGTGACGCCCGGATCGGGGAAGCCCAGCTGCTGACGCGCCTCTTCGACCGCGTGGGACCAGGCGGAGGTCACTCCCGCGGTGCCTTCCTCATCGTTCATGTAGCCATTTTCCGGGAGAGCGACGTACGTCGGCAAGCTCCCCGAGGGCTGCCGCCGGCCACCGGCCGCCGGCCCGCAGGGGGCCCGCCGTGCCCCTCCCCCGCGGCCGGTCGGGTTGTGAGCACGACACGGGCGGCGGGGGAGGGGGGTTCTGATGCCGGGGCGTGATTCCCCGGGGGATCAGCAGCCGCTTCAGCAGCAGTTTCAGCAGCCGTTGAGGATGCCGGTCAGTGCGCTCTTCTCGGCGGAGTCGACGGACAGGCCGTAGTGGTGCTTCACGTGGACCCAGGCGCGCGCGTAGATGCAGTGGTAGCCGCCCCGCGGGGGCAGCCATTCGGCCGGGTCCTGGTCGCCCTTGGACTGGTTGACGTTGTCGGTGACGGCGATCAGCTGCGGGCGGGAGAGGTCGTTGGCGAACGCCTCGCGCCGTGAGGTGGTCCACGAGTCGGCGCCGGAGTCCCACGCCTCGGCGAGCGGGACGAGGTGGTCGATGTCGACGTCCGAGGCGGCCGACCAGGTCGCGCCGTCGTACACGGAGTACCAACTGCCGCTGACGGCCGCGCAGCTGGAGTCGGTCTCGACGTTGCTGCCGTCGCGCTGGAGCACGACCTCGCGGGTGTTGCAGTTGCTGCCCTGGGAACTCCAGTGGGGGAAGAGGTCGCGGTCGTAGCCGGTGCGGTCCTCGGAGGTGACCGTGAGGGAGGCGAGGTAGGAGCGGGCGGTGGCCGCGCTGACGGGGGTGGGCAGTGCGGCCTGGGCCGCGGGGCCGGTGAACAGCGCGGCCAGGGATATGAGACCGGTGAGGGCGGCGAGCACACCAAGGCGTCGACGCGCGTAGATCCCGCGCGTTGCGCGGGTACGGCGGAGGCGGATCACGCGAACTCCCTTGAGGTGGGGGTGGATTCGGCTCGGCAGAGCCGCGTGGTCGTGCGTTGGCCATCATCGTGGAAAAACGTTTCTGCTAGGCGTGCGTCAGGTAACGGATTGGCGGCATGCCCACGTCACCGCCGAATTTCCGGGCGGCGCCGGACCGTTGCGGGCGGGAACGGCGGGTAACGTGGGCCGGCCGACCCGAAGGAGGGGCACCATGCCGAGAAGCCGTGAGCACGCGTACGACGTCACCGTCACCTGGACGGGCAACACCGGTGAAGGGACGGCCGGTTACCGCGCATACACGCGTGACCACGACGTGACCGCGCCGGACAAGGCGACCCGGTTGACCGGGAGCGCGGACCCGGCGTTCGTCGGCGACCCGGAGCGGTGGAACCCCGAGGAGCTGCTGGTCGCCTCGCTCTCGCAGTGCCACATGCTGTCGTACCTCGCGGTGTGCTCGCTCAAGAAGGTCGTCGTCACGGCCTACGAGGACGTGGCCCGCGGCGCGATGTCGGAAACGGCGGGCGGCGGCGGCCGTTTCACCGAAGTCGTGCTCAACCCGGTGGTGACGGTCGCCGAGGAGTCGATGGTGGAGGCCGCGACGGCCCTCCACGAGGACGCCCACCGCATCTGCTTCATCGCCAACTCGGTCAACTTCCCGGTACGCCACGCCCCGCGGATCGTCGTCGCCGGCGGCTGAGCCGGTTTGTCAGTGGCGGCTGGCAGGATCGCCGCCATGAGGGACCACTCCGCGGCGATCGCCGGCTACTGGGACGCCGCTGCCGCGTCGTTCGACGAAGAGCCTGATCACGGCCTGCGCGCGGATGCCACCCGGGCGGCGTGGGCGGCCCTGCTGCGTTCCTGGCTGCCCGCTCCGCCCGCCGAGGTGCTCGACGCGGGCTGTGGCACGGGATCGCTGTCCTTGCTGCTCGCCGAGGACGGGCACCGCGTCGTCGGGGTCGATCTGTCGCGGAAGATGATCGAGCGGGCCCGTGCCAAGTTCGCCGCCGCGCAGGTCGAGGGCCGCTCTGTCGAGGGTCGCTTCCTGGTGGGCGACGCTGCCGTGCCGCCGACGGACGGCACGTCGTTCGACGCGGTGCTGTGCCGTCATCTGATATGGACCCTGCCCGATCCGGTGGCCGCGCTGCGGGAGTGGGTCGCACGGCTGCGGCCGGGCGGCCGCCTGGTGCTCGTCGAGGGCCGCTGGGGCCGGAGCGGGGAGGGCTCGGTGCCGTATGCGGACGGTGCCGGCGGGCTGCCCTGGCAGGGCGGGGTCGGTGCGGCGGACCTCGCGGCCTGTGTCCGCCCCTTGGTGGCCGGGCTGCGGATCGAGCCACTGAGCGATGTCCAGGACCTGTGGGGTGGTGCGGTGAGCGATGAGCGGTACGCCCTCATCGGCGAGGCGGGCGAGGCGGGCGAGGCGGGCGAGATCCGCGGTTGAGTCGTCCGGCCCGCGGGACGGGGCGTTCGCCGCGCCGCGTGTGAGCGTGTGAACGTGTGAAGGCGCCTCGCCCTGGTACTCGGCGGGCTCGGGCCGATGCCGGGTGCGGCGGGCGGCCACCCGGGGTGACGGCCCGGCCGCGGGGCGCGGGCGCGTACCCTTGAAACCCCCGGCCTGCGGCGCGTGCCGGGTGTTTCGGGTTGCCCGGCGGCCCTCCGCGGCCCGCCCATCCCGCCTCCGCCGTTGCCCGTTACCCGTTGCCGAGAATCCGCAAGCCACCGGATGGAATGACCCCATGAGCCTGTACGGCCTGCTCGACGCCGTATCCGAAGAGTCCGCACTCGCCGAGGCGGTCGGCGCCGCCGCCGAGGGCGTCCGGCGCCATGTCGATCTCGTCGGCCCGCCCGCCGCCCGCCCCTTCGCGGTGGCCGCGCTGGCGCGCTCGGCCGGGCGGCCGGTCCTCGCCGTCACCGCGACCGGGCGGGAGGCCGAGGATCTGGCGGCGGCGCTGCGTTCGCTGCTGCCGCCGGACGGCGTCGCGGAGTACCCGGCGTGGGAGACGCTGCCCCACGAGCGGCTCTCGCCGCGTGCCGACACCGTCGGCCGGCGGCTGGCCGTGCTGCGGCGGCTGGCGCACCCGAGCGCCGACGATCCGGGCGCGGGGCCCGTGTCGGTCGTGGTCGCGCCGGTCAGGTCCGTGCTCCAGCCGCAGGTGGCGGGGCTCGGCGACCTGGAGCCCGTCAGCCTGCGCGGCGGCGGGAGCGCCGACCTGGCCGACGTGACGGAACGGCTGGCGGCCGCCGCCTACACGCGCGTCGAACTGGTGGAGAAGCGCGGTGAGTTCGCCGTCCGCGGCGGCATCCTCGATGTCTTCCCGCCGACCGAGGAGCATCCGCTGCGCGTGGAGTTCTGGGGCGACGACATCGAGGAGATCCGTTACTTCAAGGTCGCCGACCAGCGTTCCCTGGAAGTCGCGGAGCACGGTCTGTGGGCGCCGCCCTGCCGTGAGCTGCTGCTGACGCAGGAGGTCAGGGCGCGCGCCGCGGAGCTGGCCAAGAGCCACCCGGAGCTGGACGAGCTGCTCGGCAAGATCGCCGAGGGCATCGCGGTGGACGGCATGGAGTCGCTGGCGCCCGCGCTCGTCGACGATATGGAGCTGCTGCTCGACGTGCTCCCGGCGGGCAGCATGGCGGTCGTCTGCGATCCGGAGCGGGTGCGCGGCCGGGCCGCGGACCTGGTGGCCACCAGCCAGGAGTTCCTCCGGGCGTCGTGGGCCGCCGCCGCCATGTCCGACACCGGCGAGGCGCCGATCGACGTCGGCGCGGCCTCGCTGCGCGGCCTGGCCGAGGTGCGGGAGCGGGCCGCCGCGCTCGGGATGCCGTGGTGGTCGGTGTCGCCGTTCTCGCCCGATCTGGCGGAGGAGTCGGAGGAGGACAGCCTGCGGCTCGGCATGCGGGCGCCGGAGACCTACCGCGGCGATACGGCCCGGGCCCTCGCCGACACGAAGGGCTGGCTGGCCGAGGGCTGGCGCGTGGTGTACCTCACCGAGGGGCAGGGACCGGCCGCCCGCACCGCCGAGGTGCTGGGCGGGGAGGGCATCGCGGCCCGGCTCACCACGCCGCTGAACGGGGAGATCGCGCCGTCGGTCGTGCACGTGGCGTGCGGCGCGGTCGAGCACGGCTTCGTCGCGCAGGGCCTGAAGCTCGCGGTGCTCACCGAGACCGACCTGACCGGCCAGAAGGCGGCGGGCCGCGAGGGCGCGCGGATGCCCGCGCGGCGCCGCAAGACGCTCGACCCGCTCACGCTGGAGCCGGGCGACTACATCGTGCACGAGCAGCACGGGGTGGGCCGCTACGTCGAGATGGTGCAGCGCACGGTGCAGGGCGCCACCCGCGAGTACCTGCTGGTCGAGTACGCGCCGGCCAAGCGCGGGCAGCCGGGGGACCGGCTGTTCGTGCCGACCGACCAGCTGGACCTGGTCACCAAGTACGTCGGCGGCGAGGCGCCCTCGCTGCACCGGCTCGGCGGGGCGGACTGGACGAAGACGAAGGCCCGCGCCAAGAAGGCGGTCAAGGAGATCGCCGCGGACCTGATCAAGCTGTACTCGGCGCGGATGGCGGCCCCCGGGCACGCGTTCGGGGCGGACACGCCGTGGCAGCGGGAGCTGGAGGACGCGTTCCCCTATGTGGAGACGCCGGACCAGCTGACGACCATCGGCGAGGTCAAGGAGGACATGGAGAAGTCGGTGCCGATGGACCGGCTGGTCTGCGGTGACGTCGGCTACGGCAAGACGGAGATCGCGGTGCGCGCCGCGTTCAAGGCGGTGCAGGACGGCAAGCAGGTCGCGGTGCTCGTGCCGACGACGCTGCTGGTGCAGCAGCACTACGGGACGTTCTCCGAGCGGTACGCGCAGTTCCCCGTGAACGTGCGGCCGCTGTCGCGCTTCCAGTCGGAGGCCGACGCGCGGGCGGTGACCGAGGGGCTGCGGGACGGTGCGGTGGACATCGTGATCGGCACCCACCGGCTGTTCTCCTCGGAGGTGAAGTTCAAGGACCTCGGCCTGGTCATCGTCGACGAGGAGCAGCGGTTCGGCGTCGAGCACAAGGAGCAGCTGAAGAAGCTGCGGGCCAACGTCGACGTGCTGACGATGTCGGCCACGCCGATCCCGCGCACGCTGGAGATGGCCGTGACCGGCATCAGGGAGATGTCGACGATCACCACCCCGCCGGAGGAGCGGCACCCGGTGCTGACGTTCGTCGGCCCGTACGAGGAGCGGCAGATCGGCGCGGCGATCCGGCGGGAGCTGCTGCGCGAGGGGCAGGTCTTCTACATCCACAACCGGGTCGAGTCGATCGACCGGGTCGCCGCGCGGCTGCGGCAGATCGTGCCCGAGGCGCGGATCGCGACGGCGCATGGGCAGATGGGCGAGTCGGCGCTCGAACGGGTCGTGGTCGACTTCTGGGAGAAGCGTTCCGACGTGCTGGTCTCCACCACGATCGTGGAGTCCGGCATCGACATCTCGAACGCGAACACCCTCATCGTGGAGCGCGGCGACACGTTCGGCCTCTCCCAGCTGCACCAGCTGCGGGGGCGGGTCGGGCGCGGCAGGGAGCGCGGGTACGCGTACTTCCTGTACCCGCCGGAGAAGCCGCTGACGGAGACCGCGCACGAGCGGCTCGCCACGATCGCTCAGCACACCGAGATGGGCGCGGGCATGTACGTGGCGATGAAGGACCTGGAGATCCGCGGCGCGGGGAACCTGCTGGGCGGGGAGCAGTCGGGGCACATCGCGGGCGTCGGGTTCGACCTGTATGTGCGGATGGTCGGCGAGGCGGTGGCGGACTACCGGGCCACGCTGGAGGCGGGCGGCGGCGAGCCGGAGGAGTCGCTGCTCGAGGTGAAGATCGAGCTGCCGGTCGATGCCCACGTGCCGCACGACTACGCGCCGGGGGAGCGGCTGCGGCTCCAGGCGTACCGGTCGATCGCTGCGGCGAACACGGAGGACGACATCCGCGCGGTCCGCGAGGAGCTGGCCGACCGTTACGGCCCGCTGCCCGAGCCGGTGGAGAATCTGCTGCTCGTCGCGGGCCTGCGGATGCTGGCCCGGTCCTGCGGCGTCACGGACGTCACGCTCCAGGGCAGCCGGATCAGGTTCTCGCCGGTGGAGCTGCGGGAGTCGCAGGAGCTGCGGCTGAACCGGGTGTACCCGGGCTCGGTGATCAAACGTGCCACCAAGCAGGTGCTGGTGCCGCGCCCGGCCACGGCCAGGATCGGCGGCAAGCCGCTGGCCGGCCGCGACCTGCTCGCCTGGACCGGCGAGTTCCTGACCACGATTCCGGGCTCGTAGGGGCGTCCCGTCCCGGCGGGGGCGCGGGCCGCCGGGACGGAGCCGAGGGAGGGGCGTCCGAGGCTCAGAGCGGGATCTCCCAGATGGCCGGGGTGGAGTCGAGCTCCAGGGCCTGCTCGATCTGGACTTCGAGCGCGGCGGCGTCCGGCGGGGCGTCGAAGGCGTATTCGGCGCTCGCCGTCCTGCCGGGCAGCAGCTCGCCGTTGAAGCCGGTGCCGACGGTGTCGTCGTAGATCGTCTCGGCCGTCACGCCGTCCGCCCCGGCCCGCGCGCTGGCCAGAACGAAGGTGGTGTCCACGGATTCCTCGCCGTTGTTGGCCAGCGAGACGGTGACCGAGTACGCCGCGTTGCCCTCGGTGTGGCCGACGGCCCAGTCGGTGGGCGTGTAGGGCTCGGCCGCCGAGACGGTGATCTCGAAGCCGCTGTCGTAGACGGCGGTCTCCTCGGCCGCGAACAGGCCGTCGTCCGTTCCTTCCTCCGTCGCTTCTTCCTCGGCGGTGCCGCCGTTCTCCCCGCCGTCCTCCTCGGTGTTCTCCTCGGCCTGTTCGCCCTCCGCGCCGCCCGAGCCCGTGGCGCTCTCCGGGTCGTCCTCGCTCGAACAGGCGGTGAGCCCGCCCAGGGCGAGCGTCGCGGCGGCGGCGCCGGCGAGGGCGAGCATGCGCTGCCTGGCGAAACGGGGTGCGGCGGTCTTGGACACGAGGATTCCCTCTCCTGAAAGCAACTCTTAATCAACCGGCCCCCTTTGGGCTGGCGCGGTCAATCAGAGCACAGGCTGTGAATTGAGTCAACGCGCACTTCGGTGAGTGCCGTTGTGCTTCCCGTGTATCGGTGTGGACACCGGCACGGGTAGGGTCGGAAGATCGCCACAGCTTGAGGACACCCCGACGAACGGAGGCCGCCACGTGCCCGGGCAGCACAGCGAGGTCACCGCCGCCGGAATCGCCCGTCTCGCCGGGGTCGGCCGCGCCGCCGTCAGCAACTGGCGCAGGCGCTACGACCACTTCCCCCGCCCCATCGGCGGCACTGCGACCAGCCCCACCTTCTCGCTCCCCGAGGTCGAGCAGTGGCTGCGCGAGCAGGGCAAACTCGCCGAAGTGCCGCTGCGGGAGCGGCTCTGGCAGCTGGTCGGCGACGACCCGGCCGGAGCCGCCGCCGCGCTGGCGCGCACCGGCGAGCAGTACCTGGCCCAGAGCGCCGCGACCGAGGGACCCGCGCTCGCCCGCGCCGCGGCGGCCCTCGCGGCCGAGGAGGGCCCCGCCCCCGCGTACGAGTTCCTCCTCGCCCGCCACCTCGACGCAGGCGCCCGCCAGCTCACCCTGACCCCGCCGGAGACCGCCGCCCTGATGGCCGCGCTCGCCGGCCCCGCCGAGTCGGTGCTCGACCCGGCCTGCGGCCCCTGCACCCTGCTGGCCGCCGCGCGCACCGCCGCGGGCGCGCCGCCCGGCGAGCTGTACGGCCAGGAGACCGATCCCGTCCTCGCCCGCCTCGGCAGCCTGCGGCTCGCCCTGCGCGGCACGACCACCGTCCAGGTCCGCGGCGGCGACACGCTCCTCGCGGACGCCTTCCCCGGCCTGGCCGTCGACGCCGTGCTCTGCCACCCCCCGTTCAACGAACGCAACTGGGGCCACGACCAGCTCACCTACGACCCGCGCTGGGAGTACGGCCTGCCCGCCCGCACCGAGTCGGAGCTGGCCTGGGTCCAGCACGCCCTGGCGCGGCTCCGCCCCGGCGGCACCGCCGTCGTGCTCATGCCCCCGGCCGCCGCCTCCCGGCGCACCGGGCGGCGCGTCCGCGCCGCACTGCTGCGCCGCGGCGCGCTGCGCGCCGTCGTCGCGCTGCCCGCGGGGGCCGCGCCCCCGCACAGCCTCGCGCTCCACCTCTGGGTGCTGCGCAGACCCGGCGCCGAGCCGGCCGCCGATCCGCGGCTGCTGGTGGTCGACACGGCGACGGCCCACCGCGCGGCGGGCCGCGCCCCGCTCGACTGGCCGGCGCTGCACCGCACCGTGCTCGACGCCTGGCTCGCGTTCGACCGGGACGGCGACGTCGCGGAACGTCCCGGCATCCACCGCGCCCTGCCCGTGATCGACCTGCTCGACGACGAGGTCGATCTCGCCCCGGGCCGCCACCTGCCGCCGCCCGCGTCCGCCACCGGCGCCGCGGGGCTCGCCGCCGTGCGCGAGGACCTGCGGGACACGCTGCGCCGCACCCACGACCTGGCCCCCGGGCCGGGCCGCGCCGACCCGGCCGAGGGGGCCCACTGGTCCACCGTCACCATCGGCGAACTCGCCCGCACCGGCGCCCTGGAGATCCACCCCCCGCCCGGCGCGCCCGCGCCCGCGGCGGGGGACGTGCTCGTTCCGCTGCTGCTCCAGGGCGCCACGACCCGCGTCATCGGCGCGGAGGAGCCGGCGCCCGCGGCGCCCGACCGGCACACCTGCCTGCTGCGGCCCGATCCGGGGGCGCTGGACCCGTGGTTCCTCGCCGGCTTCCTGCGCGCCACCGCCAACACGCGGCAGGCCGGCAGCTACGCCTCCAGCTCCACCCGCGTCGACGTGCGCCGGCTCAAGGTGCCGCGGCTGCCGCTCGCCGCCCAGCGCCGCTACGGCCGCCGGTTCCGCGACCTCGCCGCGTTCGAGGCGGCCCTCGACCACGCGGCGGACCTCGGCCGCCGGCTGATCCAGGGCACCGTGGACGGCCTGACCGGGGGAACGCTGCCGCCCGGGGACTGAACCGCCGCCGCGCGGCGGGGATATCATCTGCACCCCGACCCGAGGATCGAACGGGCACCGACACGGGCCCGAGGGGGAGTCTGCTGATGTACGGCCCGCCGCCCGTGCGGCCCAGGACCGGCGCCAGGGCCCTCGTCGTGCGCTGGCTTTTCGCCCTCTTCCCCATCGGCTCGCTCGGGCTGCTCGCCTGGGTGCCCTCGCTCCGGTTCGCCGTGCTCCGCGGGCGCGGCACCGACTGGGCGGTCTTCAGCCTCTTCTGCTCGCTCACCGTCGCCGAGGTGGTGCTGATCAGCGCCGTTCCCGACGACGAGAGCAACCTCAGCGCGTTCGCCGGTTTCTACGCGCTCGCCTACCTCGTCGGGGCCACCGTCCACGCCGTGCGCGCCGACCGCTTCCCGCGGCGGGCCGCCGTTCCGCCCGGCCACGTTCCGCCCGGCCACGTTCCGCCGCCGCCCGCGCACCGGCCGGTCGCGCCGCGGCCGCACCCGGGGGCCGTCGCCGCGCCGCGGGCGACGTCCCCGCGCATGCGCCAGGTCGCCTCGGAGCTGGACGAACTGGGCGCGCTGCTGCGCGGGCAGGAGGGCAGGTGACCGGCCGGCTGCTGGCCGGGCGCTACGAGCTGGCCGAGCCGCTGGGCAAGGGCGGCATGGGGGAGGTGTGGTCCGGGCACGACCGTTCCCTCGGCGGGCGCCGCGTCGCGGTGAAGCTCCTGAACGCCGACCGGCTCGCCTCCCTGTCCGGCACCAGCGACCCCGAGGAGCTGCGCCGCCGCTTCCTGCGCGAGGCCCGCGTCACCGCGCGCATCGACCACCCGGGCCTGGTGGCGGTGCACGACGCGGGGCAGGAGGGCGAGGTGCTGTTCCTCGTCATGCAGCTCGTCGACGGCTGCGGACTCGGCGACCACCTCGCCGAGCACGATCCCTACCCGTGGCCGTGGGCCGCGGCCGTGCTGGCCCAGCTCTGCTCGGCGCTCGCCGCCGTGCACACGGTGCGGATCGTTCACCGCGACCTCAAGCCGGGGAACGTCATGATCCGCCCGGACGGCCGGGCCACCGTGCTCGACCTCGGCATCGCCGCCGTGCGCGGCGACGGCGAGGACACCCGCCTGACGCGCACCGGAACGCTGCTCGGCACGCCCGTCTACATGGCGCCGGAGCAGGCCGTGGGGGACGTTCCGGTCGGCCCAGGCGCCGACCTGTACGCGCTGGGCGCCATCGGCTACGAGCTGCTGACCGGCCGGGTGCCGTTCACCGCCCCGAACGCGGCCGGGCTGCTGTACAAGAAGCTGCACGAGGAGCCGGTGCCCGTGGCCCGCCTGCGGCCGGACGCCCCGCCGCAGCTCGCGGCGCTGATCCACCACCTGCTGGCCAGGGCCCCGCAGGACCGCCCCGCCGACGCGCACCAGGTGTTCGCCGTCCTCGCCCCGCTGCTGCCCCCGCCCGCGGGGCACGCGCCGGGCGCGGACGGTGGTGCGGGGGGTGGTGCGGGGGGCGCGCCGCTCGATCCGACCCGCCCGTTCCGCCACCCGATGGCGCCCTGGCCCGCGCCGCGGCCCCGTGAACCGGACCTGTCCACCGCGCTGGAGGAGATCAAGCACCTGCTCGCCCTCGGCCAGTACCCGCAGGTCGCCGGCCTGCTCAGCCGTACGCTGCCGGTCGCGGTGGGCCGGTACGGGGAGGGGTCCGCGGTGGTGCGCAGCCTGCGCAAGCAGTACGCCGCGACGCTGCTCGACATCGGGCGCTACGCGGAGGCGCTGCCCGAGATCCAGCGGCTCGCCCACGAGTTCACGCTGGAGAACGGGCCCCACGACGCGGTGGTGCGGCAACTGCGGGCCGATGAACAGCTGTGCCTGCAACAGCTCGGCCACGCGCCGTGATTCAGGCTCCCCCGCCAGGACTCGAACCTGGACATACGGTACCAAAAACCGCAGTGCTGCCGATTACACCACAGGGGATGGTGAATTGGGCCGGTCGTTCCCATTGATCGGACTGCCCGCCCGACAGGACACACTATGCCAGCACGCCGGGGCCCGGTGCGACGGCATCACCCTGGGCGTCATGGGCACGGCAACGGCCCAAGCGCCGCCGCGGTGGCGGTCCGTGCCCGCCGGAGCCACGGTGCGTGGCCGCTTCCCCGACCGGAAAAGCGGTGGCTTCCGCCCGTAGTCTGGTCGTCATGACAGCTACGGGGGCGGCCACGGCGGAGGGGAGCTTCGAGCTGGGATGGTGGACGCGCCGGCGCAGCGTCGCGCTCGACGGCGCGCTCGCCCTGGCGTCCGCGGCCGAGTGCGCGGTCCACGGGATCGGCTTCGCCGAGCGCACCGGACTGCCCGTCTGGCTCGTGGTGATCTCCGGAGCCATGGCCGGCCTGGTGCTGATCGTCCGGCGCCGCTGGCCGCTGGCCGTGATCCTCGTCTCGGTCGCCGTCCTGCCCGCGAACATGGGCGGCATGCTGGCCCTGGTCGGCCTCTACACCCTCGCCACCACCGAGGCGCCGCGGCGGATCATCGCCGCGCTCGCCTGCATGGAGGGCGGTGGCGTGGTCATCGTGAGCTACCTGCTGCTCGACCAGGACCCCGCCCTGCGGGAACAGGCGCTGCCCGCGTGGTTCCAGCCGCTCGTCTCCGTTCTCTTCGGGGTGGCCGCCGTGCTGCCCCCGGTGCTGCTCGGCATGTACGTGCGGGCCAGACGGCGGCTGGTCGAAACGCTGCGCGACCGCGCCCAGGGGCTGGAAGCCGAACTGTCGCTCCTCGCCGACCGCGCCGAGGAGCGCGCGGAGTGGGCGCGCGAGGAGGAACGGCGGCGCATCGCGCGCGAGATGCACGACGTCGTCGCGCACCGGGTCAGCCTGATGGTGGTTCACGCGGCGGCGCTCCAGGCGGTGGCGGCCAAGGACCCGGACAAGGCCGCGCGCAACGCCACCCTCATCGGTGACATGGGACGGCAGGCGCTGACCGAGCTGCGCACGATGCTGGGCGTGCTGCGCGCCGGGGAGCCGGCGGTGCGGCCGGACGCCTCCGCCCGCCTGGCCGAGATCGCGGGCTCGGCGAAGACGCGGCAGCAGGAGGCGGAGGAGCAGGGCCCTTCGCTGACGGAGCTGGCCGCCCTGGTCGACCAGTCGCGCGCCGCGGGCATGACGGTGGACCTCGCGGTGGAGGGCGAGCCGCGGGGCTACGCGGAGCAGGTGGAGTCGACGGCGTACCGGGTGGTGCAGGAGGCGCTGACCAACGTGCACAAGCACGCGGCCGGTGCGGCGGCGCGGGTACGGCTCGCGTACCGGGAGGGCGAGGTCGCGGTGCTGGTGCAGAACGAGGCGCCACGGGGCGGCGGCGGGGCGAGCCTGCCGAGCGGGGGCAACGGCCTGGTCGGGATGCGGGAGCGGGTGGCGGCGCTCGGCGGCGGCTTCGTGTCGGGCCCGACGGACGCGGGCGGCTTCCGGGTCTCCGCGGTGATCCCGGACCGGGCGGCGGCCGACGGGGCGGCTGCGGACGGGACGGCGGCGGACCGGGCGGCCCGGGACAGGGCGGCCCGGGACAGGGCGGTGCCGGGCGGAACGGTCCCGGAGCAGCGGTCCGCCCATGGATGAGGCCGCCCCCGGACTGTTCGGCACCGCGTTCACGGCCGATCCGTACCCGGCGTACGCGTGGCTGCGCACCAACGCGCCGGTGCACAAGACGGTGCTGCCCAGCGGGGTGTCGGCCTGGCTCGTGACGCGGTACGCCGACGCGCGGCGGGCGCTGGCCGATCCGCGGCTGAGCAAGGACCCGCGGCGGCACCGGGCGGCGGAGCACGCCTCGGGCCGGGTGGGCATCCCGGGTGAGCGCCGCGCCAATGTGATGACGCACCTGCTGAACATCGACCCGCCCGACCACACGCGGCTGCGGCGGCTGGTGTCCCAGGCGTTCACCCCGCGGCGGGTCGCCGCGTTCGAGCCGCGGGTGCGGGAGCTGGCGGACCGACTGGTGGACGGCTTCGCGGAACGGGGCAGCGCCGATCTGATCGACGAGTTCGCGTTCCCGCTGCCGATCTACGCGATCTGCGACATGCTCGGCGTTCCCGCGGAGGACCAGGACGACTTCCGGCACTGGGCCGGGATGATGCTGCACACCGCGGGAAAGCGCGGCGGGGTGGGGCGCGCGGTGAAGCGGATGCGCGCTTATCTGGGGGAGTTGATCCACCGCAAGCGCGAGGATCTGGGCGACGACCTGATCTCGGGCCTGATCCGGGCCTCCGACGACGGCGAGCAGCTGTCGGAGGAGGAGGCCGCGGCGATGGCGTTCATCCTGCTGTTCGCGGGCTTCGAGACGACGGTCAACCTCATCGGCAACGGCATGCTGTCCCTGCTGCGCAACCCGGCGGAGCTGGCGCGGCTGCGCGGGGCGGTCGCGGCGGGCGACGAGGCGCTGCTCGCGTCCGCGGCCGAGGAACTGCTGCGGTTCGACGGGCCGGTGGAGTTGGCGACGTGGCGTTTCGCGACCGAGCCGCTGACGCTCGGCGGGGAGCGGGTGGCCACGGGCGATCCGGTGCTCGTGGTGCTGGCGGCGGCGGACCGGGACCCGGAGCGGTTCGCGGCACCGGACACGCTGGACCTCGGGCGGGCGGACAACCCGCATCTGGGATACGGGCACGGCATTCACTACTGTCTGGGCGCGCCGCTGGCGCGGGCCGAGGCGCGGACGGCGCTCGCCACGCTGCTCGGCCGCCTGCCCGATATCCGACTGGCCGCGGACCCGGGGGAGTTGCGGTGGCGCGGTGGCCTCATCATGCGCGGCCTGCGTGCACTGCCCGTGGAGTTCGGCCCTCGGTGATGACGCGGAGTCAGCGGTGTGATCTGCGTGTGATCTGCATGGGATCGGCTTGTGATCGTGTGGACGGAGGGCTAGGTTCCCCTCAACCGCATCACTGTTCGCATGGGAGGCCCATCAGATGCGCTCCGGGACTGGTCGTCATCGTCGTCCGCGACAGGCTCCGGCCTTCATCGTCGCCGCGGGCGTTACGGGCGCGGGAATAGCCCTGCCGCTGCTGAGCGCGGGGTCGGCGCAGGCCGTGGGGGACGAGACGTGGGACAGGGCGGCCGAGTGCGAGAGCGGCGGGCTGTGGAGTGCCAACACGGGGAACGGGTACTTCGGCGGGCTCCAGCTGACCCTCGGCATGTGGGAGCAGTACGGCGGACTCGAGCTCGCGCCGCGGCCCGATCTGGCCAGCCGCGTCCAGCAGATCAGCGTGGCCGAACGGATACTCGCGGACCAGGGCAAGGACGCCTTCCCGGCCTGCGGCGTGCTCTCCGGCCTGTGGCAGGAGTACCGCGAGGAGGCCGACGAGGTGGATCGCGCCGAGGAGGCCGAGGAGGCGCAGGCCGAGGAGGAGATCGGCGGGCCCGAGGAGTCGGCGGCGCGCGAGGGGACGCCGGAGGAGGACGGGGCCGGCGAGGAGGCGTCCGAGGCGTCCGAGGCGCCCGAGGCGCCCGAGGCGCCCGAGGAGCCGTCGGCCGGCACGGGGGAGGAGAGACCGGGGGACGCCCCCTCCGGGGACGCGGACGCGGGGGCCGAGGACGTTCCCGAACGGCCTCAGGAGGAACTGCCCGCGCAGCCGCCCGAGGAGGTGCCGGACGAGCGGCCGGCCGAGGACCGCGCCGGCGGGGAGCGCGCCGGCGAGGACCGTTCGGCCGAGGGCGGCGCGGACGATGCGCGCGGTGGCCGGCACCGCGGCGATCCGGACCCCGAGGAGGCGGGGCGCCTGGGGGAGTCGGGGGGCGGCCGGCATGCGGAACGCCATGAGGTCCGGCGGGGGGACACGCTGTCCGCCATCGCGGTGGAGTACGGGGTGCCCGGCGGCTGGCCGGTCCTCTACGCCGCGAACGAAACGGTCATTGGTGATGATCCGGACTACATACTCCCTGGTCAGGAGCTGGACTTGACCATTACGGGTCGTTAGCGCCCGGTTCGCGCGTGCTATTTCACGGATGGTCAAATGTGACCATCATCTCCCCGTTCAGTCGGAGTGTCCGACTCGCCCGCCCTGTCCGGGCCGTCGTTGACCTGCGCAGATGTGGCCCCCCGCGCGTCAAGCCCCGCCACGCCGACGATCTTCTTCGTTCTTGAATCGTTAGCTGGCGTGTGTTTAGTGTCCCTCCGCCTGGCTCCGAGCCGGGCACCCGGGCCGCAACGCCGAATCCTGCCGCCGGCCGGGGGACCACCATCGCGCACCACCGCAGGCAGGAGCGGGGGACCCAGGCCACGGCCCGGCCCTCACGACGAGGACCGGACCGCGGATGCCGCGAAGGACCCATACGGGCCCGAGCGGCTTGGGGTGAAGCCCCGAGTACCGCAAGGCACTCGGGGCCGGGCAACTCACCTGACCCGAACCCGACAGCTCACCTCGCAGGCGTCGGTGAGAAGGAACGTCATGCTGTTCACGGGCAAGGGCCGTCACCGCCGTCCGTCCAAATCGACCAGGATCGCCACCGCCGCCACCGTCACCGGCGCCGCGGTCGCCATCCCGCTCCTCAGCGCCACCGGCGCCAACGCCGCCTCGGTCGACACCTGGGACGCCGTCGCCCAGTGCGAGTCCGGCGGCGACTGGTCCATCAACACCGGCAACGGCTACTTCGGCGGCCTTCAGTTCTCCCAGTCCAGCTGGGAGGCGGCCGGCGGCACCCAGTACGCGCCGAGCGCCGACCAGGCCACCAAGGACCAGCAGATCGCCGCCGCCGAGGAGTTGCTGAGCATCCAGGGCCCGGGTGCCTGGCCCGTCTGCGGCGCGCAGGCCGGCCTGTCCGGCGGCGGCCCGGCCGCCGACGTGGACACCGGTGGCGAAGCGGCCCCGGCGCCCGAGCAGGAGCAGGAGCAGCCGCAGGCCGTTCCGCAGTCCGCCCCCGACGAGGCCCGCGAGGAGGAGGCGCCCGCCCCCGCCACGGGCGAGCAGTACACCGTGGAGTCCGGCGACACGCTCTCCCGCATCGCCGACGACCACGGCCGCGGCTGGCAGCAGCTGTACGCCGACAACGAGGCCGTCATCGGCGACGACCCCGACCTGATCATCCCCGGCCAGCAGCTCACCGTCTGACCCGGCCTCATCCCGGTGCGGCCGGGGCCACCTGGCCGCACCGGATTTTCTTCACCTTGTAAACAAAAAGATGAGACGCCCCCCGGCCCGCTCTGAACTGCGCCTTTGACGTGGCCGGAGCGGCCGGCGGCGGGCGGGAGGACGGTGCGGCTCCCGAAGGCGGTTAGGCTCAGAGGGCTGAAGACGCCTACGGAAGAACCACTCGGACCAAAGGAGAACCTCGTGCCGTCCATCGACGTCGTCGTAGCCCGCGAGATCCTCGACTCGCGAGGCAATCCCACGGTCGAGGTCGAGGTCGGCCTCGACGACGGCAGCACCGGCCGCGCCGCGGTCCCCTCCGGCGCCTCCACCGGTGCCTTCGAGGCCCTGGAGCTGCGCGACGGGAACCAGAGCCGCTACCTCGGCAAGGGCGTGGAGAAGGCCGTGCTCGCGGTCATCGAGCAGATCGGCCCCGAGCTGGTCGGCTACGACGCCACCGAGCAGCGCCTGATCGACCAGGCCATGTTCGACCTGGACGCCACCGCCGACAAGTCCTCGCTGGGCGCCAACGCGATCCTGGGCGTCTCCCTCGCCGTCGCGCACGCCGCCTCCGAGTCCCGCGACCTGCCGCTGTTCCGTTACCTCGGCGGACCCAACGCGCACCTGCTGCCGGTGCCCATGATGAACATTCTGAACGGCGGCGCCCACGCGGACTCCAACGTCGACATCCAGGAGTTCATGATCGCGCCCATCGGCGCCGAGTCGTTCTCCGAGGCCGTCCGCTGGGGCGCCGAGACGTACCACACCCTGAAGAAGGTGCTGAAGGAGCGCGGCCTCGGCACCGGCCTCGGCGACGAGGGCGGCTTCGCGCCCAACCTGTCGTCCAACCGCGAGGCGCTCGACCTGATCGTCGAGGCCATCCAGAAGGCCGGCTACACCCCGGGCCAGGACATCGCGCTCGCCCTCGACGTGGCGGCCACCGAGTTCCACAGCGAGGGCGTCTACACCTTCGAGGGCAAGGGCCTCACCGCCCAGGAGCTGACCGCCTACTACGCCGAGCTGGTCGAGTCCTACCCGCTGGTCTCCATCGAGGACCCGCTGAGCGAGGACGACTGGGAGGGCTGGAAGACCCTGACCGACGAGCTGGGCGGCAAGGTGCAGATCGTCGGCGACGACCTGTTCGTCACCAACCCCGACCGCCTCCAGCGCGGCATCGAGTCCGGCACCGCCAACGCGCTGCTGGTGAAGGTCAACCAGATCGGCTCCCTCACCGAGACCCTGGACGCCGTCGAGCTGGCCCAGCGCAACGGGTTCAAGTGCATGATGTCCCACCGCTCCGGCGAGACCGAGGACGTCACCATCGCCGACCTGGCCGTCGCCACCAACTGCGGCCAGATCAAGACCGGCGCCCCCGCCCGTTCCGAGCGGGTCGCGAAGTACAACCAGCTCATGCGCATCGAGGAGATCCTCGACGAGGCCGCGGTGTACGCCGGACGCGACGCGTTCCCCCGCTTCCGCGGCTGACACCGGCTGCCTGCCCGCCGTCCCCGCCGTCCGTCCCGTACGGTGGCGGGGACAGACACCGGGCAGGGCGATCAGGGAGGCGATGTGGCCGCGGACCGGGACCGGTTCTCCACCGCCACCAGGATCAGGGCCCTGGGCGAGCAGGCCGCCGCGCGCGTCTACCGCGCGCAGAACCGGCGGTTGCGCCGCCCGCCGCGGCGCAGCCGCCTCACCGGCCGCGCCGCGGTCCTCGCCCTCGTCGTCTGCTCGCTGATCGTCGCCCTCGCCTATCCGCTGCGGCAGTACGTCCAGCAGCGCGCCGAAGTCGACGACCTGCGGCGGCAGACGGAGGAGGAGCGGCGGCGGGTGGAGGAGCTGCGGGACGAGAAGGCCCGCTGGCAGGACCCCTCCTACGTCGAGCAGCAGGCCCGCGAGCGGCTGAGCTTCCTGCGGCCCGGCGAGACCGGGTTCATCCTCCCGCAGGAGCGGGCGGACGAGGAGGACGACGGCCGCCGCACCAGCGGCGCCCCGGCCGCCCGCCCCTGGTACGAGACGCTGTGGGAGCGCGTCGACGGGGCCGACCGGACGCAGTGACCCCAGGACAGACGCCGGAGAGACGCAATCCCGTGGAAACCCCGACTCCGACCCCGAGCCCGACCGACACCGAGGCGGTCAGGCAGCAGCTCGGCCGCCCGCCGCGCGGCCTGCGCGCGGTCGCGCACCGCTGCCCCTGCGGCCACCCGGACGTCGTCGAAACGGCGCCGCGGCTACCCGACGGCACGCCGTTCCCCACCACTTACTACCTGACCTGTCCGCGCGCCGCCTCCGCCATCGGCACCCTGGAGGCGGACGGCATGATGAAGGACATGACGGCAAGGCTGGCCGAGGACCCCGAGCTGGCCGCCGCCTACCGGGCGGCGCACGAGGACTACCTCGCCCGCCGGGACGCGATCGGGCCGCTGCCCGGCTTCCCCAGCGCCGGCGGCATGCCGGACCGGGTCAAGTGCCTGCACGTCCTGGTGGCGCACGCGCTCGTGGCGGGCCCCGGCGTCAACCCGCTGGGCGACGAGGCGCTGGCCGCGCTGCCCGAGTGGTGGCGCAAGGGGCCCTGCGTGGCGGAACGGGGCGCGGACACGGGCGCGGACACGGGCGCGGAAACCGGCACGACGACCGGCACGGAATCCGGCACCGGACCCGAGGGAGACGACGCATGACGGCAGCCGCCGCCATCGACTGCGGCACCAACTCCATCCGCCTGCTGATCGCGGACACCGATCCGGCGGCCGGGCGGCTGACCGACCTCGACCGGCGCATGGAGATCGTCCGCCTGGGCCAGGGCGTCGACCGCACGGGCCGCCTCGCCCCCGAGGCCCTGGAACGGACGTTCGCCGCCTGCCGCCAGTACGCCGACGCCATCGCGGAGCACGGCATCACGCCGGACCGCATCAGGTTCGCGGCGACCTCCGCGTCCCGCGACGCGGAGAACCGGGAGGACTTCGTCCGCGGCGTGAAGGACGTGCTCGGCATCGTGCCCGAGGTGATCACCGGCGACGAGGAGGCCGAGCTGTCCTTCGTCGGCGCCACCCGGGAGCTGATCGGGCGGGACGGGACGACACCGCCCTACCTGGTGCTCGACATCGGCGGCGGCTCCACCGAGTTCGTGCTGGGCGATGCCCGGGTCCGCGCCGCGCGCAGCGTGGACATCGGCTGCGTGCGGCTGACGGAGCGTCACCTGCTGCGCGACGGCCGCGTCGCGGACCCGCCGACGCCCGCGCAGATCGCCGCCATCGCCGCGGACATCGACGCGGCGCTCGACCTGGCCGCGGAACGGGTGCCCCTGACCGAGACCCACACGCTGGTCGGCCTCGCGGGCTCGGTGACGACGGTCGCCGGAATCGCGCTCGGCCTGCCCGCCTACGACTCCGCGGCCCTGCACCACGCGCGGCTCACGGCCGGGCAGGTGCGCGAGGTCACCGACCGCCTGCTGGCCGCGACGCACGCGGAGCGCGCCGCGATCCCGGTGATGCACCCGGGGCGGGTCGACGTGATCGGTGCCGGGGCGCTCGTGCTGGCGAAGGTCATGGAGCGTGTCGGGGCGGCGGAGGTCGTGGTCAGCGAGCACGACATCCTCGACGGCCTGCTCTGGACCGCGGCGGCCCGCGGCTGACACCCTGGCCCACGCGGGCCCACGCGGGCCCACGCGGGCCCGCACCGGTCCGGGGCGTTCGGCGCTGGCGCGCGTCGGTCGGCGCCGGTCCGCGAAGGTCTGCGGCGGTGGCGCGGAAACAGTCTCGTGAAGTTTTTCACATGATGCGGGGGCGAGGAGTCGCCCGGTCGGGCCCGACGGGCCCCTCCGGTGCTCAGGAGTCACCGTTTCCGGTCGGGTCCCACCCCGCTCGGCCGTTCGACCAGGCCGTCGCCGAGGCCCTCTGCGGCTCGCGGACCCGCTGCCACCTGGGATGTTGCCCGGGGGGCCGGTCGGAGGTGTCCACCCGTATCCGGAGAAAGGGGCGCAGTGTAGCAGAATCACCCCCCTAGCTTGTGAAGCCCCTCACGAGCTTCCCTCCCGGGCCGGGTGGATACTCGATGGCATGAGCACCACGGAGCGTCCCCGAATTCTCGTCGTTGGTGGCGGGTACGTCGGACTGTACGCAGCCCGCCGCATCCTGAAGAAGATGCGCTACGGCGAGGCAACCGTCACCGTCGTCGACCCGCGTTCGTACATGACGTACCAGCCCTTCCTCCCCGAGGCGGCGGCCGGCAGCATCTCTCCGCGGCACGTCGTGGTGCCGCTGCGGCGCGTGCTGCCCCAGGCCGAAGTCCTCACCGGCCGCGTCACCTCCATCGATCAGGACCGCCGGGTCGCCTCCGTCGCGCCGCTCGTCGGCCAGCCGTACGAGGTGCCCTTCGACTACCTGGTGGTGGCGCTCGGCGCCGTCTCGCGCACGTTCCCCATCCCCGGACTGGCCGAGCAGGGCATCGGCATGAAGGGTGTCGAGGAGGCGATCGGGCTGCGCAACCACGTGCTGGAGCAGCTCGACAAGGCCGACTCCACGAACGACGATGACGTCCGCCGCAAGGCGCTGACGTTCGTCTTCGTGGGCGGTGGCTTCGCCGGCGCGGAGACCATCGGCGAGGTCGAGGACATGGCCCGCGACGCCACGAAGTACTACCCGAACATCAAGCGCGAGGACATGCGCTTCGTACTCGTCGACGTCGCCGACAAGATCCTCCCCGAGGTCGGCCCCAAGCTCGGCGAGTGGGGGCTCGAACACCTCCAGAAGCGCGGCATCGAGGTGCACCTGAAGACCTCGGTCAAGTCCTGCGTCGGCGGCCACGTCGAGCTGAGCAACGGGGTCACCGCCGACTCCCACACCATCGTGTGGACGGCCGGCGTCAAGCCGAACCCGGCGCTCACCCGCTTCGGCCTGCCGCTCGGGCCGCGCGGGCACGTGGACACCGAGGCCACGCTCCAGGTCGCGGGCACCGACTACATCTGGTCCGCCGGTGACAACGCGCAGGTGCCCGACCTGGCCGCCCGCGCCGCCGGCCAGGAGAACGCGTGGTGCCCGCCCAACGCCCAGCACGCGCTGCGTCAGTCCAAGGTCCTGGGCGACAATGTGATCGCCGGGCTCCGCGGCTTCCCGCAGAAGGATTACAAGCACGCCAGCATGGGCGCGGTGGCCGGGCTCGGTCTGCGCAAGGGCGTCGCGATGATCAAGCTCGGCAAGCTGACCCTCCGTTTCCGCGGCCGGATCGGCTGGTATCTGCACCGCGGCTACCACGGCATGGCGGTCCCCACCTGGAACCGCAAGATCCGGGTGTTCGCGGACTGGACCCTGGGGCTGTTCCTCAAGCGCGAGGTCGTCTCGCTCGGCGCCATGGAGCACCCGCGCGAGGAGTTCTACGAGGCGGCGGCCCCGGTCACCGCGGCGGCCGCGTCCGGTGCGGGCGCGCCGCGCGGCACGGACCGGCCGGCCGACAAGCCGAAGGCCAAGGCGGGCTGACGGCACGGCAGTGGCGGAGGACGGACGGCCCCGGGCCGGCCGTCCTCCGCTTTCGTTGCGTGCCTCCTTTCTTTGTCTTGTTTCTTTGTCTTGTCTTTGCCTTGCTTACGCTCGCTGGCGGAATCACACCGGGAATCGACCGGGGAATGGCGGTGTTCTCCCTGGGCTGGATGCCAAGGTGGCGAGGACGATTCGTCCTCATTCCTGGAGGTGTGTCTGCATGGCTGTCGCCCCCCGGCTCGCCGCGCTCACCGAACAGCTACTCGGTGCGGCGCTCCCCCTCCGCCTCCGCGCGTGGGACGGCTCGGAAACCGGCCCGCCCGGCGGCCCGGTCATCGTGGTGCGGCACCGCAGGGCGCTGCGCCGGCTCCTCTTCAAACCCGGTGAACTGGGCCTCGCCAGAGCCTGGGTGGCCGGGGAGATCGACGTCGAGGGCGACCTGTACGCCGCTCTCGGCCTGCTGCTCGCGCCCATCCAGGCGGAACGCGACATCCCGCCGCGGCAGAAGCTCACCATCGCCCGCGAACTCGTCCGGCTGGCGGGACCGGCCGCGCCCGTGCCGCCGCCCCCGCCGCGCGAGGAGGTCGCGCGCCGCACCGGACCGCTGCACTCGCTGCGGCGCGACCGCCAGGCCATCAGCCACCACTACGACGTGGGCAACGCGTTCTACGAGCTGGTCCTCGGCCCCTCCATGGTCTACTCGTGCGCCGTCTGGGACGACGACACCGACACCCTGGAGGCCGCGCAGACCGCCAAACTCGACCTGATCTGCCGCAAGCTCGGCCTGCGCGAAGGGCAGCGGCTCCTCGACGTCGGCTGCGGCTGGGGCTCGCTGGTGCTGCACGCCGCCCGCCACTACGGCGTGCGGGCCGTCGGCGTCACGCTCTCCGAGGAGCAGGCCGTCTACGCCAGGGAACGGGTGGCGAAGCAGGGTCTCGGACACCTCGTCGAGATCCGCGTCCAGGACTACCGCGAGACGGCGGACGGCCCGTTCGACGCCATCTCCTCCGTCGGCATGGCCGAGCACGTCGGCGCGGCGCGCTACCGCGAGTACGCCGAGCGGCTGTACGGCCTGCTGCGCCCGGGCGGCCGGCTGCTGAACCACCAGATCGCCCGGCCGCCGCGCGCCGACGAGAGCAGCTACCGGGTGGACCCGTTCATCGACGCCTACGTCTTCCCCGACGGCGAACTGGCCCCCGTCGGCCGTACCGTGACGCTGCTGGAACGCGCCGGGTTCGAGGTGCGCGACGTCGAGTCCCTGCGGGAGCACTACGCCCTCACGCTGCGCCGCTGGGTGCACAACCTGGAGGCGCGCCGGGCGGAGGCCACGCGCCTGGCGGGCGCGGGCCGCGCCCGTGTGTGGCGCCTGTACATGGCCGCCTCCGCGCTGTCCTTCGAACGCGCCGGTATCGGCGTCAACCAGGTCCTGGCCGTCCGCCTGCCCGTCGCCGGCGGCCCCGGCCTCCCGCTGCGCCCGCGCGCCTGGACGGAACGCGGAACGGTGCAGGAGCGGACGCAGCGGCCGGAGCGGCCGGAGCGGCAGCAGCCCGCGGCACCCGCGCGAGCGCAAGCGCAGGAACAGCCGCACTGACCAGGCCCGCCCGGCGCCCGGGACCCGGGCGCCGGGCGGGCTACTCGGCCTTGATGGCCTCCAGCATGTTCAGCCGGGCGGCGCGGCGGGCCGGCCACAGCGCGGCCAGGACGCCGACCAGGGCGGCCAGGCCGAGGAAGACGGCCATCCGGCCCCACGGCAGCACGAGTTCGTACGTGGTCAGGTAGTCCCGCAGCATCTCGCCGACGGCCCAGCCGAAGAACACGCCGAGCCCCACTCCGAGCACACCGCCGAACAGCGCGATCACCACCGACTCCAGGCGCACCATCCGTTTGGTGCCGCGCCGTTCGAGGCCGATCGCCCGCAGCATGCCGATCTCCTGACGGCGTTCGAAGACGGACATGGCCAGGGTGTTGATGACGCCGAGGACCGCGACGATCACCGCCATGCCCAGCAGCGCGTACAGCATGTTCAGCAGCAGCGTGAACATGAACGCGATGTCCTCGGAGACGTCCTCCTTGTCCTGCACCAGAACGGCCGGGTTGTCGCCGAGCGCCGCCTCCAGCGCGGAACGGGCCTCCTCGCTCGCCCCGTCCGCGGTGCGCAGCATGACCTGGAAGTCGGTCACGCGCTCCATATGCGGGTCGAGCGCCGCGTCGTCCAGGATGACGCCGCGGATCATCTCGTTGCCCTCGTACAGCCCCGAGACCGTCAGGCTGCCGTCGGTGCCGTCCTCGTACCGCACGGGGAACGTGTCGCCCAGGCCGAGGCCGAGGTCCTCGGCGGTGTCGGTGTCCACCACGGCGTTCTCGCCGTCCAGCCCCTCGAAGGAGCCCGCCTCGAAGTCGAGGTTCGTCAGCTCGCCGATCGCCGCCCCGTTGACGCCGGTGAGGTACCGCTCGTCGGACTCGTCGGCGATCAGCGCGGGCGACATGCTCAGCCCGGTGATGTCGGTGACCTCGGGGCGCGCGGCCAGCGTCTCCTCGACCTCGGGCGACAGCGGCGAGAAGTTGGCCATGGAGACCACGTAGTCGGAACGCAGCGACTCCGTCGCCATCTTGTCGATGCTCTTGGCCATCGAGTCGGCGATCACGGTGATGCCGGTGATCAGCGTCAGCCCGATCATCAGCGCCGACGCGGTGGCGGCGGTGCGGCGCGGATTGCGCACCGCGTTGCGCCTCGCCAGCTTCCCTGACACCCCGAACAGGCGCAGCAGCGGCGCCGCGGCGGCGATGACGGGGCGGGAGAGCAGCGGCGTCAGGATGAACACGCCGATCACCAGCAGTGCCGCGCCGAGCCCCATCGTGGCGCCCTTGTCGCCCGAGCCGATGCCGGCGACCACCAGGGCGCCGCCGCCCAGCGCGACGACGGCACCGATGGTCGTGCGCACCACCATGCGGCGGGCGGTCGGTGCGGCGTGGATGCTGCTCATGGCCGCGACCGGCGGGATCTTCGCGGCGCGGCGCGCGGGCAGGTAGGCCGCGAGCACCGTGACGACGATGCCGACGATCAGCGACGCGAGCACCGCGGTGCCGTCGACGATCAGCGGGCCCTCCGGAACGGTGACGTCGAAGGCGTCCATGAGGGAACGCAGCCCCGCGGCGATGCCGATGCCGGCCGCGAAGCCGGTCACGCCCGCCACGGTGCCCACGACCAGCGCCTCGATCAGCACAGAACGCGTCACCTGCCGGCGGCTCGCGCCCACCGCGCGCAGCAGCGCCAGCTCCCTGGTGCGCTGGGCGACCAGCATGGTGAAGGTGTTGGCGATGATGAAGACGCCGACGAACAGCGAGATCCCGGCGAACGCCAGCAGCGCCGTGCGCATCCCGCTCGTCTGCTGCTCGATCTCCTCGGCCTGGTCCGCGGCGAGTTGCTGCCCCGTGATCGCCTCGGCGTCCTCGGGCAGCAGCGGCGCGACGGCGTCCTTCAGGTCCTGCTGGGTGGCGCCGTCCGCCGCCTGGAGGGTGATGCGGCTGTACTCGCCCGGCGCGGTGAACAGCTCCTGCGCGGTGGCGGTGTCGAACAGGACGAGGCTGCCGCCCGCGGCCACCGCGCCGTCCTCGGTGGTGAAGATGCCGGTGACCGTCTCCTCGCGGACCGGCCCGTCGACCGAGACGCGGGCGGTGTCGCCGATCCGGTAGCCGGTGCGTTCCGCCGTGGCCGAGTCGAGCGCGATCTCGCCCGCGGCCTGCGGGGCGCGGCCCTCGGTCAGCGGATGGCGCGCGTCCGTGCCCGTTCCTTCGGTGCCCGCGTAGTAGTTGGCACCGCGGGTGTCCCAGCCGGCGCCGACCAGGTCGCCGTCCTTGTCGGCGAGGGCCGCGAAGCCGGAGACCTCGCCGGTGGCCGAGGCGACCCCGGGCAGCGCGGCCGTGGCGTCGAGCAGGTCCTGCCCGAGGTCGTCCGCGTCACCCGGGCCCGTTTCCGCGGCGTCGGTGTCGCCGTCGGGCTGGACGGCGAGGTCGACGTGGGTCAGGCCCTTCTCGGAGCTGCGCTGGAACGCCTCGGAGAGGGTGGCGGTGAAGACGAGCGTGCCGGACACGAAGGCCACGCCGAGCAGGACGGCGAGGGTGGTCATCAGCAGCCTGGCCTTGTGCGCGAGCACGTTGCGCAGGGCGGTTTTGAGCATGGCGGAACCTGACCGGTGGTGAGGAAGGGGTGAAAGGCGGCGCGGTGGGTGGTGCGGTGCCGGCCGGGGTGGTGTCGGCCGGGGTGGTGTCAGCTGGTGCGGCCCTTGGCGTCGTACCGCTTCATGTGCTCAAGGACGCTCTCCGCGGTCGGGTCGGGCATGTCGTCGACGACGCGGCCGTCGGCCAGGAAGACGACGCGGTCGGCGTAGCCCGCGGCCACCGGGTCGTGGGTGACCATGACGACGGTCTGGCCCAGCTCGCGCACCGAGTTCCGCAGGAAGCCGAGGACTTCGGCCCCGGCGCGGGAGTCGAGATTGCCGGTGGGCTCGTCGCCGAAGATGATGTCGGGGCGGCTGGCGAGGGCGCGGGCCACGGCGACGCGCTGCTGCTGGCCGCCCGAGAGCTGGGCGGGCCGGTGCTTGAGCCGGCCGCCGAGGCCGACCGTGGCCATGACGCGATCGAGCCAGTCGGGGTCGGGCTTGCGCCCGGCGATGTCCATGGGCAGCCGGATGTTCTCCAGGGCGTTGAGCGTCGGCAGCAGGTTGAACGTCTGGAAGATGAACCCGACGCGGTCGCGGCGCAGCTGCGTCAGCTTCTTGTCGCCGAGGCCGGTCAGCTCGGTGTCGCCGATGCGGGCCGAGCCGCCGGACACGGTGTCGAGCCCGGCCATGCAGTGCATGAGCGTCGACTTGCCCGAGCCGGAGGGGCCCATGATGGCGGTGTACTCGGCCTGCCTGAACTCGACGGACACGTGGTCGAGGGCGACGACCTTGGTCTCACCCTCTCCGTAGACCTTGGTGAGGTCCGTGGCCTTGGCGGCCACCGCACCGTTCGAGACGGCGCCGGCCGGGGCGGTGAAGGTGGACACGGGAACACTCTCCTGTCGGGACGGTTGTGGTGCCGTACACCATCCTTCTCCCCGGTCGCCGCCGGGTGATCCCTCGGGATGACTGTTCCTTGGAGTTCTTCAGGGGTACATACGCGCTTCGGCTGTCATACCTGGGGAGGAGGAACGCCCCTGAGTACCTAAGTGGATGCGGAGGGTTGATTTGCGTCATTCCTCGGCCACGGCCACCTGGCGCGAAAGCGGCGGGAACGGCCTGTGACCGGGCAGTAGCCCTTTGATGAGCCATCAGGGGCTCATAAAATCAGACAACATCGGCTCGGGGCACCGGTGTTCGGGCGAATCCGCCGGATAAGCTCGGACGAGACACTGGCGCGTACGCGCCCGGTACGGCTTGGGATCTGTGCCCGGATGGTGGAATGCAGACACGGTGAGCTTAAAACTCGCTGGCCTTCGGGCCGTGCCGGTTCAAGTCCGGCTCCGGGCACCCCAGAGCATACAGCCGCTGACCAGCCGTAACGGCTGAGCCTCACCCACCCGCCGCGCGGCGCAAGGGCGGTGGCCGGTTCCGGCCGCGAACGCCCCGAGCGCGCCGTGCGGTTGCCGTGGTGAGGTGTGCGTGTCCGGTGGGGGACCTGTGCCGATCCGTCGCCGAATGAGCCGGGCCGCGCCGCCCGGCAACCTCCCGCGCCCCGGCGGCAACCACTCCGAGAACAGTCCCCCCACGTTCGAGGAGAACACCGTGCGAACTGTGCATCGCCATCGCACCACGAGGCGAGGCCGCGGGCTGGCCGCCGTCTTCCTCACCGGCGCCCTGGCCACCACCGGGCTGACCGCCCTGGCCCAGACGGCCGCCGCGGAAAGCCCCGCACCGGCGGCCGAGGCGTCGCCCGCCTCCGTCGTCGAGATCCCGACGGCCACCGCCGACGAGGTGGTCGAGGAGACCATCGAGATCACCGAGGACTTCGACGGCGGCGGCACCCGCTACATCCCCGGTGACGGGCTTGGCGGCGGCGACCAGGACGAGGACCAGGAAGCCGTCTTCGAGGTCAGCGACGGCGCCACGCTCAGCAACGTCATCATCGGCTCTCCGGGTGCGGACGGCATCCACTGCGAGGGCGACTGCACCCTGGAGAACGTCTACTGGGAGGACGTCGGCGAGGACGCCGCCACCTTCCGGAACGGCTCGACGTACAACGTCGTCGGCGGCGGCGCGGTCGGGGCCGACGACAAGGTGCTCCAGTTCAACGGTGGCGGCACGCTGAACATCTCTGGCTTCGCGGCCGAGGACTTCGGCACCATGGTCCGCTCCTGCGGCAACTGCTCGTCGATGTCCGAGCGGACGATCGTGCTGGACGGCGTCACGGTTACCGCCCCGGGCGACACCATCGCCGGCATCAACGAGAACTACGGCGACACGGCCACCTTCAGCAACATCACCATCGTCGGCGACGACGAGATGACCGTGTGCCAGCGGTACATCGGCAACGACGAGGGTGACGAGCCGGAGGAGTCGGGCTCGGGCCCGGACGGTACGCACTGTCTGTACGACGAGTCGGACATCAGCTACCAGTAAGGTCCCGCGTTCCGCGGCGGTCCGCGCGCGGGTGATCATCCGAACGGGTCACCGGGTGCGGGCCGCGCGGGTCGGGAATGGCCGGGGCCCGGCCGGCGTTCAGGCTGGTCAGGGAATGCGGCGGCAGGGAGCGCTGGTCCGTTCTCCGGCGACTGCGGGGGATATGGCGCTCAGGGAACCAACACACCCCTTTCGCTCGTTTCTACGAGTGCACTACCGTGCAGTCTTTGCTAACGCATTACTCTGGTAGTCAAGGTCGTGCCGTGCGGCCATGGAGGAGTGAGATGAGGAGCAGCAACCCGGTCTTCACGCGTCGGGGGTTCAGTCGGGACGGTGGCTACGCCGGCTTCAACGCCGGGCAGCCGCAGACCGGGAATCCGTACGCGGGGAGCCCGACCAACCCCTACGCGCAGCCGGGGAACCCGTATGCGCAGCCGCAGGTGGGTCCCCACGGCGGTGCTGTGCCGCCGGCCGCGCCCCCGCGCGCCGGCGTGATGACGATTGACAGTGTCGTCTCCCGTACCGCGCTCACCCTGGGCACCGTGGTCGCCTTCGCGGCCGTCGCCTGGGTGACCGACATGCCGCTCGCCCTCGGGTTCGTCTTCGCGCTGGTCGCGCTGGGCCTCGGGCTGTGGCAGTCGTTCAAGCGCGAGGCGTCCCCCGCGCTGATCCTTTCCTACGCGGTGGCCGAGGGTCTGTTCCTCGGCACCATCAGCAGTGCGATCAACGCGGTGGCGCCCGGCGCCGCGATGCAGGCCGTGATCGGCACCATGGCGGTCTTCGCCGGTGTGCTGTTCATGTACAAGCAGCGGATCATCCGGGTCAACGCCCGGTTCACCAAGTTCGTGCTGGCCGCCGCGGTCGGCTTCATCCTGCTCTCCCTGGTCAACCTCGTGGTCGCCATGATCGGCGGCGGCAACGGCCTGGGCCTGCGGGACGGCGGTCTCGGCATCCTGTTCGGCATCGCCGGTGTGCTGCTCGGTGCCTGCTTCCTCGCGCTCGACTTCAAGATGGTCGAGGACGGCATCGCCTACGGTGCCCCGGAGAAGGAATCGTGGATGGCCGCCTTCGGGCTGACCCTCACCCTGGTGTGGATCTACCTGGAGTTCCTGCGGCTGGTCGCCATCCTGCAAGGCGAGTGACGCAGCCGTGCCGCCCGGCCTTGAGCGCACGGGCAGCTGACGGCATGGGGCCCCGGCGGAGATCTTCCGCCGGGGCCCCCGTGCGTGCCCCGGCCCTCCGGGCGTTCCCTCAGCGTTCTGCGTGCGCGTGTATCAGGGCGAGGGCCGCGGCCAGTTCGTGCCGGGCCGCCGCCGGGTCCGTGGCGCCGGCCGTCCGCAGCGCCGCGGCCAGGTCGTGCCCGGCGACCGCGAGCTGGTCGCCGACCGAGTAGATCCCCGCGTCCGGCAGCTCCTTGACGGGCGCCTGCGGCCGTTCGAGCCGCTGGGCGCGGCGCGTCAGCTCCCTGGCCAGTCCGAGACCCGCGGCGGCGGCGCCGCGCCGCAGGCGGCTCTCCGGCAGGGTCCGCAGCCGGTCCGCCGCGGCCTCCACGGCCGCGTCGAGCGCCGCGGTGTCCTGCGTTCCGTCCTGCCGTGCCGTTCCGTCCTGCCGTGCCGTTCCGTCCGTCACCGCGGTCACTCGCCGCCGCGGTGGGACGTGGTCACGACGCGGTCGGCCAGCAGGTAGACGCTGTCCTGGCCGCAGGCGAACGTCAGCGCGTAGGCGCCGGAGACGCCGGAACCGCCCATCAGGACCGGCTGTTCACCGGCGCGGACGGCGGCGGCCAGCTGTTCGGCGGCCTCCTGGTGGCTGGGCGAGAGGCAGAGGGTGGTGCCGTCCGCGAAGAGGAAGACGTCCAGCGTGCCCAGCGGTCCGTGCCGGACGTCGGCGAGCGGGGTGCGGGCCTCGGCCAGCCGGGAGAGTCCTTCGGCGGTGCGCCGGTGCTCCTCGCCGCCCGGCCTGCCGGGCGCCTCGCGGCCCGTCGGCTCGCCCGAGAGCGTGTAGCCGGGGTGGGAGGGGTGGCGGCGGCGGGCCGCGGCCAGCTCGGCGGATTCGCCGCCGTCCGCGGCCTCCTGCGCGGGCCCGGCCGTGCCTTCCGCGGGCTCGTCCGCGGTCGGCCGCGCGGCGGGCGGCGTGCCGTCGCGGCCGGTGGCGGGGAAGCCCGAGTCACTGAGCAGGTAGCGCTCCAGCAGGGCGTCGAGCAGCTCCTCGTCGGCCTCGGCGACCTCGTAGCCGAGGCCCCGCCCGGCCAGCAGCGCGCCAGGACCCTCGTGCTCCCTGGCCTCCTGCTCGGCCCAGTACGCGCGGGCTTCCGCCAGCTCGCGCTCCCGCTCCTCGGCCAGCGCCTCCGCGACCGCGCCGCGGATCTCCGCCGGTGGCACGGACCTGGCGGCGGGCACGGCGGCCCGCCGGGTCAGGTCGCCGCGCAGCGCCGCCAGCTCCGCGCGCAGGGCGCGCGCGGTGTGCAGGGCCAGGGCGCCCAGGACGACGGCGGTGCCTGCGGCCACCAGCAGAATGACGGATATGGCGCTCACGGACTCGCTCCCAGTGGTCTTGGTCCCTGACTTCTTATCTCAGGTTTCCGGGGCGCGGCCACGGCGTGCAGTGCATAACGTCATGAATTGGACAGGTCTTTGGTCAGGAACGCGTCCCCCGCAGGCTCTTGACCTGCGGCTTCATTCACGGAACCGGCATGGATCACATCCCGGGCCCGCTTCGGTATCGCCCGTATATACCGGGTGACGCGGGTCACTTCCGTACCGTGTGCACCTCGTGCCACGTTCAGGACAGTCGCTCGATCACCATGGCCATGCCCTGCCCGCCACCGACGCACATGGTCTCAAGGCCGACCTGCTTGTCGTGCCGTTGCAGGGAGTTGATCAGCGTAGTCGTGATCCGGGCGCCCGTCATGCCGAACGGGTGACCGACCGCGATGGCGCCGCCGTTCACGTTGAGCCGGTCCAGGTCGATGCCCAGGTGGCGGGCGGACGGGAGCACCTGGGCGGCGAACGCCTCGTTGATCTCGACCAGATCGATGTCGTCGATCGTCATACCGGCGCGTGCCAGCGCCTGCCGGGTCGCCGCCACCGGGCCCAGGCCCATGATCTCGGGGGAGAGGGCGGAGACGCCGGTCGCGACGATGCGGGCCAGCGGCGTGAGGCCGAGGTCGCGCGCCCTGGTGTCGGACATCACGATCAGCGCGGCGGCGCCGTCGTTCAGCGGGCAGCAGTTGCCCGCGGTGACGAGGCCGTCGGGGCGGAACACCGGCTTCAGGGCGCGCACGGCGTCCAGGGTCACGCCGGGGCGCGGCCCGTCGTCCGCCGCGACCAGCGCGCCGTCGGGCGTGGTGACCGGGGTGATCTCGCGCTGCCAGAAGCCGTCGGCGAGCGCCTTCTCCGCCAGGTTCTGCGAGCGCACGGCGAACGCGTCCATCTCCTCGCGCGTCACGCCCTCGCGCTGCGCCAGGTTTTCCGCGGTCTGGCCCATGGCGAGGTAGACATCAGGGAGTTCCCCGGTTTCGCGCGGGTCGCGCCACATGGGCGCGCCGCCTTGCGCACGCGCCTCGGTGCGCGCCTCCGCCGCCGCGAACAGCGGGTTGTGGGTGCCCGGCATGCCGTCGGAGGTGCCGCGGTCGCGCCGCGACACCATCTCGACGCCCGCAGAGACGAACGCGTCGCCCTCCCCGGCCCTGATCGCGTGGAACGCCATCCGGGTCGTCTGGAGCGACGAGGCGCAGTAGCGGGTGACGGTGGCGCCGGGCAGCCCGTCCAGCCCGAGCTGGACGGCGACCACGCGCGCCAGATTGTGCCCCTGCTCGCCGCCGGGAAGTCCGCAGCCGAGGAGCAGGTCGTCCAGGTCCGCCGGATCGAGCGCGGGCACGCGGTCGAGGGCGGCCCGGATGACGGTGGCGGTCAGGTCGTCGGGCCTGAGGTCCTTCAAGGAGCCCTTGCCGGCCCGGCCGATGGGCGAGCGGGCGGCGGAGACGATCACTGCTTCTGGCACGGCGGTACCTCCGGGCGGCGATGCGGGGTCCGCGTCGCGGCGCGGCCCCGGCTCGTGGTGCGGTCCTGCGGGGTGGCCCCCTCTTGAAGTTACCCGTAAGTAGTAACGGTGTCACGTGCCCGCGGACGCCGTGACCCCCTCGTCCGCCGCGGGCAGCGGCCGCCTGCGGCGCCTGCGCAGCATCGCCCCCAGCGTCCGCCGCCCCTCGCCGCCCGCCGCGCCGCCCGCCGCGCTGACCTCGGTGCCGCCCTCGGCGGCCGCCGCCGCGGCGGCGGCCGCGACCGGCAGCAGCCGCTCGCGGCGTGCCGCCTCGGCCCGTTCCTCCACCGGCCAGGCGCCCACCGCGTCGCACAGCGTGGGCAGCATCGCCATCGCCGCGGTCTGGTAGCCCTCCGCCGAGGGGTGGTAGCGGTCGGGACCGAACAACTCCCGCGGATTGGCCGCGAACTCCGGGCCGAGCAGCGTGCCGAGCGACACCGTCCGCCCGCCCAGCTCCACGACGGCGATGGTCTGCGCGGCGGCGAGCTGACGGCACAGCCGCCTGGCGATCCAGCGCAGCGGCTGCCCCACCGGCTCGACCGAGCCCAGATCGGGACAGGTACCGACGACGACCTGGCAGCCCGCGGTGCGCAGCCGCGAGACCGCGTCGGCCAGATGCTTCACCGAACGGGCCGGCGGCACATGGCCGGTGATGTCGTTCGCACCGATCATGAGGACGCAGACGTCCGGCACCGGGGCCCGTCCCGGCTCCGTCAGCAGCAGCGAGACCTGCCGTTCCAGATCCGCGGAATCGGCCCCCGACAGCGCCACGCTGTGCAGCTCCACCGGCCGCTCCGACACCGCCGCGAGCCCTGAGGCCAGCAGCGCGCCCGGCGTCTGCCCCGAGCGGCGCACGCCCAGGCCGGCGGCCGTGGAGTCGCCCAGCATCGCCAGGCGCCACGGCGGCCCGGCCGAGGCCGCGAACGCCGTGCCGTAGACGCCGTCCGCGAGCGGCGGCTCCCCCGCGGGCGAGCGGGCCACGTGCCGCCGCGCGTACCGCATCTCGGTGAACAGCAGACCGGCCGCCGCCCCGCCGAGCAGGCTGATCCCGCCGCCTCCGTAGGCCGCCGCCGTCGCGATCCTCCGTGCCACTCTCGCCCTTGACATGACCCCTCCCGACCGTCGCACGCCTCCACTTGTGTGGTGCCCACCACGGCAGCCCGCGCAACGCAATAGGGTGCTCTCCGGCAGGCGGACGAACCCGCCCCTGATATGCGGAGATCCTGGTGCAGTTTCACGAGTCGATGATCGACCTTGTCGGCAACACCCCTCTGGTCCGGCTGACCAGCGTGACCGAGGGCATCGAGGCCACCGTGCTGGCGAAGGTGGAGTACTTCAACCCCGGCGGCTCGGTGAAGGACCGAATCGCCCTGCGGATGATCGAGGCGGCCGAACGTTCCGGCGAACTGCGGCCCGGCGGCGTCATCGTCGAGCCCACCTCGGGCAACACCGGCGTCGGCCTGGCCATCGTCGCCCAGCGCAAGGGGTACCGCTGCATCTTCGTGTGCCCTGACAAGGTTTCCACGGACAAGATCAACGTGCTGCGCGCGTACGGCGCCGAGGTCGTCGTGTGCCCCACGGCCGTCGACCCCGAGCACCCGGACTCGTACTACAACGTCTCCGACCGCCTGGTCCGCGAGACGCCCGACGCCTGGAAGCCGGACCAGTACAGCAATCCGAGCAACCCGCTCTCCCACTACGAGACGACCGGCCCCGAACTCTGGAAGCAGACCGAGGGCCGCATCACGCACTTCGTCGCCGGCGTCGGCACCGGCGGCACCATCACCGGCACCGGCCGCTACCTCAAGGAGGCCAGCGGCGGCAAGGTGCGGGTCATCGGCGCCGACCCGGAGGGCTCCGTGTACTCGGGCGGTTCCGGCCGCCCTTACCTCGTCGAGGGCGTCGGCGAGGACTTCTGGCCCACGGCCTACGACTCCGAGGTGCCGGACGAGATCGTCGCCGTCTCCGACCGCGACTCCTTCCGCATGACGCGGCGGCTGGCGCGCGAGGAGGGCCTGCTCGTCGGCGGCTCCTGCGGGATGGCGGTGGTCGGCGCCCTCGAAGTGGCGCGGCGGCTCGGCCCGGACGACGTGGTCGTCGTCCTGCTGCCGGACGGCGGGCGCGGCTACCTCAGCAAGATCTTCAACGACGAGTGGATGGCCGACTACGGCTTCCTTGAGGACGGCGGGCCGCAGACGCGGGTCGGCGACGTGCTGCGGCACAAGGCGGGCGGCCTGCCCTCCCTGGTCCACATGCACCCCGACGAGACGGTCGGCCAGGCCATCGAGGTGCTGCGGGAGTACGGCGTCTCGCAGATGCCCGTGGTCAAGCCGGGCGCGGGGCACCCGGACGTGATGGCCGCCGAGATCGTCGGCTCCGTGGTCGAACGGGAGCTGCTGGACGCGCTGTTCACGCAGCGCGCGGCCCTGGACGACCCGCTGGAACGCCACATGTGCGAACCGCTGCCGCACGTCGGCTCCGGCGAGCCGGTGGCCGACCTGATGGCGGTGCTCCAGGACGCGGACGCGGCGGTCGTCCTGGTGGACGGCAAACCGACGGGCGTGGTGAGCCGGCAGGACCTGCTCTCGTTCCTGGCCGCGGAACGCTGAACCGGGGCGCGGCGGTTCTGCCGTGGGGACATACTTGATGTGACCCTGGGCACACTTCGCGGTGGGGACGACGGCGCGACGGGCAAGAGATTCTGAAGCGTCACGGCTGAGCAACGCGTCGTTAACACCGGCCGTGCAGAGTACAGGTGTTGGCACCAAGGACCTCCGGAGCGGCTCCCGGACCTCCCTGGTCGCCCGGACACGTGGCCCCGACCCGGCCCGTGTCCCCGCGGGGACCGCCGTCGTCCCGCCCCTGGTGGACTCACCGGGGTGCGGCGGTCCCCGCCAATCGCTTCTCCGCTTACCTTTCGCGCTCGCCTTTCGCGCGGCCCGCGAGGGCCGCGCGTCCCGGGTCCGCCCGGCTCAGTCCCAGTCGTCGGAGCCCTTGTCGCGGCGCAGCACGTGCCGTCCGACGTAGCAGGCGTTCACGCCCACGATGCCGCCCCAGCAGGTCAGCAGCCCCGCGAGGCCCGTCTGGACCGCGGCGATCGCCGACAGCGGGATCGCCAGAACGAGGGAGAGCGCCGCGAGGCCGAACGCCGCACCGGGGCCATGACCGTCGCCCGGCCCTTGCGGCGCGCGCCCGCCGCGCGCGATCACCATCTGCTGCTCTGCGAGCTGCCGGCGCACCCTCTTGTCCACCGTACTGTCGATGCGCTGTTCCACCTTTTCCAGGAACGAATCGACGAGCTCCGACTCGTAGGTCTCACCGAGCTCCTTGCGCGTCTGCACGGCGGCTTCGAGATCCCTTCTGAGGTCGGAATCTTGATTCAGCTCGGAATCACGACCACTCATCATGGCGCCACCGTACGGTGCCGCCGCGGCCGTCGCACTAGGGGTAACCCCCCATTTCCGACTGCATAGAATTATGCAGATGAGTGAGGCGAGCGCGTGGCTGACCCGGCTGTTCGAGGGCCACCGGCTGACCCCGACGCAGCGCCGCATCGCGCAGTGCCTGATCCGCAGGCCCGACGAGGCGCCGTTCCTGTCCAGCGTGGAGCTGGCCGGGCTCGCCGGGGTGAGCCAGCCGTCGGTGACCCGTTTCGCCGTCGCCCTCGGGTTCGACGGGTACCCGGCGCTGCGCAGGCGGCTGCGCGAGAGCCTGCGCGACGGGCGCGCGGCGGCCGGGCCCGACGACGCCGGCCCGCCGGCGAACGTCTACCAGCGCGCCGTTCTCGCCGAGATCGGCCACCTGCGGCAGTTGGCCGCCGCGCTCGCGGACACCGCCCGCATCGAGGAGGCGGGCCGCCTGCTGGCCGCCTCCCGCCCGCTGCCCGTTCTCGGCCTGCGGGCCGCCGCGGCCGAGGCGGGCGGCTTCGCGTACTTCGCCGCGAAGGTGCACCCGGACGTCCGGCTGTTGACGGAGGGCGGTTCTGTGCTCGCCGACCGCATCGAGGCCGCCGCCGACGCGGGGGCGAGCGCGCTGCTGTGCTTCGCGCTGCCCCGCCACCCGCGCGAGGCCGCCGAGGCGCTGGCCGTGGCCAGGGGCGCGGGCCTGCGCGTGGTCACCGTGGCCGACAGCGCGGTCGCGCCCGTCGCCGGGCCCGGGGACCTGCTGCTCTCGGCGGGGGTCGGCACCGGCCTGTCGTTCGACACCGCCTGCGCGCCCGCGCTGCTGGGCCGTGCCGTGCTGGAAGCCATGTGCGACGCCCTGCCGGATGCCCAGTCCCGGCTGGAGCGCTTCGACACCCGGGCGGCGGAACGGGGCCTCTTCCTCGGCTGAGCCCGCCGATCACACCCGCCCCGCTCGCCCCGATCACGCCCGCCCCAGGCTCGCCGCACGCCCGCCGGCCGCGCCCGGCCCCGCCGCGTTCAGCAGTCCCCGCCGTACTCCGCGACCAGCTCCGCCACGGTCTGCGGGCGGCGCAGCGTGGTGAGGACCGCGGGGCCCTCGCCGTCCGCCGAGTACCCGTAGACCCCGGGGCGCGGCAGCGCGTTGTAGCCGAACGGATTGGAGAAGTAGTACGCGCCGGTGTCGAGCAGCGCCACCAGGTCGCCCGGCACCAGCCGGGGCAGCGGCCGGTCGCGCGCCACCAGGTCGCCGGCGAAACAGCACGGACCCGCCACGTCCTGCCGGACCTGGGGGCCGTCCTGCTTCGGCAGGCCGTCGGCGTGGTAGGCGGCCACGCGGATCGGCCAGGACTCGGGAACGAACACGGTGCGCACGGCGACCTGGGCGCCCGCGTGGGTGACCGCGATGGGCCGGCCGCCCGCGGACTTCGTGTACTCCACCCGGGCCAGGATGAAGCCCGACTTGGCGAGCAGCGACCGGCCGAACTCGGTGACGAGCCCGTACCTGCCGTCGAACAGCCCGGGAACGGTGCGGCGCAGCAGGCGGGCGTACTCGCGGAAGGTCGGCTTCACCTCGTCGGAGCCGAAGTTGACCGGCAGGCCGCCGCCGATGTCCAGGGTGTCGATCTGGTGGCGGCCGGCCGCCGCGTTGATCTCCTCGGCCAGCTCGTAGGTGGCGCGGACGCCCGCCGCCATTCGTTCCAGGGCCATGCCCTGGGACCCGACGTGGCAGTGCAGCCGCGTCAGCCAGGGACGGTCGGTGCAGGCGCGGACGACCCAGTCGCGGGCGCCGGGATCGCCCAGCGCCACGCCGAACTTGGAGGTCGCGGTGGCCGTGCTCATCGCGTCGATCGTGCCGCCGCCGAGCTGTGGGTTGACGCGCAGGCCGACCGGCCCGGCGGGCTCGCGGCCCGCGCCGACCAGCGCGTCCAGGCGGGCCAGCTCCTGCGGGTTGTCCGCGTTCAGCGCGATCCCGAGCGCCAGGGCCTCGGCCAGCTCGGCCGGGGTCTTCGCGGGGGAGTCCAGAACGATGCGGTCGGCGGCCAGTCCCGCCGCGCGGGCCAGGGCCAGCTCGCCGGGGCTGGCGACCTCGCAGCCGATCCCGAACCCGTCGAGCAGCCGCAGGACGGGAACGAGCGAACCGGCCTTCACAGCGAAGGTGTGCAGCACGGGCCGGCCGGGCGCGGTCACCTCGTCGAAAGCGGCGTGGAGGTCGTTGGCCGCGTCGCGGACGCCCTGGAGGTCGAGCAGGGCGGCCAGCGGCTGGTCGTCGGTGAGGGGATGCCGGGCGAGCAGCGCGCGCACGGCCAGGTCGCGTCGGGAGGGCAGAACCATGCCTCCAGCCAAACACGGCCGGGGCCCGGTCGGGGAGCGGGTGGGGAGTGGGTGGGGTCGGCGGCCGGGGCGCGGTTGACTGAAAGTATTCAGGATCTAGAGTGAATGAATGGTTCTCACCGGGGAGGCTGGCCATGGCAGGACCTCGACCCGTGCGCGCGCCCCGCGGCACCGCGCTGAGTGCGCAGGGCTGGCCGCAGGAAGCCGCGCTGCGGATGCTGCAGAACAACCTGGACCCGGAGGTCGCCGAGCATCCGGACCAGCTCGTCGTCTACGGCGGCACGGGCCGGGCGGCACGTGACTGGGCGTCCTTCGACGCGATGGCCGCGACGCTGCGCTCGCTCGGCCCCGACGAGACGATGCTCGTGCAGTCGGGGCGGCCGGTCGGGGTGATGACCACCCACCCCTGGGCGCCCCGGGTGCTGATCGCGAACTCGAACCTCGTCGGCGACTGGGCGACGTGGGAGGAGTTCCGCCGCCTCGAACGCCTGGGGCTGACCATGTACGGCCAGATGACGGCCGGTTCGTGGATCTACATCGGCACGCAGGGCATCCTCCAGGGCACCTACGAGACGTTCGCCGCGGTCGCCGCCAAGCGGTTCGGCGGGAGCCTGGCGGGGACGGTGACTCTGACGGCCGGGCTCGGCGGCATGGGCGGCGCGCAGCCGCTCGCGGTCACCATGAACGGCGGGGTGGCCGTCTGCGTCGACTGCGACCCGCGGGCCATCGAGCGGCGCATCGCCCACGGCTTCCTCGACGTCCGGGCCGACTCGGTCGCGGAGGCCATGGACCTGGCGGCCGAGGCCCGCGCCGCCCGCAGGCCGCTGTCCGTCGGCGTCCTCGGCAACGCCGCCGAGGTGCTGCCCCGGCTGCTGGCCGAGGGCGCGCCGGTGGACATCGTGACCGACCAGACCAGCGCGCACGACCCGCTGGCCTACCTGCCGACCGGGGTCGACCTCGCCGACATGGCGGCCTACGCGGCGCGGGCCCCCGAAGAGTTCACCCGGCGCGCCAGGGAGTCGATGGCCCGGCACGTCGAGGCCATGGTCGGCTTCCAGGACGCCGGGGCCGAGGTCTTCGACTACGGCAACTCGATCCGCGGCGAGGCGCGGCTGGCCGGCTACGACCGGGCGTTCGCCTTCCCCGGCTTCGTCCCCGCCTACATCAGGCCGCTGTTCTGCGAGGGCAAGGGCCCCTTCCGCTGGGCGGCGCTCAGCGGCGATCCGCGGGACATCGCGGCCACCGACCGGGCGGTACTCGAACTCTTCCCCGAAAACGAGTCCCTCGCGCGCTGGATCACGCTGGCGGGGGAGCGGGTCCGCTTCCAGGGCCTGCCCGCCCGGATCTGCTGGCTGGGCTACGGCGAACGGGAGCGCGCGGGCGAGCGGTTCAACCAGATGGTGGCGAGCGGCGAGCTGGCCGCGCCCGTGGTCATCGGCCGTGACCACCTGGACTGCGGCTCGGTCGCCTCCCCGTACCGCGAGACCGAGGGCATGCGGGACGGCTCGGACGCCATCGCGGACTGGCCGCTGCTGAACGCCATGGTCAACGTGGCCTCCGGTGCCTCGTGGGTGTCGATCCACCACGGCGGCGGCGTCGGCATGGGCCGCTCCCTGCACGCCGGGCAGGTCACGGTGGCCGACGGCACCGCCCTGGCGGGCGAGAAGATCCGCCGTGTCCTGACCAACGACCCGGGCATGGGCGTGATCCGGCACGTCGACGCGGGCTACGGCGAGGCCGAGGCGGTGGCGGCGGAACGCGGCGTCCGCATCCCCATGCGGGAGACCCCGTGAACGTGCCGGGCCACGACGCCGGGGACGCCGGGGACGCCGGGGATGACGCCCGGGACGATGCCCGGGACGCCGCGGCGGCGGGCGGGGGCGGCGCCGGCTCCTTCCGCGAGATGTGGGCCGGGCTGCGGCCGGTCGGGCGGGCGGCCTCGGGCGGGTACCACAGGTACGCCTGGACGGCCGCCGACGGGGAGCTGCGTGCCTGGTTCCGCGAGCAGGCCGCGCGGCGCGGGCTGCGGTACGAGGTGGACCGCAACGGCAACCAGTGGGCGTGGGCCGGGGACCCGGCGGCGGGCGACGCGGTCGTCACCGGGTCGCACCTGGACTCGGTGCCGGACGGCGGAGCGTTCGACGGGCCGCTCGGGGTGGTCTCCGCGTTTGCCGCGATCGACGAGCTGCGCGAGCGCGGCACCGCCGCGACCCGCCCGCTGGGCGTGGTCGGCTTCGCCGACGAGGAGGGCGCCCGCTTCGGCGTGGCCTGCGTCGGCTCCCGGCTGGCCTGCGGGCTGCTCGACCCCGACCGGGCGCGGCGGCTGCGCGACGCGGACGGCGTCACGCTGGCCCGCGCGCTGGAACGGGCGGGCCTCGACCCGGCGGCCATCGGCCCCGATCCGGAACGGCTCGGGCGCATCGGCACCTTTGTCGAGCTGCACGTCGAGCAGGGCAGGGCGCTGGCCGGTCTGGGCCGCCCCGTCGGGGTCGGCTCGGTCATCTGGCCGCACGGGCGCTGGCGCTTCGACTTCCGCGGCCAGGCCAACCACGCGGGCACCACCCGCATCGAGGACCGGCACGACCCGATGCTGACGTACGCCCACACCGTGCTCGCCGCCCGCAAGCGCGCCCGGCTGGCCGGGGCACTCGCCACCTTCGGCAAGGTCGAGGCCGAGCCGAACGCCGTCAACGCCGTGCCCGCCCTCGTCCGCGGCTGGCTCGACTCCAGGGCCCAGGACACCGCGACCCTCGACGCGCTGGTCGCCGCGATCGAACAGGGCGCGGCCGAACGCGGTGGCCGGGACGGCGTCACCGTCGCGGTCACCCGGGAGTCGCACACGCCGGGCGTCGCCTTCGCCCCGGGGCTGCGCGACGCGCTCGCCGCCCGGCTCGGCGGCGCGCCCGCGCTGCCCACGGGCGCGGGACACGACGCCGGAATCCTCGCCGCCGCCGTCCCCACCGCCATGCTGTACGTACGCAATCCGACCGGCGTCTCGCACGCACCCGAGGAGCACGCCGAGGAGACCGACTGCCTGGCCGGGGTGACCGCGCTGGCCGACGTACTGGAGGGCCTGGCGTGTCCCTGACCGAGCAGACCTACTGGGCGGAATACGCCTGGCTCAACGGCCCGGTGGAGCCGGGCGTCGTCATCTCCACGTCCCGCACGGGACACATCTCGTCCGTGGCGCCCGGCGCGGCGGAGCCGCCCGTGGGCTGCGTCCCGCTGCGCGGCCTGACCCTGCCCGGCCTGGCCAACGTGCACAGCCACGCGTTCCACCGGGCGCTGCGCTCCGCCACCCAGGTGGGCAGCGGCACCTTCTGGACGTGGCGCAACGCCATGTACGACATCGCCTCCCGGCTGGACCCCGACCTCTGCCACGCCCTGGCCCGCGCCGTCTACGCGGAGATGGCACTGGCGGGCGTCACGTGCGTCGGCGAATTCCACTACGTCCACCATGCGGCGGGCGGCACCCGCTACGGCAACCAGAACGCGATGGGCGAGGCGCTGATCGCCGCGGCGGCGGACGCCGGAATCCGGATGACGCTCCTCGACACCTGCTACCTCGCCGCCGGCTTCGGCCGGGAGCCCACCGGCGTGCAGCTGCGCTTCTCCGACGGCACCGCGGCGCGGTGGGCCGAACGGGCCGACGCGCTGCGCGGGAACGGCACCACCCGGATCGGCGCGGCCATCCACTCCGTCCGGGCGGTGCCCGCCGGGGAGCTGGCCCAGGTCGCCGCCTGGGCCGAGGAGCGCGGGGCGCCGCTGCACGTCCACCTCTCCGAGCAGCCGAAGGAGAACGAGGACTGCCTCGGCGCGCACGGCCGCACCCCCGCCGAACTCCTCGCGGACCACGGGGTGCTGGGGCCGCGCACCACCGCCGTGCACGCCACGCACCTCACCGGCGAGGACATCGAACTCCTCGGCCGCAGCGCCACCGTCGTCTGTCTGTGCCCCACCACGGAACGCGACCTCGCCGACGGCATCGGCCCCGCCGCCCGGCTGCGCGCCGCGGGCAGCCCGCTGTGCCTGGGCAGCGACAGCCACGCCGTCATCGACCTGCTGGCGGAGGCGCGCGCCCTCGAACTGCACGAGCGCCTCAGCACCCGCGTCCGCGGCCACTTCACCGCCGACCAGCTGCTGCGCTTCACGGCCGAGGACGGGCACGCCGCCCTCGGCTGGCCGGAGGCCGGGCGGATCGAGCCGGGGTGCCTGGCCGACTTCACCACGGTCGCGCTCGACAGCGTCAGGACCGCGGGGCCGCCGCCCCGGATGGCGCTCCAGGCCGCCGTCTTCGCCGCGACCGGGGCCGACGTGCGCCACACCGTCGTCGGCGGGCGGCACATCGTCAGGGACGGCGGCCACCAACTGGTGCCGAATGTGCCCGCGGCCCTCGCGGAATCCGTCGCCGCGCTCCGCGCCGCCCGCTGAACAGCGGCAGGAGCACCAGGGGCACCAGGGGCACCAGGAGCAGGAAGAGGACCAGGAAGAGGACCAGGAGGAGGAGCCCGCCATGTCCCGGCCCACCGGCCCCGACGCGCACCGCGCCCACGGCACGCACCGCGCCCCCAGCACCCCCAGCACGGCCGGCGCCCCCAGCACCGCGATCACCAACATCGGCGTACTCATCACCAACGACCCCTCCCTCGGCCCAGGCCCGCTCGGACCGGTCCGGGACGCGGCCGTCGTCATCGAGGGCGACCGCATCGTCTGGACCGGCACATCCAGTAGAGCACCCGCCACTGACAGTCACTACGACGCGGGAGGCGGAGCCGTCGTTCCCGGCTTCGTCGACTCGCACTCCCACCTGCTGTTCGCGGGCGACCGCACCGCCGAGTTCCACGCCAGGATGTCCGGCCGCCCCTATACCGCGGGCGGCATCAGGACCACCGTCGCGGCGACCCGCCGGGCCACCGACGCCGAACTGTCCGCCAACCTCGCCGCGTTCCTGCGCGAAATGCTCCGGCAGGGCACCACCACCGTGGAGACGAAGTCCGGCTACGGCCTCACCGTGGCGGACGAGGCGCGCGCCCTGCGGATCGCCACGGAGCACACCGAGGAGGTGACCTACCTCGGCGCCCACGTCGTTCCCCCCGAGCACGCCGCGTCCCCCGAGGACTACGTGGCCCTGGTGACCGGGCCGATGCTCGACGCCTGCGCGCCGTACGCCCGGTGGATCGACGTCTTCTGCGAGCGCGGCGCCTTCGACGCCGGGCAGGCGCGTGCCGTGCTGGCCGCGGGCCGGGCGCGTGGTCTCCGCCCGCGCGTGCACGCCAACCAGCTCGGCCCCGGGCCCGGTGTCCGGCTCGCCGTCGAGGCCGGGGCCAGGTCCGCCGACCACTGCACGCACCTCACGGACGCGGACGTCGACGCCCTGGCCCAGGGCGGCACCGTGGCAACCCTGCTGCCGGGCTGCGAGTTCTCCACCCGCGCGCCCTACCCGGACGCGCGCCGCCTGCTCGACGCGGGCGCCGTCGTCGCGCTGGCGAGCGACTGCAATCCGGGCTCCTCGTTCACCAGCTCCATGCCGTTCTGCGTGGCCGTCGCGGTGCGCGAGATGGGCATGACGCCCGACGAGGCGCTGTGGTCGGCCACCGCGGGGGGCGCCGCGGCGCTGGACCGCACCGACGTCGGCCGCCTGGCGCCCGGGGCCCGCGCCGACCTGGTCCTGCTGGACGCGCCCTCGCCGGTGCACCTCGCCTACCGTCCCGGCGTGCCGCTGGTCGCCGCGGTCTGGCGCCGGGGGCGGCGCGAGCTCCAGGACAGGATCTAAGGCCCCGCGCCCCGGCTAAGGCGCCCCGCGCCGGACTAAGGCCCGTAGCGCCGCGGAACGCCGTTCGGCATGGTGTCCGTCGCCGGAACGACCGGGCGGCCGAACGAGACGGGGAGTTGACACGCGTGACCGACGATGTGACCGAGGGCGCCGCACCGGCCGCACAACTGCCGCGTGAGGACCGGGGGCTCGGGAGCCGGTTCTGGACGCTGTGGTCGGCGAGCACGGTCACCAACCTCGGCCAGGGCGCCAGCGCCGTCGCCTTCCCGTGGCTGGCGACCACCCTCACCAACGACGCCTTCCTCGTCGCGCTGACGGGCGTGGCGGTTCGCCTGCCCTGGCTGCTGTTCAGCCTCCCGGCCGGGGTGCTCGCGGACCGGCTCGACCGGCGGCACCTCATGCTGTGGATGAGCGCCGCCCGCGCGCTGATCGTGGGCGTCGTCGCGCTGCTCGTCGCCCTGGACGCCATGTCCCTGCCGGTGCTGTGCGCCTGCGCGCTGGCCCTCGGCTTCGCCGAGGTGCTGTTCGACAACACCGCGCAGGTCCTGCTGCCCTCCGTGGTCGCCCGTGCGCACCTGCCCACCGCGAACGGCCGGCTCATGGCGGCCCAGATGGTGTCGGACGACTTCGTGGCCAGGCCCCTCGGCGGCGCGCTGCTCGGCTTCGCGCTGGCCGCGCCGTTCGTCTTCGACGCGGGCGCGGCAGTCGCCACCGGCGCGGTGCTGCTCCTGCTGCGCGGCAGCTACCGCGTGCGCACGGCGCACGAGCCGGGCGCGAAGGCCGCGCCGCGCCGCTCGATGCGGGCCGAAATCGCCGAGGGCGTGCGCTGGTTGTGGGGCATTCCGGTGCTGCGCCGCCTGGCGGTCTCGCTTGCGGTGATCAACGGTTCGACGCAGGCGGCGCTCGCCGTCTACGTGCTGTACGCGCAGGAGGTGCTGGGGCTGGGACCGGTCGGGTTCGCCGTGCTGACCTCGGCCGCCGGGGCCGGCGGCGTGCTGGGCGGCCTGCTGGCGGGCCGGGCGGCGCGGCGGCTGGGTCCGGCGCGTTCCCTGCTGGTCCTGCTGGCCCTCCAGGTGATCGCGTTCGCGGCCGCCGCGGTGGCCTCCCACGCCCTGGTGGTCGGGGTGGCGATGAGCGCGACCGGATTTGGCGCGGTGCTGTGGAACGTCACGACCGTTTCGTTGCGGCAGACGATCATTCCGGACCGGCTGCTGGGGCGCGTCAACAGCGTCTACCGGCTGCTCGGCTGGGGCGCCATGCCGCTGGGCATGCTGGCGGGCGGCGGGCTCGTGGCCCTGGTGGAGGCGGAGTTCGGCCGCGAGGCGGGGCTGCGCGCCCCGTTCCTCGCCGTCGCCGTCATCTGTGCCGCTCTTACGGTGTACGTGCGCCGGCACCTGCATGCGCGGGCCATCGCGGAGGCCCTCGCCGACGCGCGATGACGCGGCACGGGCGCCGTTCGCGCCTCAGCTCCGCGCGCTCCGCGCACTCTGGGCGGCTGCGGCGGCCCACCCGCGGGCCAGCCTCAGCTCCTCCGTATGCAGCGCCTCGCCCGCCGCGATGACGCGCGGGCGCAGCTCGGGCCGCGTGGTCTGGGCGCGGAAGAGGAACGAGACCGACACCTCGTGGTCCGGCCGTTCGACGATCTCCACCGGGTCCCCGGCGCGCACGGCGCCCGGCTGGATCACGCGGAAGTAGGCGCCGGGCGCGGCATCCTGCGTGAACCGCTTGACCCACCCCCGCTCGCCCAGCCAGTCGGCGAACGTGCGGCACGGAATCCGCGCCGAGGTGGCCTCGATGATCAGGTCGGCGCCCACCCGCCACCGTTCGCCGATGCGCACGTCGCCGACGTCGATGCCGCAGGTCGTGAGGTTCTCGCCGAAGACGCCGTTCCCCAGGCGCCGGTCGAGCGCGGCCTCCCAGCGGTCCAGGTCCTCGCGGGCGAACGCGTACACCGCCTGGTCGTCACCCCCGTGGTGGCGGCGGTCGCAGACCATGTCGCCGGCCAGGCCGCTGCCCCCGACCCCCTTGGGGCCTGGCGCCGACACCTCCACCGGACCCGGCACTGGGCGCTTGTTGATGCCGGTCAGGCCGTCCGGCGCGTCGGTGAACGCGTCGGCACCCGCCTGCCCGAGATTGACGGACAGCACTGTGCGCAGCATGCATGCACCCTAACGGCCGTCGAAGACCCGGCGCATGGGCTTTTCCACCGCCCGGTCAGCCGGCCGCGGGCAGGTCGGGCAGGTCGGGCAGGTCGAGCACCGCCTTGCCGGGTACGCGGCCCTCGGCCAGGGCCGTGATGGCCTCCGGGGTGCGCGTCCAGGCGCCGCGCCAGCCGACCTGCGCGTCCAGCTCGCCGCCGGCCAGCAGCCCGGCGAGCCAGCTCAGGTCCGCGCCGAGCCCGTCGGCGTCGTCCAGCAGGAAGAACGTGGCGATGCTGCGGTCGGTGCCCAGCAGTCCGGAGAAGTCGCTTTCCGCGAACGACTCGCCCCGGCCGGACGTGTGCCCCATGGCGATCAGCGTGCCGTGGCGCCCGAGCGTCCGGTAGGCCGCCACCATGTGGTCCCCGCCGACCAAGTCGATCACGCCGTGCACCGGCCCGGCCAGCCCCGCGATCCCGTCCGTGCCGATGACGACCTCGTCCGCGCCGAGCCCGCGCAGCGTCTGCTCCTTGGCCGGGTCGGTGGTCGTCGCGACGACGTGGGCGCCGCCGCGTGCGGCGAGCTGAACGGCGAACCGCCCGACGCCGCCGCCCGCCCCGGTGATCAGGACGCGGCGGCCGAGGAGAGGGCCGAGGCGGTGCAGGCCGCGCAGCGCGGACCCGGCCGCGACCGGCAGCGTGCTGACCGCGCCGAGGTCGGCGCCCTGCGGAACGGCGCCGAGCAGCGCGGTGTCAACGGCGCGCAGCTCCGCCCACGCGCCGTCCGCGGCCAACGACACCACCGGAGTGCCGGCGGCGGGCCCTGAACCGTCGGCCGCCGCCCGTTCGACGATCCCCGCCGCGTCCCAGCCGGGCACGGTGCCCATCTCGCCGTCCGGTACGACGGAGACGACCTCGCCGTAGTTGACGGAGAACGCGGCGACGCGGATCAGCGCCTGGTGCGGGGCGGGTGCCGGCTCCGGCACCTCGGCGAGGGTCAGGTGGTCCGGGCGGGTGTGGTCGATCGTCCAGGCGCGCATCCGCGGCTCTCCCTTGCCGCCGGGGCCCTCGGGCCCCGGCACGGTGCCTTCCCGGCCGGTGGTCCGGCCGGGTCGGGAAAAATATGCCAGTGACCAGCATTAGCTGGCAACAGGCTTTTGCTGGCAGCTGGCGAGGCGCCGCGAGTACACTCGGCGCCGTGCGTGAGGGGAGCCCTGCGGGGAACGAAGGGGACGAGCGGCAGGCCGGGCCAGCCGGGAGCGTCGGCCCGGCCGGGAGCGTCGGCCCGGCCGGGCCCGCCGGGCTGACGCTGCGCGAACGCAAGAAACTCCGCACGCGCCGCGCCCTGGTGGAGGAGGCACTGCGGCTGTTCACCGAGCAGGGCTTCGGGGAGACCACGCTCGACGAGCTGGTGGACGCCGTGGAGATCTCGCAGCGCACCTTCTTCCGCACCTTCGCGTCCAAGGAGGACGTCGCCCTGGCGCCGGAAAAGGAGCTGTGGGCGGCGTACGTCGCGGACATCGAGGCCCGCCCGCCGGGCCCCGGCGACTCCCCGCTGGCCTCCTACGAGGAGACGCTGTTCGCCGCGGTACGGGAGATGGCCGCGGGCTGGGAACGCCGGTTCCTGTGCAGCCGCGCTCTGTGCGAGCGCACCCCGGCGCTGCTCGCGCACAGCCTCCGGCACTGCGCGGAGGTGACCGACCGCGTGCTGCACATCACCGCGGAACGCCGGCCGGCCGCCACCGGCGGCGGCCGTGACCAGGAGCTGCGGCTCCTCCTGCTGCTTGAGCTGATGCTCGCCGCATGGCGGTGGGCCGTGCGGCAGTGGGCCGCCGCGGGCCAGGGGGCCGACCGCGAAGCGCTGTACGGACACATGCGCGAAGCATTCGCCGCGATCCCCGACGCCGCCGCCCTCGCACGCCGCTGAGCAGCTGAACGACTGCACCGCCGCCGTGGTCCTGGCCCGACAGCAAGGGCCCGGGAACGGTGCGTTCGTTCCCGGGCCTCTCCGCCGTGTCCGCCCGTGTCGGGTGGGCGGTGTTACTCCGTTACTCCTCCACCATCAGGCCCCGGCGCAACTTGCCGAGTGTCCTGGCCAGCAGCCGCGAGACGTGCATCTGCGAGATGCCCAGCTCCTCGCCGATCTCCGACTGCGTCATGTTCGCCACGAAGCGAAGCGAAAGAATCTGCCGGTCGCGCGGCGCGAGCTGCGCGATCAGGGGTTTGAGGGACTCGATGTACTCGATGCCCTCAAGTCCGTGGTCCTCGTAGCCGATGCGGTCGGCGAGCGCGCCCTCCGCGTCGTCCTCCTCCGGCTGCGCGTCCAGCGAGCTGGCCGTGTAGGCATTGGACGCGGCCATGCCCTCCACGACTTCTTCCTCGCTGATCTTCAGCCGCTCGGCCAGCTCGGAAACGGTCGGGGACCTGTCCAGCTTCTGTGCCAGCTCGTCGCCCGCCTTGGCGAGGTCGAGCCGCAGCTCCTGGAGACGCCGCGGCACCCGGACCGACCAGGAGGTGTCGCGGAAGAAGCGCTTGATCTCGCCGACGATCGTCGGCATCGCGAACGTGGGGAATTCCACACCGCGGTCGGCCTCGAAGCGGTCGATCGCCTTGATCAGACCTATCGTGCCGACCTGGACGATGTCCTCCATCGGTTCGCTGCGGGAACGGAACCTCGCCGCGGCGAACTTCACCAGCGCCAGGTTCAGCTCGACCAGAGTGTTCCGTACGTATGCGTACTCATGCGTGCCCTCTTCGAGCGTCCGCAGCCGGGCGAAGAGGCTCTTCGACAGGGCGCGCGCGTCGAGCGGCGCCACCTCGTCGTAGGGCGGGATCTCGGGCAGCGACGCGAGGAAGTCGTCCGCCGCCGGTTCAGTGGCGGGGGAGGACGGAACGTCGGCCGCGGGGGCGTCGGAACGCGGATCATGAGTACGAGGGGCCGGTGACATGGTGTGTCCTCCGTAAGTCTCTCGGCATATGGCTGCCGAAGCCGTGACGTGCACTGCGGGGTGCGGCGCCTCCAAAGCCGGCTCGGAAAATGCAATGTCTCTAGACCTACCGGTCGCGCAGCGGCGATGGCAAGTCTGCTACGCCCGAATTCCGAAGAACGTCGGGGTTGTTCGGGTGTTGGGCCGTCGCCCTACGGGCTAAGGTTTCGAACCTAGCCAGGAACGGGCTCCGAAATGAAGGGGGCTGCATGGACCGTGGCACGCCGGACGAGGCGAACCGCCACCGCCTGACGGTCGATGTGCGCCGCGCGGGCTCGGGTGCGGTGATCACGCCGGCCGGAGAGCTTGATCATCACTCCGCCGAGAAGCTGCGCGAGTCACTGGACCAGTGCGTGGCCGATGGTTGTTTCCGGATCGTTATCGACTGTTCGGGATTGGAGTTCTGCGACTCCACCGGCCTCAATGTGCTCCTCGCCACACGCGTGGACGTCGAGGCCGCCGGAGGGCAAGTGCACCTGGCCGGAATGCGCCCAAATGTCGCCCGTGTCTTCGAGATAACGGGCGCCGGGGCCGTCTTCACCCTCCACGGGAGCCTCGACGACGCCCTCGCGGCCCTTCCCTCGGACTGATTCCGACCGATCGCCGTTCCCGGCCCGCTGTACGGGACGCGGTCGGCCGAGTCACACTATTGCCGGGATCGGACGGGTGTGGTCGCCGCTCGGCAGGGCAGGAGATCAGTCACGCCGGGCCACAGGGACGGTTCGGCCAGGCCAGCAGGCCAGCGGCGCGGCGTTGCGGTGAGGGGAGGCGCGCATGGGTATCACCCGGCCGTATCCAGCAGGCGATCAGGACCCGGAGCAGCGGGCGCCGGCCACGGTGACGGAGGCCGTGCTCCAGGTACGCAGGCTCCGGCTTGCCAATGCCGCGGGCGTCGTCTCGCGCGCGCGAGAGTTCACCCGCGCCGCCCTCCACGACTGGGAGTGGCTTCCGGCCCCCACCGAGGAGTTGCGCGCCGCCGCGGAGGATGCGCTGCTCGTCGTCTCCGAGCTGGTCACGAACGCCTGCCTGCACGCCGGCGGCCCGGAGGAGCTGCGGATAGGCCGGGGCACGAAGGTGCTGCGCGTCGAGGTGCTCGACCGCGGCGATGGCGTGCCCGCCCTGCGCACGGCCCGGCGCCCAGGACGCCCCGGCGGCCACGGCATGTTCATCGTCCAGCGCCTTTGCCTGGACTGGGGCGTGGCCCGGGAGCCGGGTGCCGCGGGCAAGACCGTCTGGGCCGAGCTGGCCGCGCCGCCCGCCGACTGACACCACGCGCCGCCCGGCCGCTCGCCCCCCGCCCGGCGCGACGGTTGATTCCGCGCGCCCCGCCACCGACCCCGCGGACCGACCCCGCCGGTCAGCCGCCTGCGTCTACCATCAGGCCATGACCCGAGTACTGCTCGCCGAGGACGATGCGTCCATCTCGGAGCCGCTGGCCCGAGCGCTGCGCCGCGAGGGATACGAGGTGGAGGTGCGGGAGGACGGTCCGGGTGCGCTGCGGACCGGCCTGCGGGGCGACGTCGACCTCGTGGTGCTCGACCTCGGTCTGCCGGGCATGGACGGCCTGGAGGTCTGCCGTCGCCTGCGCACCGAAGGGCTGGGCCTGCCCGTGCTGGTGCTCACCGCCCGCGCCGACGAGGTCGACACGGTCGTCGGCCTCGACGCGGGCGCCGACGACTACGTGACCAAGCCGTTCCGGCTGGCCGAGCTGCTGGCCCGGGTCCGTGCCCTGCTGCGCCGCGGCACCGCGGAGAGCGCGCCCGCCCCGACGGTGCACGGCATCCGGATCGATGTGGAGTCGCACCGCGCGTGGATGGGGGAGGACGAGCTGCACCTCACGGCCAAGGAGTTCGACCTGCTGCGGGTCCTGGTGCGCGACGCGGGCCGGGTCGTGACCCGCGAGCAGCTGATGCGCGAGGTGTGGGACACCACGTGGTGGTCATCCACGAAGACCCTCGACATGCACATCTCCTGGCTGCGCAAGAAGCTCGGCGACGACGCGGCCAACCCCCGCTACATCGCCACGGTCAGGGGAGTGGGATTCCGGTTCGAGAAGAGCTGACGGGGACGGGGACAGGGACGGGGACAGGGACGGGGGCCGGGACGTGCGCCGCCGCCTGATCAACTCCACGCTCGCGGTGGTGCTCATCGTGATCGCGGTGTTCGGCGTCTCCCTGTTCATCGTGGAGACCCGCACCATCACCTCCAGCGCCCGCGACCGCCTGGAGTCGGACGTGGCCCGCGTGCTCGCCGACGTCGAGAGCCGCATCGCCGCGGACGAGCCGGTGACCGAGCAGAAACTGCGTGCCTCCGCCCCCGCCGATCGTTTCGTGCTGATCGAGCAGCCCGGCGTGCCGACCGTCGAGCTGGGCGAACGGCCCGAGGGCGACGTGATGAGCGCCGAGCAGACCGGCGTGCACGGCGAGACGGTCACCGTTCAGCAGCCGTCGAGCGTCGTCAGCAACGAGATCGGCCGGATGCTCACCATCATCCTCGTCGTCTCGCTGCTCGCGGTGGTCGCCGCCGCGCTGCTCGCGGTGCGGCAGGCCCGCCGCGTCGCGGCGCCGCTGACCGACCTGGCCGAGACCGCGGAACGGCTCGGCTCCGGCGATCCGCGCCCCCGCCACCGGCGGTACGGCGTCGCCGAGCTGGACCGGGTCGCGGACGTGCTGGACGCCAGCGCGGAACGGATCGCCCGCATGCTGACCGCGGAACGGCGCCTCGCCGCGGACGCCTCCCACCAGCTGCGCACGCCGCTGACCGCGCTGTCCATGCGGCTGGAGGAGATCATGGCCACCGAGGACAGGGACACGGTCAAGGAGGAGGCGGCCATCGGACTCGCGCAGGTGGAGCGGCTCACCGACGTCGTTCAGCGGCTGCTGACCAACTCCCGTGATCCGCGCCTCGGCTCGGCGGTGGGCTTCGACCTCGACGAGGTCGTGGTGCAGCAGGTCGAGGAGTGGCGGCCCGCCTACCGCAGCGCGGGGCGCCCCATCGTGCACTCCGGCAAGCCGGGGCTGCGCGCCGTCGGCACCCCGGGCGCGGTCTCGCAGGTGCTTGCCTGCCTCGTGGAGAACTCGCTGATGCACGGCGCGGGCACCGTCGCGCTGCGCACCAGGACCACCGGCAACCAGGTCGTCGTCGAGGTGACGGACGACGGCCCCGGCGTGGCGACCGAGCTGGGGGCCCGCGTCTTCGAACGCACGGTGAGCGGGCGGAACTCGACCGGGCTCGGCCTGGCCGTCGCCCGCGATCTGGCGGAGGCGGACGGCGGGCGCCTCGAACTGCTCCAGCAGCGGCCGCCGGTCTTCGCACTGTTCCTCAGCAGGGAGGCGGAGCAGGCGTCGGACGCCTCCTGACCGTCAGCGCCCGCCGGGCTCCGCGGGCCGGGGCCGCCCGGCCGCGGCGGGCTCCGGCGCGGGGTCCCGTTCCGCCGCGTCCGCGTTCGCCTCCGCGTTCGCCTCCGCGTTCGCGTCCGCGTCCGTCTCGGGGCGGCGGAAGACCCAGGTGCGGTAGGACCAGAAGCGGAACAGCGAGCCGATGCCGAGCCCGATCACGTTCTTCGCGAGATTGTCGGCCAGCGGCGAGGTGAAGCCGAAGCCGTAGTGCGACAGCGCCAGCACCCCGTTCTCGATCACCATGCCCACGCAGGAGAACAGCAGGAAAAGCCCCGCTTCGCGGCTGCGGCCGGTCTTGTCCCGGTGCCGGTAGGTCCAGTACCGGTTGCCGAGGTAGTTGGTGCAGATGGCGGCGGAGGTGGCGATGATGCCGGAACGGATGGGCGCCAGGCCGGCGGCCTGGCTGCACGCGTTGAACACGGCGACGTTCACCAGGAAGCCGAAGGCGCCCACGGTGCCGAACTTCGCGGCCTCCCGGGCCATGCCGCGCAGGCGGTCGCGCAGCGTGCGGCGGTCCTTCATGCCCGCCATGCTAACCAGCCGGTCTGTGCGGGCCTTCCCGCCGATGTGCACACCCCTTCCCCTCCGCTCCCGTGCGAGACCCCTCCGGTCCGTGCGCGCGGGGCCGCTCCGGTTCCCGGTGGGACGCGGTTCGCGGCGGAACGGTTCCGGGTGGCCGGAGGGCGGCGAGGGGCGGCGGCTACGCTGGGTGCGTGACATTTCCCGTGGTCGGCATGGTCGGGGGCGGTCAGCTCGCCCGTATGACCCATGAGGCGGGCATCCCGCTCGGCATCAGGTTCAAGCTGCTCAGCGCGTCGCCGCAGGACTCCGCGGCGCTCGTCGCCGGCGATGTGGTCGTCGGCGACCACCGCGATCTGGACACGCTGCGTGCGTTCGCGAAGGGCTGCGACGTGATCACGTTCGATCACGAACACGTGCCGACCGAGCATCTGCGGGTTCTGGAAGCCGAGGGCATCCCGGTCAGGCCGGGGCCCGCCGCGCTCGTGCACGCCCAGGACAAGGGCGTCATGCGCGCCCGCCTCACCCGGCTCGGCGTGCCCTGCCCGCGCCACCGGATCGTCGAGGACCCGGCCGACGTGCGGCGCTTCGCGGAGACCGAGGCGGGCGGTTTCCCCGTCGTACTCAAGACCGTGCGCGGCGGCTACGACGGCAAGGGCGTGTGGATCGTCGCCTCCGCCGCGGACGCCGACCGCGTCACCGAGCCCTTCCTGGCCGGGGTGCCCGTGCTGGCCGAGGAGAAGGTCGACTTCGTCCGCGAGCTGGCCGCCAACGTCGTCCGTTCCCCGCACGGGCAGGCTGTCGCCTACCCGGTGGTGGAGTCCGTGCAGGTCGGCGGCGTCTGCGACACCGTGATCGCCCCGGCGCCCGGCCTGCCCGCGGCGACGGCCGTGGCGGCGCAGGAGATGGCGCTGACCGTCGCCCGCGAACTGGAGGTGACCGGGCACCTCGCCGTGGAGCTGTTCGAGACGGCCGACGGCCGGGTCCTGGTCAACGAGCTGGCCATGCGCCCGCACAACTCGGGACACTGGACGCAGGACGGCGCGGTCACCTCGCAGTTCGCCAACCACGTCAGGGCCGTGCTCGACCTGCCGCTCGGCGACCCCCGCCCGCGCGCGCCCTGGACCGTCATGGCCAACGTGCTCGGCGGCGACTTCCCCGACATGTACCCGGCGTTCCTGCACTGCATGGCGCGCGACCCGCAGCTGAAGATCCACATGTACGGCAAGGACGTGAAGCCGGGCCGCAAGGTCGGCCACGTCACCACCTACGGCGACGACCTGGCCGACGTCCGCGAACGCGCCCGCCACGCCGCCGACTACCTGCGAGGGATCATCGACGAATGAGCAGCTCCCCGCCGTCGCCGCGCGTCGGCATCGTGATGGGCTCGGACTCCGACTGGCCGGTGATGCGGGCCGCGGCGGAGGCGCTTGACGAGTTCGCCGTGCCCTACGAGGTGGACGTCGTGTCCGCGCACCGCATGCCGCACGAGATGGTGACCTACGGCGAAGAGGCGGCGGGCCGCGGCCTCAAGGCGATCATCGCGGGCGCGGGCGGCGCCGCGCACCTGCCCGGCATGCTCGCCGCGCTGACGCCGCTGCCGGTGATCGGCGTTCCGGTGCCGCTCGCGCACCTGGACGGCATGGACTCGCTGCTCTCCATCGTGCAGATGCCCGCCGGAGTGCCCGTCGCGACCGTCTCGGTCGCCGGGGCGAAGAACGCCGGGCTCCTCGCCGTCCGCACCCTCGCCGCGCACGACGAGGCGCTGCTCGCGCGCATGCTCGACTACCAGCGCGGCCTGCGGGACCAGGCCAGGGAAAAGGGCCGGCGGCTGCGCGCCACCGTGGCCGGGCCTGGCACCGCATGAGCGCCGCCGGACACGAGGACCTGCTGAGCCTGGCATCGGAGCTGCTGGCCGAACACCCCGTCGTGGACGGGCACAACGACCTGCCGTGGGCCCTGCGCGAGCAGGTCCGCTACGACCTGGGCCGCCGCGACATCGCCGCCGACCAGAGCGCCCACCTGCACACGGACCTGCCGCGGCTGCGCGCCGGGGGCGTCGGCGCGCAGTTCTGGTCGGTGTACGTGCGCACGGACCTCATCGGCGACAGCGCCGTCAGCGCCTGCCTGGAGCAGGTCGACGTCGTCGCGGCGCTCATCGACCGTTATCCGGCGCATCTGCGGCGCGCGCTGACCGCGGACGATATGGCGGCGGCCAGGGCGGAGGGCCGGATCGCGTCGCTGATGGGGGCGGAGGGCGGCCACTCCATCAATAATTCGCTCGGCACGCTCCGCGCGTTCCACCGGCTCGGCGTCCGTTATATGACACTCACCCACAACGACACCATCGACTGGGCCGATTCGGCCACGGACGAGCCGCGGCACGACGGGCTGAGCGCGTTCGGCGAAGAGGTCGTCCGGGAGATGAACCGGATCGGGATGCTCGTCGACCTCTCCCACGTCGCGCCCGCGACGATGCGCGACGCGCTGCGCGTCACCGCGGCGCCCGTGCTGTTCTCGCACTCCTCCGCGCGCGCCGTCTGCGACCACCCGCGGAACATTCCGGACGACGTGCTCGCCGCACTGCCCGCGAACGGCGGGGTCGCGATGGTCACGTTCGTGCCCAACTTCGTGCTGCCCGCCGCGATGGAGTGGGCCGCGCGCGCGGCCGTGAACATGGAGGCGCACGGGCTGCACCGGCTGGACATGTCCGAGCGGGCGATGGCCGTGCACCGGGCGTTCGAGGCCGAGCACCCGCGCCCGCGGGCCACTGTCGCGGACATTGCCGACCACCTGGACCACATGCGCGAGGTGGCCGGTATCGACCACATCGGCATCGGCGGCGACTACGACGGCACGGCCTTCATGCCGGACGGTCTGGAGAGCGTCGCGGGCTACCCACGGCTGATCGCCGAACTGCTGGCCCGGCGCTGGTCGCCGGCCGATGTCGCCAAGCTGACCTGGCACAACGCGGTGCGCGTGCTCGGCGATGCCGAGGCCGTCGCCCGGGACCTGTCCGCCCACCGCGGTCCGTCCCTCGCCACCATCGAGCAGCTGGACTCCCCGTTCGTCCCCCGGAGCACCGGCTCGCGCCGGTGATTTGGACATTCGTGACTTCCCGTCTGATTCTGGCGTCGCCCCCCGGTGTCGTGACCGAGTTCACTCGGCGCCCCGCCGGGGGCGGGTGCGCCGCATGGGGTCCGTTCCGCGATTCCGCCAAGTCGGTTTACTCGTCGGAAACTTGAGTGAACGGTCCGGAACGCGCCCATTGCTCTCCGTTGATGCGTGCTCGCGGAATGTGCATGTGAGGCGGGGGGCGGTATTTCCGATCATGGGGTGCGTGCCCGCACTTTCTTGTCTCGCCCGAATTCTTCGGCTTACGGTGCTCCCCGCGCCGCATCCGCGGCGTTCCGCGCCGGACGCCGAATCCTGTCACCGGTGGTGGAAACGCAGCACTTCCGTGTGACAGGAGCGGGGGAACCACTTTCCGCCGGAGCGTGTATTCCGCGCACCGGCTCGGGGTTAAGTCACCGCCGAACGCGGTCCGCCGTGACCGTATTCGACGGTGGCCGGGCATCTCCGGCCCGAACCCGACAGCTCACCTCGCAGGCGATGGAGAGGAGCACACCTATGTCCGCACGCGGACGTCACCGCCGTCAGCGGGTACGGCGCATTTCCCGCATCTCCCTGATGCTCACCGCCGGTGGCGCGGGCGTGGCCCTGCCGCTGGTCGCGGCCGGCGCCGCGAACGCCGCTCCGGCGAGCGTTCCGGCAACCGCTCCGGCAACCGCTCCCGCGAGCGCTCCGGCCGCGGAATCCGCGCAGGCCCCGGCGGCCGAACCGGCCGGGACCTACACCGTCGCCAAGGGCGACACGCTCTTCCGGATCGCCACCGACGAGGATGTCGACGGCGGCTGGGAAGCGCTGTACAACGGCAACCAGGACGTCATCGGCGACGACCCGGACCTGATCAAGCCCGGTCAGGAACTGTCGCTCGAAGCGACCGGCGGCGCCGCGCCGCAGGCCGCTCCCCAGGCCGCTCCCCAGGCCGCTCCCCAGGCCGCCGAGGAGCCGGAGCCCGCGCCGGAGCCCGAGCCCGCGCCGGAGCCCGAGCCCCAGCCCGAGCCCGCGCCGGAGCCGGAGCCCGCCCCCGAGCCGTCCGGTGACTTCCACGCCCCGGTCGACGCGTCGCCGAGCACCGCCTACCGCGCCACCGGCTCGTCCTGGTCCTCCGGCTACCACACCGGCGTCGACTTCTCGGTCGGCACCGGCACTCCCATCAAGGCCGTGGCCTCCGGCGAGGTGGTGACCGCCGGCTCCGGCGGCGCCTACGGCAACGAGGTCGTCATACGCCACGACGACGGCCACTACACGCAGTACGCCCACCTGTCGTCCCTGAGCGTCGGCGTCGGTCAGACCGTCGCGGGCGGCGACCAGATCGGCCTGTCCGGCTCGACGGGCAACAGCACCGGCCCGCACCTGCACTTCGAGGTGCGCACCGGCCCGGACTACGGCTCGGACATCGACCCGCTGTCCTACCTGAGGGCCAACGGCGTCACCGTCTGATCCATCTGATCCGCGCCGGTGATCCGCGCCGGTGATCCGCGCCGGTGATCCGCGCCGGAAGGCGACGACAGGGCCCCGCCCCCGCGGCGGGGCCCTGTCGCGTCCGGGCCGTCGCGGCGCCGCGTCAGCGGCTCAGCCGCTGGTAGCTGCGGATCGCCAGCGGCGCGAACACCGCGGTCAGCACCACGGGCCACGCGATGGCCAGCAGCATCGCGTTCTCCGTCGCCCACGACCCCGTGCCGGGCAGGCCGGGGTTGCCGAACAGCTCACGGATCGCCGCCACCGTCGCGGACAGCGGGTTCCACTCGGCGAGCGTCCCCAGCCAGCCCGGCATCAGCTCCGGCGAGGTGAACACGTTCGACACCGCGGTCAGCGGGAACGCCAGCGGGAAGACGATCGTGCCGACCGTGTCCGGGTTGGGCACCACGAGCCCGAGGTAGATCCCGATCCACGTGATGGCGACGCGCAGCGCGAGCACCAGCGCCACCGCGAGCAGCGCCCGGCCGATGCCGCGGTGCCATTCCCAGCCGACGAGCAGGCCGCAGACCACCAGCACGCTCATCTCCAGCGCGGCCCGCATCAGGTCGGCGGTGCTCCGCCCGACCAGCAGCGCGGAACGGGCCACCGGCATCGAACGGAAACGGTCCACCACGCCGCGGCCCGCGTCCACGGCGACGGCCGTTCCGGTGGCGCCCATTCCGTAGAGCATCGTCATCGCGAAGACGCCCGGCAGCAGGAACTCCCGGTAGTCACCGCCGCCCGGCACGGCCATGCCGCTGCCGAAGACGTAGCCGAAGACGAGGACGAACATGATCGGCAGCGAGAAGTAGAGGACCATCTCCTCCGGCGTGCGCACCAGATGCGCCATATTGCGCCGGGTCATGATCCAGCCGTCGGCCGCCGCGAGGCGCAGTCGTCTCATGCCGTCGCCTCCTCGTTCGCCCGGTGCCCGGTGAGCTGGAGGAACGCCTCGTCCAGCGTGGGCCGCCTGGTGCCGATGTCCTCGACGGCGATGCCCGCCTCGTGCAGTGCCCTGACGACTCCGGTCAGTGCCGCGACCCGGTCGGCGACCTGCGCGCCGACCCGCCGCACGTCCCGGTCGGTCTCGGGAACGCTGTGGCAGACGCGGCCGACGATGTCCGCCACGGCCGCCAGCTCGTCGGCGTGCCGGACGACGACCTCCACCCGGTCCCCGCCGATCTTCGCCTTCAGCTCGTCCGCCGTGCCCTCGGCGACCACCCGGCCCGTGTCCACCACCGAGATGCGGCCCGCGAGCTGGTCGGCCTCCTCCAGGTACTGGGTGGTGAGCAGGACCGTCGTCCCGTCCGCGACGAGGGAACGCACCGCGTCCCACACCTGGTTGCGGCTGCGCGGGTCGAGCCCGGTGGTCGGCTCGTCGAGGAACAGCACCTGCGGAACGATCACCATGCTGGCCGCGAGGTCGAGGCGGCGGCGCATGCCGCCCGAGTACTGCCCCGCGTTCCGCCCGGCCGCCTCGGTGAGGCCGAACTGCGCCAGCAGCTCGTCCGCCCGCCGCTTGGCCGCGGCCGGCCGCAGCTTGAGGAGCCGGCCGAACATCACCAGGTTCTGCCGGCCGCTGAGCTGCTCGTCGACGGCCGCGTACTGGCCGGTCAGCCCGATCCGCTCCCGCACCCTGGCGGGCTGCCCGGCGACGTCGACGCCGCAGATCTCGGCGCGGCCCGCGTCGAAGCGCAGCAGTGTGCACAGCGCCCGCACGGCCGTCGTCTTGCCGGCCCCGTTCGGCCCGAGCACCCCGTGCACCGTGCCGGTGCGCACGGCCAGGTCGAAGCCGTTCAGCGCCTTTTTGTCCCCGTATCGCTTCAGCAGGCTCTCGGCCACTATCGCGTGATCTGCCATCTTCGCTCTCCACCCCCGTAAACTGTGTACGTCGTAGACTTGGGTGTACACCATACACAGTTTTAGGATGCGGTCAATCGCCGACCGAAGGAGAACGATGGGCACGGGGTCGCGTGATATCGAGCGCACGATCGACTTGCTCTGGCGCACCGGGGAGCCCGGCACCCGCGGGCCGCGCGGCTCGCTGACCGTGGACCGGATCGTCGCCACGGCCATCGAGATCGCCGACGCCGAAGGGATCGGCGGCGTCTCGATGCGCAAGATCGCCGAAAGGCTCGGCGTCACCACCATGTCCCTCTACCGCTACGTCCCCGGCAAGGAAGATCTCCTCGACCTGATGTTCGAGATGGCGACGGGGATGCCGGATACCGACGCCTGGCCGGACGACTGGCGCGGCCGGCTGACCGCCTATGCCGTCGACTCCCGCGCGATGCTGCTGGAACGGCCCTGGATGGCGGACATCCCGCTCAGCGGCCCGCCCATGGGGCCGAACAACCTGACCTGGATGGAGGCCGTCCTCTCCGCCCTCGACGGCACCGGCCTGCGCGACGAGGACATGGCCGGCATGCTGATGCTCCTCGCCAGCTTCGTGCTCCACGACGTGCAGCGGCAGCTCTCCATGACCCGCGCCGTCCCGCACACCGGCTTCAGCTATGAGGAGTGGGGGGAGGTCTACGGCAGAACGCTCACCGCGCGCGCCGACCCCGCACGCTTCCCCACCGTCTCCCGGGTCGCGGCCACCGGCGTCTTCAGCGCCGAAGCGGCGACCGCGGACGAGGACTTCCTGTACGGGATCACCTTCGTCCTCGACGGCATCGACAGCCTCATCCAAACCAGGAACGGCGGCGCCTGAGCCCGACCGGCGCCGGTTCGGAAGTGGCCCGGCGGGTACTCGGGGCCGATGTGGCTGCTGAGACCTCCCGGCGTGTACGCGCCGCAGGACGACACGTCCCTGCTGCGCGAGGCGCTGCTGCGTGAACCCGCCCCCGTCGGCGCCCGCGTCCTCGACGTCGGCACCGGCACCGGTGCCCTGGCCCTCGCCGCCGCCCGCAGGGGCGCGGCGAGCGTCACGGCCGTCGACACCTCGCGCCGCGCGGTGCTCACCACCAAACTGAACGCGCTGCTCGCCGGACTGCCCGTCCGCGTTCGCCACGGCGACCTGTTCGGGCCCGTGCACGGCCAGACGTTCGACCTGGTGCTGGCCAACCCGCCGTACGTCGTCTCACCCCACGCCTACCTCCCGCGCCGCGGCCCGGCCCGCGCCTGGGACGCGGGCCGCGACGGCCGCGCGCTCCTCGACCGCATCTGCGCCCAACTGCCGCCACTGCTGCGGCCCGGCGGCGTCGCGCTGACCGTGCACTCGGCGCTGTGCGACCCCGACCGAACGGTCGCCCTGCTGCGCGCCGGCGGCCTCGACGCCGAGGTGACCGACCGGCGGCCGGTCCCGTTCGGCCCGGTCATGTCCGCGCGCGCCGACTGGCTGCGCGACCAGGGCCTGCTCGGGCCCGACGACACCACGGAGGAGCTGGCCGTTGTCCGCGCCGAACGCATCGCCTGAGCAGGGACCGGCCGAGGCCCGGCGGGTCTCCATGGAGCCCGGCGGGCCCCTGCTGATCGAAGGACCCGTGGAGTTCGTCGCCGAGGACGGCACGGTCATCCGCTCCGACCGCCCGGTGGTCGCCCTGTGCACCTGCCGCCGCAGCCGCCGCTTCCCGTTCTGCGACACCAGCCACCGCCGCCGCGGCAAACGCTCACAGGGGCGTGCGTAGCGCGGAACGCCCAGCCTCCCACGCCCCCAGCAACCGGTCGCCGAGCCGGTCCTCCAGCCACCCGGTGGCGCCGATACCGAACGCGACATCCCGTTCGAGCTGCGGCTCCGCCTCCAGCAGCCCGCCGATGACCTCCCGGCGCACCACCTGCTCGTGCACCGCGTCCGCCTCCACGTGCTCCGCGTAGAACCCGACCGCCGCCGGACCCGCGCCAAGGCGCTTCATGCCCTGCGCGATGCGCCGCGAACCGGGCGACGAGGTGATCTCCACCGCCGCGAAATGCCCCACCAGCGCACCACGCAGCGCGCGGTGCAGCCCGAGCAGCGACATGAGGTTGACGGTCGCCAGCAGCTCCGCCGTTCCGGACTCCAGGTAGCGCCCGTAGCCCGCGTCCAGGCCCAGATCGGCCATCAGGTCGGCGTACAGCCGCACATGCATGCGCTCGGCCCGCCCGCCGCCGTACTCGTCGTACTCGACGGCGACGAACCCGGCCTTCGCCCGGCCGGTCAGCCGCGGAATGACCCAGGCGTGCGGGTCGCCCTCCTTCAAGTGGTACAGCGAACGCAGCGCCGCGTACTCGCGCACGTGCGCAAGCTCCGCACGGTCCCGCAGGAAGTAGGAGACGCCGGTGCCGTCCACCGGTTCGAGCAGCAGCTCGTCCAGTACCTGCGACAGGTCGCCCGCCGCCGGCACGTCGTTCCGCAACGCGGCGAGGAACCGTTCCTCCAGCAGCGCCCGCAGCCCCAGCAGCCGCGCGTCCCACTCCCAGTCCTCGTCGACCCCGCCGATCCCGCGGTAGTGCAGCTCGTAGCACAGGTACAACGCCAGGTGCAGATCCTCCCCGTACGGGTCGGCCGCCCCCGCGTCCACCCCGTCGAACGGCCGCGCCCCCACCTGCGCCGGCCGCCGAGCCAGCACCCCGATCAGCGCCGCCGACACCTCACCACGCGCGGACGGCAACGTCATCACGGCGAACCCTCACAATCCTGATCCTGCGGCCCGGGACACAACAGCACCGCCCCGAGTACCCCGCCCACCCACCCCCAACCCACGAACCCGCTCGTCCAACCCCCGCGCCCGCCCGTTCCCCAGATACGGCCGGATCAGCCCCCGAATCCCCCCGACCCGCTCATCCGCCCGGCCGGAACGGATGCCCGGGTAGTCGTCCAGCACGCGGTGCCACGTGGCGCAGGCCGCGTCCAAGTGGCCCGCCGCCAGCTGCCGTTCCGCCATCAGCGCGCCGAACCTGACCGCGGAGCCGCGGCTGTCGCCCTCGTCGCGGAGCCGGAAGTGCAGCCGGAAGGACGCCACGCTCCCCGCCGTGTCCCCGAGACCGTGGCGCACCTGGGCCGTGGTGTAGGCGAGCGTCGAGGGCGCGTACCCGCCGAACGTGGCCGTTCCGCTTTCCGCCCGGTCGAGGGCGGTCTCGGCCTCGCGCAGCGCACGCAGCGCGCCGGTGCGTTCACCCGCGACGGCGAAGGCATGCGCCTGCTGCCCCGCGTAGAACGCGCGCATCCGCGGCGCGGTGCCCGGTGCCGCCTCGGCTGCCGCGTCGGCGAGCCGCACGGCCAGGGGCCCGTGTCCCAGGTCGGCCGCCTGTACCGACATGCCGCGCAGGATGTGGCAGTGGACATCGCGGTCCCCGGCCTCGGCGGCCAGCTCCAGTGCCGTCAGGTACCAGCGCTGCGCCATGCCGTGATCGCCCTCGTCCACCGCCATCCAGCCGGTGAGGTAGCACAGGAAGGCCGCCTCCCTCGCCATGGCCCGCCGCACGTGGTCGGGCCCGTCGGCCCGGAGGTGGTCCCCCAGGTGGTTCGCGATGAACGCGGCGGACAGCGGCCTGGCATAGCCGCCGCCGAACTCGTCGTACATCCCCGACAGCCGCTCGGTCATGTCCTTCACGACTTGTACCTCGGCCATGCCGACCCGCGACGCGCGGCCGGTCGAGACGGCCGTCGCCCGTTCCGCGGCCTCGGACCACCCCGGAACGGCCATGGCCGCCGAGAAGACCCCCGCACTGAGCACGCCTCGGCGGCTCGGATTCATGTCCGACCTCCCCAGCTCCACCAGCTCCTCGGCGGTACTCATACCCGCCTGAGCGTTCGGGTGTGCGGCCGGAGGCGGGAAACCGAGGTCGGTGTGGGTGAGTGCGCGGCCGAGTCGGCGGCTCAGGGCCTCGACGACGAACGGCCGGGCGATCTTCCGGGGGAGTGTGCCGGAGAGCCAATTACTCACGGACGGCTGGTCGTAGCGCAGCACGAGGCCGGTCTCCGCGGCGACCCGGTTGACCGCTCAGGCGAATTGGCCCTCGCCCATGCCGGATTCGGCAAGAAGGACGGCGAGTGCCGCATTCGGTTCGCGCCTGCCCATCGGCCACCCCGTTCGCATCGCCATTGATGTGTTGATCGCCCGCCTCGTTCCTCACCGTACCGCCCGCCGGTGCCCCTGGGTTGTGATGAGTGCACACGTGGTGACGACGGAGAGGTGGGTGGCCGGTGAGCGGAACACGGGCGGAGGAGCCGGAAAGGGCAGAGCCGGCGGAGGTGGCGGCGCCGCTGGCGGAACTGTGGGAGGAAGCTGATGAATTGATGAAACGGATCGACGCCCACCTGTCCCGCGAGGAGGACCAGTGAGGGACGGAGTGCTGGTCGCGGTCGAAATCGACGCGCATTCCGTGCGGCGCGGCGACCAACTGATGATCGGGGGCCAGACCTTCACGATCTGCGACATGACGGCCCTGCCGCGCAACGCGAAACGCCTCCATTTCACGGGCGGCGAGACCATGACGCTGACCCGCACCACAACCCTGTGGGCCGCCCGCCGCACCGACCCACGCCGACTGCCACGCCGATGACCGGAGCGATCCCTTGCGGTCGGCGGGGAAGGACCAAGATCGTCTACCCGACAACGCGCATATTGGCGATGCGCCGTGGACCGGGTATCTGCCATCGGCATACCGTCTTGTGGTGCAGGGAACGGCCCTGCACCGGGAGGGGCGCGATGAGGCGTGAGGAACTGACCCGGCTCACCGGCAAGGTGGGCGGGCCCAACTGTGACGACGACGATTGCCCGAACGTCTACCGGTCCGAGAGCGGTTCATTCGTCGTCCAGGGGAGCGTATCCGATGTGTTCACTCCGCCCGCTGGTGAGGGGTTGGTGGAGATTCCCGAGCGCGTGTTGAGGGAGGCGTTCCGTGCTCTTGGATGGTGAGGACTGGCGTCGGTTCTTTGACGCCTTCGAACGGGAAGCCTGGCGCTTCGAGGCGCAGCCCACTTACACCATGCCCAAGGAGCAGGAGAACGTAGCCCGCTTCCTGCGCGGCGAGGAGAAGCCCGCCGACCACAATGCCCGCTGGCATGAACGGGTACGAGGACACATCGAATCGGGCAAGCGAATCGGCCGCGTCAGGATCGTCCGCCGGCCACTCACCGACTATCAGCGGTACCAATGCGCGTGGGGCATCCCCGGCAACATCGCGGCTGGTGAGGACATCCGAATCCTCGATGTCACGCGGGAAGATTTCGGCTTGCCGCTTTCCACGCGTGACTGGTGGATGTTCGACGAATCACGGATAGTGCACCTGCGTTTCCGGGAGGACGGTACCCGGATCGATCGTGAGGTGTACGCAGGTGATCCGGAGCCTTATCGGGAGTGGAAGCGGGTCGCCCTGGAGAATGCGGTGCCTTTCGAGGAGTACGTGAAAGATCTTGACGCTTGACCCCGGTCGGCTGGGTGAGTCGAAGGCTGACCTGGCCGAAAGACTTCGAACGTTGCGCAACCAAGCCGACCGTACGCAGGTCTGGCTCGCTCGGCGCTGCAACATGTCACAGACCAAGTTGAGCAACATTGAGACGGGAAGGATCACACCGGGAATCGTCGATGTGCTGCTGATTCTCAGGGCCTTGGGTGTATCTTCGCAGGTGGAGACGGACGTTGCCTCCCTTGCTCGCCTGGCCAATACGGAATGGCAGGACAAGCGGTCGTCCTGGCGCAGGGGCCTGGAGACGCGGCAGGCGGAGTTGGCCGGTCTGGAAGGTGAGGCTACGACGCTCCGTTACTTTCTGCCCGCGATGGTGACAGGGCTCCTGGCCACACCTGAGTACATCAGGGCAAGTCTTGCCCACTCACCAGTGAAAACCTCGAAGACAGTCGCAAAGAAGCTGGAGCGCCAGAGTGTCCTGCACGACAACACGAAACAGTTCATTTTTCTGCTGACGGAGCAGGCTGTCAGGTGGGCTGTCGTTCCAAGTGCGGCAATGTCCGTGCAGATCGATCACCTGATCTCGATGTCCCGCCTGCCCCATGTGCGTATTGGTGTCATCCCCCCGGGCGCTGTGGTCGGACGTGGCCCGATGAACACGTTCACGGTTTACGATCAACGGCTGGCGACCGTCGAGACATTCACCGGTCGCATTGTCTTTCAGGACGCCAGGGACATCGCGGAGCACCTTGAGGTGTTCGCCATGTACGAACGCCACGCGCGGTTCGATGACGCGGCGAGAGCGCTGTTCACGGAATGGGCCGACGCCTGTCGTTCATAATCTTCTGCCCCGCCACAGGAAGGAATGTTCATGCAGGACGTACGCGTATTACTCACCCCTGCCGCGTTCAGGGGTGTTGCCGGAACGGTCATCGACAACAATCCCGGCATGGCTGAAGCAACAGCGGACCGAATCGTCATGGAAGCCCTCAAATTCGTCGTTGCCGCCGCGCGGTTTCCCACCGCCAAGATCACGCCGTCCAGCGTCGTGGACGAGGGCTGGCACGCCCTTATCCTGCACACGCACCTGTACAGGAGGTTGTGCCAGAACCTGGGCCGGTTCGTGCATCACTGGCCGGAGCGGCCCGACGTCACGCGGCGTGATGTGCGGGCGCTCACGCGTACGGTGGCGGTCATCGGGCAGGCCGGGCACACCGTGGACGGTGAGTTGTGGGCGGGCCCGGACACAGGGCTGCTCTCGGTCGCGGCTAATTGCTCCCACACGCCCAAACCCGGGGGGTGTGGTCCGATCAACCCGGGTAATTGTGCTTCGCACTGCTCGGGCGGCGGACAATAGCCGGCCCGATCGTGGACAACTGAAAGGGGCAAGCGTGGATGCTGAGCAGGCCCGGCACGTGGGCGCCGTGTTGCGGCGGTTGGGCGTCGCCGGTGTGGTCGCGCCGGAAGACCCGGAGAATCCGGCGGGGGAATGGCGCGTGTACGACAAGGCCGACCCGGCCACGCGCCGGGACGTGACCGCTGACGCGCTGGCCGTTGTGGCTGCCCAGCTCGCCGCGGAGGAACGGGGTTCTGGACCGACGCGGGGGTTCGTCCTCCCATCCGCCGACGAGTGACCGTTCGTTGCCGCCGCTCACCGGCAGCTACCGGCCCCCCGGCGCGCTGCCGGGGGCCGGCCCGGCCGGAGGAGATCCGGCGGTACCGAGAGGCGCGTGCGGAGTTCCGGGTGGTGGATCTGCCGCCGTTGGAGACGGCGTACCGGTTGATCAACCCGGACACGTTGATCCTGTCGCTGGCCGTGGTGTGTTGCTCCCCGAACCGTGCCCGACCGGAACCCGGCCAATGTCCCCGTCCCGGCGGAATGCGGCACCTGACCGAGCAGCCGTAAGTGAAGCGCTGCGGTGTTGGACATCCGCGTAGGCACTGGTTTCTTCCGACGGGTGCGCCGAGTTCCTCGTGCGGCGGCGGGTGTTGACACTCCCCGGCGGTGCTGTCACAGTCCCTGGCTGTGCGGGAAAAGTAGGCCGGTGCTGGCCTGGGCGGCGGCGTGTGTGGGTGATGATGCTCGGCTTGTGGGCGTTCGGGCGCTGCACGCGGGCCATGGGCCGTGGTTGCTTCGTGTCGAGTCCTCCCGGCGGCTGGTCGAGGTGGTCCTGCGGGCGCCGACCAGTCGTATCGACGGCGACATGATCGCCACCAACGTTGACGCGCTCGTGCTGGCGGAAAGGCATGCTCTGCCTGCCCCGCGCCTTCTCGGCGTCGACCTCGACGGGCGGGCCGGCGGGGTGCCGGCCAGTGTCGAGACGGCTGTCGCGGGGTCCAGCGCCTGGCCGGCGCGGGCGTCCGCCGACCGGCTGCGGGCCGCCGGCGCGGCGATCGCCCGTGTACATCGGATACCGCGGGCGCCAACTGACCGTCTGCCGGTGCGTCCCCGGCCCATCGCGGTCGATGACTTCGCCCGGGAACGGCGGCTGGGCCGCATGCCGACCACGCCGCTTCTCGCACGCGCTGACGCCCTGATCCAGGGCATCGTGGCCACGCCAGGTCAGGCGGTCTTCGTGCACGGGGACGTGTGGCCGGGCAACATGATGTGGAGTGGCTCAACCTGCCGGGCACTGATCGACTGGAAGACCGCCGGCGTGGGCGACCCGGGTGTGGATCTCGGAGAGTTGCGCAAGCAGGTGGCTTTCGCGGGCGGCCAGGACGCCCCGCGGTACGTCCTGGAAGGATGGGAACGAGCCAGCGGCATCCGCGCCACGGACGTGGCCTACTGGGACGCCGTTGCGGCACTGAACACGCCCACCGCATGCGATCCGCCGGCGCACACCGCGCCTCGCGACGAGTTTCTTCGCAGGGCGCTGGCCCGGCTGTAGCGAACGCGCCCGCTGCCGATCCCGCACCACGTGGACCTCGGGCCTCCGGCGGGCATGATGCATACCGTGTCGAACGAAACTTCCACGCCGCGCCGCCCGCCCACGCGCCCGCCCCTGCTGTGGGAACAGCACTGCTGCCTCCCGCTGGAGAGACGCGCGGATGTCGGGGAGCTGGCCCGTTACCGCAGGCCCGGAGGCAGTTTCGTCTCGGTGAACGTGGGCTACGCCCCGCACAGTGCCGACGATGTCGTCGGGCTGATCGCGGGCTGGCGGGAGCGGATCGCCGCGGACGACCGGTTGCGGCCGGCCGTGGGTATCGGCGACGTCGAAGCCGCCGCGCGCGCGGATGACGTGGCGGTGGCCTTCGACCTGGAGGACTCCGGGCCGCTCGGCGGGCAGTTGGACCGAGTGCGCCAGTTCTACGAGCTGGGCGTCCGGACGATGCTGCCGAGCTACAACAACAGGAACGCGGCGGGCGGCGGATGCCTGGACGCGGTCGACGAGGGGCTCACCGCCTACGGCCGGGAACTGGTGCGGGAGATGAACGCGGTCGGCATGGTGGTGGATGGGTCCCACTGCGGCGCCCGTACCGGTCTTGACATGTGCGAGGTCTCCGAACAGCCGGTGATCTACAGCCACTCCTGCATGCGCGCGCTGTGGGACCACCCCCGCAACATCACCGACGAGCAGGCCAGGGAGTGCGCCGCCACGGGCGGGGTCGTCGGCATCACCGGAGTCGGAATCTTCCTCGGCCCCAACGACGCCTCCGTCGAGGCGCTGGTGTGCCACATCGACCACGCCGTCGACCTCGTCGGGCCGGAACACGTCGGTCTTTCGACCGACTACCCGTTTGACCACGAGGACTTCAACGCCTTGCTCGCCCAGAGCCCGGAGTTGTTCCCCGACTGCTACACGCGCTGGGGCACGATCGACTTCATGCCCCCGGAGGACCTGCTGACGGTCGGGGACGCGCTCCTCGCCCGGGGCTACCCCGAGGACGCCGTCACCGCGATCCTGGGCGGCAACTTCCGCCGGGTCGCCACGGCGGTGTGGCGGTAGCCCGCCGGGCTACCGCCACCGACACGACCTAAGGCAGGTTCCTTGCCATCACGATCCGCTGGACCTGGTTCGTGCCCTCATAAATCTGCGTGATCTTCGCGTCCCGCATCATCCGCTCCACCGGGTAGTCCCGCGTGTAGCCGTAGCCGCCGAGGAGTTGGACCGCGTCGGTGGTGATCTCCATCGCCGCGTCCGAGGCGTAGCACTTCGCCGCCGCGCCGAAGAACGTCAGGTCGCCGTCGTTCCGCTGGGACTTGGCCGCCGCCGTGTAGGTCAGCTCGCGGGCCGCCGCGAGTTTCATCGCCATGTCGGCCAGCATGAACTGCACGCCCTGGAAGTCGCCCACCGGCTTGCCGAACTGCTTGCGCTCCCGCACGTACTCCTTGGCGTAGTCGAGCGCGCCCTGCGCGATGCCGAGGGCCTGGGCGGCGATGGTGATGCGCGTGTGGTCCAGGGTGCGCATCGCCGTGGCGAAGCCGGTGCCCTCCTCGCCGAGCATGCGGTCGGCCGGGATGCGCACGTTGTCGAGGTACACCTCGCGCGTCGGGGAGCCCTTGACGCCGAGCTTCTTCTCCGGAGCCCCGAACGACACGCCCTCGTCGTCCTTTTCCACCACGAACGCCGAGATCCCGCCGCGCGTCCGCTTCTCGGGGTCGGTGACGGCCATCACCGTGTAGTACTGGCTGACGCCCGCGTTGGTGATCCACCGCTTCACGCCGTTGAGCACGTAGTGGTCACCGTCCCGTACCGCGCGCGTCTTCATGCCGCCGGCGTCGGAGCCCGCGTCCGGCTCGGACAGGCAGTACGAGAACATCGCGTCGCCCTTGGCCAGCGGCGTCAGGTACGTGGCCTTCAACTCCGGTGAGCCGGACAGCATCACGGGCAGCGAGCCGAGTTTGTTGACCGCGGGGATGAGCGAGGAGGAGGCGCACACCCGGGCGACCTCCTCGATCACGATGACCGTCGCCAGCGCGTCCGCGCCCGCCCCGCCGAACTCCTCGGGGACGTGAACGGCGTGCAGGTCGTTGCCCACCAGTGCGTCCAGGGCCTCCTGCGGGAAGCGGCTCTCCTCGTCCACCTCGGCCGCGTGCGGGGCGATCTTCGCCTCGGCCAGTGCACGGACCGATGCGCGGAGCATGTCGTGCTCCTCCGCCGGGCGGTAGAGGTCGAAGTCTGCGGCTCCTGCCACGTGTCTCACTCCCTGCAAGCGACGCTGCTAACGACTGTTAAGTAACATGTAATCCTAGGGCCGCGGACCGGTCTCGGGTACGGGCACGGGTACGTGAGCTTCCCGACAGCCTTCGGACTATGCTCGTCCACATGTCCCCGAAGATCACCGTGATCGGTCTCGGATATCTCGGCGCGACCCACGCCGCCGCCATGGCGGAGCTGGGATTCGAGGTGCTGGGCCTCGACATCGTCCCCGAGAAGACGCAGGCGCTCGCCCGTGGCGAGACGCCGATCTACGAGCCGGGTCTTGAGGACCTGCTCCGCCGGCACGTCGCCGGTCTGCCCGGCTCCTCCGGGCGGCTGTCGTTCACCACCTCCTTCGCCGAGATCGGTGAGTTCGGCGATGTGCACTTCATCTGCGTCAATACCCCGCAGAAGCCCGGCGAGTACGCCTGCGACATGAGTTACGTCGACAGCGCCGTGGACGCGCTCGCGCCGCACCTGACCCGGCCTGCACTCGTCGTCGGCAAGTCCACCGTGCCGGTGGGCAGCGCCGCCCGGCTCGCGCGGCGGGTCGCCGAGCTCGCCCCGGTGGGCGAGGCGGCCGAGCTGGCGTGGAACCCGGAGTTCCTGCGCGAGGGTTTCGCCGTCGAGGACACGCTGCGGCCGGACCGCATCGTCGCCGGAGTGCATGGCGCGCATGGCGCGCACGGCGGAACGGGGACCGGGGCCGGAACGGGGACCGGTGAGCGGGCCGAGGCGCTGCTGCGCGAGATCTACGCGAGGCCGCTCGCCGAGGGCACCCCGTTCATCCTCACCGACCTGCCGACCGCCGAGCTGGTGAAGACGGCGGCGAACGCGTTCCTCTCGACCAAGATCTCGTTCATCAACGCCATGGCGGAGGTCTGCGAGACCGCGGGTGGCGACGTGGTGAAGCTGGCGGAGGCGCTGGGGCACGACGACCGTATCGGGCGGAAGTTCCTGCGGGCCGGGATCGGCTTCGGCGGCGGCTGCCTGCCCAAGGACATCCGCGCCTTCATGGCCCGCGCCGGCGAGCTGGGGGCCGCGGAGGCGCTGTCGTTCCTGCGGGAGATCGACGCGATCAACATGCGGCGCCGCGTGTTCATGGTCGAGCTGACCCGGGAGACGCTGGGCGGCTCCCTGCTCGGCAAGCGCATCGCCGTCCTCGGGGCCGCGTTCAAGCCGGACTCCGACGACGTCCGTGACTCGCCGGCGCTCAATATCGCCGGGCAGCTCCACCTTCAGGGCGCCGAGGTCACCGTGTACGACCCGAAGGCCATGGACAACGCGCGGCGGATCTTCCCGACCCTCCGCTACGCCGCGGACGTGGTCGACGCGGCGCAGGGGGCGCACGCCGTGCTGCACCTGACCGAGTGGCGCGAGTTCCGCGAGATCGACCCGGCTGCCCTGGCGGAGGTCGTGTCCGAACGGCACGTTCTGGACGGCCGCAACACGCTCGACCCGGCGCTGTGGCGCAAGGCGAACTGGACGTACCGCGCGCTGGGCCGCCCGACGGCATAGACGGCCACTTCGGTTTGGTCCGGCCGGTTCCGGCAATCGTTCTTCCATGCCGGACAGCTCAGGAACCGAAGGCAAACGGACCGCGGCGGGCACGGGCGACGCCGAAGACGGCACCGAACTCAAGCGGGTGATCGGCCCCGGGCTGCTCCTGCTGTTCATCGTCGGCGACATCCTCGGCACCGGCGTCTACGCGCTCACCGGCAAGGTGGCCGCCGAGGTCGGCGGCGCCGTGTGGCTGCCGTTCCTGCTGGCCTTCGTCGTGGCCATGCTGACCGCGACCAGCTATCTGGAACTGGTCACCAAGTACCCCAGGGCGGGCGGTGCCGCCGCGTACACCAATCGGGCGTTCGGCATCCACTTCCTGACGTTCATCGTCACCTTCGCGGTCATGTGCTCAGGGCTGACGTCCGCGTCGAGCGCGTCGAAGGCGTTCGCCGCGAACCTGCTGTCCGCCCTCGACATCGACGGCGACCACGCCCGCGCCACCATGATCATCGCGCTCGCGTTCATGGCGGGCATCAGCCTGATCAACCTCCGCGGCGTCGGCGAGAGCGTCAAGACGAACGTCGTCCTCACCATCGTCGAGGTGACCGGTCTCATGATCGTCATCGCGATCGGCGCCTGGGCGGTCCTCCAGGGCGACGGCGAGTTCTCGCGGGTCGGGGAGTTCAACACCACCGGCGGCGAAACGGCCTTCGGCGCCGTCACCGCGGCGACCGCGCTGGCGTTCTTCGCCATGGTCGGCTTCGAGGACTCGGTGAACATGGCCGAGGAGACCAAGGACCCGGTGCGCATCTTCCCGCGCATGATGCTCATCGGCCTCACCATCACCGGCGTGGTCTACGTGCTCGTCGCCATCGCGAGCGTCACCCTGGTGGCGCCGAGCGACCTGGGCGAGGGCGAGACGCCGCTGCTGAAGGTCGTCGAGGCGGGCGCGCCCGGCTTCCCGCTCGACCTCTTCGCGTGGATCACCATGTTCGCGGTGTCGAACTCCGCCCTGATCAACATGCTGATGGCCAGCCGCCTGCTGTACGGCATGTCCAGGGAACGCGCCCTGCCGGCGCCGCTCGGCCGCATCCTCCCGCGCCGCAGGACGCCGTGGGTCGCCATCACGTTCACCACGCTGCTCGCGTTCCTCCTCATCGGCTACGCCGACCTCGGCGCGCTGGGCGGCACCACCTCGCTCCTGCTGCTGTGCGTGTTCGCAGTCGTCAACGTTGCGGTGCTCGTGCTGCGGCGCGACCGGGTCGAGCACCGGCACTTCCGCGCCCCGACCGCGCTGCCCGTCATCGGCGCGGTGCTGTGCGTCTATCTCGCGGGCCCGCTGGCCGGGCGGCCGGCCGACGACTACCGGATCGCGGGCTGGCTCATGCTCATCGGGCTCGCGCTGTGGGCCTGCGTCTGGCTGGCGAACCGGATGCTCGGGCGCCGCCAGAGGGCGGACTGAGGCCCACCGAGATCTGTCCGTGACCTTGCCAGCGGATCGGTTTCCCCCCTAGAGTCCGCCGGTGTAACAGCCTTGGGAGCGCTCCCCTCACTGTTTCGCACCATGGGAGGAGCAGCATGACATCGCGTATGCGCGCCGGAGCGACCGCGCTGGCCGTCGCCGCCGGAACCCTGACCGCCGTGGCCACCGCCACCCCCGCCGCACAGGCGGATGTTCAAATCTGCGAACCGTTCGGCACCTCGGTCGTCGGCCAGTACGTGGCGCAGAACAACCGCTGGGGCAGCAGCGCGACCCAGTGCATCAACGTGACCGGCTCCGGCTTCCAGATCACGCAGGCGGACGGCAGCGCCCCGACCAATGGCGCGCCCAAGTCCTACCCCTCGATGTTCAACGGCTGTCACTACACGAACTGCTCGCCGAACACGAACCTGCCCGCCCAGATCAACTCGATCAACAGCGCGCAGAGCAGCATCGCGTACAACTACGGCGCGAGCAACGCGGTGTACAACGCCTCGTACGACATCTGGCTCGACCCGACGCCGAAGACGGACGGCGTGAACCAGACCGAGATCATGATCTGGTTCAACCGCGTCGGTCCGATCCAGCCCATCGGCTCGCAGGTAGGGACGGCAAACGTCGGCGGGCGCGACTGGGAGGTGTGGACGGGCAGCAACGGCTCGAACGACGTCATCTCGTTCGTCGCGCCCTCCGCGATCAGCAGCTGGAGCTTCGACGTGAAGGACTTCATCGACGAGACCGTCAGCCGCGGGATGGCGGGCAACGACTGGTACCTGACCAGCATCCAGGCCGGATTCGAGCCGTGGGAGGGCGGCGCGGGGCTCGGCGTCGACTCGTTCTCGGCGACCGTGAACTGAGGCCCGCCGGACGGGCGGCGCGCGGCCACGGAAAACGGGATGCCCGTGGTCGCGCGTCCGCCCCACAATGACGCATGCTGATCGACCACTGGCCGCTTCTCGGACTCCGTGTGACCACTCCGCGCCTGGAACTGCGCCTGCCCGATTCCGAGGAACTGGCCGCGCTCGCCGATCTCGCGGCGGAGGGACTGCATCCGCCGGAGGAGATGCCGTTCCTGGTGCCGTGGACGGATCAGCCCCCGGCCGAACGGGCCCGCTCCGTCCTCCAGCACCACTGGCTGCGCCGGGCCGACTGGACACCGGAGAACTGGGCGCTGCACCTGGCCGTCTTCGCCGAGGGCCGCGTGGTCGGTCTCCAGGACGTGTCCGCGGAGCACTTCGCGGTGCTGCGGCAGGTCGGGACCGGTTCGTGGCTGGGCCGGCGGTATCAGGGGCTCGGCATCGGCACGGAGATGCGCGCTGCGGTGCTGCACCTGGCGTTCGCCGGGCTCGGCGCGGTCGAGGCGGTCTCGGGGGCGTTCGACCACAACGCGGCGTCGCTCCGGGTCTCGGAGAAGCTCGGGTACGAGCGGGACGGGGTGCAGCGCTTCGCGATCCGCGGCCGTCCGGCGACGGAGATCCGTCTGCGCCTGCCGCGCGAGCGGTGGGCGGCGGCGGCCCGCGCGCTGGACGTGCCCGTGACGGTCAGCGGCCTCGAACCCTGCCTGCCCCTCTTCGGCGCGGCGGCCGGGCCCGAGCACTGACCGCCGGGGTACTCCGCGCGGGGTAGCGGCCGACTCCGCCGGGCGGATGCCGTGCGCCGCGGCGCTCCGTAGCGTCCGGTCCGTCCGTCCAACGGGTCGTGGCCACGGGGGCCGCGGCCAGGACCGAATAAGCGGAACCGCCACGCCCGACCGCCCCATGTCCCGTTCACGCCCCGTGCCCCGTTCACGCCCCTTGCCCGCGATGCGCCGGCGTGCGCTGCTGGCCGCCGGTCTCCCGGCCGCCGCGGCGGCCCTCCTCGCCGGGGGCCCGGCCGCGGCGAGGCCGGGGGGCGCGACCGTCATCGGCGCGGAACGGGTCGGTGAGCGCCTGCTCGACCTCACCCTCGACTCCCCGGCCCTCGGCTTCCCCGCGCAGGTCCGCCTCCTCACCCCCGACGGCTGGTGGGAGCGGGGAACGCGCCGCCGCTGGCCCGTTCTGTACGTGCTGCACGGCGGGTTCGAGCCGTCGACCTACCGCATGTGGACCCTGGAGACCGATATCCAGGAGATCCAGGAGCTGCGCGACGTCCTCGTGGTGATGCCCGAGGCGGGCCGCATCGGCTTCTACACCGACTGGTGGAACGGCGGCGCCGGCGGTCCGCCCGCGTGGGAGACGTTCCACCTGGACGAGCTGCGCCCGCTGCTCGAACGGGACTACGGCGCCGGCCGGGCCCGTGCCGCCGCCGGCCTTTCGATGGGCGGGTTCGGCGCCGTGTCCTACGCGGCGCGGCGGCCCGGCATGTTCCGGGCGGCGGCGAGCTTCAGCGGCCCCGTTCACCTGCTGCACCCGGACTTCGTCGAGTCGGCGTGGCCGCAGCTGGAGGAGGGCCACGGCGGCAGCCTGGCGGCGCTGTGGGGCGATCCGCGGGAGCAGGACGACGTGTGGCGCGCGCACGATCCGTTCGCGCTCGCGCCGCGGCTGCGGCACACGGCCGTGTTCCTCTCCAGCGGCGACGGGCACCCGGGGGCGCTCGATCCGGACAGCCCGTTCGATCCCGCGGAGGTCGTCATCCGCACGCTGAACCGTTCCCTGCACGCCCGGCTGCGCGCCCTCGGCGTGCCGGTCACCGCCGACTTCCACCCCGGCACGCACCACCCGGCGTACGGCGAACGGGGTCTGCACACCGCCCTGCCGCTGCTGCTCGGTGGGCTGCGCTGACGACTACGCGGTTGCGGGTCGGTGCGGCCGGCCGGTGATCACGGCGGTGACGCGGGTGCCGCGCGGCAGCGCGGGCGCGGTGTCGTAGACGCAGTGCAGCATCTTGGCCACGTAGCGCGGCTCGACGGCCAGGCCGTGGCGTTCCTCGAAGGCGCGGGCGAACGCGGTGAGCGCGGCCGGCAGCCGGGCGTAGCCGCCGGCGTGGTGCGTGTGGCTGATGTGCCAGTTGGGGAACGTGCGGCCCCAGCCGGAACGGTGCAGGCGCGTGACCTCGTCCTCCAGATACCCGGCGGCGCCCTTCAGGACCGCGACGCCCCAGGCCCGCGCGCCCGCCGGGAGCGCCGCGGCTATCCCGGCGAGCGTGCCGCCGGTGCCGACCGGGCAGCAGACGAGGTCGCGCGGCCCGAGGCCGGGCAGCTCCGCGACCAGCCCCGCGGTGCCGTGCGCGGCCAGGGCGTTGGAGCCGCCCTCGGGGAGCACGTAGCAGCGCCCCCAGCGCCGTTCGAGGCGGCGGCGGGTGGCCGGATCGTCCAGCGTGCGGAGCGTGTCGCGGTAGGAACGGCGGTCGGTGAACGCCAGCTCCATGCCGTTCCGTTCGGCCTCGGCCAGTGACCAGTTCCGCGGGGCGTCGGCCAGCTCGTCGCCCCGGATGACGCCGACGCTGGCCACCCCGCAGGCCGCCGCGGCGGCGGCGACCGCATGGACGTGGTGCGACCATGCGCCGCCGAACGTCAGCAGGCGCGTGTGCCCCCCGTCGAGGGCGGCCTTCAGATTGGGCACCAGCTTGCGCCACTTGTTCCCGGAGACGCGCGGGTCGATGAGGTCGTCCCGCTTCAGCCGCAGCTCGACACCGGCCCGGGCCAGCTCCGGGTCGGACACCGGCACGAGCGGGGACGGGAGCGCCGCGGGAAGCACCATCGGTACGAGTGTACGAACGACGACTGGCTTGAACCTGACGCAGGGGGAGGTCTTAGCGTCGATCACGCCGCGGCAGCCGCCGCGACTCCGGGGGACCCGGACGGAAAAGAACGAGGACGTCATGGCGTGGAAGGTGGGCGAGCTGGCCCGGCGGACCGGTCTGACGGTGCGGACCCTGCACCACTACGAGCGCATCGGGCTGCTGGAGCCGGCCGAGCGCACCCGCTCCGGCCACCGGCTGTACGACGAGGCGGGCGCCGCCAGGCTCTACCAGGTCGTCGCCCTGCGTGAGCTGGGTCTTTCGCTGGACGCCGTGCGCACCGCGCTGGACGGCGAGCTCGGTATGGGCACCGTGCTGCACGAGCACCTCACCCAGGTGGAGCGGCAGCTCGGCACCCTGCGGCTGCTGCACCGGCGGCTGTCCGCGGTGTTGTCGGCCGACGCCGCGGCCCGCACTCCCGCCGACTTCCTCGACCTGATCGAAAAGGTGACGACGATGGAAGAGACCGTGCAGAAGCACTTCTCCGAGGAACAGCTGGCCAAGCTGGCGGCCCGCCGTGAGGCGCTGGGCGACGAGGCCATCTCCTCGGCGGAGCAGGAGTGGCCGCAGCTGATCGCGAACGTGCAGGCGGAGATGGACGCGGGCACCGATCCGGCCGACCCGCGGGTGCAGGCCCTGGCCCGCCGCTGGGCGGAACTGGTGGAGGCGTTCCACGGCGGCGACCCGGAGCTGCGGGAGTCGCTGAACCAGATGTACGCGGAGCAGGCGGAGCAGGCGGAGCACGCGGAGGACAGCGAGCGGCCCCGGCAGGAGGCGTGCGGGCCGGCCCCGCAACTGCTGGAGTACGTCGGCCGGGCCTGGGCCGCTGCGGGCTGAGCCCGGCCGCGGGCAGCCGACCGACGGGGTGAGCGGTGGCGCGCCCGGGCGGGCCCGGGGGGCCGCCCGGGGGCCCGCCCGGGCTCAGGCCGCGTCGTACTGGTGGGTGGGGTAGGTCAGGTAGCCCGCGTCGCCGCCCTCGTAGTACGTGGCCTCGTCGGCGGGGGCGATCGGGAGTCCGCCGCGGAGCCGTTCGACCAGGTCGGGGTTGGCGAGGAAGGCGCGGCCGAAGCTGATGAGGTCGGCGCCGAGACCGAGCCAGCGGTCGGCGTCGTCCCGGCCGGTCTGCTTGGGCCCCATCGGCAGCGTCGGGTTCATGACGAGGGTGCCCGGCCACGTCCGCCGCAGGGCGACCAGCAGGTCTTCGTCGGCGGTGCCCTCGAGGTGCACGTAGGCCGGGTCGAGGGCGGCCAGCTCGGTCAGCAGCGCGGTGTAGAGCTGGGGAACGTCGGTCTCGCGGACGCCCCAGAACTCGCCGCCCGGTGAGAGCCGGATGCCGGTCCTGGCCCCGCCGACGGCTTCGACGACGGCGGCGGTGGCCTCGACGGCGAACCTGATCCGGTTGGCGACCCGGCCGCCGTAGCGGTCCGTGCGCAGGTTGGCGTTGGAGGAGAGGAACTGGGAGATCAGGTAGCCGTTCGCGCCGTGCAGTTCCACGCCGTCGAACCCGGCGTCGATGGCGCGGCGGGCGGCCTCGGCGTACGACCGCGCTTGCTCGGGCACTTCGGCGGTGTCCAGGGCGCGCGGCATCGGGGCCGGCTGGGGCCCGGTCGGGGTGAACACGTCGCCGACGGCCGGGACGGCCGAAGGCCCGACCGGCTGCCTGCCGGTGGTGTCGGGGTGCGAGACCCGGCCGCCGTGCATGATCTGGGCGAAGATCCGCCCCCCGTTGGCGTGCACGGCCTCGGTCACGGGTCGCCACGCGGCGACCTGCTCGTCGGTGTGCAGTCCTGGCGTGCCCGGGTTCGACTGCCCGATCGCGCTCGGCTGCACGCCCTCGCTCACGATCAGCCCGGCCGTGGCCCGCTGGGCGTAGTAGGCCGCCATGGACGGCGTCGCCAGACCGCCGGCGGCGGCCCGGACTCGGGTCATCGGGGCCATGACCACCCGGTTGGGCAGCGTCAGGCCGCCGAGCCGGTAACTGGTGAAAAGGGTCGTCACGAGGGGCTCCTTCGCGGTCCGCGGCGCCCGGAACTCGGGCACGTCGGTTACGCTAAAACCTGACACTGACGTCAGAGGCAAGTTGCTGTGGCGCAGGACACGACCGGGAGGTCTCGTGCGGATCGGCGAGCTCGCGTCACGGGCCGGAGTCAGCGTCCGGTCCGTGCGCTACTACGAGGAGCAGGGGCTGCTCACCAGCACCCGCAGCCCCAGCGGGCAGCGGCACTACACGGACAGCGCGGTCGAACGGGTCGCGTTCGTCCAGCGGATGTACGCCGCGGGGCTGTCCAGCCGCACCATCATCGAGCTGCTGCCCTGCGTCGACGCGCCCAGCGCGGAGAACTCCGACTCCGCGCTGGAGCGGATGGCGCAGGAGCGCGACCGGCTCACCGCGCACATCGCGGACCTCGTGCGGACCAGGGACGCGCTCGACGAGCTGATGGACACCGCCCTCGCGTACCGGGAGCAGCTGGGAAAGCCCTGCCCGGTCGCCCGCTGAGGCCCCGGCGGCTCAGGTCACGCGCCGTTTCGCGCGGTAGGCGCGCATCTGCGAACGCGCGCCGCACAGCTGCATCGAACACCAGCGGCGGCGTCCGGGGCGGCTGTTAGCATCGGCGCGGGGGTGAGGGGATGTCGTTCGATGCGGAGTGGGCTGGCCTGCAGGCCGCGGCGCGCGACGAGTTGACACACACGCGGCTCAACAGCCGCGGCGATGGCTCCGGTGGAGATCTGGAGCACCGCGAAGGCCAGCTGACACCCATTCAGGGCGACGCCGATGCACTGGCGAACGACCTCGACCAGAACGGAAGCCTGGCCCACAACGCCACCTACGTTGCCGGTATCCTCCTGCGCACGCCGGGGCTCGACACCGGGGTCGCGCTGACGGAGGTCGCCGACCGCTGGCAGTCCCAGGCGGCTGCGCTCCACGCCGCTTGTCTCCGCATCGCCGGCCACGTCGGCGACACGGTGCGCACGCACGCCGCCGGAGAGCTGGAAACCACGGCCGACATTCGGAACGCGTCGGCCGTCCGGTCGAATGCACACCTGGACGCGTTGTAGGGGGCCACGGTCATGTCCGGTCGGGGCGCCATCGCCTTCGAGGAAGTGCTTCACCTCCAGTTGGGCAAGCTGGAGGAGGCCATCGGGGAGTGGGACACGCAGGTACAGCGCCTCGAAAGCATGAAGGAGAACGCCGCGGGCATGGCCCGGCGCACGCGTAGCGCCAGCTGGGCGGGCGCAAATGCGGACGTCACCATTCCCTTCGTCACCGAGCAGGCGGACCAGTTCGATGCCGCCCACAAGCAGGCCAGGACCTTGCGAGAGTTGTGCCGCGACGGGCACGGCCGCCTCAAGCACGCCAAGGACCGCTTGACGAATCTGGTCGAGATCGAGGCCCCGGAGCTGGGCGTGCACGTCAGCGCGACGGGCCAGGTCACCAGCGACCTGGAGGGCCTGGACGCGGAGACCCGCAGAGCACGCCAGGACGCCGTCGTGGAAGTGTCCGGCCGCATCACCGACATCCTCAGGACGGTCGCGGAGGACGACGCGGAGATCGCGCAGGCTCTGCGCGCCGCCATGGGCACCGACCCGGACCGCTTCACCGCGGTCGAGTACACCTCGGTCCAGCAGGCCACGCTGGCCCGGGAGGACGCCGACGCGCTCATGGAACGGATGGCGCGGGGCGAGGAACTGCCGGACGACGAACTGCACGACATCGCTCTGCTCCTTGAACTGCACGCGGACGACCCTGCCTTCGCCGAACGGATCGCGACCGGGCTCGGCCCGCAGGGAGTGCTGGACTTCTGGACCGACGTCTCCCGTTCCCGCGACCAGCCCCCCGGCTCCTCGGAGTGGGAGTCGGCAGCCGCCCTCCAGACCAGTCTGGGCCAGGTCCTGGGGACGGCGACGCAGTCCGACTCCGCCGCGATGGACGCGTGGGAACGCGACATGACCGCGCTCGGCGACGAGCGGGTCGGCGGCCCGGACGGCCCCTACGGCTTCCAGACCATGAGCGCGCTCATGCACAGAGGCGACTACGACACGGATTTCCTGCTGGAGTATGGGGACGCGCTGCTCACGTTCGAGCGGGAAGACGACCGTTCCCCGGCCCAGTTGTGGGACAGCGACCCGAGCCTGAGACTGAATTTCGTCGAAAGCGCCTTCCCCGGTGGAGAGGCGCTGGAGGGCGACTGGGGCCGCGACCCGGTCGTCGGCTTCATGCAGGGTCTCGGACACAACCCGGAGGCGTCCACCCAGTTCTTCGCCCCGCCGGACGACTACGCTCCGACGGACACCTTCGAGCGCCCGCCCAACCGGTTCGACCCGGCTGACGACAACGAGCAGGTCAACGCGCACCTGGACTACCTCGCCACGGACCGCGAATGGTGGCTGAGCAACGACCACCACGGCGGCCCTGATCCGCTGAACGTGCACCCGGCGTTCGGCGATGCGCTGTTCGCGGCCGCCACCGGCCGGGAGGCCGGCGGCTTCGATGGTGACGACCTCGACGGGTTCCTCGCCACAGGGGACCGCCGCACGGCGGATACGGCGGCGGTCATGTCGCAGGTGATGCACCTCTACGGCAGCAGGGAACCCAACCTGCTGGCGGGTCAGCCGGAGATGGCGGCGGACCTGGCCGCCATGACGGGCCTGTATATGGACGACATCAACTACGCGATGTCCGGCCAGACGGAGGGGGCCCGGGCCGAGAACGGACAGGTCTTCGGCTCGGCATACGAGGACAGGCTTGATAACGGTTTCTTCAACACGGCCAGGTTCCTGAACGTGCTCGGTCAGGAGGAGACTGGGCACGGCGTCCTGACACAGGCCCAGGAGCTATATACAGCAGGTGTCCTGGCGGGCATCGAGCCCACCGGTCAGGAGGCGTACGACGGTGGCGTCGACGCCATCCGGACATCGGCAGAGGTACGTGGCTTGCTGGACCAGTCCCTGGTGGCGCGCATCGAGCACGACTTCGGCGAGCAGTCCAAGGAGGCCGAACGCGCGCTCGCGCAGTCTTCCGGCTGGGCCAAAGCAGGCGGTGGGGCCCTGGTGGGCGCGGGCCTCGGCGGCCTCGCCCTGGTGACAGGAGGCACCGCAGCCGCCGCGGTCGCGGTCCCGATCGCCGCGGGTGCGACACCGCCGCTGATCGGCGAGTTCATGAACCAGTCCATCGACGATTTCAGCCGGCACGAGGCGGACGATACAGAAGTACGGATGTCGAGGATGGAATTCTACTCGGCCGGCGAGACAGCGACGACTCAGCTGAAAGAGACCTTCGACGAAACCATCGAGGAGAGCCTCCCGGCCGGCAGTACCATTGACGACTCGGCAGCCGATCTCCACGGTGCGTACCGACTCGGCCGGGACTTGATCTCAATCACCCATGGTCCGAGCACTCCCGGAAACTGACGGAGCGACATGTTTGTTCGACGGTTGCGCAGGGCCCTTTCTGGCGGGCGGCGTCCGGTGGCGGTGTTCGTCTGTTGTGCAGTTGTCGGCGGTCTGGGTGCCTGTTCCGGGGATGATTCGGGCGAGGCGGACGAGGCGGACGATAGCTTCGCACACCACTTCGGTGAGCCGATGACGGCAGACGAGGTGTGTGATGGGGCGCTTGCGGGTGGCGCCGCGGAGAGTCTGGTGTTCATCACGCAGGACGCCGCTCTCGGGGAAATGACTGGTGAGTACCGGGCCTCCCTGGCGGACAGCGCGCGAGCACTGCTGGAGGAGGGGCAATTTCATCACGAGCGGTTCTGCGCCATCTTCACCACCGCGTCTGAAGACTCCTGGAGCGTACGCCTGGACTTCCGGTTTTCCCCGAGCAGGGAGAAGGGGGCATTTCCTGTGGAGCGTCATCAAGTACCCTACGACGCCGGGGTCCGGGCATTCGTGGAGAATCAGGCCGCCATCCTCAGCGTACGCTGTTCCGTCGAGGGGGCAGCTGCGGACAGCGATCTGAATGGTTCGCTCTCCGTGGGGGAGGGCGCGGTCGAGGACCCGGACGCCATGATGGATGTTCTCAACACCGCGACCCGCGCCATGGCGGAGGAGTTGGGGTGCGCGGAGGAAGCCGGTCTGCTGGAAGAGGCGCCGCAGCGTCTGGACTCGTGAGGTCCGACGTTCGTCCGCTGTGGCTCAGGTGACGCGCCGTTTCGCGCGGTAGGTGCGCATAGGGGCGACCTCCTCCTCGTACTCCGCGGTTCATCCGCTTGTAGTCTTCCCGGCGGGCGCAATGGCCGTTGCGCGCAGAACGAAGTGGGGAAAGCGTGGAGTCTCTTCGTCCGGGTGATCCGTCCCGCGTCGGCCCGTACCGCGTCCTGGGCCGCCTCGGGGCCGGCGGCATGGGCCAGGTCTTTCTCGGGCGTTCGCCCAACGGCCGCACCGCCGCGGTCAAGCTCATCCACGCCGAACTGGCGGAAGACCCGGAGTTCCGGCGCCGTTTCCGGCGCGAGGTCGCCATCGCCGAACGGGTCAGCGGGAGTTGGACCGCCCCGGTCCTCGGCAGCGACACCGAGTCCGCGGTGCCCTGGGTCGCCACCGGTTACATCCCCGGACCCTCGCTCCACGAGGTGGTCGCCGCCGCCCACGGCCCGCTGCCGGAGGAGTCGCTGTGGACCCTGGCCGCCGGACTCGCCCGGGCGCTCCGGGACATCCACCGCGTCGGCCTGGTGCACCGCGACCTCAAACCGTCGAACGTGCTGGTCACCCTGGAGGGCCCGAAGGTCATCGACTTCGGCATCGCCCGCGCCGTGGACGCCAGCCTGGTCACGCGCACCGGTTCGATGATCGGCTCGCCGGGCTACATGCCGCCCGAGCAGATCCGGGGCGAGGAAGTCACCGGCGCGGTCGACGTGTTCGCCCTGGGCGCCGTGCTCGCCTTCGCCGCCACCGGCACCTCACCGTTCGTCGCCGGCGAGCCCGCGGTGCACACCGTTCTGTACCGCGTGCTGCACGAAGATCCCGAACTCGGGCCGGACGCCGGTCCGCTGGCCGGGCCCCTGCGTGCACTCGTCCAGCGGTGTCTCGTGAAGGACCCGGCCGCGCGGCCCACCGTCGAGGAGTTGGCCGAGGCCGCCGCCGCCCGGTCGGCGGACACGGCGGGGCCGGACGGTGAACTGTGGCTGCCGCCCGCGCTGACCGCGCGACTCGGGCGGCAGGCGGCGAGCCTCCTCGACCTGGACGGCCCGGTCCCCACCCAGGTGGGCGGGGCCGCGGCACCGCCGCCGCCCGCCTCCCCGCCACCCGCCGGGCTCCCCACCGTCACCGCGGTCCCGCCCCCGCCTCCCGGCAAGGCCCCGGCCAGGCGTGCCCTCGCGGTGGGCGCCGTGGCGGTGGCCGTGGCGCTCGTCTCCTCCCTGGTCATGCTGCTGACCCGGGAATCGGGTGCGGAGAACGATCCGGAGGCCGGCGAGGCGCCCACGGACGGAAGCTCCGCGCCGCAGGACACGGCACCAGAAGACGGCGAACAGACCCCCGCCGACGACCAGGGCGGGGCCGACGCGCAGGCACCCCTGTACGACCTGCTGCCACCCGCGATCCAGGAATCGGGCGAGGTCACGGTGCGTTCGGGAACGTACGCCCTGCCCCTCATGTCCCCGGAGTCCGCCGACGAGTTGACCGGATTCGAACCGGACCTCACCGCCGCCCTCGGCGAACGGCTCGGCATCGAATTCCGCTTCCAGCGCGTCGACTACGGCACCCTTCTCGGCTACCTGGCCAACAGCCCCGACCCCAGCGGCATCATCGCCATGACCGCGATGCCCAGCGACGCCACCTCGCAGACAGAAACCGCGAACCTCGAATTCATCCCCTACTTCGAGGAGAGCCACGTCCTGATGGTCCCCGCCGGAGCCGCGGCCGGCGTCGGCGGTTTCAGCGATCTGTGCGGCCGGACGGTCGCCACGTGGCATTCGCTCGAGATCGAGGACGCGATAGCCCGGCACAGCGCCGACTGCACCACCCCCGTCGACATCTCCCGGCACGGGACGGCCGAAGACCTGGCGGAAGCCGTCCGCACCGGCGAGGCCGACGCCCTGTACGTCAGCCACTCCGCCGCGATCGGCCCCCTCCAGGACGCCGGCGGCGACGAACTGGTCATCACCGGCGACCGGTTGGACGCCGAGCCGGTCGGCTTCGCGGTGACCCTCGCCGACCCGCCCCTGCGCGACGCCCTCCGGCAGGCGCTCCAGGAAATGATCGACGACGGCACGTACGGCGCGCTCCTCGACCAGTGGGGCATGGCCGACATGGCGGTCGAAACGGCGGAGGTCACCACCAGCGGAACGTGAGCGCACGTAGGCTTCCGAACGCGCGCGATCGACGGGGAGCGCGTCGCGCCTGTGCGCGACGAGGGGCTTGATGAACGGAGCGTAGTGCCGTGTCGCAAGGTCATGAGGAAGAAGTCCTGGCCCGCATCAGCAAAGGGCTCGTCTACACCGAATCGGAAGCAGCCTTTCAGGCCCCTCGACGCCGCACCGAGGAGATCTTCGAGTACAACCACACACCACCGGGCGAAACGGAAAAGCAACGGTCGCTGCTCGTCGCCATATTCGGCGCGGTGGGAGAACGCACGGTACTGCTGCCCCCGTTTCACGCCGGGTTCGGAAGCAATGTCCATATCGGTGACGACTTCTTCGGGAACGTGAACCTCACGTTCGTCGATGACGTGGACATCCGCATAGGCGATGGCGTCATGATCGCGCCCAGCGTGACCCTCACCACGACCGGACACCCGGTGCACCCCGCGCGGCGCGTGGACTTCGGGCGGTTCTCGGAACCCATCGTGATCGAGGACAAGGTCTGGATCGGCAGCAACGTGGTCGTTCTCCCCGGCGTCCGCATCGGCTACGGATCGGTCATCGGCGCCGGCAGCGTCGTCAGCCGCGACATTCCCCCCATGACCGTCGCGGTCGGAGTCCCGTGCCGCGCGGTCCGCCCCATCACGGACGAGGACCTGGCCGAAAGGTGAGAACGCTGCCGGTGCCGGACCAGGCGGCGTTCACACCCCGGCCGCACGCGCCTTCTCGTACACTTCGGCGGCGACGTCCTTCAACTCCTCGGCGTCGCGCGTGCCCTGCTGGAGGTCGATGAGGATCTCCTCGAAGCCGATCCCGGCGTGCGCGACCAGGTCTTCGACGATCTGCTCGGCGTCGCCCTGGAAAAGGGCGCGGTCGCGGCCCTCGTACGGCTTGGGGGTGTACTTGGCGTTCGCCCGCAGCACCGTCCGGATCGGCCTGGTGCGCCCGCGTTCGGCCGCCAGTTCCTGAAGTTCGCGCCACTGTGCGGCAGTCTGCTCGGCGCCCATGGCCAGCGGCAGCCAGCCGTCGGCGTGGTCGACGAGCCTGCGCTGGGCCTGCTTGTTCCCCGCGGCCAGCAGGATCGGGACCGGCCGGGCGGGCTTGGGGCCGACCACGGCCGAGGCGATCCGGGTTATCTCGCCGTCGTAGGTCACCGGGTCCGGCCCCCACACCGCCCGGCACACCTCGATCACTTCGTCCAGCACCCTGCCGCGTTCCTCGAACGGCCGGACGCCCGCGGCCGCGTACTCGTCGAGGGACCACCCCGAGCCGAAGCCCGCGACCACCCGGCCGCCGCTCGCCGCGTCCAGCGTGGCAAGGGACCTGGCCAGCTGGAACGGCCCGTGCAGCGGCGCCACCAGGACGGACGTGCCCAGCCTGACCCGTTCGGTGACCGCGGCCGCCAGGGACAGCGTGACCAGTGGCTCGGCCACGGAACGGTAGTCGTCGGGCCAGGGCACATCGGGCATGCCGAACAGGCCCTGGGTCGCGGGTTCGGGGAAGAGAGCCCGTTCGTAGGCCCACAGGCTCTCGTATCCGATGCGCTCGGCAGCGCGTGCCACGTCGGGCACGTCCCTGCCGACGTCGTACTGATGGTTCTGCGGGAGGCCGAGTCCGAGTGCGGTGGTCACGATGTGTCAGCTCCTCGAAAGGGGGGTGAATGTGGTGATGGGTACGTCGGGCGCTATCGCTGTCCGGCCGGGCGGATGATGAGTTCGTTGACGTCGACGTCCGGGGGTTGTCCGATGGCGTAGGAGATGGCGGCTGCTATCGCGTCGGCGGAGATGGGCGATTCCCGGAAGGCGCGGATGGCTTCCTGGGTGTCCGGATCGGTGATGGAGTCGGCGATTTCGGACTCGACGATCCCCGGAGAGACCGTGGTGACGCGGATGCCGGGGTCGAGTTCCAGGCGCAGGCCCTCGGTGATGGCCCAGGCGGCGTACTTGGTGGCGCAGTAGACGGCGCCCGTGGGCATGACCTCGTGGGCTCCGACGGAGGCGATGGTGACGAAGTGGCCGGCGCCGTGGCGCTGGAAGTGGGGCAATGCCGCAGCGATGCCGTGCAGCAGGCCGCGGATGTTGACGTCGATCGTTTGATTCCACTCGTCGGTCAATAACGAGTCCAGCCGCGACAGGGGACCGACCCCGGCGTTGTTGATGATCACGTCGATCCGGCCGTGCCGGTCCACGGCGGTGTCGACGAAGGTGGCGACAATCTTCGGGTCGGTGACGTCGAGGCGGTGTGTGTCAGCGCTGCCGCCCGCGTCCCGAATCGCTTCGGCCAGCGCGGTGAGGCGATCAGTACGGCGGGCGCCGAGGACGACGTGATGCCCCTGGCCGGCGAGCCGCAGTGCGGTGGCATGCCCGATGCCACTGCTCGCTCCGGTGATGAGCACCACTTTCGAGTCGGCCATTGACATCAACCCCTATGGGTAGTTTGTGCGTTGCCAGAACGTCGAGTGCTCATCGGCGCGTGCCGGGCACAGGTTCGTGACGTGTCATCTACGTGACACGGACCATACATGACGTGTCACGTACCCTGCTAGGCTGCCGAGGTGGCTATGACGAATGACGATCCGTGGCTGAGCGACGATGAGCAGTACATGTGGCGGCAGTGGATGGGCTTCGACGCGGAGCTGCTGGCAACGCTCAACCGCGAGATGCAGGCCGACGCCGGGCTGTCCAGCCCGGACTACCAAGTGCTCGTCGTGCTGACCGACTCCGCCGAAGGACGCATTCGGGTATCCGACCTGGCGGCAGCGTTGCAGTGGGAGCGCAGCCGGGTGTCCCACCACGTCGCGCGGATGGAGAAACGGGACCTGGTGTCCCGGCTCGGGTGCGTGGACGACGGCCGTGGCGCCTTCGTCCGCATCACCGAGACGGGGCGGACGGCCATCGAGCGTGCCGCGCCCGGCCATGTACGCGCCGTACGACGCCTGGTGTTCGACGCGCTCACCGCGGATGAGGTGGCTCAGCTCGGCGAGATCTTTTACCGGCTACGGTCCCGCGCCGGCCTGTCAACCGAATGAAGCACGAGCACGGCGGGTCTCTCTGACCTGATGGCGCCCCCGCTCAGGTGGTGCGCCGTTTCGCGCGGTAGGCGCGCATCTTCGAACGTGCGCCGCACAACTGCATCGAACACCAGCGGCGCCGCCCCGCCGGGCTGTGGTCGTAGTAGGCCCAGCGGCAGCTCTCCGCCTCGCACGCCTTGAGCCGCCGCCAGGTGCCATCGGCCTCGGCGGCGGCGATCGACGCCGCGACCCGGGCGGTCAGCGCCCGCGCACCGGTCAGCCCGGCCGCGGGGTGCAGCGTGGCGTTGCCCGTGGCGCCGTCGACGTGGAGCGTCAGCGGGGCCTCGGCGAGCAGGTCTGTCAGGTCGGCGGCCGAACGGGGCGGCATCGCGCGCCCGGTGTGCGCGGCGCACGCGGCGCGCAGCGCCTCGCGCAGGCGCACGACGGCGGGCATGTCGTCCGCGGTCAGCGCGACGTCCCCGGCGCGCATCAGCGCTTCGAGCCCGTCCGGCGTGGCCAGCGCGTCGCGTCCGGCTTCCACGTCGAAGGTGTTGACCAGTGTCTCGACGAGGACGAGCCCGCTCGGCGTCGTTCGCTCTCCCACACTTGCAACGTTACTGGCAAGCCGCCATCATGAGGTAACCGTTACCTGCATGAGTCAGATAGGGGTAACGCCACTCGGAGGAAGAGGTGCGTCATGGCTATCGCCACGATGGGAGTAACCGTTCTCGACTGTCGTAGTCCCCGGGAGCTGGCCGAGTTCTACGCGGCCGTGCTGGACTGGCGGATCGAGGGCGAGGGGGAGTGGGTCGAGCTGATCGGGCCGCACGGGCGGCAGCTCGCGTTCCAGGAGTCCCCCGGCCACCGGCCGCCGCAGTGGCCGGGCACCGAGATGCCGCAGCAGTTCCACCTGGACTTGGACGTTCCGAGGGAGGAGCTGGACGCGGCGGAGGCCGAGGTGCTGCGCCTGGGCGCGACCGTCCTCGAAGGCGACGACGACGGCCGACGCGACTGGCGCGTCTACGCCGACCCGGCCGGGCACCCGTTCTGCCTCTGCGTGCACTGAAGTCCGCCGGGCGGCGCGCTGCCGTTGGTCTTCCCCGCGGGCGCCACGGTTCCGGCTGCACAGGTGGTCGGCCGCCTCAGCGTCCGGTGAGCACCCCTGTGCACACCTCGATCGCCACGTCGTCGAAACCGGTACCCAGGAGCAGGTCGGGGCCGAGATGCCGTCCTGCACGGACAGCACGGACAGCGCGGACAGCACGGAAGTATCTCCTGCTACACCGGGCCTGCACGTCAGCTCTATGAGGTCATTTCCTGGGTGCCGATGGTGGACAGGAGATCAAGTTTGCTCCTGGCGTCCGCGTCGCGCGGGGTGTCCACCACGAGACGGAGGTTGGTGCTCTGGGTGGTGAGCACATTGGAGTCGAGAGCGATGTCCCCCACCACCGGATGTCTGGCGATCTTTTGCGCGCCCTGGTGGGCACCCACCGACCGAAGCGCCCAGAGTTCACGGAACCGGTGACCGCGGTTCAGTCTTGCGACCAACGCCCTGATGTCGGGGTCGTTCGGGTACCGGCTCGTCGTCGCGCGCAGGTCGGCGACCAGTGACTCTTCGAACGCGGCCCGCTCCGCGGCGGTTTGCCGGATTCGGGTCGGCTGGTTCTCGAACTGGAAGATCAGCGCGTTGCGCTCGTCGTCGCCTTGTTTCGTGGGATCGCCGAAGGTCGCCGCGAACAGCGGGTTCCAGTGCAACAACTGCCAGGCGGCGTCGCACACCGCCACCGGGCTGTTGGCGAGCTGCTCCACGATCCGATGCACGCTGGCGGGGACCAATCGCGGAATACGGTCCGGATCTGCGGCGTGGCCGGCCAGGCGCAGGAGATGGGCCTGCTCATCGTCGGACAGTTGCAGCGCGCGGGCGAGTGCCGAGCAGACTTGCGCCGACGGCGTCGATGCCCGGCCCTGTTCGAGCCGGACCACATACTCGACAGAGATCCCAGCCAACTGCGCCAGTTCGCCCCGCCGCAAGCCGACGACCCGGCGGGGGGAATGGTGAGGGAGCCCAACGACGCCGGGGTCGAGCCGATCTCGCCAAGCCCGCAACGCGTCACCGAGTTCATTCATGGGCGCCATCCTCCCGCACGCCCGGCTGTCGTGGCGTGGTACCAGCTGTACCAGGAAGACCTGTGACTTCTACAGGACCGGCCCGCAGCTCACTATCAAGCTCATGAACAACACGCCTGACCGCTGTGCCACCGTGGTCCTGGAAGTTCGAGCGAAGCCCGGGAAGAAATCCGAGCTGAAGTCGTTCATCGCCGGCACCGTCACACGGACGCATCATTCAAAGGCCAACTGAAGCCCAACTGAAGGCCCCCGCGGCAGGAACTGGCGCCCCGACCGGCGGCCAGGAATGCATGCCGGTCGTCTCTCTCCGAAATTTCCCCTTCGCAGTGCTGGCGCGATTCTGCACGCCGAGACAAACATTGATGGCAATTGGAGCTGGCATGGACATATTTCTCACCGGCGGTAGCGGTTTCGTCGGACAGCACCTCATCACCCGCTCGGTCGCCGACGGCCATACCGTGTGGGCACTGGCCCGCAGTCCCGAGGCCGCACAGCGAGTGGAGCAAGCCGGAGCGACGCCCGTCCTCGGTGATCTCGCCGACCTGCGCGGGCCGGATCACCACTCCGGCGATACGCCCGCGGGAACACCGCGACCGGCGCCGGCCTGGCTGGCTGTTCTGGACCGGTGTGAAGCGGTGATTCACTCGGCTGCCCGCATGGAGTTCTGGGGGCCGGATGCTGGATTCGAGCGGGACAACCACTGGCCGACCGTTTCCCTGTTCACCGCCGCAGCCTCCGCCGGCGTCAAACGATTCGTGCTCATCAGCGCCGCCGCCGTGTCGACTGACCGGCGCGGCAAGCCCGCGGTGGTCGCCGAGGCGACGCCAACCGGTCGGCCGATCATCGCGTACGGCCGGGTCAAGCTTGCGACCGAGCGGGCTTTGGCCGACATCGCCACCCCTGGGATGACGCTGATAACGCTGCGTCCCCCGTTCATCTGGGGCAGGGGAATGACAACACTGCGCGACGCGGCGACCATGGCCGCCGCCGGCCGGTTCGCCTGGATCGACAACGGACGTCACATCATGGACTTGGTCCACGTCGACAACCTCGCAACCGCGACGGCAGCCGCGCTGAGCCGCGGCTACGACCGCAGGGCCTACTACATCACCGACGGCGCTCCGATGCCGATCCGGGACTTCTTCACCCCGGTCCTGAAGGCCATGGGTGCCGATGTCAGCCGCGCGCGAAGTGTTCCCCTCGCGGTCGCCTCGCCGGTTTCCAGGATTCTCGACCGGGCATGGCGACTTCTGCGCCGCCCTGCCCCGCCGCCGCTGTACAACTGGCTGGTCGCGATCATGGGGCGCGACCGCAGCTACGACATCACCAAGGCCCGCGCCGACCTGGGCTATCAGCCGAGCGTGACCTTCGCCGCCGGACTGGATGATCTGCGCACATTCGCCCGGTAGCCACCGGTCGTTGGCCACATCCCACATCCCATTGCCGGGGGACCGGATCTCGGGAGCGCACTCGCGTTCGTTTCCTTCTCCACCTCGTGTCCAAAACCCGGGCGTGCACGGGGCGTCGGCCGTGTGAAATGGGCGATCACGCGTTTCCGCGGCGAACGACGGAGTTGACGGCCGGGGATGCTGATGCAAGGTTTGGGCGGTGGTCAAGAAGGGGTGAGGCAGGTGGAGTTGATCAATGAAGGTCCCGATCCGGCGGACATGCTGGCCCGTCACATGCGGCAATTCAGGGAGGCACGCGAACTGTCCCTGCGCGGGCTGGCGAGCGCGCTGACCTATCAGTATGGCTACCTGGGCCGGGTGGAACGACGTGAACAAGTGCCGTCGGAAGCGCTCTGCGCGGCGCTCGACCGGTTCTTTGGAACAGTCGACCTGTTCAGGGACCTGCTGGAGATGGCACAAGACACCTCGACGAGAGACTACGGGGAGGGAATTTTTCGCAACGAGCCCAGAGCTGAGAGAATCCAGGTTTTTACTTCCAGCCTGATTCCCGGACTGTTCCAGACGGAGGAGTATGCGCGCACGTTGTTCAGGGCGACCGCTCCATGGGAAGCGGACGAGGAAATCGAGCGCCGCGTCACCGCCCGCATGCGACGGAAACGCATCTTCGAGCGGGAGGAACCTCCCTTCTTCTGGGCGATCGTGGACGAGGCTGGACTCAAACGCCCGGTAGGGGGCAGTCGTTGCATGCGCGAGCAGCTTGCCTCGATACTGCGCGAGTGCCAACCGCAGCACGTCACCGTGCAGGTGCTTCCGTTCGGCCAGGGTGTGCACCCGATGATGGGCGGCAGCATGAGCCTGCTCACGCTGCCTACCGGTTCTTCCCTGGCGTATACGGAGAGCTTTTCCTCCGGAGAGTCGGCCGACTCTCCGCGGGAGGTCTTCAAACTGACACAGAGGTTCGATGTTGTCCGCGCGAAGGCGCTGCCGGAGGCGGAATCGCTCGACCTCATCCGCACGTATCTGAAAGACTACGAAGATGCAGCAGATTCCTGAGGCTTACGCAACCGCCGCTTGGCGGAAGAGCTCCTACAGCAACGGGGATGTGGGAGAGTGCCTGGAGGTCGTGGGTGGGATGCCGGTGGTGCCGGTGCGGGATTCCAAGGTGCGGGGTGGGGCGATACTCGCGTTCGGGCCCGGGCCCTGGTCCGGTTTCGTGACGGCGGTCAAGGACGGGCGGCTGTCCGCCGGCTGAGGGCGGGCGTGTCGGAGACGGGCGCGCAGCGCCCCCATCTCCTCCTCCGTGATCGGCCCGTGCCCCGCCTCGGCGGCAGCGATGAGTTCGTCGAGACGCGCGCGTTCGGCCTCGCGCGCTGACTGCCGACCGGTCGACTCGTGCATGCCACCATCTTGCCCGCACCGCCGGGCCGACACCTCACCGGCGCGTGCCCGTGCGGGCTACGCTGAGTCTCCCGCACGCGCGAGGCGGTGGCGTCCGGGAGTGGTGATCGACGAAGAGGCGGCGGCGAGTATGGCATCGGTTCCGGCCAGGTCAGGTTTGGCGCGTATCGAGAGTCTGCGTGTCAAGAATTACCGTGCTCTGCGGGACTTGCAGCTTTCTGAGATCACGCCGTTGACCGTGGTGGCGGGGCCGAACGGAAGCGGGAAGTCCACGCTGTTCGATGTCTTTGCCTTCCTTGCCGAGTGCTTCGACGAAGGGTTGCGGCGTGCCTGGGACAGGCGGGGGCGCGGGCGCGAAATCCGCTCGCGTGGGGCGGAGGGGCCGGTTGAATTCGAGATCAGGTATCGGGAGCCGGGGCTCAGTCCGATCACCTATCAGCTTGCGATCGACGACGGGCGGCGCGGTCCTGAAGTCGTCTCCGAGTCGCTGCGATGGCGGCGAGGGAAAGCGCACGGTCGTCCGTACAAGTTCCTCGACTTTCGATTCGGTGAGGGTACGGTCATTACGGGGGACACCCCGGAGGAAAGCGATACAAGAAGCAATGAAAAGCTGGATTCGCCCGACCTTCTGGCAGTGAGTGCACTGGGGCAGTTGGCGGCGCATCCACGAGTCAGTGCTCTTCGGCGGTACATCACCGGTTGGTACCTGTCCTACATTTCCGCCAACGATACACGCGGTATTCCGGAGGCCGGGCCTCAGGAGAGATTGTCAAAAACTGGGGATAATCTTCCCAATGTCATGCAGTTCCTTGCGGAGCAGCATGAAAGGCGCTTGGCGGAGATCCTGAAGATCCTCGCCATGCGTGTGCCACAGTTGGAGAGGGTGGGGACGAAACCGCTGGATGACGGCCGGCTCCTCCTACAGCTCAAGGATGCCCCCTTCGACGACCCTGTTCAGTCGCGCTGGACTTCGGACGGCACACTCAAGATGCTGTCCTACCTGGTCGTTCTCCATGATCCTGAGCCACCGTCCCTCATCGGGATCGAGGAGCCGGAAAATCACCTCCACCCCAGGCTGCTGCCGGAGCTGGCGGAGGAGTGCAGGGCGGCGGCGGAGCGAAGTCAGGTTTTCGTTTCCACTCACTCGCCCTTTCTGGTGAACGGTATCCGGGCGGAAGAGTTGCGCATCCTGCACCGCGCGCGCGATGGCTACACGCGAGCCTTCCGGGTCTCCGACAGCGAGCGAGTGAGGAGCATGCTCCAATCAGGTGCAGCGCTCGGCGACCTGTGGATGGAAGGATATTTCAGTGTCGGAGATCCGCTGAGCCGTGAAGGCCGGTGAAGGAGGCGTGCTTGAAATCCTTCTCGAAGAGCCGAGCGCGGAGGCCGCTCTGCGGATTCTGATTCCCCGGCTGGTACCCGGCGCGGCCGAACATCAGGATTTCGAACTACGCAAGTTCAACGGCAAGGCCGATTTGCTGCGCAAGCTCGACGGACGGCTGCGCGGCTACTCGGCCTGGGCAGCCGCCGCAGGGGTCCGAATTCTGCTGCTGGTGGACAGGGACGACGACGACTGCGCCGACCTGAAGAAGAAGATCGACGGTTTGGCTGCGAGTTCCGGATTACCGGTCCACCGGGGAGGAGCTTTGTGGTCCGGCGGCACGTTCAGGGCCTGCATCGCCTGTGAGGAGATTGAGGCCTGGTATCTCGGGGACCCCGCCGCTCTCAGGAAGGTCTACAGCCGGTTGCCCGGTAACTTCGAGCAGCGCAGCGGATTTCGCGACGTTGACGCCGTCAAAGGGGGGACCTGGGAGAAGCTGGAGAAGTTGCTCCAGGATGCCGGCTATTTTTCCGGCGGGCTCCGGAAGATCGAGCTGGCGAAGAAGCTCGCCCCGCACATGGATCTGGAGGCGAACAGCTCCGCCAGCTTCCGGCATTTCCGTGGAGCGGTCCTCGGGGCCCTCGCGGGCGGCTGAGCCCGCCAGCCCGGAGCGTGCTCACTCGCGGCCGACCGTTACCTCTTCGTCGTTCTTCAGCTGGGCCATCAGCTGCTCGACCTGGCCGTCGTCCCACAGCACCGCCGAGCCCTCCGACGTTTCGTAGCCGGGGTCGGCGACCGGGATGTTCATGCGTTCGGCGCCGCGCATGCCCCAGAACATGCCGCGCAGGTCCCACAGGCTCATGTCCTTGTCCACGATGAGCGAGTCGAGGCTCGCGTTCATCGTCGGGAACAGCCGGAACGGGTTCAGCAGCGTGGACGGTGACGCGGCCTGGTCGGCGAGTGTGCCGAGGAACTCCTGCTGGTTCTGCGTGCGGCCGAGGTCGCCCATCGCCTCCTGGTAGCGCTGCCGGTTGAACGCCAGGGACTCGGCGCCGTTCAGCTGGTGGCAGCCCGCCTCGAAGTCGGCGCCGGAGTTGTCATCCTGGATCGGCTCGTCGAAGCACATCTCGACGCCGCCGAGCGCGTCCACCACGTTCGCGAAGCCGCCGAAGCCGATCTCCGCGTAGTGGTCGATGCGCAGGCCGGTGTTGTGCTCGATGGTCCGCACCAGCAGTTCGGGGCCCTCGATCGAGTAGGCGGCGTTCAGCTTCCGTTCCTGGGGCGGGATGCGGTTGCCTGAGACCGAGCCGGTGAACTCCGGGATCGTGATCCAGGAGTCGCGCGGGAAGCTGACCATGGTGTTCCCGTTGTCGCCGACGTGCAGCAGCATGATCGTGTCCGTGCGCTGGCCCTCGGTGCTGCCGGTGTGCAGCTCCTGCTGCTCCTCCTCGCTCAGGCCCTCGCGGCTGTCGGAGCCGACTATGAGGTAGTTCGTCCCCTTGCCCGCCGTCGGGCGGTCCTCGACCGAGGCGAGGTCGACCTCGCGGCGCAGCTTGCTGTCGGCCCAGAAGTACGTGGCGACGGACGTGACCAGCAGCACGACCACCAGGCCGAGCGCGGTGAACCCGATACGGCGGCGCCAGTTGCGCGTCCGCGGGGGGCGCGGGTCGTCGCGGAAACCGTCGTCGGCGCACGGGTCGTGCGGCGGTCCTGGCGGCGGCTGAGCGGTACGGCCCGCGGCGCCGCGGTAGACCTGGCCGTCGCTGTACCCGGAGTCGTAGACCGGCCCCCGGGTCGGCTCCGCCTGCCGCGGATGGCGCGGCTGCGGCTGTCTCGGTACGTGCGGCATCACGCGGGCGCTCTCGGGGCGCGCGCTGCCGCTGCCCCGTCCGTAGCGGTCCCGGTTGCGGGGCTGGTCGTCGTCGGTCCACCCGTCGGGCCAGTCGCTCATAACACGCCAGTCTGCCTGCCACGCGTGATCGACTGGGTCTCGGGGCGGGGAATGTGGCAGACCTGATGCATTCCGGCGGCGCGCGTGACCGGCGCTTACGCTGTCTTTATGGCCGAACTTCCCGAACCGTCCGGACTTCCGGGCAAGCCCACCGCCGCGTCGCGCACCACGCTGTCGCACATCATGACGCAGAACGAGGTGAACCTGCTCGGCACCGTGCACGGCGGCGTGATCATGAAACTCGTCGACGACGCGGCGGGCGCCGTCGCGGGGCGGCACTCGGAGGGTCCGGCCGTCACCGCCTCCATGGACGAGATGGTCTTCCTCGAACCGGTCAACGTGGGCGATCTCGTCCACGTCCACGCCCAGGTCAACTGGACCGGCAGGACCTCCATGGAGATCGGGGTGAAGGTGCTCGCCGAGCGCTGGAACGAGTCGACGCCCGCGACCCGCGTCGCCACCGCGTACCTCGTCTTCGCCGCGGTCGACGAGAACGGCAAGCCGCGGCGCGTGCCGCCCGTCGTGCCCGGCAACGACCGCGACCGCCGGCGCTTCCAGGAGGCCGAGATCCGCCGCACGCACCGGCTGGCCAGGCGGCGGGAGATCACGGAGTCGCGGCAGCGGCCCCTGTGATCAGGTGTGATCAGGTGTGATCAGGCCGTCCTACCGGCGTGCTGGGCGCGCCACTCGCGGACGACGCGCTCGGTGTCGAAGGGCGCCATGTTCAGCGGGGGGCCGTCCGGCGGGTGCCGGATCGCCTCGCGGATCTTGTCGTTGATGTCCTCGATGATCCGCCGCGCCTCGTCCGCGCCGCGCGCCGACTTCGCCGCGGCGAGCGCCTCCTCGGCCTCCCTGCGCAGCGCCAGGCTGGGCGGCAGGAAGGACAGCTGCTCGCGGGCCATCTTCTCCCGCAACCACCACAGCTCGTCGTAGGGCTGGTCGAGGCCGCTCAGCGGCTTGCCCGCGCCGGGCAGGTCCGCGAAGTCGCCGCGCTGCTCCGCTTCGCGGATCTGCCGGTCGACCCAGGACTCGGTGGAGATGCCGGGCGGCTTGCGTTCTGTCATGGCGGGACCCCCGTTCGGGCGGTGGCACGGCGGTGCGACGAGCGCCCCTCCATGGTACGCGGCGCCCCTTGGGGCCCTGCGCCCGTCACCGGCGGGCGTTACAGCCGGGCGATGTTGGCGTGGCGCTGGCGTGGGGCGCGGCGGGCCGGGGCGATGCCGGTCAGCAGGACCAGCCGTGCCGCGCGGTGCCGCTGCCCGGTGTACGGGGCGAGCAGCTCCAGCATGCGCGCGTCGTCGGCGCCGTCCTCGCCGCCGAGCGCGAAGCCGATGATGCGCGGCAGGTGCAGGTCGCCGACGGTGATCGCGTCCGGGGCGCCGATGGCGCGTTGCAGAGCCTCGGCCGCCGTCCACGGGCCGATACCGGGGATCGCCTGCAACCGGGCCATGGCGGCGGGCAGTTCCATGGTCGCCGCCTCCTCCATGCGGCGCGCCGCCCGCACCGCGCGCACCACGGCGGCGGACCGTTTGCCGTCCACGCCCGCGCGGTGCCAGTCCCACGAGGGGATGCGGGCGAACGTCCGCGGGTCCGGCATGACGTACATGCCGAGCCCGGCGCCTGGACCCGGCGCGGGCTCGCCGAACCACTTCAGCAGCCGCCGCCAGGAGCGGTAGGCGTCTTCCGTGGTGACCCGCTGCTCCAGTACGGAGGGGATCAGCGATTCGAGCACGAGGCCGGTCCTGATCAGCCGCACCCCGCGATGGCGCCGCAGCGCCGCGGCGACCAGCCGGTGGTGGGCCACGAACGCGTCGGGTTCGTCCTCGGCCCCCAGCAGCGCGGGCAGCCGGCTCAGCAGCCAGTCGGCGCCCGGGCCCCAGGCCGTCGCCCCGACGCGTGGGCCCGGCACCAGCCGCAGCGTCGCCGGGCCGAACGGGGTGCGCGTCGCGCGCCACACCGTTCCGTCGCGCTCCGCGCGGAACGCCGGGTCGTACGGCCCGCGCCGCAGCACGAGCAGGCTGCGGCGCAGGTCGTACGGCTCCGGCGGGGTCCACGTGCGGTCGGGCATGACGGGCAGGCTACGTGCCGGGCGCCGGCCGCCCCCGCCCGGGTGCGTCAGCGCCCCTGGAGGCGGGCGGCGGTGCTGCGCACGGTGCCCAGGTCGCCGTACAGCTCGTCGCCCGGGCAGTCGGTGGCGTAACCGTCGCGGTGGCCCGAGATGTTCTTCATCCTGACCGTCGTGCCCGCCGCGTACTTGCCGCCGCCCGAGGTGCGGTTGCGGGTGCCCTGGGGGTTGCCGTCGTGCAGCCCGAGCTTCCACGCCGTCAGCAGGGACAGCGCGTCGCGCACGTCGCGCCCCGGGTCCTTGGAGGAGTAGGTGCCGAGCACGGCCACGCCCATGCTGTTGTGGTTGAAGCCGTAGGTGTGGGCGCCCTGCACCGGCTCGGCGACGCCCCCGGCCCTGCCCTCGTAGATCTTGCCGCACTTGTCGACGAAGAAGTTGTAGCCGACGTCCCGCCAGCCCTGGCTCTGCACGTGGTAGCGGTAGATGCCGCGCAGGACCGAGGGCACCTCGGAGCAGGTGTAGCTGTTGCTGCCCGCCGTGTGGTGCACGAACGCGGTCTTCACGCTGTTCGTGTACACGAACCCGCTTTCCCGCAGGCCCTCGTCCGCGCCCCAGCCGGAACGGATGGTGATGGGCGGGCGCGGGCCCTCGTGCTTCCCGGCCGCCGCCGCGCCTGAGCCGCCGGCGCGCGCCTCGGCGCCGGGGTCGGCCGCGGGCAGGGTTTCCCCGGTGCCCTCGCGCTGGCCCGGATCGACGAGTTCGAGCCGCAGGCCCGCGGGCAGCGCGGGCGCCGGCTCGCCGTCGTGGGGCACAACGCGCACGCGCACGCCGTCGGAGGCGCCGACCCACAGCGGGGCGGTGCCGCCGCGCACCCCGGTGTCCCCGGCCTCGGCCGATCCGGGATCGGGCGCGTGCGCGGACTGCGGGTCCAGGTCGGTCCAGGCGGACCAGTCGCCGGTGTCCGCCGCGCGCGTGCGCACCTGCACCACGCCGGGCAGCCCGGCCGCCGGGTCGTCCCAGATGACGCCGAGCAGGGAGAACGGTTCGGTGTCCGTCGCGGGCAGGCCCTGGGTGCCGGCCGGCTCCGCGGTCTCCGGCGTCCCGGTCGGGTCGCCCCCGGCGCGGGTGCCGACATCGAGCGGCTGGAGCGCGAGTGACTGAACGCCGCCGGCCCGCGCCGCGGCCTGCGACCGGTGGCCGTCCTGCGGCGGGCTCGCCGTCAGGGCGGCGGCACCGGCGGGGAACAGCAGGGGAACGACGAGTGCCGCGGCGCAGGCGGCGCCCAGCGTGGAAGCGGAAACGGATGCAATGACAGAAGAAGGTAGAAAAGAACGCATATCCGGATCTTGGGCATAGCACATCACATCTGTCTATTCGTGGAGTGACCGCGTGGTGACTTCGGGTGACGTGCGCGCGGGTGGTGTCCGCCGAGGGCGGCGGCCGGGGCCCGGCCGCGCGGGCGTACGCTTTCGCGGATGAACATCCACGACCGCATCCCGGCTGACCTGCTGCGTTCCACGCTCGCCGTGGACGCCACGCGCCCGCTGGTCACGTTCTACGACGACGCCACCGGCGAACGCGTCGAGTTCTCCGCCGCGACCCTGGCCAACTGGGTGGCGAAGACGGCCAATCTCCTCCAGGACGAACTCGCGGCCCAGCCCGGCGACCGCGTCGCCCTGCTCCTGCCCGCGCACTGGCAGACGGCCGTGTGGGTGCTGGCCTGCTCCGCCGTGGGCGTGGTCGCCGACCTCGGCGGCGACCCGGCCGCCGCCGACGCCGTCGTCAGCGGCCCCGACCGGCTGGCCGAGGCGCGCGCCTGCGGCGGCGAGCGCGTCGCACTGGCCCTGCGCCCCCTCGGCGGCCGATTCCCGCAGCCGCCCGAGGGGTTCACCGACTACGCGGTGGCCGTGCCCGGCCAGCCGGACACGTTCGCCGCCTACGACCCGCCGGGCCCCGCGCACCCCGCGCTGGCCGTCGACGGCCTCGAACTCACCGGCGGGCAGGTCGTCGAACGCGCCCGCGCCGACGCGTCCCAGCGCGGGTTCGCGCCGGGCAGCCGCGTGATGTCGCTTGCCGGGTACGACAGTTGGCGCGGCGTCTCGGCCGGGCTGCTGGCCCCGCTCGCGGTCGGCGGCTCCGTGGTGCTGTGCCGGAACGCCGAAGGGCTCGACGCCGCGGCCCTCGCCGCGCGCCGCGAGAGTGAGCGCGTCACCCACTTCGCCGACTGACGGTGGCCGCTGCCGCCCCGCGCCCACAGGATCGTCACCATGAGGGTGCCGCGACAGCTCTCCCACGTCGCCGACGGCCACCGGCTCGTCGACCCGCCGGGCGGCCGGCGGCCGGTCCCGACGGCCCCCGGCCGCCGCTGGCCGCGCCGGCTGGCGCTCGCCGCCGCCGCGCTGGTCCTGGTGGTGGCCGGGACCGGCTGGGCGATCCTGCACCGCGCGGGAGCGGACGCCCCGGCGCCCGCCGTCCCCGCGGACACCCCTGCGGACGGCTCGGCGCGCGCCCCCGCGGACGGTTCCGCGCGGGAGGGGCGGACACATCCCGTTCCGGAATTGCGATAACGCGCGGGCAGCGCACGGCGGCCGCGCCGTGCGAACACGTTCCCCGCGCGCGTCGCCCTGCTCCCGCGCCGCGGGGAAGCCCTCGGCGCATTACGGAGTTTGCTCGATAAGACCATGTGAGAGTAAAGAGCAAGACGACAAAAAACCCCAAAAAGGGGAAGTAGCCGGAGGTTTGCCCTCGCTGTAAAGGGTGGATTGCGTCACCGCAAGCGCGGGTCGTGGAACCTGGCGGCTAGGGTGAGCCGTCTGATCCTCTAGTACGCACACGGAGGGCGCACGGTTACGTGGAAGCGCAGGGACGCGGGGGCGCGGGCGGTATCGATCCCGCGGATCAGTGGGTGTTCAATCCGGACACCGGCAACTACGAGCTGCGGCTGCCCGGCGCACGCCAAGCCGGGCAGGGCGAGCAGCCGGGACAGGCGTCGCCTGCTGCGGCCCGCCCGCAGTCCGCGCACAACGCACCGTCACCGCGCCGTCGCGCGCCGTCCACCAGACCCGGCGACCGCAGGCCGCCCGGCGAGGGCGACCGCGAGTCCGAGGGCGACCGTTCCGTGCCGCCGCAGCGCGACCGCCGCGCCAAGGCCCCGGCCACCGGCCGGGGCCGCCGCAAGGCCAAGAAGAAACGCGGCCGCGGCAAAAAGGTCCTCCTGTGGACCGGCGGCTCGCTCGCCCTGCTCCTCGTCGTGCTGAGCGGGACCGCCTGGTACCTCTACAACCGGCTGAACGGCAACATCAACAAGGTCGACACCGGGATCAGCAACGACTACAGCTCGGACGAGCCGATCAACGTCCTGTTCATCGGCACCGACACCCGCACCGGCTCGGGCAACGAAAGCTACGGCGGCGACGCCAGCGAGGGCGCGGACACCACGATCCTCATGCACTTCTCCGAGGACCGCACCCACGCCACCGGGCTGAGCATCCCGCGTGACCTGATCACCGACGTCCCCGACTGCGAGGTCCGCGGCGAGGACGGCTCGACGCGGGTCATCCCCGGTTCGCAGGGCGTCAGGTTCAACCAGAGCATGGGCACCGACGGCCGCGACCCGGGCTGTGTCTGGCGCACGGTCGAGCAGTTGACCGGTGTTGAGATCAACCACTTCATGATGGCCGACTTCAACGCCGTCAAGGACCTGTCCAGCGCCGTCGGCGGCGTCGAGGTCTGCGTCGCCGAGCCCATCGACGACCCGAAGTCCGGTCTTCAACTCGACGCCGGGACACACGAGCTGGAGGGCGAGGACGCGCTTGCGTTCGTGCGCACCCGCTACTCGGTCGGCCAGGGCAGCGACTTGAGCAGGATCGAGCTGCAACAGCAGTTCATGGCCTCCATGGCGCGCGAGATCACCGAGAGCAATGTGCTCTCCAGCCTCAACAGCTTCTGGGACCTGGCGGACACCGCCACCAAGGCGCTGACCGTCGACACCGGCATCGGCAGCATCGACGACCTCTACGGCCTCGCCTCCGAGGTGCGCAAGGTCCCGATGTCCGACATGAGTTTCGTGACCCTGCCCGTCGTGGACAACCCCGACGAGCCCGAGGACGCCAAGGCCACGGTCGTCGTCGACGAGGCGCGCGCCGCGCCGATCTTCCAGATGCTCCAGCAGGACGTCTCCATGACCGAGGACGGGGAGCCGGAGGACGGCGGGAACGGCGACGACGGCGGGAACACCGAGCGCGAGCCGGAGATGGCCGCCCCCGAGGACGTCCGCGTCGACGTCTACAACGGCGGCGACGTGATCGGCGCGGCGCAGGAGACCCTGGACTGGCTCCAGACCGAGCAGGGCGTGCCGCTCGCCAGCAACGTGGGGAACGCGCCCGCCCCCCAGGACACGACCACCCTGGAGTACGGCCCCGACCAGGCAGGTCAGGCGGCGCGGCTCGCCGAGATGATGGGCCTGCCGGACTCCGCGCTCCAGGAGCAGGACGCCGACGCCGGCGAGGAGCCCATGGTCCTCATCCTCGGCAACGACTTCGAGGGCGCAGGCCGGCCCATCGAGGTCCCGGCGGAGCGGCCCGAGGACGTTGACAGCATCACGGCGGATGACGAAGACGTCTGCGCCTCGTGACGGGGCCGCCCCCGCGGGCGGGAATGAGCGAAAGCGAAGAGTGGGGGATCTCCGTGCGGAGGAGCGGCATACGTGGTGAGGACGACGGCGGCTCCCTGAACGAGGGGCACGAGACCGCGGGGCGGCCGGGTCCTGACGCCGCCGCGCCCGTTCCCGGTCAGCGCCGCGCCCCGGACGCCGGGGCGCCCGCCGCGCCCGGCGGCGCCGGGCCCGACCCGGCGGGGGACCCGGGCCCCGGGTCCCGCCGCAAGGCGCAGCGCAAGCGGAAGAAGCCGAAGCCGCGGTGGCGCCGCATCCTCGTGTGGACCGCGGGCTCGCTCGCCGTCCTCATCGCCGCGGTCGCCGTCGCCGGCTACCTCTACCTGGAACACCTGAACGACAACATCACCAAACGGGACCGCAGCGCGGGCGGCAGCGACCTCGCGCCCCCCGAGCCGAACGCGAACGGTGAGACCCCGCTCAACATCCTCCTCCTCGGCTCCGACTCGCGCGACGGCGAGGAGAACTCGGAGCTGGGCGGCGCCTCGGACCTGGCCGGCGGCCCGGTCCGCGCCGACGTGCAGATGCTGCTGCACGCCTCGGCCGACCGCAGCAACATCAGCCTGATCTCCATCCCCCGCGACACCCAGGTGCCCATCCCCGAGTGCACCGACCCCGACACCGGCGAGGTGTACCCGGCGGACGAGTCGGCGTCCATCAACACCGCCCTCTCGCACGGCGGCCCCGGCTGCGTCGTCGACACCTGGCAGGACCTGACCGGCGTCTACATCCACCACTTCATGATGGTCGACTTCGCCGGCGTCGTGGACATGGCCGACGCGGTCGGCGGCGTGCCCGTCTGCGTGACCGACAATGTCGACGACCCCAAGTCCGGGCTGCGCCTCGAAGCGGGCGAGACCACCATCGAGGGCGAACAGGCCCTCCAGTGGCTGCGCACCAGGAAGGGCTTCGAGGACGGCAGCGACATAGGCCGCACCCGGGCGCAGCAGATGTACCTCAGCAACATGGTGGAGGAGCTGCAGTCCAGCACCTCGCTGACCAACACCACCGAGCTGATGGGTCTGGCCGAGGCCGCCACCAGCGCGCTGACCGTCAACCACGAGATCGGCTCCGTTCAGGACCTGTACAACCTGGCCGGCGACCTGCGCGAGGTCCCGAACGACCGCATCAACATGGTCACGCTGCCCTGGCTGCCCGACCCGGCCGCCCCGGACGTCACGATCATCCCGGACCCGGCGAAGTCCGAGGAGCTGTTCACGATGCTCCGCGACGACATACCGCTGGACGACCCCGACGCACGCCCCGCCGACCCGGAGGAGTCGGGCGAGCCGGGCGGGGAGGGCTCCGAGTCGCCCGAGGCGACCCCGGACGCGCCCGCCGAGGTGGAGGTCGCCGTCCGCAACGGCACCGGAGGGGCCCTCCAGGCCCCCGTGTCCGGCCGGGCCGGCGTCATCACCGGCGAACTGCAGCGCCTCGGCTGGACCGCCGCCGCCACCGACACCACCGCGGCCTCCGAGGAGGCCACCGCGCTGCTCTACCCGGACATCGCCGACCAGGCAAACGCCGAGGCCGTCGCCGAGGCGCTCGGCGTTCCGCACGGCGCCGTCCGCGCCTCCACGGCCGTGGACCGCGTCACGCTGGTGATCGGCGCCGACTGGCGCGAGGGCGTCGCCTACCCCGCATCGTCCGCCGACCCGACCGAGGACCCGGCGCGGGACGAAGGACCGGCCGTCGACGAGGAGGACATCACCTCGGGCAAGGACGGCCCGGACTGCATGGAGGTCAATCCCGCCTATACGTGGTGACCGGCTCCCGGCGGCTGGCGATGACCTTGCGCGCCAGCTTCCGCGGGCTCGTCAGAAAGCCCCAGCCCCACGACAGGTGCATCGTCGCGAGCGCCAGCGGAATCCGGGCGCGCGCGCCCGGCGGCAGCCCCCGGCCCGCGGGCAGCGAACCCAGCACGATCGCCGCCAGGTAGCCGCCCGGCACGATCAGCCCCCACGGCGTCAGCACCGCGCCCACCACGGTCCCGGCCGCGATGGCGAGCAGCGCGACCGGTGGCGCGAGGTAGCGGGGGTTGATGGAGCCGGAGTGGTAACGGGCCACCACGTGCCGCCAACGTCCGTAGTTCCGGTACTGCTTGGCCAGCGCACGCACCGAGGGCCTGGGCCGGTAGGAGACCAGCAGCTCGGGCGAGAACCAGATCAGCCCGCCCGCCTGCCTGATCCGGAAGTTCAGCTCCCAGTCCTGTGCCCGGATGAACTCCTCGTTGTACCCGCCCTGCTGCTCCAGCACTTCGCGCCGGAAGACCCCGAGGTACACGGTCTCGGCCTCGCCCGCCGTGCCGCCGGTGTGGAACGCGGCGTTGCCCACACCTATTTTCGACGTCATCGCGGCGGCGACGGCGCGCTCCCAGTCGTTCTCGCCCTCGGCGTGCATGATGCCGCCGACGTTGGCCGCGCCCGTCTCGTGCAGCAGCCGCACCGCGGTGGCGATGTAGTCGGGGGAGAGCATGCCGTGCCCGTCGACGCGCACCACGACCGGGTGGCGGGACGCGGCGATCGCGGCGTTGAGCCCGGCCGGGGTGCGCCCCGTCGGATTCGGTACGGTCTGGACCCGGTCGTCCTCGGCGGCCAGCTCGGCGGCGATCTCGTCGGTCCTGTCCTCCGACGGGCCGAGGGCGATCACCACTTCGAGCTCGCCGGGGTAGTCCTGGTCCAGGATGTGCCGTACGGAGCTGCGCAGATGCCGTTCCTCGTTGAGCACCGGCATGATCACGGACACGGCGTCGGTCGGGATGCTGGTCACCGGGTCACGTTACCGCGATCGGGGGACCCCGGCGCGCGCCACCCCAGGGCCGTAGATCGTATGGCCATACGGTGACCGCGGGAGGTGCCCGCATGCATGCTCGACGCAACGGCCGCCGCTGGGGGTTGCGCATCGCAACCGCGCTGGCCGCACTGGTCCTGACCGCCAGCGGAGCCGGCCACGCGATGGTCACCTCGGCGGAGAACGAGGTGCGCCGGGTCGACCCGTTCCGCGGCCTGCGCGACCGCCCGGACGCCGGCGACGGCCTCAACATCCTGCTGATCGGCACCGATTCGCGCGACGGGCTCAGCGCCGCGGAACGCACCAGGTACCACGTCGGCAACGCCTCCTGCCGCTGCGCGGACGCGGTGCTGCTGCTGCACGTGTCCGAGGCGCGCGACCGCGCCACCGTCGTCAGCCTGCCGCGCGACTCCTACGCCAGGCTCCCCGCGCACGACTTCGAGGCGGGCGGCGGACGGCACCCCGCGCACGCCGACAAGCTGAACGCCGCGCTGTCCCACGGCGGGCCCGCCCTGATGGTCGGCACGGTGGAGGGGCTGACCGGGCTGCGCGTGGACCACTACCTCGAAGTCAGCTTCGTCGGCTTCATGCGCGCGGTCGACGAGATCGGCGGCGTGCGGGTGTGCACCACCCGCCCGCTGAAAGACAGTTACTCGGGCCTCGACCTGCCGGCCGGCACCAGCACACTGGACGGCGCCGCGGCGCTCTCCTACGTCAGGGCCCGCCACCTCGACGGCACCTCGGACTTCAGCCGCATGGCACGCCAGCAGCGGTTCCTCGCCGCGTTCCTCGACGAGGCGATCAGCGGCGGCGTTCTGCTCAATCCGGCGAAGGCCGGCCGCACGGCCGGCGCGCTTCTCGACTCGGTCAGGGCCGACCCCGGCTTCGGCGCCGAGGAGATGCTGGCGCTGGCCGGCCTGCTGCGCCACTTCGAGACCTCGCAGGCCCGCTTCACCTCCGTCCCCGTCGCGGACACCGCCCGGCACGTGCCCGGGCTCGGCTCCACCGTCATGTGGGACGAGGCGGCGGCCGACCGTCTGTTCACGGCGCTGCGGGAGGACGGGCCACTGCCCGAGCCGCCGAAGCGGCCCGCCGGCTCGGCACCGACGCCCGCGGCCACCGCGGACGCCGACGACATCACCTGCTGACCTGACCGGCGCCGCCCCGGGTCAGCGCACGGTGATGAACGCCGCCGCGTCGCGCGGCGGGCGGGCGCGGGGCGGCGCCGCGGCGTGGCCGACGGCCACCGTGCCCATCGGGTCCCAGCTCTCCGGCAGACCGAGCCGCTCGCGGACCACGTCGCGGCAGAACATGGTGGAGGACACCCACGCCGAGCCCAGGCCCTCCCCGGCCAAGGCCACCAGCAGGTTCTGCACGCCGGCGCCCGCGGCCACCACGAACATCTCCCGTTCCGCCGCCGCGCGGCGCTCGTCCGGGTAGGCGTGCGCCCCGTCCGCGACCAGGCACGGAATCACCAGGTACGGCGCGGCCCGCAGCACGTCCCCGCGCCGCACGCGGCGCGCGATGCTCTCCTCGCTCCGGCCGTCCCGCCGCAGGTCCGCGATCCACGCCTCGCGCATGGCGTCCAGCAGCCCGGTCCTCGACCCGGCGGACTCCAGCAGCACGAACCGCCAGGGCGTCGTGTGGTGCGGCGCGGGCGCGGTCACCGCGGCGGCCACCGCGCGCCGCACCGCCTCGGGGTCGACCGGGGCGTCCGTGAACTCCCGCACGGTGCGCCGCAGGGCGACGGCCTCGCGGACGGCCTCGGAGGTGCCCAGGCGGAACATGTCGTCGGCCGCGGCCCTGATCAGGTCGCGGGCCCCGCCGGTGCCGGGGCGCACACGGTGGGCCAGGCCGCGGACGACGGCCACCGGCAGCCCGTCCGTCTTGCCCTTGACCAGCTCGCCCGCCGCGGCGATCTCGTCGGCCACGGCGGTGACGGTGACGCCCAGCGGATTGCCGTACGGGTCGGTGGTGCCGCGGAAGTCGTCGAGCACCTCGACGCCCGCGGCGCCGATCGCCACGTCCGTCTGGCCCTCGCGCCAGGGTCGCCCGAACGTGTCGGTGACGACCACCCCGACGTCGACCGACAGCAGGTCCCGCAGCCCGCCGCGGATGCGGGCGGCCGAGGCGTCGGAGTCCTCGGGCAGCAACAGAACGGTGCCCGGCGGGGTGTTGGAGGCGTCGACCCCGGCCGCCGCCATCACGAACCCGTGCCTGGACTCCACGATGCGCGCCTGGCCGCGCCGCGCGACGACGCGGACGGTCTCCTCGTCGATCGCCTCCTGCCGGTCGCCGGCCTGCCGGACCCGGCCCTCGGCCTTGCTCACGATCTTCGAGGTGACGACGAGGACGTCCCCGTCCGCGAGTCCGGGCAGACCGGTCGCGGTCGCGGCCTCGGCGATCAGCTTGGCCAGCTCGTCGCCCGGCTTCACCTCGGGAATGCCCGGCAGCGCCCACACCCGGTACGCGGGGGGCGCGGCGGCCGGCTCGTGCTCCGTCGTCATGCGGCCTTGACCTCCTCGGCCAGCGACAGTGCCTCCCGCGCCATCGCGGCGGTGGCGTCGATGTCGGTCATCAGCAGGGGAACGGCGCGGCAGCGGATGCCGTCGGCCTCCACGGCGCCGACCGCGTCCGCGTCCGCGGTGTCCACCAGCCAGCCGTCCAGCAGCCCGGAGCCGTAGTGCTGGGCGACGGCCGCGGCGGTCGAGGGCACGCCGACGGCGGCCAGCACCTTGTCGGCCATGCCGCGCACGGGCGCGTCACCGATGATGGGCGACAGGCCGACGACCGGCACCCCGGCGTCGGCGATGCCCTCGCGCAGCCCGGGCACGGCGAGGATGGTGCCGATGCTCACCACGGGGTTGGACGGCGGGAAGACGATGACGTCCGCCGTCGCGAGCGCGTCGAGCACGCCGGGGGCGGGCGCCGCCTGGTCCGCGCCGACCGGCAGGACCGCGTGCGCCGGTACGGCGGCGCGCAGCCGCACCCAGTACTCCTGGAAGTGGACCGCCTTGCGGCCGCCCTCGCCGTCGTCCACGACGACGTGCGTCTCGACGCGGTCGTCCGTCATCGGCAGCAGCGTGACCCCGGGCTCCCAGCGGCGGCACAGCGCCTCGGTGACGGCGCTGAGCGGATACCCGGCGCCGAGCATCTGGGTGCGGACGATATGGGTGGCGAAGTCCCGGTCGCCGAGGCCGAACCACTCGGGCCCGACACCGTAGGCGGCCAGCTCCTCCTTGACGGTGAACGTCTCGTCGGCCCGGCCCCAGCCCTGTCCGTCGTGGATGCCGCCGCCCAGCGTGTACATCACCGTGTCGAGGTCGGGACAGACCTTCAGGCCGAACAGATGGATGTCGTCGCCGGTGTTGCCGATGACGGTGATGCCGGCGTCCGGGGCGGCGCGCCGCAGGCCGCGCAGGAAGCGGGCGCCGCCGATGCCGCCGGACAGAACCACGATGCGTTGCATGCGGCCCAGTCTGTCAGCAGGCGAGGACGTCCCGGGGAACGGGCTCCGCCTGCGAACGGGCGTGCATGCGCATCTCGGTGAGCCCGGGGAAGTAGACGTGCAGGCTGACGGCGGGCGTCAGCGCGGCGTTCACCACTTCGTGCACGTAACCGGGCGCGAAGACCCGCAGCGAGCCGGGCGTCAGCACCCGGCTGCCGCGGCCGTCGGCGTGCTCGGTCAGCGCGCCCTGGAGCACCGTGTACACGCCGTTGGACGCGCCGTGGTCGTGCCGCCCGCTGCCCTGGCCCGGCACCCAGCTCAGCAGCCACACCTCGTACCCGGGACCGGTGCGCAGCCGGTGGTACCAGCGGCTGGCCGCGTCGTACCGCACCAGGGGCGCCCAACACGCGCGATCATCCGCGAGCGCGGCGGCCAGACCGGCGAACTGCGCGACGGTGGCCGGGTGCTCGGGAACGGGCGGGAGCAGGTGCGGGATCGCCAGCGGGTCACCGGCGATTTCGTTGTCGTTGTCCATGAGGTCGGTGGTGTCGCCATCGTTCGGGGTACGGATGGATGCCCTAGCGGAGCGGCAGGCGCACGTGCCTGTCAACGGGGCTCGCGGCCGGGGTCATTGTTTCACCACTTCGGGTAAGGGTGCGCCGCGGAAAGGTTTATGCAGGCCGCTTCGCGGACAGACGGGCTTCCATCCGCGGCCCCGGGGCCGCCGTTGCCCATCCGTGATCCGGCTGTGATCCTGGTCGCTGTCGCCCACGGGCTGCAACACATCCGGGCGCTCGTTCGTCTCTCCGGGTGCAGGCGGTCGATGGATCGGCGAAGTGAGAGGAGAACGACCGGATTACGCGACTGGCCGAGCGCTGGCTCGTGTGAGTTTGTGCCGATTTGAACACTTTCCGTGCGCTTGTGGTGCCACAGGGTGAATCATCGGGTGAATAACAGATCGTGGCTTGACTGCCAGTGAGCACCCCGCCTGTAATTTCACTCATGTCGTTCGAGCGGTATCGATAACAGCGGCATCACGGGGAAGCAAAGAAGACGAGGGGCGCGCATATGACCGAGCTGTTCCAGCAACTGCTGGTCGATCAGGCGGAGGAGGAGCTGGGCTGGCAGGAACGCGCACTGTGCGCCCAGACCGACCCCGAGTCGTTCTTCCCCGAGAAGGGTGGCTCCACGCGTGAGGCGAAGAAAGTGTGCCTCGCCTGCGAGGTCCGCTCCGAATGTCTCGAATACGCCCTCGCCAACGACGAACGCTTCGGAATCTGGGGTGGTTTGTCCGAGCGTGAACGTCGGCGTCTGAAGAAGGCGGCTGTCTGAGCGGGGTTTGACCCCGGCCGACCGGTGGCTGACCGATGTTGCGTCGGTCCGGCGGGCTCCGGCGGGCCCAGCCGCTAGTGTGGTGCGCTGTCCGAGACGTCGCCGCACGGCGGCACCGTCCACACCGTCCAGCGAACCGGGGCCAGCACCTCGATGTCCGTGCACAGCCAGCCGGCGGCGCCCCAGCAGGCCGCCCACCCAGAATTCCCGCGGCACGTCGTCACCGCCGTACTCGTCTCGCACGACGGCGAACGCTGGCTACCCGAGGTCCTGCGCGGCCTGCTGGCGCAGGAGCGGCCGGTGCAGGACGTCATCGCCGCCGACACCGGAAGCGCCGACTCCTCCGCCACGCTGGTCACCGAGACACTCGGCGCCGAGCGGGTCCTGCACCTCGCCCGCCGCAGCGGCTTCGGCACCGCCGTCGCGGAGGCCGTCCGCACCGCGCCCGTCCTCACACCGGACGATCTGCCCTACCTGAAGCGCCCCAACGCCTGGGACCCCGTCACTCGTACGTGGGACACGAGCACCTACGACCTGCCGGAGCTGCCGTTCGGCGAGCCCGTCCACTGGCTGTGGCTGCTGCACGACGACGCCGCCCCAGAGCCGGACGCCCTCGCCGAGCTGCTCCGCCAGGCCGACGCCAGCCCCTCCGCCGCGATCGTCGGCGCCAAGCTCCGCGGCTGGTACGACAGGAAGCAGCTGCTGGAAGTCGGCGTCTCCATCGCCAACAGCGGCCGCCGCTGGACCGGCCTCGACCGCAGGGAGCAGGACCAGGGCCAGCACGACCAGGTCCGCCCCGTCCTGTCCGTCTCCACCGCGGGCATGCTCGTCCGCCGCGACGTCTTCGAGCAGCTCGGCGGCTTCGACCGCAGACTGCCGCTGATGCGCGACGACGTCGACCTGTGCTGGCGTGCCCAGGCCGCGGGCCACCGCGTGCTCGTCGCGCCCGCCGCCGTCCTGCGGCACGCCGAGGCCGCCTCAAGGGAACGCCGTTCCATCGACTGCGCCGGCCGCCTCGGCGGCAACCCGCACCGGGTCGACAAGGCCGCCGCCGCCTACGCCCTCCTCGTCAACGCCCGCGGACGCGTACTGCCCTGGGTGCTGTTCCGGCTGGTCTTCGGCACGCTGCTGCGCGTTCTCGCCTACCTCGTCGGCAAGCTGCCGGGCCGCGCCCTGGACGAGGCCGCCGGGCTGCTGGCCACCCTGCTGCGCCCCGGCCTCGTGCTCGGCGCCCGCCGCCGCCGCGACCGCGCGGTCGCCCCCGACAACGACCCGGGGGAGCTGCGCCCCCTCTTCCCGCCGCCGCTGGCCACCGTGCGCACCACCGTCGAGCAGGTCGCGGGCAACCTCGGCGGCCGGACCGAGCCCGCCGCCGCCGGCGGCGGGCGGCACGGCGCCGTCGAATCCGGCCCGTCCGACGACGAGACGGACGCCCTCGACATCGAGCAGTTCGCCCGCGTCCGGCGCCTCGCCCGCCGCCCAGGACCCATGCTGGCCCTCGGCCTGCTGCTCGCCGCCCTGCTCGCCTGCCGCGACCTCATCGGCACCGGGGCGCTCACCGGCGGCGCCCTGCTGCCCGCCCCGGGCGACGCCGGCGACCTGTGGGACCGCTACCTGTCGACCTGGCAGCCCGTCGGCACCGGCGGCACCGAATCCGCGCCCCCCTACCTCGCCCTGCTCGCGCTCATGGCCACCGGCCTGCTCGGCAGCACGGGGCTCACGATGACGCTGCTGCTCGTCGCCTGCGTGCCCCTGGCGGGCGCGAGCGCCTACTTCACCTCGCGCCCGCTGGTCATGTCCCGCCTGCTGCGCGCCTGGGCGTCCATCGCCTACGCCTTCCTGCCCGCCCTCACCGGAGCCGTCGCCGGCGGCCACCTCGGCACCGCGGTCCTCGCCGTGCTCCTGCCGCCCCTGGCCCGCACCGCGATCCTCGCCGCCGGATACGCGGCCCCCGGCGGGCGCGGCTCCTGGCGCGCCGTGTGGGCCTGCGCCCTGCTGCTCGCCGTCGCCACGGCGTTCACGCCGGTGATCTGGCCGCTCGCCCTGGTGCTCGCGCTGTTCGCCGTCTTCCTGCCGCTCCCGCTCGACCCCGCGCTGGTCCGGGCCAGGGCGCTGCGCCTGGGCGCCGTGCTCCTCACCCCCTTCGTGCTGCTCGGCCCCTGGTCGTGGTCCGTCCTCCTGTCGCCCTCCGACTTCCTGCGGGAGGTCGGGCTGCCGTTCGAAACGGGCCGTGCCACCGCGTTCCAGCTGCTCAACGTGAACCCCGGCGGTCCTGGCACCCCCAGCACCTGGCTGCTCATCGGCATCGTGCTGGCCGCGCTCGGCGCGCTGCTGCGCCGCGAACGGCGGCTCGCCGTCACCACCGCGTGGGCCGTCGCCCTCGCCGGCCTCGTCTTCGCGGTCTGGTCCGACGGCGACGCCTGGGCCGGGCCCGCCACCCTGGTGTACGGCCTCGCCCTGCTCGCCGCCGCCGCGCTCGGCGCGGACGGCGCCAGGTACCGGGTCGCCGCGCAGAGCTTCGGCTGGCGGCAGCCCGTCGCCGTCGCCGTGGCGGGCGCCGCCGCGGCCGGGCCGCTGCTGGCCGCCGCCGGCTGGATCATCGGCGGCGCGAACGGCCCGCTGGAACGCACCGATCCGGTGCAGGTGCCCGCGTTCGTCGCCGAGGAGAGCACCACCCAGGACCAGGCCCGCACCCTCGTGCTGTCCGGCCGCGGCGCCGGGGAGGACGGCGCGCCCGGCGCCGTCGACTACAGCCTGGTCCGTGGCTCAGGCGCCCGGCTCGGCGATGCCGACCTGGCCGAGCTGCTCGGTCCCGACGACGGCTTGAGCCAGGTCGTCGGCGATCTGGTGGCCGGTTCCGGCGCCGACCAGACCACCGCGCTCGCCGCCTACGCCGTGCGGTACGTGCTGGTGCAGGACGGTTCGCCGGCCGGACTCCACCGCGTGCTCGACACCACCCCAGGACTCCAGCGCCTCAGCCAGGAGCAGGGCGCGCTGTGGCGGGTGAACAGCGATGTCTCCCGCGCCGTGATCCTGCCCGCCGAGGAGGAGGGCGCCGGGGCCGAGCCCCTCGCCGTCCCCGCCGGCGCGGTCGACATCCACACCGACGTGCCGGAAGGGCCGGCCGGGCGCGTGCTCCAGCTCGCCGACACCGCGGGCGACGGCTGGCAGGCCACCCTGGACGGGCAGTCCCTCACGCCCGTCACCATCGACGGCTGGGCCCAGGGCTTCGAACTGCCCGCGGGCGGTGGGCGTCTTGACGTCGTCCACGAGACCCCGGGCACGCACACGCTGTGGGTCTGGGCGCAGGGCTTCGCGCTGCTCGTGCTCACCGTGCTCGCGCTGCCCGGCCGCCGCCGCGAGCTGGACGACGACCTGCCCGAGGAGGCCGAGCCCGCGCCCGCCGCCCCCCAGGGCCGCCGCGCGCGCCGCCAGGCCGCCGCGGAGCCGCCGCCCGCGCCCGTTCCGGCGCAGGCCGGGCCCGTTCCTGCGCAGGCCGGGCCCCCGGGCGCGGCGGGCGCGGACGGCGTGCCGCCGGTGCCGCCCGCGCCGCAGGCACCGCCCGCGCCGCCCGCGCAGGAGCCGTGGCCCGGCTACCAGGACCCCTGGCCCGGCACCTACCAGGACCAGGGCACCGCGTACCCGGACGGCCCCGCCGTCCCGCCGCAGCCCTACCAGGACTGGGACGGGAACAGCTACGACAGCACCCGGCCGTACGACTACCCCGCCGACTACGGCGACGGGAGCAACCAGCGATGAACCGCGCGACCATGTCCCTCATCGCCGTCACCGCCGCCCTCGCCGCGGTGACCGGCGCCACCGCCCTGCGGCCCGACCCTTCCGAGACGGCCCCCACCTCGCAGCGCCTGCCCGTTCCCGTCGAGCGCACCGCGCTGACCTGCCCCCGGCCGACCGCCGCCGAGTCGGCCTCGACCTGGTACACGGCCTACACCCCGCCCGCGGGCGAGGAGCCCGGCCGCGCGGAGGAGGGCGACGAGCCCGGCCGCGCCGAGCTGCTGCCCGCGCCCGAGCACGTTCCCGGCGGCGAGGAGGAGCAGGCCGGGGAGAGGCAGGACGGTGGGGAGCCCGTCGTGCCGCTCGCCGAGCCCGGCGTGCCCGTCTCCGCCCGCGTCGACGAGTCCGCCGCCGCCCTGACCGGCACCGCCGAGCAGCGGTTGGCGCCCGGCTGGACGGTGCAGCAGACCACCGCCGTCACCGCGGGCGGCGTGCTGGGCACGTCCTGCCGCACCCCGGACACCGAGTTCTGGTTCGCGGGCGCCAGCACCGCGGAGAGCCGTTCCGACTACGTCCACATCACCAACCCGGACGAGGCCGCCACCGTCGTGGACATCGTGCTCCACGGCCCGGAGGGCGCGCTGGACTCCGAGGCCGGGCAGGGCATCACGGTGCCGGGCCGCAGCAGCGTTCCCGTCCGGCTCTCCACCGTCAGCCCCGAGCCGCAGACGAACGTCGCCGTCCAGGTCACCGCACGCACCGGGCGCGTGGGCGCGCAGGTCGAGGCCGTCGACCAGCAGCTGGGCGCCGACTGGCTGCCGCCGTCCGCGGCACCCGCGGGCGGCCCCGTCGTGCTGCCCGGCATCCCCGCGGACACCAGGTCCGTGCGGCTGGCCGTCTTCGCCCCGGGCGAGGAGGACATCACCCTGGACGTGGGCCTGGCCGGCCCCGGCGGCACCATCACCCCGGCCGGCTACGAGAGCATCTCCGTCCCCGCCGGCACGCTGACCGCCATCGACCTGGAGAACCTGACCCAGGGCGAGGCCGGTTCACTCGTGCTCACCCCGGCCGCGGGCACGGGCGGCGGTCCTGTCGTCGCCGCCGCGCGCGTCACCCTCGGCGAGGACGACGAGCAGGAGATGGCGTTCATCCCCGCCACCGCCCCCGTCGGCACCCGCGCCTCCGCCGCGGGGAACACCGCCTCCGGCACCACGCTCTCCCTGCTGGCCCCCGACGAGGCCGTCGAGGTCGACGTCACCTGGTCCGCGGGCGCCGAGGGCGGCGAGAGCGTCACCGAGACGTACACGGTCGACGGCCGGACCACCATGACCGTCACCCCGGAGATCCCCGACTCCATCGAGGGCACGTTCGCGGTGACCCTGACCCCCCGCGGCGGCCCGCTGTACGCGGCCAGGACCCTCACCGTCGACAACGGGGGAACGCCCGGCTGGACCGTCCAGACCCTCCCCGACGACCACTCCACCGTCTCGGTGCCCGAAACGGAGCCCGACCTGTCGATCCTGATGGACTGACGGCCGGAAAAAGACGTTTCAGTCCCGTCAGTCCTGCCCGTACCTGGGGTCGACCGACTCAGGGGCCAGCCCGAGCAACTCCGCCGCCTGCTCCACGACCACCTCGTGCACCAGCTGCGCGCGCTCGTCCCGGTCGCGGCTGCGCAGCTCCACCGGGCGGCGGTACACCACGATCCGGTCCGGCCGCCCGGGCCTGGCCCGCTGCACGCCGCCGAGCGGCACGCCGTCCGTGCCGGACCCCGGCTCGCCCTCGCGCGCCAGCCAGGGCACCTCCTGCACCTCGAAGTCCACGTCGGCCAGCTGCGGGAGCCTGCGCCGCAGCCGTTCCGCCGAATCGTGCACCAGGGAGTCGAACGTGTCGGCCCGGCTGACCGCGAGCGGCACCTGGGGCGGCGCCACGGGCCCGCGCATGCCACGGCCGTGCCGGTCGCGATGCCGGTGACGGTCGGCCGGGCCGGGCGGGACGGGGGGGACGCCGCTGGAATTGTCCATCGCACTCGACCATAGAGGACCGGAAGCCGCGGGGTGAGAACACCGCTCGCCATCCCGCCGCCGTGGGACAACACCGAACCAACAGACGAATCCGTACAGCGCGGGCGCAGGTGGGACGACACGGTGGGGTGACGCCGGGCGGAGTCGTCGCGACCCGCTCAGGAGTGCGGTACGGTCCAACATCGTGAGCCCCGTACGTCGCTGTTCGCGCACCGCGTGCGCCCGACCCGCCGTCGCGACGCTTACGTATGTCTACGCGGACTCCACGGCCGTTCTCGGGCCCCTGGCCACCTACGCCGAGCCGCACTGCTACGACTTGTGCGCCCAGCACTCCGAGCGGCTGACCGCACCGCGCGGATGGGAGGTCGTCCGGCTGGCCGTGGACCCCGCCGCCGCCAGGCACACCGCGGACGATCTGGAAGCGCTCGCCGACGCCGTCCGTGAGGCGGCGCGCACGCCGCAGCGCAAGGAGCCGCCGCCCACGCCCCCCGCGGGTGCCGACCCCATGGAGGTCGCCCGCCGCGGCCACCTGCGGATACTCCGGTCACCCGAGGCGTAACACCCGGCCGGTACATTGAGGAGCGAGCGCTCCCGACAGCACCGCCCATCCACCGACCCTCAAGACAAGGGGTTAGCCGTGCCGGATCTGTCCCAGATCGTGAAGGCCTACGACGTGCGCGGAGTCGTTCCCGACCAGTGGGACGAAGGTCTCGCCGAGCTGTTCGGCGCCGCCTTCGCCGAGATCACCGGGGCCAACGCCGTCGTCATCGGCCACGACATGCGCCCGTCGTCCCCCGGCCTGGCCCGCGCCTTCGGCCGCGGCGCCGCCGCCCGCGGTGCGGACGTCACCGAGATCGGCCTGTGCTCCACCGACCAGCTGTACTACGCGAGCGGCGCCCTCGACCTGCCGGGCGCCATGTTCACCGCCAGCCACAACCCGGCCCAGTACAACGGCATCAAGATGTGCCGGGCCGGGGCCGCGCCCATCGGCCAGGACAGCGGGCTCGCCGACATCCGCGCCCTCGTCGAACGGTGGGCCGAGGAGGGCGCACCCGCGCCCGTCGCCCGGCCGGGCACCCTCGGGCAGCGCGACACCCTCGGGGACTACGCCGCCTACCTGCGTTCCCTCGTCGGCCTCACCGGCATCCGCCCGCTCAGGGCCGTCGTCGACGCGGGCAACGGCATGGGCGGCCACACCGTCCCCACCGTGTTCGACGGGCTGCCGATCGAGGTCGACCCCCTGTACTTCGAGCTGGACGGCACCTTCCCCAACCACGAGGCCAACCCGCTCGATCCGGCCAACATCGTCGACCTCCAGGCCCGCGTGAAGGCGACCGGGGCCGACATCGGCCTCGCCTTCGACGGCGACGCCGACCGCTGCTTCGTCGTCGACGAACGCGGCGAGCCCGTCCCACCCTCCGCGATCACCGCCCTGGTCGCCGCCCGCGAGCTGGCCAAGGCCCCCGGCTCCGCCGTCATCCACAACCTCATCACCTCCTGGACCGTCGCCGAGGTCGTCAAGGAGAACGGCGGCACCCCCATCCGCACCCGCGTCGGCCACTCGTTCATCAAGGCCGAAATGGCCCGCACCGGCGCGATCTTCGGCGGCGAGCACTCCGCCCACTACTACTTCAGGGACTTCTGGAACGCCGACACCGGCATGCTCGCCGCCCTCCACGTCCTCGCCGCCCTCGGCGAACAGGACGGCCCCCTGTCCCAACTGGTCGCCGCCTACGACCGGTACGCCTCGTCCGGCGAGATCAACAGCCGCGTCGACGACCAGGCCGGCCGCGCCGCCGCCGTCCGGGCCGCCTACGCGGGACGGCCCGGCGTCACCCTCGACGAGCTGGACGGCCTGACCGTCACCACCGACGACTGGTGGTTCAACCTCAGGCCCTCCAACACCGAGCCGCTGCTGCGCCTCAACATCGAAGGCCGCGACACCGCGACCGTCGACAAGGTCCGCGACGAGGTCCTGGCGCTCGTCCGCGCCTGACCGAAGGGCCGGCCGGCCACGGGCGCGCCGTGCCGCCGCGGCGTCCCTCCGGGTAGGGTGATCGCGACAGCCACTCACCGCGGGAGGGACGCCCATGCCGCTCGTCGAGGCCGCTCTGCTCGACATCCTCGCCTGCCCCGTCTGCCACGCCCCGTTGCGCGAAGAGGGCGACGAGCTGCTGTGCACGGGCGAGAGCTGCGCACTGGCCTACCCGGTCCAGGACGGCATCCCCGTCCTCCTTGAGGACGAGGCCCGCAGGACCGGCTAGGTGTGCCGTCCCGGGCCACCGGAGTTCCCATGATCGACGAAACGCTCCTCGACGACCCGGACGCCCTCGTCCGCGCCGACCCGCACGGGCTGCTGCGCGCCGTCGCCTCCGCCGGCGCCCATGTGCGCACCGCCGTGCGCGGCGCCGAGGAGTCCGCCCTCGGCCGCCTCACGCCCGAGGGCCGCCCCGGCACCGTTCTCGTGGCCGGCACCGGCCCCGAAGTGCCGCTCGCCGCCGACCTGCTCGCCGCCCTCGCGGGCGACGGCACCCGCGTCACCCGGCTGGTCCCCACCGGCGCCCTCGCCGCACCCGGCGCCCTCACCTGGTCGCTGCCCCGCTGGGCCGGCCCCCTCGACCTGCTGGTCATCGCCTCGGCCGAGGGCACCGCGCCCGGACTCGCCCTGCTCGTCGAGAGCGCCTACCGGCGCGGCTGCGCCGTCGTCTCCGTCGCCCCGGCCGGCTCGCCGCTCGCCGAGGCCACCGCGCATCGCCGCAGCCTGGCCGTCCCGTTCAGCCCCGCCCCCTACGCGGAGCCGGCCGGCCATCCGGCCGCACCCGGCCCGGCCTGGGCGCTGATCACGCCGCTGCTGCTGCTCGGCGACCGCCTCGGCCTCTTCGACGCGGACAGCGCCGCCGTGCACGCCATGGCCGACCGGCTCGACGCCGTGGCGGAACGCTGCGGCCCCGCCGTCAGCACCCACGGCAATGTCGCCAAGTCGCTCGCCGCGGAGTGCGCCGCCGCGCTTCCCCTGCTGTGGAGCGAGGGCCCCGCCGCCCGCGCCGCCGCCCGGCACGGCGCCGCCACCCTGACCGGTCTCGCCGGGCACCCCGCGCTCACCGCGGAGCTGCCGGAGGCGTTCACCGCGCACGGCGCGCTCCTCGGCGGCGGGCCGGGCCGCGGCCCCGCCACCGACGACTTCTTCCGCGACCGCGTGGAGGAGCCCGCGCCGCTCCACCCCCGCGTCGTGCTGCTGCGCAGCCCGCTCGCGGACGGCGACGAGCGCCGCCCGCCCGGTCCTGACGGGGCCGCGGCGGCTGCCCGGGAGCTGGCCTTCGCGCAGGGCGCGACGTTCAGCGAGCTGGAGACGGCCGGCGACAGCGGCCCGCTCGGCACCGCCGCCGAGCTGATCGCCCAGCTCGACTTCGCCGCCGTCTACCTGACGCTCGCCGCCGCGCGCGGCTAGCCGGCCGCCGCCGCGGTCCCGTTCCCGCCCGCGTTCCTCCGACGCCCCCGACCCGTGTCCGCCACGACGCAGAAAGACCGCCGCGAGATGGACCTTCTGGACAACACCGTCAAGACCTACGCCTGGGGCTCGGCCACCGCCCTGCCCGAGCTGCTGGGCACCGAGCCCACCGGCGGACCTCAGGCCGAGCTGTGGATGGGCGCCCACACCGGCGCCCCCTCCCGCGTCGACCGCGGCACAGGCCCCGTATCCCTCGCCGACGTCATCGCCGCCGACCCGGCCGCCGAGCTGGGCCCGGCGGCCGTCGGGGCGTTCGGGCCGCGCCTGCCGTTCCTGCTCAAGCTCCTCGCCGCCGCGACACCCCTCTCCCTCCAGGTCCACCCCGACCGCGGTCAGGCGGAGGCCGGGTTCGCCGACGAGGAGGCGCGCGGCGTCCCGGTCGACGCCCCGCACCGCACCTACAAGGACGCCAACCACAAGCCCGAGCTGATCTGCGCCCTCACCCCGTTCGAAGGTCTGTGCGGCTTCCGCCCCGCCGCCGACACCGCCGACCTGCTCGAACAACTCGGCGTCGACCAGCTCAAGCCCTACGCCGACCTGCTGCGCGCCCGCCCCGAGGGCGACGCGCTGCGCGAGGTCTTCACCGCGGTGCTGACCGCCGACCCCGACGCCGTCGCCGACACCGTCCACCGCGCCGCGGAGGCCGCGGCCCGGCTCGGCGCCGACCACCCAGAACGGGCCACCGCCGCCGCCTTCACCGCCTACGCCGGGCTCGCCCGCCACTACCCGGGCGATCCGGGCGTCATCGCCGCCATGCTGCTCAACCACGTGCGCCTGGCCCCGGGCGAGGCGCTGTACCTCGGCGCCGGCGTCCCGCACGCCTACCTGCACGGCCTCGGCGTCGAGATCATGGCGAACTCCGACAATGTGCTGCGCTGCGGGCTCACCCCGAAGCACGTCGACGTTCCCGAACTGCTGCGCATCGTGCGCTTCGAGGCGGGCGGCCCCGGCGTGCTGCGCCCCGCCCCCGCCGAGGACGGCAGCGGGGAAGAGGTGTACGCGACGCCCATCGACGAGTTCCGCCTGTCCCGGCACGTGTTGGCCGCGGGCTCCGCCGCGCGGCCGCTGCCCGCGCCCGCCGCGCAGATCCTGCTGTGCACCGCGGGGCGTATCGCGCTGCGTTCCGCGGACGGCCGCGAGCTGGTCCTGGCGCCGGGCCGTTCCGCGTACGTGCCGGCCGGCGAGCGGGTCACCATGGCCGGAACGGGCACCCTTTTCCGCGCCACCGTCGCCCTGTGACCCACCGGGCCGCGGCCCGGTGGCGGCGGAAACCCGACCCCGGTTCCCCCGCGGCCTTGAGAGCCCCCCGGGGGCGCGGTGTAGATTCGGAGGAAGAAGTCGACGTCGCTGCTGATGGCAGTCGGGCGGCCCGAGGGGTCGGCCCGGCCGAGGGGTAAGAAGGCCCTCCGACGGACTGCGAAGCTCCGGACGCACCGCGCTCCCGCGGCGCGCCCGCAGTCGCATCGTGTCCGCCAACGCATCGCCAACGCATCGCCAACGCATCGCCATCGAGGAGCAGTCGTCATGACAACGAGCGCCACCAACGCTCAGGACTTCAAGGTCGCCGATCTTTCCCTGGCCGCCTTCGGCCGCAAGGAGATCACCCTCGCCGAGCACGAGATGCCCGGCCTGATGGCCATTCGCGAGGAGTTCTCCGCCGCGCAGCCGCTGGCCGGCGCCCGGATCACCGGCTCGCTGCACATGACGGTGCAGACCGCCGTGCTGATCGAGACGCTGGTGGCCCTCGGCGCCCGCGTCCGCTGGGCCTCGTGCAACATCTTCTCCACCCAGGACCACGCCGCGGCGGCCATCGCCGAGGCCGGCATCCCCGTCTTCGCCTGGAAGGGGGAGACGCTGGAGGAGTACTGGTGGTGCACCGAGCAGGCCCTGGCCTGGCCGGACACCCCCACCGGCGGGCCCAACATGATCCTGGACGACGGCGGTGACGCCACGCTGCTGATCCACAAGGGCGTCGAGTACGAGAAGGACGGCAGCGTTCCTGACGTCTCCACCGCGGAGAGCGACGAGCACCGCGTCATCCTGGAGCTGCTGACCCGCACCCTCGCCGAGTCGCCGCAGAAGTGGACGCAGGCCGCCTCCGAGATCCGCGGGGTCACCGAGGAGACCACCACCGGCGTGCACCGCCTGTACGAGATGTTCCGCGACGGGCAGCTCCTCTTCCCGGCGATCAATGTCAACGACGCCGTCACCAAGTCGAAGTTCGACAACAAGTACGGCTGCCGCCACTCCCTCATCGACGGCATCAACCGCGCGACGGACGTGCTGATCGGCGGCAAGGTCGCCGTCGTCTGCGGCTACGGCGACGTCGGCAAGGGCTGCGCCGAGTCGCTGCGCGGCCAGGGCGCCCGCGTGATCATCACCGAGATCGACCCGATCTGTGCCCTCCAGGCCGCGATGGACGGCTACCAGGTGGCCCGCCTCACGGACGTCGTGGAGATCGCCGACATCTTCGTCACGGCCACGGGCAACAAGGACATCATCATGGCCGCCGACATGGCGCGGATGAAGCACCAGGCGATTGTCGGCAATATCGGCCACTTCGACAACGAGATCGACATCGCCGGTCTCGCGCAGACCCCCGGCATCGTCAGGGACGAGGTCAAGCCCCAGGTCCACACCTGGACGTTCGCCGACGGCCACACCATCATCATGCTGTCCGAGGGCCGCCTGCTGAACCTGGGGAACGCCACGGGCCACCCGTCGTTCGTCATGTCCAACAGCTTCGCCAACCAGACGATCGCCCAGATCGAGCTGTTCACCAAGACCGGCGAGTACCCCACCGGCGTGTACACCATCCCGAAGCACCTGGACGAGAAGGTCGCGCGCCTCCACCTCGACGCCCTGGGCGCCCAGCTGACCGAGCTGACCCCGGACCAGGCCAGCTACATCGGCGTGCCGGTCGAGGGCCCCTACAAGTCCGAGCACTACCGGTACTGACGGCTCCCCCCGCCCGGCCGCGCCCGCGCGGCCGGGCGGGCGGCTCCGCACTCCCCCTCATGCCCCGCGGCACCTACAGCCTCCACGACCCGCACGACCGCGCGCCCCTCGGCGAGGAACGGTTCCACTGTGCGCCCGGCCCCACCGGCTGGCGCTACGTCTCCACGTCCACCGCGCCGGACGGCGCGGACGCCGGCTCCGTCGACCTCACGCTGGACGCGCTCGGCCGTCCGGTCCGCCTCGAACTGCGCGCCGGCGGCTGGCAGGTCCGCGGCGCGGCGCTCGACGGCGTGACCTGGGTCAGGATGGCCGCGAAGACCGGCGAGGACGGCCAGGAACGCAACGCGGCCGCCCGCGCGTTCACCGGTGATTCGCCCGCCTTCCTCATCGCGACCGCCCGCCTCCTGCGGCCGGCAACCACCGGCGCGGCCGCCCGCGTCCGCCTGATCGCCTTCGCCCCGCCGGTCCTCGCCCCGCGCACCCGCACCGAGCAGTGGACGCTGACGGGCCGGGACGTTCACACCGCGGACGGCGCCTCCCTGGCCGTGGACACCTACCGGATCGACGATCTGGACACCGGGGAGCGGCGCACTGTGCACCTGTCCGGCGACGTGGTGCTCGCCGCGCCCGGCGTCGAGCTGGAGGAACTGGACACGCCGCCCTCCGACTTCACGCCGGCGGGATGAACCCGGTCGCCCGCCCTGGCGGCTCGGGCTCCGGCTCAGGCCCCGGCCGCTCAGGTTCCGGCTCCGGCTCCGGCTCCGGCGGAACGTCCCGCACCGGCCGAACGTCCGGTATCCGTGGGGCCTGCGGCGACGCAGCCGCGGAAAGCGGCGCGCCGAAGGTGCGCTCCGCCTCACGCCGCTGCCGCTCGGCGGCCACCGCCCCCAGGTAGGCCGCCGGATGTATCCCGGGCGGCGCGGGGGCGCCCACCCGCGCCACCACGTCGTCCGCCAGCCGCACGCCCATCGACCAGGCGACCTCGCGGTCCAGATGACCCATGCGCGCCAGGTACTGGCGGACCGCGAGCCACAGCGGGTCGGGCACCCGCGACAGATCGAGCTGCGCGAACTGCGCCGCCACCGCGGGCGGCGGGGGCGGCAGGGGTGCCGACTTGGTGCGCGGCACGCGCTCCCGCACCACGAGCGTTCCGGCGAAGACGTCCCCGAGCCGGCGCCCCTCCGCCGAGACCAGCGACGCGATCATGGCGACGGAACCGGCGGTGAACAGGATCTCGACGAAGCCGATCGCCCCGCGCACGAGGGCGTGCCGGAAGCGGATCGGCCCTCCGTCGTTGCGCACCACGCGCAGCCCGAACGCCAGCTTCCCCAGCGAACGGCCGCGGCTCAGCGTCTCCACCGCGATCGGCGCCCCCACGAGCACGAGCAGCAGCAGCGCCACCTGCACGGCCTGCGCGGTGGCCGAGCCGAGCGGGAGCACCGTGCTGAGCAGCACCACGGACAGCAGCAGGTAGACGCCGATGACGAGCGCGAGGTCGAGTGCGACGGCCATGGCGCGCGTCGGCAGCCGGGCGGGCTGGAGCCCCAGCACGACCGCATCGCCCGTGACCAGCTGGCTCATCCGCCCTCCCCCTCTTCTCTGCTCTTCCCTGCCCGGGAAATCTCGCTGCCGTCATCCAGTCTGTCACTGCCGTCTGACAAGCTCTGAACATGGATCTCGACGTGTTCGCCGCCGCCCACCGGGCGGAGTGGGACCGGCTGGAAGCCCTGCTGCGCCGCAGGCGGAGCAGGCTCACCGGGGCCGAGGCGGACGAGCTGGTCGTGCTCTACCAGCGGACGGCCACCCACCTCTCCGTCCTCCAGTCCTCCGCGCCGGACCCGGCACTCACCGGGCGGCTGACGACCCTGGTCGCACGCGCGCGCAGCGCTGTGGTCGGCACCAGGCGGGCCACATGGCGGGACGCGGTGGCCTTCTTCACCGCAGGCTTCCCGGCGGCCTGCTACCGGACGCGCCACTGGTGGGTTCCGACGGCCCTGGTGTTCACGGGCCTGGTGGCGGCGCTCGGCTGGTGGATCGCGGACAGCCCGGAGGTCCAGGCGTCGATCGCGGCTCCGGAGGAGCTGCGCGAGATGACGCGGCCGGGCGGCGCGTACGAGAGCTACTACTCCAGCAGCCCGGCGGCGGCCTTCTCGGCTCAGGTCTGGACGAATAACGCGCAGGTCGCCGGTATGTCCCTGGCCTTCGGCGCGCTGCTCGGCCTGCCGGTCCTGTGGGTCCTCCTGCAGAACGCGGTGAACGTGGCGACCGGCGTGGGCCTGATGGCCGCGTCCGACCGGCTGGACGTGTTCCTCGGCCTGATCCTGCCGCACGGGCTGCTGGAGCTGACGGCCGTCTTCGTGGCGGCGGGCGTGGGGCTGCGGCTGGGCTGGACAGTGATCGACCCGGGGCCGCGGACGCGCCTGTCCGCCCTCGGCCAGGAGGGCCGGGCGGCGCTCGGCATGGCGATCGGCCTGGCGGTGGTGCTGCTGGTCTCGGGCGCGATCGAGGGCTTCGTCACCCCTTCCGGCCTGCCGACCTGGGCGCGCATCGGCATCGGCGTCCTGGCCGAAGTGGCGTTCCTGGCCTACGTCTTCATCCTGGGCAAACGGGCGGTGGCGGCGGGCGAGACCGGCGACGTCGTGGCGTCGGACCGGCAGGCCGAGGCCCCGGTGGCGGCCTGAGGCACCGGCCGAGTTGGTCTCGGCTTGACGCCGTGGCCACACGCCCGTAATGTTGCCCGGGTTGTCGCCGAGCCGATGGGTCATCTCATCCGGCGGGCGGGAGCAGCTTCTACCACACTTATGAGCTTGAGCCCGCGAGGGTCTATTTCGGCTTGCCCGGAATGGGGTCTCAGGAGCCGGATTTGGAATTCGGCGGGGATTGCTTCTAGAGTGGTGGACACAGCGAAGGGAAGCGCCCGGAGGGTCCTGAGAGGGATTCGATGGAAGCGTCCGTTCCTTGAGAACTCAACAGCGTGCCAAAAGTCAACGCCAATGTTTTGTGGGCCGAGATGGTTTCTTGGTCTTTGTTTTACAGTTCAGCGAGGTTATTGCTCGCGTGGATTGTTTCTTTGAAGCATTCACGGAGAGTTTGATCCTGGCTCAGGACGAACGCTGGCGGCGTGCTTAACACATGCAAGTCGAACGATGAT